>NZ_WMBA01000004.1 GCF_009707865.1 Amycolatopsis pithecellobii
GCCGCGTGCGCCGTGGACGCCGGGGAGTGCGGCGGCGCCGGTGGCAGGGCCGCCGACGGGTGATCTCGGGACGGACAACTCGTTTCAGCGGTGGCTCGATGAGATGAGCGTGCCGTGGTGGCCGTCGCTGGTGGTGGTGGCGGGCCTGGCCGCCGGGGTGGTGGCGGTGGTGCGCCGCCGTTCCTCGATGGCGCGCTACGGCCTGGTGCCGGCCGTGGCCGCGGTGGGCGCGCTCGGGATCGTGATCATGGCTGTGCTGGGGGACGGGTTCTTCGAGATCGCCAAGCACGTGTGGCTGGCCGCGTATCTGCTCGACGTCACGACGCTTTCCCTCTGCGTCTTGATGGCTGCCGCGCTCATGCAAGGGGCACGCACGCAACGACGGAAACCCAGCGCCGCGCCTGCACGGGCGCCGCAACGATGAGTCTGCCCGCGCCCGCCGGTCTACCTCCTGACCGATACAACCAACTCATCCGGGAGTACGGCATGGGCCTCATCGACATCGAGCTGTTCGCCACCCTCGACCTCGTCGGGCAGGCGCCCGGCGGTCCCGAGGAGGACCCGGCGGGGTTCCCGTTCGGCGGCTGGCAGGCGCCCCTGCTGGACGAGGTCGCCGGGGCGCAGGTCGGTGCCGCGTACGAGGGCACGGACGCCCTCCTGCTCGGCCGCCGGACCTATGACATCTTCGCCGCCTACTGGCCGCACCAGAAGGACGGCGAGATCGCCACGCTCTTCAACGGCGTCCCGAAATATGTGGCCTCCCGCGGCAAGCCCGACCTCTCCTGGGCCGGGTCCACGCAGCTCGGCCCCGATCTGGCCGGCGCGGTGCGGGAAATCCGGGACCGCCACGAACACGTGAAGGTCGTCGGGAGCCTGAATCTCGTGCAGACCCTCCTGCGCGAAAAACTCTTCGACCGCCTCGACCTCTGGCTGTACCCGATCGTGCTCGGCGTCGGGAAGCAGGTGTTCGACGGTGGTGCGGTGCCCACGAACCTCACCCTCCTCGAACCGCCGGCCGCCGGTCCGAAGGGCGCCGTGTACTTGCGTTACGGGCTCGCCGATGGCACGCCCGCGACGGGGGACATGAGCGCTTGACGAGCCGCGCCTCACCGTCTGAGGTGGGGAGGACCACCACGATGACGGGGAGGCGCGCCATGGCCAAGCTTCTGTCGCTGAACGTCGGCCGGCCCCGCGATGTGGCGTGGAAGGGCCGCGTCGTGCACACCGGCATCTGGAAGAGCCCGACGACGCGCCCGGTGATGGCTCGCCGGCTGAACCTCGACGGCGACGGACAGGGCGACCTCGCCGGGCACGGCGGGGAGCAACGGGCTGTGATGGTGTATCAGGCCGAGTCGTATGAATACTGGGCTCGGCAGCTCGACCGGACGGACCTGACGTACGGCATTTTCGGCGAGAACTTCACCGTGGACGGGCTGCCGGACGATCAGGTGTGCATCGGTGACCGCTACCGCATCGGTGACGCCGAGTTCGAGGTGACCCAGCCCCGGACCACATGTTACCGCGTCGGGCTGCGTCTCGGCGAGCCGCGGATGGCCTCGCTGCTGGTCGCCCACCACCGCCCCGGTTTCTACTTCCGGGTCCGGCAGGAGGGGCTCGTGCGGGCGGGCGACGACATCGTCAAGCTCGGCACCGGACCGGAACAGATCACGGTGGCATCGGCCGATGCGTTGCTGTATCTGCCCGGTGGCGACACCGAGACGATGCGTCGCGCGCTGAACGTGCCGGCGCTCAGTCCCGGCTGGCGCGACTCGTTCCGTGAGCTGGTCGACCAGGCCGGCCACCCACGCCGGGAACCGGCGCCGCGGCCGGCCTGGGACGGGTTCCGGCGCATGCGTGTTGCGGAGCTGGTGCACGAAACCGAACTCGTCACGTCGGTCTCCCTGCGGCCGGCCGATGGCGGCGCGCTGCCGGTACCCCGGCCGGGGCAGTACCTGACCGTGCGGTTACCCGCCGCCGGTGAGCCGGCTCCGGTGCGCAGCTATTCGCTGTCGGCATCGGCCCTGGACGGTTACCGGATCAGCGTCAAGCGCGAGCGCCATGGCCGGGCCAGCGGGTATATCGGCACGGCGCTGGCCGTCGGTGACGAGCTCGATGTCGCGGCCCCGCGCGGCGAATTCGTGCTCGGCGACGGTGACGAGCCCGTTGTCCTGCTGTCGGCCGGTATCGGGGTGACGCCGGTGCTCGCGATGCTGCGTTCGCTGGCCGCACAGCGCAGCACGCGTGCGGTGTGGTGGCTGCACACGACGAACCGGCCGGCCACGCATGCCCTGGCCGCCGAGGCCGCCCGGCTCATCCGTTCCTTACCGGACGCGCACAGCCACATCTTCTACACGGCCGATACCGCGGAGACGTCCGAAGCCGGTGTCACCCACGGCCGGCTGGATCGGGACGCGCTCGCCGCGCTCGGCCTGCCGACTGATGCCAGCGTCTACCTGTGCGGGCCGTCCGGTTTCATGGACGCGATGACGGCGGTGCTCGGGGCCCTGGGCATCGCCCCGGGCCGCATTCACACCGAGATGTTCGCGTCGTTGTCGGCGATCAACCCTGGTGTCGTGGCCGACGGCCGGCCGGCCCCGCATACCCCCGCCACCGCCGGTACCGGGCCCATGATCACCTTCGCCCGCGCCGCCCTCACCACCGCGTTCGACGTGGACTTGGCCAGTTTGCTCGAGATGGCCGAGGCCTGCGACGTGCCGACGCGGTGGTCGTGCCGCACGGGGGTCTGCCAGACCTGCTCGACGCCGCTGTTGTCGGGGACGGTGAGTTACTCACCGGACCCGCTCGACGATCCGGCGGCCGGTCACGTATTGCTGTGTTGCGCGCGCCCTGAGACGGACGTCGTCCTCGACCTCTGAGGATATCGGGATGCCGTGGTTTCCGGATTTCGTCACTGCCGTCGAGCTGGCGCGCCGCCAGACCCGTTCCGCGGGCTTGGCGGATCCGGTGGCGCAGTACTTCGCCGCGCTGGAGCACGGTGATCTCGACGCGCTCGAAACGGTCTGGCCCGGCGAGGTCGTCGTGCACGATCCCCGTGCCGGCGAGGTCCGCGGACATAGGCAGCTGCGGCGATTCGTCCTGCGGAACCGGGCCTGGCTGTCCGAGCGGCACGCGCGGATCGAGACGGTGGCGGCGACGCGCAGCGGTGGACGGGCCGTAGTCGAGTTGCTGGCCCACTTGGCCGGCGACGACGGGCGCGAAGTCGCGTGGCCGGTCGCGGTCGTCGCCGAATCCGCCGATGACCGGTCCGTGGTGTTCCGGACATACTGCAGCCAGTGGCCCGTCGACGGACGACGCCACGTCCGGCCGCCGATACTCGAGCCCGTCGACGACGGCCGGGATGACGTCGTCGGCCGCTACCACGCCGCGCTCGCCGCCGGCGACACCGCGGCCATCGTCGCGACATTCGAGCCGGACGGATACTTCCGCGAACCCATCGGCCCGCACTACACCCACCGCGGCACCAGCGAGCTGCGGTCGTTCTTCACCCGGGCCTTCAGCGAGGGCGGCATCGGACTCCAGCCGTGCGCCCGCACCGACGACGACGTGCGCACCGCCGTGGAATACAACTGCGTCAGCTGGGGCAGGCACGATCTGCCGCCGCAGGCGGGGATCTGCGTCTTCGAGCATCGCCAGAACGGGTTGCTGGCCGCGGTCCGTGTATACGACGACGTCGAAGCGCCGGTCTCACGCTCCTGAGCTATGGACTTCGGGGCCGCCCGGCGCGACGCTGGAGGGCCGTACCAGCGCCGGCGGCCCGGTCGCGGCCTCGGCACGACAGCAGAGGAGCCACGGTCGTGGACATGAAGCTCGAGGTTGTCGTCATCCCGGTAGCCGCCGTCGACCGGGCCAAGGACTTCTACCAGGCACTCGGGTGGCGCGAGGACGCCGACTTCGCCACTGGCCCGGACTTCCGGGTCGTGCAGCTGACGCCACCCGGCTCGCCGTGCTCGGTCATCTTCGGCACCGGACTCACCTCCGCCACGCCCGGCTCGGTCGAGGGCCTGCAGCTGGTGGTGGACGATATCGAGGCGGCAAGGACCGAGCTGGCGGGCGGTGGCGCCGACGTCAGCGAGGTCTTCCACGACGCGGGCGGGATCTTCCATCACGCGGGCACGAGTGAGCGGGTGCCCGGTCCGGGCGCGGACCGGCAGAGCTACGGTTCGTGGCTCTCCTTTGCTGATCCCGACGGCAATACGTGGTTCGTCCAAGAGGTGACCGAGCGCCTGCCCGGCCGGGTGACCGGAGCCGCGTACGACTCCGCCGCCGGCCTGGCCGCGGCGCTGCGGCGCGCGGAGGCCGCGCATGGGAAGTACGAGGAGGAGACCGGGCAGGCCGATCCCGATTGGCCGGACTGGTACGCGCAGTACATGGTGGACGAGCGGAATGCGCAGAACCCATGAGCCGCAACGATTACGACGTGATCGTCCTCGGCGCGGGATCGCCGGGTGAGCACTGCGCGGGTGAACTCGCGGACGGTGGTCTGCGGGTGGCGGTGATCGAGCGGGAACTGGTCGGCGGCGAGTGCTCGTACTGGGCTTGCATCCCGTCGAAGTCGCTGCTGCGACCCGGTGAGGCGGTGCACCAGGCCCGCGAGGCCGGGGCGAGCGCCGACGTCGACGTCGCCGGTGCGCTGGCCTGGCGGGACTTCATGGTCTCGAACCACACGGACGCCGGCCAGCAGAAGTGGTTGGCGAGCAAGGGCATCGACCTGATCCGCGGCACCGGACGGCTGGCCGGGCCCGGAGTGGTCGAGGTCGACGGGGTGCGCCGCACCGCCGAGCACATCGTGCTGGCGAACGGCGCGGACCCGGTGGTCCCGCCGGTGCCGGGCCTGCCGGAACTCGACGGCATCTGGACCAACCGTGAAGCGACCGCCATGACGGCCGTCCCGCGCCGGCTGCTCGTCCTCGGCGGCGGCCCGGTCGGCGTCGAAATGGCGCAGGCCGTGCGGCGCCTCGGCGGTGCCGTGGTCCTGGTGGAGTCGGCCCCGCGCGTGCTGGCACGCGAGCCGGCCGCGCTGGGCGAGGCGCTCGGTGAGGTGCTGCGGCGGGACGGCGTCGAGCTCCAGCTCGGCGTGCACACCACCGCGGCGCGGCGGGACGGAGCCGGCTATGTGCTGGTTCTCGACGACGGCCGCGAACTACGCGGCGACCGGATCCTGGTCGCCACCGGCCGGCGCCCGCGGGTCGCCGGAGTGGGGCTCGAGACGACCGATGCGACGTTCGACGAGCACGGCGTCCGGGTGGACGGGCAGCTGCGGGCAGGGGACCGGCTGTGGGCCATCGGTGATGTGACCGGGGTGCGCCCGCTCACCCACGTCGGCAAATACCAGGGCGAGGTCGCGGCGGCGAACATCCTCGGCGAGACGCGCGAGGCCGGCTACGAAGCCATCCCGAACGTGGTCTATACCGATCCGCAAGCGGCGTCGGTGGGCGCCACGGAAGGCCGGTTCAGTGCGACGGTGCGGTTGGCCGAGGTGGCGAAGACGGCCACCTATACGCACGCCTACGCCGAGTCGACCGGCTTCCTGACCCTGGTCAGCGACGGCGAACGGCTGACCGGCGCCTGCGCGCTGGGCCCTGAGGCGGGGGAGTGGCTGCAGCAGGCCACGCTGGCAATCCGCGCTCAGGTGCCGCTGGAGGTGCTGCGTGATGTCATCCAGCCATTCCCGACGTTTTCCGAGATCTTCGTCGGAGCATTGAAGGCACTTCGCGGTGAGCTCGAGGGAGCCAGAACATGAGCGCCCCGACCGGTTTGCGTGAACCCGCACTGTCCGGCCAGACCGTTGTCGTGATCGGCGGCAGTGCGGGTATCGGACTCGAAACCGCCCGCCTGGCTCAGACCGAAGGGGCCGGCGTGATCATCACCGGGCGCGATCCCGATCGCCTCGACCGGACGGCCGCCGAACTCGGCGCGCAGCGCGGTGCTGCCTTTGACGCAACGGATCCGCTCGCGCTCGGGCGGTTCTTCGACGAGCTGCCCGCACCGATCGACCACGTGCTGGTGACGGCGGGCCGGCCATACTACGGCCGGCTGGCCGACATGGATGTGGAGGCGGCGCGGCGCTCGCTGGACGAGCATCTGTGGTTGCCCATCCACGTGGCCCGGCTGGCCGTCGGCACGGTGCGTCCCGGCGGCACCCTGGTGTTCCTCAGCGGTACCGGCGCCCGCCGGCCTGGTCTGGGCCTTTCCGTCATCGCGGCGGGCACCGCGGCGATGCCTGCGCTGGTCGCCAACCTCGCGCTCGAAGTGGCGCCCATCCGGGTCAACCTCATCGCACCGGGTTTCGTCGACACGCCCTTGTCGGCGGAGCTGCTCGGTGGCGAGTTGGACGCACGCCGGGACCAGCTGCGCGCCACGCTGCCCATCCGCCGCGTGGTCGGCCCGGCTGACGTCGCCGCACTGGCCGTGCACCTCATGACCAACACCGCACTGACCGGCGCCACCTACGACATCGACGGCGGCCAGCAACTGGTCACGGGCACGTAAAACGGTGGGGGCAGCACGAACCGCGCTGCCCCCACCGCTCCTCAGCGATTACCAGGGAAGTTCCCCGTTTTCGTCTTGGAAGGTTCCGGTCGGGCCGTCCGCGTCGAGGGTTGCCAGGCGCACGATGACTTCGGCGCTCTCTGCCGGGGACCGTCCGATTCCGAAGGCCGCGGTCATATCGGTGGCGGTGGTGCCGGGCTCGACGGCGTTGAATTTGATGCCCGGCTGGGACTTCGCGTACTGGACCGTCAGCATGGTCGCCGCCGATTTGGACGCCGAATAGAGCGCGAGCGGGAGGTTGAACTCCGGCCGCTCGGGGTTGGTCACCGCCCAGAATGACCCGGCGCTGCTGGAAACCGTGACGACGGCCGGGTTCGAGGACTTGCGCAGCAAGGGAAGCGCCGCCTCCGTGACGCGCACGATGCCGACCGCATTGGTGTCGAACACTCGCAAGGCCGTCGGACCGTCGGCGACGACGTCCCCGAGGATGCCCGCGTTGTTCACCAGCACGTCGAGCCGGCCCTCGGCCGAATCGATCGTTGCCAGCGCGCTGCTCACCGACGCGTCGTCGGTCACATCGAGCTGCACGAACCGTGCGCCGAGCTCGGCCGCGGCCTTTTCGCCTCGTTCGGCGTCACGCGCACCGATGTAGACGACGTGCCCCAGTTGCAGAAGCTGTTTGGCCGTCTCGAAACCGATGCCCTTGTTGGCCCCGGTGATCAATGTGATGGTCATGTGTCTCCCTCTCGAATGGTGTCAGCGGGTCAGCTGCCGGAGTAGTTCGCCGGCGTCGTGCAGGGCGGTCATGTGCACGAACCGCCCGTTGCGGACCTGATAGATGGCGAACTCGACGATCTCGAAGGAGGCGCCGCTGGGAGGCACACCGAGCCACTCCTTCACCGGAGTACCCGTGTTGATCAGTCGCGCGGCCAGCCGGTCACCGTCGAAGAGGAGTTCCTTGAGCTCCCAGTGGAGGTCCGGAACCGCGTCCACGTCGGCCTTCTGCACCGCGATGAGGTCGTCCCGGGTGGCCGGTTCACCGTTCAACGTGGTCCGCTCGTCGATGAACTCGTCCATCTGATCGAACTTGTGGGCGTTGAGCTGCTCGAGGTAGCGCAGGTAAAACCCGCGCAGCTCATTGTCGGACATCAGATACCCCTTCTGTAGGGCAGCCGTCGAGTTCTGCATCGATCGATGCAGAACTCGACCGTAGCACGTTCTGCATCGATCGCTACAAAAGGGTGACGCGGCGGCGGAGAACCTCAGCAGAGCGGCCAGCTGCGCAGCGCGGCGTCGGCCATTTCCTGGAGTTCGTCGCGGCTGACGCCGCCGGCGGCTGCCACGGCGATGCCGGAGGTCAGCGAAGTGACGTAGCGCGCAAGCAGTGCCGGGTTGGCCTCCGGGGGCAGGTCGCCCTCGTCAACGGCTCGTTCGAACCGCTCCCGGATAGCGGAGTAACCGTTGTTGCGCCAGGCGATGAGGAGGTCGCGGACTCCGCGCCCGGAGTCGCTGGTGGCCAGTGCGCCGTGCACGCCCAGGCAGCCGTGGGGCTGTTCCGGGCGTGTGGTGGTCCGAACGGTGCCCGCCACGATGGCGGTGGCGACGCCGAGCGCGGTCGGCTCTTCCAGTGCCCGGGCCAGATAGGCGCTCGGGCCTTCGGTGTAGCGCTCGAGGGCCTTGCGGAACAGTTCTTCCTTGTTGCCGAAGGTCGCGTACATGCTGGTGGTGGAGATGCCCATCGCGTCGGTCAGGGTGGCCAGGCTGGCCCCCTCGTAGCCCTGTTCCCAGAAGACCAGCAGGGCGCGCTCGAGAGCTTCGTCGACGTCGAATTCTCGGGGCCGGCCGGTCCGGCGGCGTTGTTTGGTCTCCACGGCCGGCAGTCTACCCGTTCTGTAGCGATCGATGCGGAACGTGCTACGGTCGAATTCTGCGGCACCGCTGCCCAACTACATGATCTGGCGCGACGGCCATATCCCGGTCATCGACTCGGGGAGAAGACCGTTTACGAGCTACGTCAGGAACACCTTCGGCGATCGAACTCGTCAGACGACGCGCGACCGATCATCCTGACGTGAGGTCTCCGATTCCGGGCCGGCGGTCGGTCGCGGCGTTGGCGTAGCGGCGGGCCAGATGTGCGAAGGCCTCTTTCAGTTCGGCCGGCCCGACGACTTCGATATCGGCGTCGAATCTGCCGATGCTGGCGGCCAAGGCGGGCCACGACCAGGAGCCCAAGCCGACCCGGCAGCGGTCCGGGCCGAGTTCCTCGACGATCCCGTCGCGGACGAACGGCGACACCTCGGCGGCGGGCAAGTCGAGGATCACTTCACCGCGGCAGGGCCAGCCGCCGGAGCCGTCGGAGCCCGAGAACCGGTCGATGACGAAGGTGGCCACGCTCCCTCCGGGCAGTTCGCGCGGGGTGAAGCGGGGTCCGGTGGGGATGCGCGGGGTGATCCGGTCGGCGCGGAAGGTGCGCCAGTCGTCGCGGTCAAGGTCCCAGGCGACGAGGTACCAGCGACCGCCCCATGTGACGAGATGGTGCGGCTCCACCCTGCGTGGTGCGGCCGCGGTGGCGTAGTCGAAGCGCAGCACCTCGCAGGCGTGGACGGCGCCACTGATCGCCAGCAGCACACCACTGTCGAGCGGCGGCCCCGGGGACCGTTCGACGGCGGTGAGCTGGAGGGTGTCGATGCGGTGGCGCAGTCGTGGGGGCATGACCTGCCGGATGGTGGTCAGCGCCCGGGCCGCGGCCTCCTCGATGCCGGCGCCGGTGGTGGTGGCGATCCGGAGTGCCACGGTCAGGGCGATGGCCTGCTCGTCGTCGAACAGCAACGGAGGAAGTTGCGTGCCGGCGCCCAGCCGGTACCCGCCGTCCGGGCCTTTCGTGGTCACGATGGGATAGCCGAGCTCGCGAAGGCGATCGACGTCGCGGCGCACCGTGCGAGGGCTGACCTCCAGTCGCTCCGCCAGCAGCTGCCCCGGCCAGTCGCGGCGTGCCTGCAACAGCGAGAGCAGCGCCAGCAGTCGCGCTGAGGTTTTTGGCATGTTCCTGATTGTGCCCGAAGAAGAGGCCATTCCCTGGCCGCTTCGGCTGCGACCGTTGCCGTCATCACCGATGAGGACGTGGCGCCGAGGAGATGAGGGCGCTCCCGTATTGCCATCGTTGCGACAAGAAGAACACCGGGGTTGGGACGCGCAGCTGCGCACGGTGGAGTACGTGCTATTTCTGCAATTCAAGCGGGCTGATTACGTCAGCCGTCGGCACCCGTCTTCACCGCGGTTCCATCGCCAAAATGACTTCGACAGCACATACGTCGACGGGACTGTGCTCGACAAATCCGTCCTCGTGCCCGAGTGAGTTCGGAGAAAAGTCGGGCGGCATCTCGGTCGAGGCCATATCTCGACCGTCAACCGGAGGCGCCAATCGAGCGACGTATCCACCGATCACTGTTCCTGACGAAAGTGAAGGCAGTCCGGACACAAGCCAGGATCCAGCTCGTGGCAATGGCGCATAAGAACGGGTAGCGTGCGATCCCACCAATGCTGAGGGGAGGGCCGATGGCGAGTGGGGATGAGATCCGGGACGCTCAGCGAGCGACGTGGGCCGGGCTTGCCGCGGGCTGGGAAAAATGGGACGCGGTCATCATGGATCAGCTGGCCCCGGTCGGCGCTGCGATGATCGAGCGGCTCGACATCGCTGACGATCAACGGCATCTCGACATCGCCGCGGGCACGGGGGAACCTGGGCTGACCGTCGCCAAGCTCGCGCCCAGCGGGCACGTCGTGCTGACCGATCTTGCGGCCGAAATGCTCGATATCGCGACCCGACGGGCGATCGCGCGAGGGATCACCAATTTCGAGACCACCGTGTGCAGCGCCGACGACCTGCCATTCGGTGACGCGACATTCGACAGTATTTCCGTCCGGTTTGGATACATGTTCTTTCCCGACCTCGCCAAAGCGACCACCGAGTTCGCGCGGGTGCTCAAGCCGGGCGGACGGCTCTGCTCCTCTGTCTGGGGCAAGCCCGGGGAAAATCCGTGGACGACGATCGCCACGCAGGCCATCGCGAAGGAAACGGCGCCGCCCGACCCGGATAGGCCGAATATTTTCCGGTGCGCTGCCCCTGGATATGTCGGTGCCCTGTACGAAACCGCGGGGCTGCACGACGTCGCCGAGTGGAATGTCGGCGTCGAACTCGTGACCCGGTCGCCCGCGCAGTACTGGCAAATGATCAGCGAGCACGTCGCGCCCGTGGTTTCGGCACTTGCGCAGGTCGGCGAACCGGCGCGGGAGCGGATCGCGGAAGCCGTCATCGCCGAGGCCGGCACCTACGAAGAAGACGGCAAGGTCAGGCTTCCCGGTCTGGCCCGCTGCATCATCGGCACCAAGTGATCACGCGGCGGCGAGGAGATGGCGCAGCGTGGTGGTGAGCCAGCGCCGGTAGTCGCGCGTGGTCCAGCCGGTGGTGCGGCGCAGAAGCAGGTAGGTGTCGGCCTGGCCGGCGAGAGCCACGGTTTCCTGGAGCCACGTCCGGTCGGTGGGCCGGCGGGCCAGGCCGTCGGCGACGGCCTGGCGGACGAAGGTGTGTAGCTGCTCGCGGGTGGCCTGGCGTCCGGCTCGGAACGCCCCCGCCAGCAGGGGTTCGGTGGCCTGTGCTTGCTGGACCACCTCGAACAGGTCCCCTGCGCGCTCCATCACGTCGGCGGTGCCGCGGGCTAGCGCGGCGATGCGCTTCTCGAGGGTCGGGGCGGTGAGCGCCGTCCGGAACCAGTCTCGATGGGCGACGTCCACCGGGTCTGCGTCACCGGCGACGGCGACGTCGGTGACACGCTTCAGCAACGCGGCCTTGGTGCCGAACCGCAGGTAAACGGTGCGATGTCCCACGCCGGCGGTGTCGGCGACCTCGGTCAGGGTGGTCGCGTGGTAGCCGTGGCGGACGAACAGCTCCCGCGCGGCGGCGAGGATCCGTTCTTCGGTCGCCGCCACCCGCGCCTCGTGTGGTCGCTTGACACCTTCGCTCATGCGATGCAGTCTAACTGCATAATTGCAGTCGGACTGCATCAGGTGGGAGTCAGCATGACCATGATCGACGCACCCGTCCTCGACGGCGTCCACCACCTCAAGCTCCCCGTGGCCGACCTCGACCGGACTCAGGCCTGGTACTCCTCGCGCTTGGGGTATCGCCCCGTCATCCGGTTCACGAAGCACGGCCGGGCCACCGGGCTGGTGATGGCACACCCCCACGGCGGCCCGATGCTGGGCTTCGTCCTCGACCCCGAGCGCGCGGCGCGGGCCAGCGGCTTCGACTACTTCTCGATCGGTGTCCCCGACAAGGACGGGATCGACCAGCTTGCCGAGCGCCTCACCACCTTCGGCGAGAGGCACGCCGGCGTCCACTTCGCCACGATCGGCTGGATCCTGCCGGAAACCCACGACCCCGACGGGCACGAAGTGCGCTTCTACACCACCGGCCACCACACCGACCTCACCGGTGACGAGGTGATCGTCGTCGAAGATCCGGTCGGCACCGAGGCTCAGCGCGAAGAAGCCCATCGCGCTCGCGCGAACGGGGACGTTTAGGGATCAGCTCGGAAGGAGTCTCCGGGTTCGTTGACGGTGCGGGGTAATCCCAGCGGGTTGGCGTCCTGGAGTGCGCGGGGCAGCAGCGCGTCGGGCGCGTTCTGGTAGGTGACCGGGCGCAGGAAACGCTCGATTGCCGCCGTACCAACGGATGTGTGCAGCACGGCGGTGGTGGCGGGGTAGGGGCCGCCGTGGTGCTGGGCCGCGGTGACCGCCACCCCGGTCGGCCATTCGTTGAACACGACGCGGCCGCTGCACCGCGCCGCGAGCTGGAGCAGCTCGCTGAGGCGTGCCCGTTCGGACTCCTCCGGCCGGCTCGACGTCTGCACCGTGACCGTCAGGCTTCCTCCGACTGCTTCGAGGATCCCGGCCAGATCATCGTCCACAGTGTACTCCGCGATCACCGCCGAGGGGCCGAAGTTCTCTTCCAGCAACACTTCTCGGTGCTCGTGCAGGTTGTGCACCGACCCGGCGTGGAAGAGGGTCGGGCTGACGGCGGGCACGCCGGACTGATCCGCATGTTCCCGCCCGTTCAGCAGGACCTTGACTCCTGGGACGTTCACCAGTTCGCCGAGCCGTTCGCGGTAGCGCTGCGCGATTCCGGCGGTGAGCATCCGGGCGGGCGGTACGCCGTCGGCGAGTTCGGCCACGTGCTCGGAAAGGTCTGTACCACGTGGCAGCAGGAGCACGCCGGGCTTGGTGCAGAACTGGCCCGCCCCCAGGGTGAACGACGCGACGAAACCCTCGGCGATCTGCTGTCCGCGTTCGTGTGCCGCTTCGGCGGTGACCACCGCCGGGTTGACGCTGCCGAGTTCGCCGTAGAACGGGATCGGCGACTTGCGAGACGAGGCGATGTCGAACAATGCCCGGCCGCCGGCGACGGATCCGGTGAACGCGGCCGCGGTGACGCGGGGGTCTCGCAGTGCCCGCACCCCGGCCTCCTGGCCGGTGATCAGGTCGAAGGTCCCCTCCGGCGCCCCGGTGTGGCGCAGCGCCGAGCGGACGATGTCCGCGGTCAACCGTGAGGTCCCGGGGTGGCCGGGGTGAGCCTTGAGCAGCACCGGGCAGCCCGCGGCGAGCGCGGCGGCGGTGTCCCCGCCGGCGACCGAGAACGCGAACGGGAAGTTGCTCGCCGCGAAAACGAGCACCGGGCCGAGCGGAACGAGCCAGCGCCGCAGATCCGGCTTTGTGCCGAGGGCGAAGCCGGGGTCGCTGCGGTCGATCACGATCCGGAGGTAGGAGCCGTCGCGCAGCACGCCGGCGAACATGCGCAGCTGGACCGTGGTCCGCTTCACTTCGCCGGTGAGCCGGGCCTCGGGGAGACCCGTTTCTGTCATCGCGGCAGCGACGAGGTCCGTGGCGCCGGCGTCGAGTGCGTCGGCGACCGCGTCGAGTGCCTCCGCTCGCGATCGCGGCGCCCACCGCCCCCACTCCGGCGCGGCGGCGCCCGCCGCATCCAGGCGCCGGTCGACCTCCGCGGCCGGCGTGTCCTGGTCCAGCTGGTCCACTGTGGACATTTGAGCTTCCTTTTCAGACACTCAGGCCGGGGCGTCGACCGGGTGGGCGATGGGCTTGCCGGGGTCGGGCAGGGGAGTGTTGAACGAGATCAGCCGGACGTCGTCGGGGCCCTCGTTCCAGTTCCGGTGTGGCACGCCGGGCGGGGTGATCTGGATGCTGCCCGCCGGGACGCGGAATCGCCGGCCGTCTATTTCGAAGATCAGCGTGCCGGACAGGATGTAGAAGATCTGCTCGCCCTCGTGGGTGTGCCAGCCGACCGGCGAACCGGTTCGCGGTGGCAGGATGAAGACATTGATCAGGCAGTTGCGGGCTCCGCTGTCGTGCCCCAGGAGGGTTTGCATGGCCAGCTCGCCGCGTTGGGCCACCGCCTGCAACGCGTCGAAGTCGATGGGGCGGACGTAGGTCGGTTCGGTCATCGCGCTCCTTTGCGCTGGGGCCCGCGGGGCCGCAGCCCCGCGGGCCGGCTGTCAGGTCGTGGCGTAGGCCGGCTCCTCCTCGGCCCTGGGCGCGGGAGGCTCCTTCGAAATCTGGTCCAAAGTGGGCAGTCCGAAGTGGACCAGTTCGGTGGTCTCGTCCGCGGTGAACGAAGCCTGCTCGCCGGTTTCCAGGTACACAGTGGACAACGTTCGATACCCGCTGCCGTCGACGGAACCGTTGCCCGCCAGCACGATGTAGATGCCACGCCCGCTCGCGGTGAAGGTGGCGCCGGGCTGGAGCCGGTAGGTGGCGGCCTTGAGGTGAGCACTGGACAGGACGCCGAGAAGCTTCTCCTCGACTCCCGCGCTGCCCTCGACCGGCTCCCACGAGAACCCCGCCGGGTTCATGAAGATGGGGTTCGGGTACTGCGGTTCGGGATAGCCGATCGGCCGTTGCCGCACATGCTCCCAGATCGCTTCGTAGCTGTCCTGAGTGCGCGGGCCGGGCACGTCCGGGTTGCGCTTGAAAATCCCCTTTTCGAACACACCGAGTTTCTTGAGTTCTTCGAAGGCCGCGCTGTGTTGCTTGGCGTCCAGGAAGCCGGAACCGGCCGGGCCGCCGAACTGGACCGCGATCCGGGTGTGGGGTGTCCCGGACTGGGGCCCGTAGAACGCGCCTTCGGGAACGTAGACGAGCCAGCCCTCCTTGGCGTGGCCGGTCTGGCCGAAGTCGTAGTCGCCTTCGAGCATGTAGTAGAACTGGCAGAAATTGTGGTGGTGGCGGGGCGAATAGATGTCACCGGCCTCGTCGTAGAGAATCCGGAAATTGAAGTTGTCCAGTCGCTCGGGGTCGCCGTGCATGATGATGCTCGTCTTGACCGACTTGCCCTCGCGTCCACGCGGTTGGCGGCTCTGGACGGGCAACTCGTCGATGTGCACGATCCTCATGTGACTTCTCCTTGGTATGACGGAATGCGAGATCAGTCCAGGCGCGGGAATTCGACGACGAAGATTTCCACGGTCCCCTCGGCCGAGATTTCGGCCTTCTCGTCGCGAGGGCTGTAGAGGTAGGTCAGTTCCGGATAGGTACTGTCCTCGACACGGAGCCCCGGATCGGTGGTCCAGGCGATCTGTCCACGCTCGGGTCCGAAGTGGTAGGTGCCGCCGGGGGACAGGCGCACCACCGAAAGCCGGATATCGGCGTGGGGACCGGGGTGATCGAAGAAGCTCCCGAGATGCTTGACCTCCACGCCCGGGGCGGCCTCGTAATAGTCGAACGCCTGCGGGTGCAGGAGAATCGGCGAGTCGTAGCCCTCTTCCGGGACGACGAACTTGTTGCCCGTCAGAGCCGCATATTGTTCTTCGTAAAGTGCCTGACCGCTGTCACGCTCGCGGCGCTCACCGGTATCGGGATCGGTGTCGACGAACACACCCTCGGCGAACGTTCCCTTTTCCTTGAGTCGCTTGATCGCCTCCTCGCGGACATTCGCCCACACGCCGCCGTACTGGTGCTCTCCGTGGAAGCCGAGTTGCAGCAGCAGGCCGACGCCGGTGTCCTTCACCTGCGGCCCGTAGTAGGCGCCACGCGGGAAGTAGGCCATCTCCCGGGCGCGGATGTACTGCCCTGGACCGTAGTTGATCTCGCCGGACTCCGTCCAGCGCAGTTGCTGGAACGCGTGGTGGTGGCGCGGGCTGGTGAAGGCCTTGTCTCCGGGCAGGTACTGACTCCGGAAGAATTTGAAGCTGAGCCCGTCAGGGGCATTGTCGTGAAACAACATCTGACGCAGGACCCCGCCAGGGCGCAACGAACTGTCGGTGCCCTTGTCCTGCGCCTGGGTTGCCACGTCGCGTGCGACGACGACGTCCATTGCGACCTCCCGTCGAATTTATCTCATCGAGTAGTTACCTTAGATAGGTACTTGGGGAAGGTCAAGGGGTCGCGGCCGGCTCGCCGCGAGTACCTACCGGAGATACCTATGTTTCTTGCTAGGCTGAGTGGGTGGCGGGCGAAGAAGTCGAGCGGTTGCTCGGGCAGATCAAGGTGCTGAACCGGCGGTTGCGCCGCGAGCGGTCGGCGGTCGAGGGGCTCTCGACGGCCGCACTGGTGGTCCTCACGGCCGCCACGCGGGCCGACTCGCCGCAGCGTCCCGGCCAGCTGGCCGCCGAGCTGCAAATGACGAGCCCGAACATGGCCGCCGCGCTGCGCATGCTGGAGGACGCGGGCATGATCACCCGCCATCCCGATCCCGGTGACGGGCGCAAGGTGTTCGTGCATGTCACGAAACGAGGCCGGGATGTGGTGGCCAGGACCTCGGCCGGCCGTCATGCCTGGCTGAGCGAGGCGGTCGAGTACGCGCTGACCGACCGGGAGCGCCGCCTGCTGTTTCAGGCCGGCGACCTGATCGAACGCATCGCCGAGTACGACGCGGGCCCGGCCACCCCGCAGCGGGGCCGCCGGGCCGCATCCAATCGGCGCTAGGAGTCACCCGCTAGCGGTTCCGTCCGATCAGTTCGATGATCTCGTCCACCGAACCGGTCTCGCCGAGCTTGCCGAAGATGCGCTCGATGCTGTTGGCATGCGCGGCCGCGTCGATGTCGGTCATCGAATCGGTGGCCAGCACGACGTGGTATCCGTGATCGTGGGCGCCGCGCGCGGTTCCCTCGACACCCACGCTCGTGGCGACGCCGGCGATGATCACCTGCGTCACGCCCCGTCCGGTCAGCTCGGCGTGCAGTCCGGTGTCGTGAAAGGCGTTCCAGCGGTGCTTGGTGATGCGGATGTCGCCGGGCTGGGGATCAAGGCCCTCGGCGACATCGGACCAGCCGGCGGGCCGGTCGCCGGAGGGGTGGCCGGCTTCGGTGCGTCCGGGCGCACCGCCCTCGACGGTCACGAGGGCCACCGGCAGGTCGTGCGCGCGGAACGCCTTGGCCAGGCGCGCGGTCTGCCGGACGACCTCCTCCATCGGATACGGGACCGTCGGGGCTCCCAATAGACCCTGCTGCAGGTCGACCACGACGAGGGCGGGGGTTGAATCGATCGTGCTGACGGGCATCGCTTCGGTCCTTTGTCCACGGTGTGCTGATCTTGCTCTGTCGAGAAGCTACCTTACATAGGCAAAATAGCTCTAGTGCATAACTATCTTGTGAGATATCGTGGCAGGGCAGGCCCGCGGCAGGCGGGGGTCAGATTCCTGCGATCCATTCGTCCGCTGTCGAACGAAACAGAGGTTTGCTGCCATGGCATCCACCCCGGTCCGCCGTTCCTTCTTGATCGCGCCGGCGCACAAGGAGAACCTGCTCGCCAAGCTGGCCGGCTCGCCGGCGGACGTGTGCATTCTCGAGCTCGAAGACGGCGTGCACCCGAGCTTGAAGAGCGCGGCCCGGGCTTCCGCCGTGCGGCAGCTCGCCGATCTCGACTGGGGTGTCCGGGAGCGAATCGTGCGCATCAACCGGGTCACGACGGTGGAAGGTGAGCGGGACATCGCCGTGCTCGTGGCGGGGCGACCGGATGGGTTGCTGCTGCCCAAGGTGGAGAGCGAGAGCGAGATCCACCGGGCCGCCGAGTTGCTGTCCGAGGCGGAACGCGCGGCAGGCGTCGCCGACGGGACCGTGCGGATCTGGTCGATGATCGAGACGGCCAAGGGCCTGAACCGCGTCGAGGCGATCTGCGCGGCCCATCCACGGGTGACGGGCGTGATCTTCGGCGTCGGCGACTTCGGTGCCGACATCGGGGTGAAGCGGCTCAGCATCGGGTCGTTCCGGCGGTTCCCCGCACCGAGCCACGAGTACCTCTACGCGCGCGGCCGGGTGGTGGCGGCGGCCAGGGCGGCCGGGGTGGACCCGATCGACGTCGGGCACTCGACCTTCGCCGACGCCGAGGGCACGCGACGGACGGCCGAAATCGCCGCACAGATGGGATTCGCCGGCTCGGTGGTCTTCCATCCCCGGCAGGTGCCGATCGTCAACGAGGCGTTCAGTCCCGCCGAGGAAGACGTGGCCTGGGCGGCCAAGATCGTCGAGCTGGTCAAGGCCGAGGCGGCGAAGGAAGAGGCCGGCACCATCGTGGTCGTCGACGGCGACATGATCGACGGCCCGTTCGTGGTCAACGCGGAGGAGATCCTGGCCCGGCACGAGCGGATCCGGGCCTTCGAGGACCGCAAGCAGGCGGGGAGCGGGCTGTGAAGGGCCACACGAGTTTGGCGGCCGCGCTGGCCCGGCACGGGGTGACCACGATGTTCGGCGTGATGGGCGACGGGAACATGTTCTTCGTCGACAGCTTCATCCGGGACTTCGGCGGCGAGTACGTGGCGGCCGCCAACGAAGCGGGCGCCGCCTTGATGGCCGCCGGCTACGCCACCGGTTCGGGCGGGGTCGGGGTCGCCACGGTCACGCATGGCCCTGGGCTGGCGAACTGCGTGGCCACGCTGGTGTCGGCCACGCGGGAACGGCGCGCGATGGTCTTGATCGCGGGGGACACGGCCGCGGAAGACCGCACCAACGCGCAGAAGATCGACCAGGCGTCGTTGGTGGCGCCCACCGGGGCCGGTTACGTGACCGCGGCGTCGGCGCGGTCAGCGCCTGCCGATCTGGAGCGCGCGCTGGCGCGAGCGGCGGTCGAGCAACGGCCGATCGTCTTCAACGTACCGGCGGACTTCATGTTCGCCGAAGTCGCCGACTTGCTTGAATCGCGGCCGGCGCTGCCACGGCAAGCTCCGGCGCCGGACCCGGCCGCGCTCGACGCGGCCGTGGGCATGATCGCCACCGCCCGGCGCCCCATCGTGCTGGCCGGCACGGGTGTGCTGCTCGCCGAAGCGGAGGCGGCCGTGCGTGAGCTGGCCGAAGTGCTCGGCGCGCCGGTGGCGACGACCCTTCCGGCGCGCGGACTGTTCGGCGCGTACGAGCACGACCTGGGCGTCTTCGGGACCTTGGCAACGCCCCGGGCAGTGGAGGCCATCCTCGCCAGCGACTGCGTCATCGCCGTCGGCACCAGCCTCAACCCCTACACCGGGGGCGGCGACGGCTGGCCCTATCTGGAGGGCAAGCGGGTGGTGCACTGTGACCTGGACCCGAAGGCACTCACCGCGTTCACCGCCGATGCGGCCATCGTCGCCGATGCCGGCGCCTTCGCCGAAACAGTGGTCACGTGGCTGCGCGAGGCCGAACACACCGCGACCGGTTTCCGCGACTCGATCGACGCCGGCACCGAACCCGGAACAGGGGACGGCCGGCCTGGTTTCGTCGACCTGGCCGCCGCGCTCGGTGAGCTCAACCGGCGACTTCCCGGCGCCCGCACGCTCACCGTGGACGGTGGGCGTTTCACCGACGAGGTGATCCGGCGGTTCGATGTCTCCCGGCCACGCGCCTGGACCTGTTCCTTCACCGGTTTCGGGGCCATCGGCAACGGGCTCGCGGTGGCGATCGGGATGGGATGTGCGGACCGCGGCGTCCCGGCCGTCGCGCTGGTCGGCGACGGCAGCTTCATGCTGGGCGGGCTGGCGGAGTTCAGTACCGCGGTGCGGCACGGCGTGGACCTGATCGTCGTGGTCTGCAACGACGGCTGCTACGGCGCCGAATACCGCAAGCTCGCCGGCCGCGGTTTCGAGATCGAGCACAGCCTGTTCGACTGGCCCGACTTCGCGCCGGTCGCCGAGTCGCTCGGCGGGCTCGGCTGCACCGTCCGGAGTCTCGAAGACCTCGCCCAGGCCGAGAAGGTGGTGGGCGAGCGCGACCGTCCCGTGCTGATCGACCTGAAGCTCGATCCGGCCGCCGTGCACTGGGCACATTGACCTCAACGACCTCAACGACCTCAACGAGGAGGAGATCCGTGGACACCCTTGCGGCGATCCAGTCCATTCTGGCGCCCCGTTCGGTCGTCGTCATCGGCGCGTCCCCGCATGGCCGGGGGTTCACGTCGGCGCCGCTGAAGAACCTGCGGCGCCACGGTTTCGACGGCCCGCTCTACGCCGTGAACCCGCGGCACACCGATATCGACGGCATCCCCTGCTACCCCGATGTGGCGAGCCTGCCGGAGGTCCCGGATACGGCGGTGCTCGTGGTCGGTGCACGCCGGGTGCCGCGGGCACTCGCCGACTGTGCCGCCGCCGGTATCAAGACGGCCACCGCCGTAGCCGGCGGTTTCAGCGAACTGGGGGAGGAGGGGGCGCGTCTCGAAGCCGAGATCCGGGCGCTGTGCCGGGACTCGGGTCTCCGGCTGGTCGGGCCGAATACGGCGGGGTTGATGAACATCGCGGACGGCTACGTGCCGCGGGCCGGGCTCAACCATCCTGACGAGCTGACCCGCGGCGGGCTGGCGGTGGTGACGCAGAGCGGCGCGCTGTGCAACACCCTCATGCTCCGTATCCTCGCCCGGGGGCTGGGGCTCACCTACGCCGTCGCCACCGGGAGCCAGTGGGACCTCGACCTGTGGGATTTCGTCGACCACTACACCCACGACGAGCGCACCCGGGCGACCCTGACGATCGTCGAAGGGCTCAAGGACCCGGAGAAGTTCCTGCGCACCGCCCGCCGGGCCGCGGCCGCCGGAAAGCCGGTCATCCTGTGCAAACCCGGTCGTTCGGAGCTCGGCCGGCAGGCCGTGCAGACCCACTCGGGCGCGCTGTCCGGTGCGGCGGACGTGCAGGTCTCGCTGATGCGGGAGAACGGGGTCATCGTCGTCGACGAACTCGACGAGCTCTGGGAGACCGGGCAGCTGTTCGACCGGTGGCGCCGCCCGGCCGTGCCTCCCCGGGCGCTCGGCATCTCGACGTATTCCGGTGGTGACGGCGCGATTGCCGTCGATGCGGCCGACGCCGCGGGGCTGACCTGCCCGCCGCCCGCACCGGCCACTGTGGACACACTGGCGGGGCTGTTCCAGCTCGCCAGGCCGGGAAATCCGTTCGACCTGACCGGAGAAGTGATCGACAAGCCGGAACTCATCGCCCCGGCGACAGCGGCGCTGCTGGCCGATCCGACGTTCGATCTGCACCTGATGGCGGTGCCCGCATGGTCGGGCCACTTCGCGAAATGGACGGTCGGCTCGGCGTTGGAGGAGGTGGCCAAACGGCCCGATCTGCCGGTGGCCGTGTCGTTGTGGTCGGCGGGCGAAACCACCGCGGAGGCCGAACGGCTCGTGCTCGACGCCGGGGTTCCGCTGTTCGACGGATCTCAGCGGGCTGTCCGCGCGATGGGCCGATATGCGGACTTCTTCGCCGAAGCGGACCGGTGGGCGGGCATGCCGGTCAGGCGGCATGTCGGCGTCACGCCGGGTGCGGGGGATCCACCGGTGGTGCACGATTACTGGTCCTCACGCGCGTTGCTGCACGACGCCGGAGTCCCCTTCAACGAGGCCCGGCTGGTCGAAGATCCCCAAGCCGCCGCCGCGGCGGCCGACGAGCTCGGCTATCCGGTCACTCTCAAGCTGTCCGCCGTCGACATCGTGCACAAGGCGGCGGCCGGGGCGGTCCGCCTGTATCTGCGTGATCGCACCGCCGTATTCGAGGCCGCCAGGGACATGCTCACTCGCTCGCCCGGTGCTCGCATCGTGGTGGAGACGTTCACCCCAAGCGTGGCGATGGCGCTGCTGGGTGGTCAGCGCGACCCCGAGTTCGGCCCGATCGTGGTCGCCGGGCTCGGCGGCGGTTATGCGGAGCCCTATCGGGACGTGACGCATGTCCGGTGCCCCGCCGAGCCGGGGGAGGTGGCCAGGGCGCTGGGCCGCACGACGTTCGGCCGGATGCTCGGTGCGAGCACCGAACGGTTCGCGCAGATGGTCGACGTCATCGCGGTGGCGAGCTGGTGGTTCGCCGAGCATCCGGAGGTGGACAGCTTCGACATCAACCCGGTGCTGCTGGGGCTGGACGGCCGGATCGTCGCGGTCGACGCCCGCGTCACCACAACGCAGACCCGCCAGCGGATCAACGACGATCAGGAGGATGCCCGTGTCCGCACATCAGCCCATCGAGACGTGTGACCGGCGAGGCCCGCTGTTCACCGGCCCGGATCTCAAGCTCGGCATCTTCGGATTCAACGTCTCCGCCGGCGGTGGCTTGAGCAAATCGCCGTCCCGCTACGAAATCGACTGGCACGACAACGTGCGACTGGCCCGGAAGGCCGAGGAAGCCGGGTTCGAGGCAGCCATCCCGTTCTCGCGGTGGCGTGGCTTCGAGGGCGAGACGAACCCGTGGGGACGCAGTTTCGAGACCTACACCTGGGCGGCGGGGATCGCGGCCAGTACGAGCCGCATCGTCGTCTTCTCGACGTCACATTCCCTCACGGTCTCGCCCGTGGTCGCCGCCAAGCAACTGACCACTGTGGACCACATCGCCGATGGTCGCGCCGGGCTCAACGTGGTCGCCGGCTGGTTCGAGAAGGAACTCAAGATGTTCGGCGCCGGCAAGCTCGAACACGACGAGCGCTATGACTACCTCGAGGAGTGGATGGACGTCGTCTGTCGCTTGTGGAGCGATGACGACGAGTTCGACTACGTCGGCAAGTTCGTCCGGGTCGATGGTGGTTACCAGCAGCCGAAACCGCTCCAGGCGCCACGGCCGCCGGTGATGAACGCGGCGTTTTCCCCACGAGGACACCAATTCGCGGCGCGCTACGCCGATATCGCGTTCGTCTCGGCGCGGGACGTCGACGGCGCGCGGTCGAAGGCGGCCGAAATCCGGGCGCTCGCCGAGTCGTATGGCCGCGAGCTGCAGGTGTGGATGTCGGCGAGTGTCGT
Organism: Amycolatopsis pithecellobii; assembly: GCF_009707865.1. Taxonomy (GTDB): domain Bacteria; phylum Actinomycetota; class Actinomycetes; order Mycobacteriales; family Pseudonocardiaceae; genus Amycolatopsis_E; species Amycolatopsis_E pithecellobii. The sequence continues at coordinate 22,750 of NZ_WMBA01000004.1, forward strand.
GCTGGGGGAGACCGACCGGGAAGCCGAGGAGCTGGTCTCCCGATATGTGTCCGAAGCGGACGAGCAGGCGGTGCGCAACTGTATCGAGTGGACGATGGGCGGCGCCCGGATGCCACCCGAGGCGCGGCGGCAACTGTCGCGGTCGGTGGCGGCGACGCCGGGGCTGCCGCTGGTCGGTTCGGCGTCCCGGATCGCCGAGCAGATCGGCGCCCTGCGCGAGGCGGGGATCGATGGTCTTGCCCTGACCTGGATCGACTATCCCAGTGGTCTGGACGCCTTCGTCGAGCAGGTGATGCCGGAGCTCGAACGGCAGGGCATCCGCCGGAAACCGGCCGCGATCCCGTCCCGATAGGAGCTCAATGCGGGTCCGCGCGCTCGATTCCGGTGAACACGATCTGCTCGATGTAGCTGCGTGTGCGTTCGGGCGACGCGGGCCCATCGGGGCGATACCAGCGGGTCGCCCAGTTGACGGTGCCGATGGCCACGCGGACCGCGACCCGGGGCGGGATGTCCAGCAAGGTGCCGGCGGCCACCCCCGCCGAATAGGAGTTCTCCAGCAGTTCGAAATAACGCTGGCGAGCCTTCTGCATCGCGTGGCGGTCCGGATCGAGCAGCTCCCGGTACTCGTTGACCGCGACGGCTGCGATCGCCGTGTCCTCCAGGATGACGTCGATGTAGACGGAGAAGAGCTCACGGAACCTTGTCGCGGCGGGGAAGGCGTCGACCTGCTCCGCGGATTCGAGCAGCCGGTCGAACAGCAGGTGGAAGATCGACGACAGGATCGCCTGCTTGTTGCGGAAATGGTGATAGAGCGCCTGCCGCGTGACATCCAGTGCGCCGGCGACGTCATTGAGGTTCGTGCCCCGGTATCCTCGCTGGGCCATCAGTGCCGCCGCCACCGTCAGGATGCGTTCCCGTGTGACGGGCTGGAGATCGTCTTCGGTTCTGCGCGCCACGGCCGGACCTCATTTGTTCCCGGGGAAATTCTCTTCCGGTCAGGCTAGCCATGAATTTACTTGCGCGCAAGGAAATTAACCTCTACAGTCTGCTGCAAGCGCGGTGGACGACGGAAACGCCAGGCACTTCTCGCAGGGCAGCCGCCCGCGCCTTTCCTGCACGTGGATCGACGAAGCGCCACAGCATCCGGGAGGTTTGGCGATGCGCCCCGTATCCCATGGCACCACCAAGGTCGGACCTGAGCTGGCCGATATCGGCGAACCCGAGCCGAAGGCCGGCACGGGCTCGGTGCCCGCCAAGGTCAGTGTCCGTAACGTGACCATCGCTTATCCGATGCGTGGTCGCAGCAAGGACTTCGTGGCGGTCGCCGATGCGACCTTCGACATCGGGCCTTCCGAGATGGTCTGCGTGGTCGGCCCGAGCGGGTGCGGCAAATCGACGGTACTGAGCGCGGTCGCGGGGCTGGTGCCGCACCGCTCAGGGGCGGTGCTGGTGGACGGCAAGCCGGTCACCGGCCCGGGATCGGACCGCGCGGTCGTGTTCCAGAAGGCATCGTTGCTGCCGTGGATCACGGTCGAGGACAACGTGGCCTACGGCCTGCGGTCCTACGGCGTGGGTAAGCGGGCCGCGCGGGAACGTGCCCGCGAACTGCTCGACCTCGTCGGGCTCACCGCGTTCGCCCGGTCGTATCCGTATCAGTTGTCCGGTGGGATGCAGCAGCGGGTGAACCTGGCCAGGGCGCTCGCGGCCGATCCGAGCATCCTGCTGCTCGACGAGCCGTTCGCCGCGCTGGACGCCCAGCAACGCGAGATTCTGCAGCTCGAGCTGCTGCGGATCTGGTCCGATACGCCCAAGGCCGGGCTGTTCATCACGCACCAGATCGATGAGGCCGTCCTGCTGGGCAACCGGGTCGTGGTCAGCAGCCGCGGCCCCGCATCGAGCATCCGGAACGCGATCGAGATCGACCTGCCGTGGCCGAGGTCCCGCGACACCCGGCTCGAGCCTCGCTTCACCGACTATGTCGAGCACATCTGGGAGTTGCTTTCCGCCGCGCAGGCGGAATGACCCCTGTCCCCCCATCGAACCAGGAGCTTCAGTCATGCACCCGACAACGACGTCGACGTTTCTTCGCAGGTCCCTCGTCGCCGCTTGTGCGACCACCGCCGCGGTCGCACTGGCCGCCTGTTCCTCCGGCGGCGCCGCCGCACCCGCCTCCGGGCTCACGCCCGTGTCGGTCGGCTTCATCGCCGCGACCGCCGGTTTCGCCCCGGAGCTGACGATCCAGAACGACCCGGGCATGTGCGCCCCCTACGGTGTGGCACCGACGATGCAGATCGTCAGCCCGCAGACCTCCGGGCCCGCACTGGCCGCGGGCAAGATCCAGGTGATGCGGCACAGTTCCGGCGCGATGCTGACCAGCGCGTACCAGAACCGCTCCGCGATGAAGATCGTGGCGTCGGTCAGCAGCCCGCCCTACAACGTGTGGGGCACCAAGGACATCAAGTCGGTGGCCGATCTGCGCGGCAAGACGGTGGGCGTCACGGCGGCCGGGTCCACCGGTGATCTGGCGATGCGGCAGTTGCTGGCGGAGCAGGGCATGGAGGCCGGCAAGGATGTGAAGATCACCTACGGCGGTGATGCGACGGCCGTGCTGGGCCTCGCCGCGTCGAACGCGATCCAGGGCTTCCTGTTCCCGCCGCCGCTGCCCGAGGTGGCGTCCAGGGCAGGGGTGCACGAGCTTGCCAACGTCGCCGAGTACCGGACGGTGACACCGACCCTGGCCACGGTGATCGCGGCGGCCGAGCCGTTCGCCTCGCAACATCAGCCCGCGGTGAAGGGCCTGCTGCAGTGCCTGCAGGCGGCGATCAAGCTGACGCTCGCCAAGGATCCCAAGGTGGTTCAGGCACTGGCCAAGGCCGAGGGCAAGAGTGTGGACACGGCCAAGAAGGAGATCGACGCCATCGCGGCGCCCACCGCTTTCCAGCTCGGCCCGTTCACGACGGACGACGCGAAAGACGTCATGCACGCACTGGAGAGCGCGAACGTCCAGAAGTTCGACGGCTTCGATCCGGCGGACGCCATCGATACGTCGCTGGCCCCGGCGAACTAGCCGCGCGAGTTGAGCGTTGGGAGCGCGCGAGTTGAGCGTTGCGTGCGGGTGAGTTGAGCGTTGCGTGCGCGCGAGTTGAGCGTTGCGTGCGGCGGGAACGTGCAACTCGCGCACCGGGAACGCGCAACTCGCGCACCGGGAACGCGCAACTCGCGCGGACTCAGGGGCCGCCACCGGCACCGCCACGCACACCATTTCCAAACACTCTGAGGAAAGGGACCGCAATGACTGTGGGTATGCAGGAGCGGCCCGTGGTGGCCGCGCCGGCGCGCCGGCGTTCCTGGCTGGCTCGGCAGCTTCAAGACCGCGAACGGGTTCTGCTCGGCGCCGTGACCGTCGTCGTGTTGCTGGCGCTGTGGGAGGTGCTGGCCCGGACCGGCGTGGCCAATGCCGCCTTTGTGAGCTCGCCGTCCCGGATCTGGGATTCGCTGGTCGAGTATTTCGGCCCGGCCGGCAACGGGTGGCGTGACCTCGCCGCCAGCGGGCAGGAGTTCGCCTACGGTTTCCTGATCTCGGTCGCGCTCGGGGTGCCGATCGGAATCCTGATGGGCTGGTACCACCGCAGGCTGGACGCGCTGCTGAACCCGATCGTGCTGTTCCTCAACACCAGCCCGCGGATCGCGACGGCGCCCCTGTTCGTGATCTGGTTCGGCCTGGGGCTGGAGTCGAAGGTCTGGGTGGTCGTGCTGAGCGCGATCGTGCCGATCATCGTCAACGCGCGGGCCGGTGTGGTCACGATCGAGCCGTCGCTGATCGCCATGTCGCGCAGTTACGGCAACTCGGATCTGCGGGTGCTGCGCACGGTGGTGCTGCCGGGCACGGTGCCGGCGATCAGTTCCGGTCTACGCCTCGGCATCGGGCACGCGTTGCTGGGTGTGGTGCTCGCCGAGTTCATCTCCTCCACGCAAGGGCTCGGGTTCGTCGTCGTGTCCTCGGCCGCGACCTTCAACACGGACCGGCTGTTCGTGGCGGTGGTGCTGATCTCGGTCCTCGGCATGCTCGTCACCGGTCTGCTGGGCCGGGTGGAAAAGTACTTTGACCGCTGGCGTACTGCATGAGGCGTCGGTACGGGCTGGTGGCGGCGCTGGCCGTGATTCTCGCCGGGTGCTCGACGGGACAGCCGGGCGATTCGGCCTCCGGTCTGACGAAGATCTCCTACGCGATCCTGAGCCCGTCGGCGAGCTTCGCGCCGGAACTGCTCATGGGGAGCGAACCGCAGATGTGCGCGCCCTACGGGGTCGCGCCGTCGATTACCGTGCTCAACGCCGCGGCGGCCGGCCCGGCGCTGGCCGCCGGGCAGATCCAGGCGGTGCGTGACGGTACCGGCGCGGTCCTGGCCACTGCGTCGAAGAACCCGGCCGGCATCAAGATCGCGGCGACCGTGGGCAACGCCCCCTATTTTTTGTGGGGTGCCAAGGAGATCCGGTCGATCGGTGACCTCAAAGGACAGACGGTCGGAGCGTCCGCATCGGGCGCCGTGGCGGACCTGGTGATGCGCGAGACGCTCAGCGAAAACGGTCTCCAGCCCGGCACCGACGTCAAGATCACCTACGGCGGCAGCGCGAGCAGCCTGTTCGGCCTCGCCGCGTCCGGGGCGATCAAGGGGCTCGTCTATCCGGAGCCGCTGCCGGCGACCGTGACCGCGGCCGGTGTGCACAAGATCGCCGAGGTCTCCGCCGACCCGAGGATCGCCCCGATCCTCTCGACCGTCATCGCGGTGTCCGCGCGGGTGGCCACCGGTCAGCGCGAGGCGGTGACCGGTCTGCTCCGCTGCCTCGCCGCCGCGTCCCAGCTGGCCCTCCGGGGTGACCAGCGAGTGGTGGCGGCGCTGGCGAAGGCCGCGAAGATCGACGAGCCGACCGCAGCCGCCCAGCTGGCCGGTGTCCGCGCGGCGGGCACGTTCGCGCTGGCCCCGCTCACCGCCGGCGACGCGCGGGCGGTCATGGCCGTCCTGGAAAAGCAGGGCGTGCAGCGGTTCGGCCCCTTCGACCCCAGCGAGGTCATCGACGACTCTTTGCTCCCGCGGTCGTAACGAGTTTTCCGATGTCCACAAAGGAGAGTGCATCATGAATCGGTTCGATGGTGTGGTCGGCGTGGTGACGGGCGGCGCGAGCGGGATCGGCCGGGAGATCGCCATCGGCCTCAGCGCCCTGGGCATGCGACTGGCCCTGATCGACCTCGACGGCGCGGGCCTGGCTGAGACCGTATCGCTGACCACCGGCCCCGAGCGGCACCGTGCGTTCACCGTCGATGTCGCTGATGCGGCGGCGGTCGACGCGGTCACGGCCCGGATCGTCGAGGACCTGGGCACGCCCGGCATGCTGGTCAGCAGCGCGGGCCGGCTCGGCCCCCACCGCCCCGCGGTGTGGGAGCTGACGCCGCAGGACTGGACCGACGTGTTCGGCGCGAACCTGTACGGATCGGTGAACTTCACGCGCGCCCTGGTTCCGCTTATGCGGGCGGCGGCGCGACCCGCGCATATCGTCACCATCGCCTCGCTCGCGGGGCTGGTCGCGGAGGATCGCCTTGGCGCTTATGTGGCCGCCAAACGCGCGCTGATCTCGTTCACCGAGACGCTACGGCTGCAACTGGCCGCCGATGAAGCCGGCATCGGCGTGACACTCGTCTGTCCCGGCGGCGTGCCGACGAACCTCAACGCGGCGCTTCGTGCGACCGCCCGCAGCTCCTCGTCGGACTGGCTGACCGCCGCGGAAGTGGCGAAGAAGGTCATCGACGCGGTTCACCGTGGCGACTTCTACGTCTTCACCCACGCGTCGTCCGAGGAACGGATCCGCCGCTACTACGAATCCGTCCTCGGCTGAGGGGATCATTCCGGTACGGTTGCCGGATCGCCTGACGCGATGTCTCTGCCGTGAAATACGGTTCTGTGATGCGAAGTGCACCTCAACCGCCGCTGGAGGGCGCCGGCCCGAGCCCGTCCGTCGATTCCGAGATCACCTGGTTGCTGCACCGGGCTGCACAGCACCTGCGTGCGGCGACCGGTGCCGTGGCTGAGGAGCACGGGCTTTCGTTGCGCGAGTACATCGTGCTCAGCGCCCTCGACAAGTCCCCTGGACTCACTCAGTCCGACCTGGGTAAAGCGCTGGGGCTGGACAAGACGACGTTGATGAGCCAGCTCGACCGGCTCGAGCGCCGGGGACTCGTGGTGCGCCACAACGCCCCCGGCGACCGCCGCCTGCGTATCCCGGTGATCACCGACGCCGGCGACGCAGTGAGAGCGACCGTGGCCGAGGCTTGTGCCGCCGTCGAAGCCGCGGCTCTGGACATGTTCAGCCAAGATCAGGTCCAGACGCTGCGCAGGACGCTCGTCGCGATCATCGGCGACTCGGCAGACCCGGGATCGTGCCTGTGATCTGCCGAGGCGCGCGAATCGCTGCTAACCGAGGTCCGCGATCCGCAGATCCGGGGTGATCTGCTCCGCGTCGGTGCGGACTTCGATCAGGCTGGGTCCGTGGTGGCTCAATGCCTCGGCGAATGCCGGCGCGAACTCGCCGGTGGTGCGCACCAGGTGTGCGGCGGCGCCGAACGACCTGGCATAGGCGACGAAGTCGGGGTTGTGCAACTGCGTGGCGATCACCCGGCCCGGGTAGGCCCGTTCCTGGTGCATCCGGATGGTCCCGAACATCGAATTGTTGACCACCACGACGACGACACGAAGCCCGTACTTGACCGCGGTCGCCAGTTCGCTGCCGCTCATGAGCAGGCACCCGTCACCGGCGAAGGTCACCACCACACGGTCCGGATGCAGCGCGGCGGCCGCGAGCCCGGCAGGCAGGCCGTAGCCCATGGCCCCGTTGCGGGGCGCGAGCTGGGTGTGGAAGCGCCGGAACTCGAAGAAACGCTGGAGCCACACGGTGTAGTTCCCGGCGCCGTTGGTGATCACCGCGTCGTCGGGAACCGTGTTCCGGACGTGCGAGACGATCGACGCCAGGTCCGGTTGGGGCGCCGGCACGGGGGGACTGGTGAACCGTTCCTGTTCGGCGCGCAGTTCCGGCAACCAGCCGCGACGGGACGCGTTTTCGCGGAGGTGGCTCGCCTTCAGCGCATCGGCGACCGACGCCAGGCTGCCGTGCAAGGCCAGGTGCGGGATGGCGCCACCGTACAGCTCGTCCGCGGCTTCCGATACCAGCACGAGCCGGCGGGCGGTGTCGGTCAGTGCATAACCGTCGGTGGTGGGATCGTCCAGCCGCGGGCCGAGGCCGACGATGAGGTCCGCCTCGGCGAGGCGCGCTCGCAGCTTCGGGCTGCAGCCGAGCCCGAGGTAGCCGACGAAGGCGCGGCTGGCATTGGGTACGGCGTCCTGCCACCGGAACGCGGCGGCGACCGGAACGTCGTTGCGCTCGGCGAAAGCGATGACCTGCTCGCCGACGGATTGGCGCCATCCCGGCCCACCGACGATGAGGACCGGACGTTCGGCGGCGTTGAGTTCGACCAGCAGCCGGTCGCGATCAGCCGCCGTGACATCCGGGCAAGCCGGCTCGGGCGCGTACATCACGGGGGCATCGGTCCGGTCGGAAAGCACGTCCTCCGGCAGCACGAGTACGACCGGCCCGGGGCGGCCACCGTGGGCCGTGGCGACGGCGCGTGCGACGTGCTCCGGGATCCGGTCCGCGTCCATCACGGTGACCACGGCTTTGGCCGAGCTGCCGAAGACGTGCTCGTAGTTCATTTCCTGGAACGCCTGCCGCCCGAGGTGCCGCCGTTCGACCTGGCCGACCACGAGGATCAGCGGGGTGCCGTCCTGATAGGCGGTGTGCAGCGCGATGCTCGCGTGGGTCGCCCCCGGCCCGCGAGTGACGAGGCAGACGGCGGCACGCCCGGTCAGTTTCCCTGCCGCCTCAGCCATGTTCGCCGCAGCTGCCTCATGCCGCGCGGTGATGAGACGTACCCGGTCGCCTCGCTCGTGCAGCGCATCGAGCACCGGGAGGAAGCTCTCGCCGGGCACACACGACCACAACGACATGTCGTGCTCCAGGAGACACTGCACGAGCAGGTCCCCACCGGACCGGACGTTCGCTCCTGTCGGTTCCACTCTCGACCACCTTCGGTTTCACCGGGGTGCGGGGACGACCCGCATTTCCCTCACATAGTAGCTATGTCAAACAGCTTTATGATAGGGGTGCGACGTTGTGGTTGAGCCGGAACACATTCGCCGGGTCGTAGGTGCGTTTGAGCGCGGCCAGCCGGTCGCGGTTGGGGCCATAGGCCGACTTGACGCGGTCGGGTCCTTCGTTGCCGAGGTTGTTCACGTAGACGGCGTCTTCGAGATGCGGTGCCACGGCACCGAACGCGCGCCGGGCCCAGCTCACGAGTTCGTCGGTGCGCGCCGGGTCGGCCCACTGGGCCAGGATGAGCAGGTCGTACTGCTGGGCTCGGTGGGGGAACGCCGTGGCGTCCACGGGCACCCGGGCGGCGGCACCCCGCACTCCTTGCAGTCCGATTCCGGTCTCGGGGGTCGGGATGGTCGGCGTGACGGCGAGCAGGGCGTCGACAGCGGTGTCGGTGAGGTGGCGCAGGTAGCCGGACTTCCAGTAGTGCAGACGCCCACGGGGAAAGCCGGCGTCGGGGAGGCGCTGCCAGTCGAGGTAGGCAACCGGCGCGATGGAGTCCTCGAGGGGTGCGCCGAACGCGCGCAGTGGCCGGAGTACGCGTTCCCCCTCCTCGAGATCGCCGGACCAGCAGACGACGACGGTGACACCCGGGTCGCCATTGGCGTCGACGCCCAGCGAGACCGAGCTGGTCAGTTCGTCGGGCGCGCCGGCCATGAAGCGGTGGTGCTCGTGCAGCACCTCGCGCGCGGCCGGCCAGGAATAGGTGAGCGCGCCCGCGAGGACCTGCGTGACCGGGTGCAGGCGGTAGTGGAACGAAGTCACCACACCGAAGTTGCCGCCACCGCCGCGCAGCCCCCACAACAGGTCGGCGTGTGTCTCGGGCCCGACGTCCAGGATGTCGCCGTCCGCGGTCACCACCTCGGCGCCGACCAGGTTGTCGCACGCCAGGCCGTGTGCACCGGTGAGCCAGCCGAGGCCGCCACCGAGGGTGAGCCCGGCGATGCCCGTTCCCGACATGACGCCCAGCGGCGTGGCCAGGCCGTGGCGCTGGGTCGCGGCGTCGAGGTCACCGAGCAGCAGCCCGGCGCCGGCCTGCGCGATCCGCCGCCCGGGGTCGACCGTCACCGTCTTCAGGCCGGACAGGTCGAGCACGATCCCGCCGTCACAGACGGCATTGCCGGCCACGCCATGTCCGCCACCGCGGACGGCCAGCGGCAGGTCGTGCATGCGGGCGTAGCTGATGGCGGTGGCGACGTCGTGCGCATCGCGGCAGCGCAGAATCGCCAGCGGGCGACGGTCGATCATGGCGTTGAACACCGCCCGCGCCCCGTCGTAACCGGGATCGCCGGGACGGATGGCGGGAACGGCGAGGTCGGCGAACGTGGTCACGGCAGCCTCCTGGTCGAGTTGAGAAGCCCAGCCTCGCGCCCCGGGCTAATCGCCGGCTAACCGCGGAATACCCGTCTCGTCCCGCAGGCGGGCCGCCTCGGCGTTGAGTGCCGCCGCCTGGTCCGAGCTGCCGGTGACCGCGGCGACCTCGGCGAGCCCTTCGAGCGCCTCGGCCGTTCCCGCGCGATGTCCGATGCGCCGGCAGACTTCGAGCGCGGCCTGGAAAGCAGCCCTCGCGTCGGCGGTCCGCGCCGCGCCGAGCGCGATCGTCGCGGCCGACCGCAGGGCCGAGGCTTCGCCCTCCGCGTAGTTCACCTCGCGGTACAGCGCGAGCGCCTCGCCGGTGAGCCGGGCGGCCTCCTCCGCGTCGCCCCACCGATGCTCGATCGAGGCCAGCACATCCCGCGCCAGGCCACGCGCGGTGCTCTCGCCGGGCTCCTCCGCGTGGGCCAGCGCCCGCAGGGCCATCGCGCGTGCTGCGTCGGGTTCGCGGCGATCGCGGTGCAGCCGGGCGAGCTGGGCCTCGGCGAGGGACGCGCCCCAGACATCGCCTCCCGCCAGAGACAGGCTCACGCCGTCCTCGTATCGGCGCTGGGCGCGGTCGTAGCGGCCGCGGGCCCAGTCGACGGTGGCGAGGAGAGCCAGCGCATCACCCGTCCAGGACGGTGCCTCGTGTGCCCGGCCGAGCGCGAGTTGCTCGCCTGCCCACTGTTCGCTGTCGGCGAGATCGGCACGGCCCAAATGCAGCAGCGAGCCTGCGGACAACAACGGAAGGCGTTCCGGGCCGGAGCCGGCCGCCGTGAGGGCCTTGTGGACCCAGTATAAACCCTCGTCCCGTGCGCCCCGCAGGTCCCAGTAGTGCCACAGGCAGTTGACCAGCCGCACACCGCGTTGCGGGTCGTGGGCGAAAGACCACGCCAGTGCGGCCCGCAGGTTGTCGCGTTCGGTGTGCAGTCGCGCCAGCCAGGGGCCCGAGCGCGGCGCGAACAGCCGCGGCTGCGCCTCTTCGGCCACCGCCAGGTAGTGCGCGGCATGCTGCTCGGCGACTTCGCAGTGTCCGCGCGGATCGAGCTGGGCGGCGGCGTAGGCCCGCACGGTCTCCAGGAGCCGGTACCGCATGCCCCCATCGGATTGCTCCTCGGGCTGCACCAGCGACGACGCGACGAGACGCGCGAGCGGCAGCTCGACTTCGGCCGGGCCACCACTGACCGCGTTGGCCGCGGCGAGGTCGAAACGTCCCGGGAAGACGGCCAACCGGGCGAACAGCGAACGCTCGGTGTCTCCGAGCAACCCGTGTCCCCACGCCAGGGTGGCCGCCAGGCTCCGGTGCCGCGGGTCGGCGGCCCGGGTCACGGACTCCAGGAGCGCGAACGGGTCGTTGAGGCGGTCGACGAGCTTGGCCAGCGGGAGCGTCGCCGCGCGGGCGGCGGCCAGTTCGATCGCGAGCGGCAAGCCGTCGAGCCGGCGGCACAGCTCGCCGATGAGCGCCACGTTGGCGGCGGTGACCGTGAACCCGGAGCCGGTGGCGGCCGCGCGATCCCCGAACAGGCGCACCGCCGCGCTCGCCGCGGCCTGCTCCGCGCTCTCGCCCTCCGACGGGATGCTGAGCGGATGCACGGAATAGACCCGCTCCCCGGGCACGCCGAGGGGCTCGCGGCTGGTCGCCAGCACACGCAGCGGCGCTGCCGCGGCCAGCAGGAGCTGCACGAGTGTCGCGCTCTCGGCCACGAGATGCTCGCAGTTGTCCAGCACGAGCAGGGCCGGCCGCACCGCAAGGGCTGCCGCGACGGTCCGTGCCAGCGGCTGCCCGGGTTCTGCGCGCACACCCAGGGCTTCGGCGACCAGCCCCTGCAGCAGTGCCGGGTCGGCGAGCGGTGCGAGATCGACGATCACCGCCTCGGCGTCCGCCTCCCGGCGAGCGATCTCCACCGCGAGCCGTGTCTTCCCGACACCGCCCGGACCCGTGAGCGTGACGAGCCGATGAGCCCGCAGCAGAGCCCCGATCCGGTCGACGTCGCCGCCGCGGCCCACGAAGGAGCCGAGCGGCGCGGGCAACACGGCCGTGCCGGCCGGCCCAGGGTGCAACGCCGGATCGTGACGCAGGACCGCCAGATGGAGATCGCTCAGCCGCTTTTCGGGTTCCACCCCCAGCTCGCCGGCCAGCACCGTGCGCAGCCGCCGGTACGCCGCGAGTGCCTCCGCCTGCCGCCCACAGCGATACAGCGCGAGCATCAGCAGCGCGCACACGTCCTCCCGCAGCGGATGCTCCGCAGCCAGTGTCTCCAGCTCGGCCACGATCGCCCCGTGGTGCCCCAATCGCAGCTCGGCGTCGACACGCAGGGCCCGTGCCTCGACACGCAGCTCGTCCAGACGCTGGGCCGCGGCCCGCGCGAAGGTTTCCTCCACTCCGGCGAGCGCCGGGCCACGCCATTCGGCCAGCGCCTGCGCGAGCAGCCGGGCGGCCTTCCCCGGCGCCGGGGCGAGATCGCGACGTCCTTCCGCCAAAGCCGTCTCGAAGCGCGCGATGTCCAGTTGCTCGGCGAGAACCTCGACCGCGTATCCGCCGTCGCGGGTGACCAGTACCCGTGGACCTCCGCGCGACTCGAGGGCCCGCCGCAATGCCGCGACCGCACCGTGCACCATCGTGGCCGCGGACGACGGTGCCGGAGCCGGCCACAGCAGCTCCACCAACCGCTCCACCGGGAGGCTCCGCCCCCGCTCCAGCAGCAGAGCGGCCAGCACCGCACGCCTGCGCGGACCCCCGAGCACCAGCGGGGCACCGGTGCCGTCCAGTGCGGTCACCGGTCCCAGCAGGCGGAAGGACAGCGGCTCGTCTGCGGTCACACACCACCCTCCTGTGCGGTATCGGCCCAGGTCAAGCGCCGGTTCAGTGAGTCCAGACATCCGTGACCGGGGCCGTCTGCGCACTGTGCCCCAATGCGGGCAGCCGGTACATCTGCTCGAGGGTGCGCAGCATCCGGTAGTGATCGACGTATTCGCCGTACTGGCCGGCCACGACCATGGGGCCGAGCACCATGGTGGCGATCCGGTTGGACGGCGAGTCGTCCGATTCGTCGAAGGTGATCACGAGCATGCTGTTGTGTGCGCGGGCCCAGGCGAGGTAGCCGGCGATGTTCGTGTGCAGCCACGAGTCGCCGGTTGCCACATCGCAGTTGTGCATGTCGTGGCACAGGTTGGGGATCACGAACGAGAGGGTGGGCAGCCGCTCCGGGTCGGGCGGGAACTGCGTGTACGGCAGGTTCACCGATCCGGGCAGGTTCGTGAAGTCCACCCAGGGGGCGTGATTGCGGTCGTACTGGCCGGGAAAGCACCCGGTGTAGCCGGTGCCGGGCAGGTCCTCGGAGTAGCCGGCGAAGCTCAGTTGCGCGGCGGTGAGTTCCGAGCCGAGGTTGGCCGCGGCGGACGAGTGCGGGCAGGAGTCGTCGGTGATTCCCTGTGTGTCGCCGGAGAACAGTGCGAGGTAGTTGGGCTGGCTCGGATGCGTGATCGCATGCGCGTTGGTGAACACGGCGCCCTGGTCGGCGAGCGAGGTCAGGTAAGGGGCATCCGGGGCGCCGATGATCGCGTCGGCATTGTGATTTTCCAGCACCACCACCACGACGTGATCCGGGGTCGGCACGGCGGTTCCGCCAGGCCCGGGCGCCGGCTGCGGCACGGCAGCCGAGGTGCACGCCGCCATCACCGCCGTCGCGAGGGCCAGTGCGAGGCCGCCGATCAGCCTGGCTGGAAGACGGCGCATAGTGCGTACCAGTCCGATCCGGTGGCGAGGGTGAAGGGTGCGTGCTGCGTGCCCGCGGCGCCGGCCAGGATCCCGGCCAGGTCGGCGGATTCGCTGCCGTTGTGGACCTGCAAGGCGAACGGGACGCCCTGACTGCTGCCCGGGGTGACGGTCAGCGGCTGGCCGCCGGTGATCAGCCCGCCGAGCACGAGCTTGCCGGCGCTGACCGCCGGGGTCGCCCCGGAATCGGCGGCGGTGCCGGACCCGCTGGCAGCCACGGCCTGGTTCAGCGGCGCACTGGCGGCCACTCCGGCGTACTCGCCCGCGGCGCCGGGCAGGTAGGTCGCCGCGGCGGCGGACAGGGTGATGGTGAGCCCTTGCGGCGCGGCCTTCGTGTTCGGCAGGTAGTACAGCGCCAGATCGCCGCCGCCGTTGGTGAACGTCTCCGACACCGACCGGACCCATGCGCCGTTGACGTTGTCGGAAACCTGGACCTGGCCCGGCGAGTCGTACTCGGCGAACCACCCGGCCAGCAGGTCACCCGCGGCGACCGGCGCCGACAGCGTCAGGGTGGTCGATGTCGTCCTGGTCCCCGGCGAATCGGCGGCGCCCTGGACAAACCTGGGCGACGAGGCCGGTGTGGTCACCGCCAGCCCGCTCGACGGGGGCGAATGGTTACCCGCGGCGTCGAAGGCGTCCACGGTGTAGGTGTAGCTGGTCCCCGCGGACACGGTGGCGTCCGTGTAGGTCGTGGTGGCGCCGTTGGTGGTGCCGATGGCGCTGCCGTTGCGGTACACCGTGTAGCCGGTGACCCCGGTGTTGTCGGTCGAGGGTGACCACGCGAGGCTCACGCTCGTCGACGCGACACTGGTGGCCCGCAACCCGGCGGGCGTGGTGGGCGGCTGTGTGTCGCCGGTGGAAGCGGGCAGGAACACCGCGGCCACGGCATACCAGTCGGTCGAGGCGCCGAGGGTCGCCGCGCCATGCTGGCTCCCGGCGTTCGACGCGGGGATGTCCTGCTCGTAGGCCGAGTCGTTCGAGGTGCCGGCGCGCGCGGTGTACTGGGCTCCCTGGCTGCTGCCGGGAGTGACCGACTGGGGGTTGCCTCCGGTGACGATCGCCGAGTAGACCAGCTCCCCGGCGTTGACCGCGGCTGTCGGGCCCGTGTCCACGGCGGTGCCCACACCGCGGTTGGAGACGACCTGGGCCAGCGGCCCGCCGACGGCCACACCGCTGTACTCGGCGACCGAGCCCTGGAAGTAGGCCGGCGCACCAGCGGTCACGGTGACCGTCAGCCCAGCCGCCGCGGCTTTGCTGTTCGCGACGTAATACAACGCGATGTCACCGGTGTCGTTCTGGAACGCCGTACTGGCGGGTGCCCGCGTCCAGGTCCCGTTCACGTTGTCGGACACCTGGACCTGCCCGGACGTGTTGTACTGGGCGAACCAGCCCACCAGGAGATCACTCGCGCCGACAGGTCCCGTCTTGGCCTGAAGCGACGCCACCCGGGTGCCGGTGGTGAACGCCTGGCCCTGAACGAAGGACGGCGTCGCGGCTTGCGCGACCCCGGGCGCGAGGAGAGTGCCACCGGCGACGGCGCCCGCGGTCAGCGCGATCAGCAAACGCCGGCGGTATCGGGCTCGGCTCGTGTTCATCATCGATCACCGCCAATACGGCTCCCGATTAGGCCGTCGCCGTGACACCCTCAGCCGTTACACAACTTCACGCCCCGGCCGGATGTTCTGGTTGATGTGGAACAGGTTTCCGGGGTCGTAGCGTTCCTTGACCTGGGCCAGCCGGCGATAGTTCCCGCGGTAGGACGCCATCACCCGGTCCTGGCCCTCGTCCATCATGAAGTTGACGTAGGCGCCGCCCGCCGAGGTCGGGTGCAGCGCTTCCCAGTAGTCGCGCGCCCACTGCGAGATCTTCTCGGCGTTGGCGGGGTCCGGGTCGACGCCGACGATCACGCCGGCCCAGCCGCCGTCGCGATAGGCGAATGCGGTCGCGTCCTCGGGCACGCGGGCCGCGGCGCCGTCGATGGGGTAGAGGTGCATGGTCGAGTGCCCGGTGGGCAGCTGCCGCCCGTATTCACGGTGTACCTCGATCGCGTCGTCGGTGATCTCGTTGAAGAAGTCCGCCCGCCAGTACCACTGCAGCCCGGCCGGGTACAGCGCGTCGAATGCGCTCTGGAGCGCGGTGAACGGCATGGCCTGGATACCGGTCAGCAGTGGTGAGCCGAACGTCCGGACAGGTTCGAGCACCTCGTCCGCGCGGTCGTGCGGACCCGTGTAGCACCAGACGATGCCGCACGCCTTGCGTCCCCACAGCTGTTCGGGGAACGGCGGGGCCGGCGGGATCGTCAGCAGACCCAGCCAGCCGCTGAGCTCCTCCGGCAACGTGGGCAGCAGCTGCCGGTACCACCGCATCACCTCGGCCGCGTCGGCGATGTCGTAGAGAACCGGCCCGGCCATGACCACACCGTGCTCGCCGATGTCGTGACAGCGGAACGTGAACGAGGTGACGATGCCGAAGTTCCCGCCTCCGCCGCGGAGCGCCCAGTAAAGGTCGCTGTGGGAGTTCTCGCTTGCGGTGACGAAACTTCCGTCGGCGAGCACGACGTCGGCGGCGAGCAGGTTGTCCACCGTGAGACCGAACCGACGGGACAGGTAGCCGATCCCGCCGCCGAGCGTCAGGCCGGCCACTCCGGTGGACGCGAGGAAGCCCGATGGCGTCGCCATGCCGAACGCGACCGTCGCATGGTCGACGTCACCCCAGGTGCAGCCCGCGTCGACGCGGACGGTGTGCTGCTCCGGATCGACGGTGGTGCTGCGCATGAGGGACAGGTCGATCACGAGCGCGTCGTCCCAGACCCCGAGGCCGGCGGCGTTGTGGGCGCCGCCTCGCACGGCGATCTCGAGTCCGTGCGCGCGGCCGAACCGGACGCACGCGATGATGTCGGCGGCGTCGCGGCACCGGACGATCGCCGCCGGCCGCTTGTCGATCATCGCGTTGTACACGGCGCGTGCCTCGTCGTAGCCGGGGTCCGACGGTCTGATCAGGACTCCGCGCAGGACCGCGGTCAGGTCTTCGTACGGCGCAATGGTGTCGCTGGAGGTGATGGGTGTGGTGGTCATGTGATCTTCCCCTTTGGCGGTGGAGCGTCTTGGGCACCACCGACGCTAGGAAGGGTGCGTTCGCGCAGCGTTCGGGCGCTCGGGCGCGACTCAGCCGGGGGGCCGAACGCCAAGCCGGGCAAGGTCGCGGGTACAACGCTCGACCAGGGCTGTGCTGCCCTGGCTCCGGGCGAGCCCGGCGGCCTCGTGCAGCCGTCGCGCCGCGGTGTCGTGGTCGTCGTGCCCGGCGCGCATCCGGCTCACCTCGGGCAGCCACCACAGGTCGTCCCGGGCACGCGCGCCGGTCAGCGCCTTGTCCAGGGTCGCGCGTGCCTCGCCGGGCCTGCCGTCCACCAGCTGCAGGTCGGCCAGCAGTGACAGCCAGTACGGCATCCGGGCGAGCGAGCCCTGCGCTTCGAGGTTCCCGATACCGTTGCGTGCCAGCGCGATGCCCGAGCCGTCCCCGCTGGCCCAGCCGTCGAGGATGAGGCCCCATTCCGGGTAATAGGCGAAGCCATAACGCTCGCACAGTTCACGCAATTCGGCGACGGTTTCCCGGAGCGCCGGAAGGTCGTGCCGCAGCTGGCAGGTGATGGCGCCGTAGGCGAGCGCAACGGCCAGGCTGTAGGGATGTTCGATCGTGCGGGCCAGCGTGATGGCCGCCGTGGCGCTCGACGAGGCGGAGGCGTCGTCGCCGAGCAGCCAGTGGGCGTGGGCGGCCCAAGCGGTGCCGTGCACATCGGGGCGGGTACCGACGGTCAGGAGATGACGGCTCTGGTTCCGTTCGGCGGCGAGTTCGAAGTGGCGCAATGCCTCCGCCGGTCTGCCGAGGCTGAGCGACGATCCCGCGTAGGCGAAGTGGGCCGAGCCGCTCGGCTCGGAACCGGGGGTGACCAAAGCCAGCGCCTGGCCGGCGCCACGGTGTGAGTCCGCGATGTGCCCTTGGACGAATCGTGACGTCCACAACCCGATCAAGCCGGTGACCAGTGAGTCGTTGCGCCCCAGCGTTTCCGCCAGCTCGACCGTGCGCTCGAGCGTGTGCTGGAGTTCGGTCGAGGCGTAGCCGTAGCGCGCGTTCAACGGCGCGGCGAGTGCTTCGAGGATCGCCAGCTCCTGCTCGAACGTCTCTCGCCGGTCCGGCTGTGCCCGCACGATCGCCAGGGCCGCCTTGTTCAGCCGGATGGCTTCGGCGTGCGCGAACGTGTTCGTCGCCAGCTCGGCCGCTCGCCGGTAGTAGGCGACGGCGCGCGCCGGCTGACCGCCATTGGCGTACTGCGCCGCGAGCTGGGCCGAAACCGCGTCGGTGTCTTCGTGGAGCAACTCGAGTCCCTGTGCGAGACGGCGGTGCAGCAGCCAGCGCTTCGGCGGACTTATCTGTGCGTACGCCGTCTCGCGCAGCAGGTCGTGAGAAAAGTCGTAGCCGTCGCGGAACTCGCGGATGATGCGTAGCCGCCACAGCTCGTCGACGGCCTGAACAACGGTGTCGGCGTCGAGGTCGCTCGCTTCGGTGAGCAGGTCGAGCGTGAAGTCCCGGCCCACGGCGGCCGCGAGCTCGACGACCTGCCGTGCCGCCGGAGGCGCCTGCGCGAGCCGGTTGCGCAGCGCGCCCCTCAGCTGCCCGGCCGGCGGGCCGGCGCTGCCGAGCTCGACGGAGGTACGCATCGCCTCGACGACGTACAGCGGAAAACCACCGGTCGTCGCATGCAGCAGCTTAGTGTCCTCATTGGACAGTCGGCGGCCCGAGATTGCCTCGGCCAGCTGTGCCGTGCCGTCGATGTCCAGCGGGCTCAGGGAAAGCTCGGTGAGCAGCCCGGTGGCGCGCATCGCGCTGAGCCACTCGCCGAGTTCCGGCTCCGCCTCGGCGTTCTCTGCGCGGAGCGTGGCGGCCACCAGTACCGGGGCCCTGTGGTCCAGACCAAGGTAAAAGCTGAGGAACGCCAACGTTTCCTGGTCGCACCATTGCAGGTTCTCCACGATCAGCAGCATCGGTCGGCCGACCCCGATAAGGGCCCGTGCCAGCCCTTCGAAGAAGCGGTGACGCTGCCAGCCGTCAGCCATCGTGGGGGCAGGGGCATCAGGGTCCCCGTGGCTTGTGCCCGACGGCACCAGTCTCTCGACTTCGCGACGCCAGACCGGGTCGAGCGCGGCCGTGCCCGACTGGACCTTCGGCAGCCGCAGCCAGTCCGCGACCGGGGCCAGTGGCAGCCGCCCGGAGCTGCCGAAGCACTGGGCGCGCGCCACTACCGCACCGCGCGACCGCGCCGCTCCGGCGATTTCGGCCAGCAGCCGGGTTTTCCCGACCCCCGCACCACCGTGGACCACGGCGAGTGCCGGCTTGCCCGCCGCCGCGGTCCGCCACAGCCGATGCAGCCGGTCGAGCTCCCGGGACCGGCCGATCAGGTTCGTCGCGGCCGGCCCGGAACGCCCGGCGGGGACCCTCGGCGCTGCGACCTCGGCCGGGCGGGCGAGCAGCCGCTCGATCACCTCCCGTGTCTCCCGGTCCGGAGAAACCCCGAGCTCCTGCTCCAGGATCGAGGCACAGTGGTGGTAGGTGCTCACCGCTCCCGCCCGGTCACCGAGGCGGGCTTGCAGCTCCATCAGCGTCCGGTAGCCGGCCTCCTCCAGCGGCCGGAGGTGGGTGCGGAAGCGGGCGGCGGCCACCGCCCCTGGCAGGTCGCCCGCCCGGGTGCGCACCGCGCAGAGCAGGTCGCACAGGTCGGCGCACTGTCCTGCGAGCTGAGTCCTGGCCTCGAGCACCCAGTCGTCGTACCTTCCCGGCAGGAATTCGCCGCGGTACTCGGCGATCGCGTTCGCCGCGTGCCGCTGGATCGCGTCATCGTCCGTTGCCTGTGCAGCGGCTTGCCGTTCCCTGTCGAAGACGCGCAGGTCCACGCGGCTGGTGCCGGTGTCGTGCCAGCACAAATCCTGGGACGTCACGACCAGCGACGGCTCGTCTCGAAGGATGCCGCGAAGGTGATGCAGCTCGCGGCGCAGGTTCGTGAGTGCCTGACCATCCCTCGAGTCGGGCCAGAACAGCTGGGAGATGCGCTGCCGTGGCTGCGGGTATCCGGCGTGGAGGACGAGAAACGCGATGAGCGCGATCGTCCGTGGCGATCGCGTGACGACACCGCCGGTCGCGTCGTCGACGATCGCCTGCTCTCCCAGCACAGAGACACGAAGCATCGCATCGCCTCCTGGCTCGCCAGGTTACCGATCCGACCGAAAGTAGGCGGAAACGGTCCGCAGCCCATCTGCTGGTAGATATCCGTTTCCGCCGTGGCTGCCGTCGGATTGGTAACGAATGGCACAGCAGTCGCGTATTTCGTCAGCGGAGGGCAGCTGGGGACTCGGCGTGCGGGATGAGCAGCCTGGGGGCGCCGGCGCCGTCCGCGGGGACGGCCCAGATATCGGAGTCGCCGGTGCCGCGGGGGAGTGCGTAACCGATGGTGTCCGGGTCGAGCCAGGCCGGCTGGTCGTCCACGCTGCGCGTTTCCGCGAGCGGGGTTCTCGCGCCGGTGGCGAAGTCGAGCACGGTCAGCCGCCAGCCTTTCGCCGGATCCTGGTCGATCGCCGATTTGAAGGCGATGCGTTTGCCGTCCGCGGACAGCGAGGGGCATTCGACGTTCTCCGCGATGGTGCGGACGGTTTTCGCGGCGATGTCGCCTTCGACGAGATACCGGTGCCCGGCGGTGGACATCGTGGCGTAGAAGTGGTTGTCATCGGCGGCGAACGTGATTCCCCAGAAATTGAGGTCGGCGGCGACGTAGGGGTGACCGTCGAGCGTGACCGAAAGGAACTCCAGCGAGTCCACTGTGTCCTCGGTTCTGAGGTCGATCAACCCCGCGCGGGTGGAGAACCGCCCGTTGTTGTAGGAGTCGCCGGCCACGAACACGGTCCAGGCGACCAGTCGTCCGTCCCCGGACACCCGGGTGCGGTTGGGCACGCCGACGAGCGGAATCTCCTTGCCCACGTTGAGATCGGCGTCCAGGATGGCGATCTGGAAGGTGGCGAGCGCGCCGTCCTGGCGCAGGCAGGCGCCGGTGCCGGCCGCGGCGTAGACCCGCAGGCAGCTCAGCGCCGACACCGAACGAGGCCCGGCCGGATCGTCGTCGGCGACCGTCGCCAGCCGTCCGTCGCTGTCCGGTGCGGTGCTGCGGAACAAGATCCGCGGTGCGGGCGCGAGACTCAGCCGGCCGGCCGCGGTCACCGTGGGGTGTTCGCGGGCCATGGTGAACGCGCCGTAGCCGACCGCGATCGCGGTCAGCAGCACGGCTCCGAGGAGCGCGAACAGGACTCGCCGCGTCATGCGTGCTGCTCCTCGGTGGCCGGGATACCGCGTAGCAGCAGTCCCACGGCGAGCACGGCGACCGCGACCAGGACGGCGGCGATCCGGCTCGCGCTTGCCGGTCCCCATGCGGTCCAGGCGAGTCCGAAAAGGACAGAGGAAAGCAGATAGCACAACGCCTGTCCACTTTGGATCAGTGCGATTCCGGTGGTGCGCAGGGCTTTGGGCAGCACCGGACCGGCCAGTGCCATCAGCACGCCATCGGTGGCCGCATAGAACAGGCCGTAGAGCCCGAGCGCCACCACCAGGAGCGGCCAGCCGCCGAGGGGCCCGAACAGCAGCAGGTAGACGAGCACGAGCGCGGTGTAGCCGCCGAGCACCACCTTGAGCCGGCCGATCTTGTCCGCCAGCATGCCCAGCGGGGTGGCCAGCAGCAGATACGACAGGTTCGTGCCGACCGCGAGCAGCGGAAACCAGCCCACGCCGAGGTGTTCGTGTTGCTGCAGCAGGAGGTAGACGAAACCGTCGCCGATGGTCACCATCCCGGCCAGGCCCGCGGCCAGCACCAGCCGCCGCACCGGCGCCAGCCGGATCAGGTCACCGAGCGCCGAGAAGGACACCGTGCCTTTCGGTGGTTGGTCGCCGCGACGGTCGCGGACGAACAGCACCAGCACCAGGACACCGAAGGCGGCGATGCAGAAGCTGGCGACGAACACCGTGTCGTAGGCCTGTGCGGTGGCGGCCAGGACGCCGAGCGCGACGAGTGGTCCGGCGAAGGCACCGGCGGTGTCCATCATCCGGTGAATGCCGAACGCGCGGCCGTACAGGTGTGGCGGGGTGGAGAGGGTGATCAGCGCGTCGCGTGGCGCGGTGCGCAGGCCCTTGCCGGTGCGGTCGACGGCGATCACCGCGCCGATCGCGCCGACGGCGTTACCCGCGGCCGGCAGCCCGAGCTTTGCCAGCGCGGACAATCCGTAGCCAAGCCCGGCGATCAGCTTGCGGTGACGCGTCACGTCGGCGAGGTAGCCACCGGCCAGGCGCAGCAACGCCGTCGCGCCGGTGTAGGTGCCGTCGACCATGCCGTAGACAGCGGGGCTCAGGTGCAGTCCGAGTACCAGGTACACCGGCAACACCGCGGTCACCATCTCCGACGAGACGTCGGTGATCAGGCTGACCGCACCGAGCGCGAACACGTTGCCGCTCACCGAGAACAGCGCGCGTTTGCGGGATGGCTTCGTGCCGTCGTCGCCGGTATGTGGATGGTCTATTGTGGACAGATACACGAGCGCCACCTCCATGGGGCCGGCAGGAACCCGCTCGGGGACACGTGTGCCCCCGAGCGGGGTGATCATTTCCGGCTACCGGGTCAGTTCCAGACGTTGGTGATCGCTGACGCCGAGTTCAGATGCGAGAGGCCGTAGGCGCTTTCGATGGTGCTCAGCACGTTGTAGTGGTTGATCTGGTTGGTGAAGGTGCCGACCTGGGTGTGCGCGCCGACGAACGCGGTGAAGATGTGGTTCGACGAACCGCCGTTGTCCTCGTCGAAGGTGACGATGAGCAGGCTGTTGTGCGTTTTCGCCCACTGCGCATAGGCGTCCAGGTTGTTCTTCAGCCAGCTGTCACCCGTGCTGATCGAGCAGTCGTGCATGTCGTTGCACAGGTTCGGGTCGAGGTAGGAGACCGTCGGCAGGCTCGCGTAGTTGGCCGAGTTCGGGAAATCGGTGTACATCAGGTTGCTGGCGGCCGGGACGTTGCTGAAGAACGGTGCGGCGTTGTGCTTGCGCGCGTATTGGCCGCTGCTGCACCCGGTGTAGCCGTCCGACGGCATGCTCTCCGAGTAGCTCTTGAACGTCTTGCCCGAGGTGAGCAGCTGGTTGGCGATGTTGTTGCCGGTGAAGGTGTGCGGGCAGCTGTCGTCGGTGATGCCCTGGGTCGATCCGGAGAAGATGGCCAGATAGTTCGGTTCGCTGGGGTGCGTGACCGCGTAGGACTGGGTGAACTTCGCGCCCTGCGCGGCGAGGCTGTTGAAGTAGGGGGCGCTGGAGCTGCCGTTGATCTGTGAGTAGGCGTGGTTCTCGAACATCACCTGCACGATGTGGTCGAACACCGGCACACTCGACGCCGCCTGCGCGGTGGACGAGGTGACGACCACGGCCGTCACCGAACCGATCAGTGCCGCTGCCGCCGCGACCGCGGCCGCAATGCGCTTCCGTAACACGAATCCTCCTGAAAGTGGATGACCGGCCCTGACCGCACTGCCAGGGCCGGTCAATCCTGAGAGGCATCCGCGGCATTGATCCCAATTTCCCGGGGACACCAGGTGTGCGCGAAGTAAACAAACCAAACGCGAAATCCATTCTCTGGGACAACCGTGAATCGGTTGCCGCGCAAGGAGCATCCGGGCGAAATTTCCCGCGGATAATGACCGAATTGTCCGTAGTCAGCGGACGGCAAATTCGGCGGAAATCGGAAATCCTTTTTCTGGAATAGGGATTGTTAATGGTCAATTAACCCCGCGTTCGGGTTCCGGGGCCGCACCGGTCATGCACCCGGCGCAGCGTGTGCACCCGTTGTCCCCAGCGGCTTCCGGCCGCGCGTGTGAGGAGGTTGGATTGGTGCCGAGACGATGGAGGCGGGCCGCGGCGGTGGGTGCGGCCGGGTTACTAATCCGACCAAAAGTAGGCAGACCCCGAGCAGCACGTAACCGTTGTCACGCAATCCGGATAGCCGTGACTGTGGTCGGATTGGTAACGAACGGCACAGTACTCGGGTGTGCCGGTGCGGTGGCGACGGCGCAGGCGCAGCCGCGTAGCGAGCATGTGCTGCTGCTGAGTGTGGATGGTCTGCACCAATCCGATCTCGCATGGTATACGGCGAAACATCCGGGTTCGGCGCTGGCTTCCTTGGTGCGTCAGGGAACCGAGTACACGCACGCGCAGACCCCGGTGCCGTCGGACTCGTTCCCGGGCATGGTGGCGCAGGTGACCGGCGGCAACCCGGCCACCACCGGCGTGTACTACGACGACGCCTACAACGCCGGCCTGCTGCCCGCGGGCACCACGTCGTGCACCGGTCAGGCCCTGGGCGCCGAGGTGGACTACACCGAGGATCTCGACCGGAACAAGGACAGTATCGATGCGGGGCAAGGCCTGCCCGGTCTCCCCGCCGGTGTGCTGGCCATGACCGGAACCCCGCGTACCTTGCTCAACCCGGCGGCGCTGCCGGTCGATCCGGAGACGTGCAAGCCCGTTTATCCCGGCCAGTACCTGAAGGTCAACACGGTGTTCGAGGTCGCGAAGCAGGCAGGCCGGCGCACCGCGTGGTCGGACAAGCACGCGGCCTACGACATCCTGAACGGCCCGTCGGGCGCCGGAATCGACGACCTGTTCACCCCGGAGATCAACAGTAAGGCCCCGGCGGGCGGTGACTGGACCACCGACAACGCCGACACCCGCACCTACGACGGCTACAAGGTCCGGGCCGTGCTCAACGAGATCGACGGTTACGACCACAGTCGCACCACCAGAACCGGCGTCCCGGCGGTGTTCGGGATGAACTTCCAGACGGTGTCCACGGCGCAGAAACTGCCCTCCTCGGACGGCAAGCAGGGCGGGTACCTCGTCGACGGCACCCCCGGCCCGCTGCTGGCGGACGCGCTGGCCTGGGTCGACCAGCAGGTCGCGGCGATCACCGCGGAGCTGCGCACGCAGGGCCAGGCCGCGGACACCACGATCATCCTGTCCGCCAAGCACGGCCAGTCCCCGATCCAGCCCGCCGCACTCACCCGGATCGACGACGGTCCGCTGCTGGCCGGGCTCAACTCCGCCTGGCGGGCCGCACATCCGGGCGCGGGCGACCTGGTGGCGCACGCGGTCGACGACGACGTGATGTTGTTGTGGCTGACCGACCGTTCGCCGGCGGCGACCGAGTTCGCCAAGAGCTACCTGCTCGCCCAGCCGGGAACCGGCAACGGCATCGACGGCAAGCCGAAACCGTTCGTCCACTCCGGACTCCAGACCGTCTATGCCGGGGCAGCCGCGGCGCAGTACTTCGGCGCGGCGGCGGGCGATGTGCGCGTGCCCGACCTGTTCGGCGTCGCCGATGTCGGCGTGGTCTATACCGGTGGCCACAAGAAGATCGCCGAACACGGCGGCGCCGCCCCGGACGATCGTGATGTGCCGCTCGTGGTCAGCGGTCCGCGGATCAGGCACGAAACCGTGACCGGCGGGGTGGAGACCACGCAGATCGCCCCGACGATCCTGACCCTGCTGGGCCTGGATCCGGTTGCCCTCCAAGCGGTCCGTGTCGAGCACACCCCGGCCCTGCCCGGCACATACTGAACCGGCGTACGGGCCCCGCCGGAGTGGCTTCCGGCGGGGCCTTTCCCGGTTCACTGTTTCCGGTTTTTACCGTCCGTTGGTTTGGGACTATTCACACCAATTCGGGGCGCCGGAAAGCCGTCCATTCGTTGTGTCAGACTGTTCCGCATGGTCAACAACCTTGCCGGAGCGATCGCGCGACGGCCGATCCGGGTTCCGGAGATCACCGCGTATTTCTGGATTCTCAAAGGTCTTTCGACCGCATTGGGCGAATCTGCGTCGGACTATCTCGTGCGGGTGCTGACGCCGGTTCCCGCAGTCGTGCTCGATTGTCTCGCTTTCGTAATTGCGCTGGCCGTGCAATTCACCCGGCGCCGGTATGTAACGTGGACGTACTGGTTCGCGGTCGTGATGGTCGGCGTTTTCGGAACCATTGCCGCTGACGTTCTGCATGTCGGATTAGGGGTGCCTTATCTGGTATCGACCGTGCTGTGCGGCGCCCTGCTTGCCGCGGTGTATCTCCTGTGGTGGCGGCGCGAGGGGACGCTCTCGATTCACGCCGTCGATTCCGCCCGGCGAGAGGCGTTCTACTGGGCCGCGGTCGTGGCGACCTTCGCGCTGGGCACCTCGGCCGGCGACCTTGCGGCCACCACCTTCGGTCTGGGCTATTTCGGTTCGATCGTGGTGTTCGCGATCGTGATCCTCATTCCGGCGATGGGGTACCGGTGGTTGCGCTGGAATGGCGTGTTCTCATTTTGGTTCGCCTATGTGGTGACCCGCCCGCTGGGCGCCTCGATCGCCGACTGGCTTGGCAAGCCCGTGGCCGAGGGTGGCGCCGGCGTGGGTGTAGAACTCGTGAGCCTCGTACTCGCGGTGGCGATCGTGGCCCTCGTTGGCGTTGTGTCCGTCAGGGGCCGCCGCCGGGAATCCGCATCGGCTGACCTGAGTGGACACTGAGAACGTTTGCCCGGCCAAGGGAAGATCTTGCGCCGGGGACTCGCTAGGTTGGTGCCGTGGATGCCTCCGCCGTGGCCGAAGTCTCGCTGACCGACTGGTGGCCGGTGCGTGTGGTGCTCCTGGTCGCGTTGGCCGTGTGCGTGGTGTTGGTGTGGCGGATCCGGCGGCGTATCGCCCGGATCGGGTTCGGCGTGGTGGCGGTGCTGCTGGCCGTGCTGAACGTGCTGGTGGAGGTGAACGCCTCGTACGGCTACTACCTCACCATCGGGCAGGCGATCGGGCTGCCCGGCCGTGACGCCGCGTCGTTGTCGGCGCTCGACCCGTCGCGAGTGCCCTCGTCGGGTGTGGTGATCAGCTTGACGATTCCCGGCCGCACGTCGCGGTTCGACACCCGGCCCGCTCAGGTGTATCTGCCGCCGGCGTGGTTCGCACGGCCGCGTCCGAAGCTGCCGGTGGTGCTGCTCCTGCACGGCACGCCCGGCGCCCCCGAGGACTGGACGAACGGCGGCGGCGCGGCCATCACCCTCGACGCGTGGGCGAGCGCACATGGTGGCACGGCGCCGATCGTGGTGATGCCCGACATCAACAGCGGCTTCGACGGGGACACCGAATGCGTGGACGGGCCGCAAGGCAAGGCAGAGACTTATCTGAGCGAGGACGTGCCGGACTTTGTCACGAGCCGCTTCTTCACCCAGCCGCCCGGTGCGCACTGGGCGGTCGCCGGTCTGTCCGAAGGTGGCTCATGCGCGGTCACGCTGGTGTTGCGCCACCCCGCCCGGTTCGCCACCTTCGCCGACTACAGCGGGCTCGCCGGGCCACGCACAGGTGATTCCAACGCCCTCGGCGACACCGTTGCGGCGCTGTTCGGGAACTCGCTCACCGCGTTCCGGGAGCACGAACCGTCGTGGCTGCTGACCCACCAGCGGTATCCGGGGCTCGGTGGCTGGTTCGAGGTCGGTGACCAGGACGCGGATCCGCTGGCCGCCGCCCGTCAACTCGAGTCGCAGGCCGCGGCCGCGGGTGTGGCGACCAGGCTGGTCGTCGTCCCGGGCGCGAACCACGACTTTTTCCTCTGGCGGCAGGCATTCGCGGACTCGTTGCCGTGGCTGGCCGACCGCCTGGGGCTGAGGCAGGGTGTGCGATGAACGTGGCACCGCGACACCAAGGTGCTGCCACAATAAGATCATGCACATCACCAAGTTCACTCATGCCTGTGTCCGGGTGGAGCATGCGGGCGGCGTCCTGGTGATCGACCCGGGAGAATGGACTGAACCAGAGGCCGTCGCCGGGGCCGACGCCGTCCTCATTACCCACGAGCATTTCGACCACATCGATACGCGCCACCTGACCGCACTCGATGTGCCGGTATACGCACCGGCGGGCGCCGACATTCCCGGTGTCGAGGTCATCGGCGTGTCCGGCGGCGACGTCTTTGTCGCCGCCGGTTGCCCGGTCACCGCGATCGGTAGCGAGCACGCCACCGTTCACGCGGGCCAGCCGTCCTGCGCCCACACCGGTTACCTCGTTGCCGATGCGCTTTATCACCCCGGCGACTCGCTGCAATTGCCCGAGAGACCGGTGCAAACGCTTCTTCTGCCCGTGCACGCCTCGTGGCTCAAGCTGGCCGAGGCGATCGATTTCGTCACCCGCGTCCAGCCGGAGGTATCGCTGGCAATCCACGATGCCATGGTCAACGAGCGAGCCTTGAGCAGCACCGAGGGCTGGCTCACGAAGGTCACCGATGGGCGCTACCGATGGATTTCCCCCGGCGAGACGCTGTGACCAGCACCCTTCCTCAGCTCGCTGCGGTAGGTCTCACGCAGGCCCCAGACCACGCAAACCGTTGATATCACTGCCAATCCGGACAGGTAGCCGACGACGGACCAGATGGTGCCCGTGCTCGAAAGCAGTGAACCGGATACCAGCGGCGCCGACCCCGCGAAGATCGCGAACGGCAGGTTGTAGGCCAGGGCGCTGGCACTGTAGCGGAGCCGGGTCGGGAACATCTCGGCGAGCGTGACGTTCAGGGACACGTTGGTCAGCCAGATCGGCACCATGAACAGCAGCTGTCCCAGCAGGAGAATGGCGAAGCCGTGGTTGTGCATGAGTAGCACCGAAAATGGCATGAGCACGATGGCGAGGCCGCAACCCCAGGCGAACAAGGGCTTCCGGCCGAATCGGTCGGTCAGCCGGCCGACGGGGAACACCATCAGTGCCACCACGGCGAGGCTGATGGTGCCGGTCAGCAACGCTTGAGACCCGGACAGGCCGAGATTGCGCTTGAGGTAGCTGGGGATGAAAGCGATGAAGGTCGGTGCGATCGTGGCCGGTGCGAGCGCGCATCCGGCGTACACGAGAATCGGCTTCCACTGGGTCCGCACAGTCTCGGAGAAGGGTGCCTTCGCCCGCTCGTCACCACCTCGGCGCCGCGACGTCAGCGCCTCGAACTCCGGGGTTTCCCGGATCCGCATCCGGAGCAGCAGGCCCACCACGGTGAGTGGGAGCGCGATGAGGAACGGGATCCGCCACCCCCCGCCTGTCATCGTCTGATCGCCGAGCAGGCCGCTCACCAGCGCCGCGACGCCACTGCCTGCCAGCAGACCGACGAAGGTGCTGCTGGACAGCGCGGAGGTGTAGCGGCCTCGGCGCCCGGCGGGTGCGTACTCGACGATGAACGACACCGCACCGGGAAACTCACCGCCCTGGCTCAGTCCTTGTATGACACGCAACAGCACCAGCAACATCGGCGCGAGCAAGCCGACCGAGCCGTGCGTGGGCAGAAGACCGACCGCCGCGGTGCCGAGCCCCATCAGGATGAGGGACCACGCCAGGGTGCTCCGACGTCCCAGCCGGTCACCGAAACGTCCGAAGAGTATTCCGCCGAGGGGCCGGATGAAGAAAGACAGGCCGTAGACGAGGTAGACGCTCAGCAGCGACGCGACTGGATCATGACTGGGAAAGAAAGAGGCCGCCAGGTACGGCGCCATGTAGCCGTAGATGCCGAAATCGAACTGCTCGATGAAATTGCCCACCGAACCACCGAGCAACGCCTTGCGTGTCTCGCGTTTCAGTTGCTCCGGCTCGGGCTCCGGCGCCCGCGGGCCGGATGGTGCCGTAGCCGGAGGAATCGCTTCACGCTTGGTCTCGCCCTCGATACCGCTCATGACACTCCCTTGAGTCATCGGCGGGGATTCTGGCTGGGTGATTTTGTATCACATTTGGCCGAGCGTCAACCCTCCCGGAGCGGTCGTTGACCCCAGGCTGACAACTCGTCGAGTGTGCTGGGGCCCGGCGTACTCGCACCCGGTCGCATGGTGGACAGCGTTGGCGGAAGCGGTGGTCGGGTAGATCTCGCCGCTGGCGACGTGGTTCGCGAGCGAAACGCGGCTCGTCGGCGTGTGACTCCGCAAACATGGCGGTCACCTTGATCGACACCGTGGAGACGGGCACTCTTGCTTGCTCAGCTAGGATACTTTATCAGAAACGAGCTGAAGGGACGTGACCATGAGCGACAAGGAGCTGGCCGGCCGGATCTCGGTGGTGACCGGGGGAGCGATGGGCATCGGAAAGGCGATCGCCCGGACGTTCGCCGCGGCGGGGGCGCATGTGGTGGTCGCCGACCTGGCCCTCGAAGACGGCGAAGCCACGGTCGGCGAGATCATCGGCGACGGCGGCTCGGCGGAGTTCGTCGCCACCGATGTGGCCAGCCGCACGGCCTGGGTGTCGCTGGGGGAACACCTGCGGCGCGAACACGGGGGCCTTGATGTGCTCGTGAGCAACGCGGGGCTGGTCAACCGCCAATCGATCATGGGCACCGTGGAAGCGGACCTGCGCCGTACCGTCGATGTCAACCTGGTGGGCCCCCTGCTCGGCCTCCAGCAACTCGCGCCGGTGATGCGGGAGCGAGGGGGCGGGTCGATGATCCTGATCTCCTCGACCTCCGGCATGATGGGCCACCTCGACGCCGGCTACTCCGCCACCAAGTGGGGGCTGCGCGGGCTCGCCAAAACCGCGGCGATCGAGTTCGCCGGCTGGGGAATCCGGGCGAACTCGGTACATCCGGGAACGATTCCGACGGCAGCGCACGCCAACGCGCCACAGGGGCATGCCGAAGCGTGGCGCGCGCTCGTCCCCCTGCACCGTGCCGGGACGCCGGACGAGGTCGCGCAGGCCGTGCTCTTCCTCGCTTCGGACCGATCGGCTTATGTGACCGGCACCGAAATCGTCGTCGACGGCGGATTGACCAACGGCGGCGTCAGCACCGCTCGCCTGCACTTGCTGGATCGGCTCAGCCACGAACCGGACGGCGCCCGAAGCTGACGCCCGCTGGCCGCGGCGATCACCCACCGCCGCGGGCAGGGTTCCGTTCAGGCCGTAGCGGCGAGCGCCTCGCGGGCGGCGCTGTGCTGAAGCATCGCCCCGAGGGCCGGGGAGTGCTCCATCATCAGACCCACGAACTGCTGCACCGTTTCGAGGTTGGCATAGCTGCCTTGGAATTCGGACGCCGCGGCGAGCCAGGTGATCGGCTTGGCGCCGGCCGCCACCAGCCGCTGAATCGCGGCCTCGTGCGTCTCCGCGGTCTCGCCCGCGACCGCGTCGACCACGATGTAGACCTCGAAGCCCCGGTCGAGGGCGGCGAGCGCGGTCTGCGCGACACAACCCTCGGTCATCAGGCCGGAGACAAGGAGTGTGCGCCGCCCGCTTTCCTCGACGGCGCGGGCGAAATCAGGCGTGTCGAAGGCATTGAAGTTGCCACCGCGGACGATGACCTCGGTGTCGCCCAAGGTCTCCTTGAGCGGCGCGACCAGCGGACCGGGCCCGTCGGTGTCGGCGCCATTGGTCACGATCAGCGGAACGTCGTAGATCTTGCCGGTCTTGGCGAGTGCCACCGCCGCGTTGACGTGCTCGGCGACCTGGTGGGACCGGAACAGGTTGAGGAAGCCCACCGCGTGGTCGATCATGACGATCGCCGTCTGTTCCTTGATGAGAATGGACATTCTGTCTCCTTTTCACTAGCCGGCCGCGCTGGCGGCCGGAACCTGGAGGGGGAACTTGTGGTGCAAGACGTTGCCGGGATCGGCTCGCCGGGGTGGACGGTCTCGAGCATGATCGCCCCAAGCCGCGACGCTGAGCACGACCCGGAGAAGCGGCCGTGTTCGCGGACGAGGCCGGCGACCGCGCCGCTCAGGTCCGCATCGAGCTGGTCCAGAGTGGCGGTGCTCAGCCGGGGTGAGGCCGTCCGCACCGCTACGCAAACCACCTTCGAGATGGTCATCAGCCGCGCTCGGCGGCTCGCTGCTGGACGTGGTCCAGCACGGCGGTGAGTGTCGCGTCGAATTCGTCCAGCCGGCCGGACTCGATCCCGTCGAGGAACCAGTACCTGGCTGAGCGCAGGTGTGGCGCCAGCGCGTCGCGGTACGCGATGCGGCCGGCGTCGGTGATGGTGACCACCGCGGCCCGGGCGTCGCTCGCGTCGCCGCGGGCACGGGTGATCAGGCCACGCTCTTGCATGCGGCGCAGCTGGTGGGAGAGCCGGCCGGTATCCCAGTCGAGCGCGCGTGCACAGTGCGTGGACCGCATCGTGCCGCCGGGGGCATGGGCAAGCTCGGCGAGAACGGTGAAGTCGGCGTCCGACAGGCCGGAGGTCTCGGCCAGGTCGCGGCCCACCTCGCGGCGAACCGCCTCGCTGAGCAGGACGAAGGTCTGCCACACCCGGTGCTGTTGCGCTGACATTCTTGCTGACACATCAGCAAGATTAGCGCAGTTGCTGACGCGTCAGCAAAGTCTGACCCGTCACAACGGCGAATTGTGGATGGCCTCGCTGCACCGCGACGTCAACCCGCCGGCCGGAACGTAGTGCGGCCGGCGGCGACTGCCGGACTCCGCGAGTGTGTGCCGTCAGGCGGGGTCGACGCGGAACACGGCGATCCGATGGGCCGCCGCGGCGACGCCGTCCGGGGTGGCGTCCTCGGCCAGGCCGGTCGTCACGAATCGTTTGCCGACACTCGCCGGGCTGTCGGCCACCAGTTCCCGCAACAACGGCCCGCGCTGGTCCACGGGAACCTCGGTCAGGCGGGCGGTCGCGGCCCTCCGGCCCCGGGTCAGGGTGACCGTGTCCGCCGCCCGGGCGTTGGCCACCCAGGAAGCCTTCGGGAAGGCCTGGAAAATGTACCGGCCGGTGTGCAGCTTGTTCACCGCGATCGGGAAGGTGAGCATCCTCCCCGTGCGCCGGCCTTTCACCGTCAGCGGCTGCATCGGGCCGAATGCGATGCCGACCCGGTGCAGTCCGACGATCACCTTGTTGATGGCGTTGACCCTGGTTCGGTAGGTGTTGTCATCCATGGAAACCATACTATATGAAAACCGTAGAATATCGAAAGCGTACTATGTGGCGCGGAGGTCAGGCCGGCCTCCGGGAGCCGAGCGACAGGAAGCGCGATGAGTGACGGGACGGACCGGGCGGCGAGGCGGCGGCGCCGGCAGCTGACGACCGCCGTGAAAGATGCCCTGCGCGACCTGAACATTCAGCTGTCGCTGCTCAATCGGAGATTCGGTGGCCGGATCGAGCTCCGCGATGTCGACTGGACCTGCCTCGACCTCATCAACCGGCACGGACCGCTTTCCCCCACGGAGCTGGCCCGCCGCGCCGGGGTCCACCCGGCCACGCTGACCGGGATCCTGGACCGGATGCAGAAGCGTGGCTGGATAGTGCGTGAGCGCGATCCCGGGTCGCCGGACCGGCGGGCGGTGACGCTGCGCGGGGTGCGAGAGCGCAACGCTGAACTGTTTCAGGTGTTTTCGGGCATGAACACACGCATGGACGAGCTGTGTGAGCATTACTCGGAGGCCGAACTCGAAGTGATCGCCGACTTTCTGCGGCGAACAGGTGTCGCCGGGCGCGAATCCGCCGAGGACCTGATGGAAGCTTGACCGGTGTCGTTGTCACGCAGCCGTCATTTTCGGGTGATCCGATAGCGCTCGGCCCGTACAGGCTTGCGATCATTGTCGCGCTCTCCAGCGACGCACGCGACCTGCCTGGTCGTTGTGAAACTTGGCGTGGGGCGGCCACGTCGGATTGTAAATATGTGTTTCGTTCCCTCCATGCATCAAGGGGCATCCGCGTCGCTCACCCCAGTGCCAGCACGAGGCCGGCCGCGACGAGCAGTCCGGCCGTGAGCCCGTGGATGCCCAGCGCGGTCGAGAGTTTCCCGCCGTTGGTGCGCACGATGATGGCGTCCCCTACCGGCGTGAGGGCCGCGGCGACCAGTGCCCAGCCGAGTGTCGCGGGGCCGGCGGCGGCCCAGACGACGAGCGGTACCACTCCGGAGGTGATGTCGCGGACGCCCTTGATCGCGGTCAGGGCGCGGAGATTGTCGGCGGCGACACCGAAGTCGAGCGTCGCCCGCCGAGGTGTCAGGAGGAACCGGGTGCCGAGGCCGATGATGCCGGCACATCCGATGAGCGCGACCACCAGCGCGGTGACATGCATGGTGAAGTCCCTTCCAGGTTTGTCTAGCAACGTTATCTAACCATGCTAGACTATCGTCATGTCACCGAGACCGGCCCCGAATCTGGACCTGAGACGCGATCAGATCGTCCGCGCCGCCCGGGACCTCGCCGAGTCCGATGGTTGGGCCGCCGTCACGATGCGCCGCCTCGCCGGGGAACTCGGCGTCACCCAGCCGGTGCTCTATTCGGCCTTCGCCGGCCGCCAGGCGCTCATCGACGCGGTGGCGCTCAACGGCTTCGGTGACGTCGCCGCGGCGCTGGAGGCGGTGGACGCCTCGCCCATGCCGCGGATGCGTGCCTACCTCGACTTCGCCGCCGCACACCCCCGGGTCTACGAGGCGATGTTCTCGATGCCCTCGGGGCTGGCCTTCGCCGCCGACGACACTCCCGAACCGCTCCGACGTGCGTTCTCGGGCATCCGCGACGCGTTCGGGGATGCCGACGGCACCCGGGCGGAGGTCGCCTGGTCGGCACTGCACGGCCTGGCCACCCTCCAGGCCGCCGGACGCCTCACCCCGGGCCAGGCGCAGGCCCGGCTCGACCTTGCCCACCGCATGCTCACCCAGCTGGAGACCCGTTGATGAGCAAACCAGGACCTGGACAGGAGTAGACATGGCCAAGCTACTGGAAGAAGAGGCTCGCGAGGGCTTCGTCGTTGTCGAGCGGGATGTACGGATACCCACCAGAGACGGCGGCTTTGTCGCAGCCGACGTGTACCGGCCGGCCGGGTCAGGCCCGTTCCCGGCGCTGTATGCCGTGTCTCCCTACGGCAAGGACTGGGTGGATCTGCCCGCGATCCCGGCCTTCCGCCACCGCGAAACCGGCGACATCGCTTTCTACGTCGAGCACGGGTATGCCTACGTCCACGCCGATACCCGGGGCACCGGACATTCGACGTTCGGTGAGTGGGAGGTCCTTGCGAAGGCGGAGCAGCACGACGTCTACGACAGCATCGAGTGGATCGCCGGCCGGCCTTGGTCTTCTGGCCGGGTCGGGATGATAGGGGAGTCGTACTACGCCATACCGATGTGGCTCGCCGCCGCCGACAAGCCGCCGCATCTGACCACGATCGTCGTCTATGACGGTGCCGTGGACCTCTACCGCGATGCCCTTTACCACGGCGGCGTGCTTTCGGTCGGGTTCTTGAACTGGTGGCATACCAACACCCGGGCACTCACCCTGCTCGATCCCGTGGAACGCCTCACCGTTCCCGCACCGGAGAACCAAGCCGCGTTCGACTTCGTCGGCCAAGTGCTGCGCCATCCGTCCTACGACGGGTTCTGGCAGGAACGAACCCCCGTCGATCGCCTCGCGGACATCGACATCCCGGTCTATTCGATCGGGAACTGGAACCAGGCCGGCCTGCACCTGCGCGGGAACCTTTACGGCTACGAACAAATCCGCGGCCCCAAGAAGTTGCTCGTCAACGGCGGGCCGATCGGGGACGCCCACTCATCCATCAACATCTTCAACGATCAGGGCTTTCACGAGCACCTCCTGGGCTGGTTCGACCAGTGGCTCAAGGGAGTCGACACCGGAATACTCGACGAGCCTCCTGTGCGCGTCTCTGTTCGGCCCGAGGGTTCTCACCGTGCGGCCCGTGATTGGCCCTTGCCGGGCACGACCATGCGCCCGTTGTATCTGACATCCGGGCCATCCGGCGCCACGTCTTCGCTGAACGACGGCAGGCTGAGCTGGGAGCCGTCCACAGTGGACGAAGACGCCACCCGGTACCCCTATCCCGCGGATCACTGGGCGGGCTGGCCGGGCCTCGGCAATGCCACCATCAGCCAGGGGCGGCCGCCGGAGAACCTGTCGAATCTGTGCAGCTGGACCACTGAACCGCTGGAAACCGACCTGGAAATCTGTGGCGGCCTCGTCCTGTATTTGTATGCCGGCTCCGACCAGGCCGACACCCAGTTCATCGTCCGCGTCGTCGATCAGGCACCGCCGGCCGGCGACATCCCCGCCGCGGCGCAGGCACCCTGGGCGCCCATCGTCACCCGCGGCTGGCTCCGTTCGGCACACCGCGACACCGACCCCGCCCGTTCCACGCCGCAGCGCCCTTGGCACCCGCACGACAAGGCCGAACCACTCGTCCCGGGACAGATCGCGGAATTCGCCATCGAGATCCTGCCGACCGCTTGGGTGTTCCAGAAGGGACACCGGATCCGGCTCGACATCTCCAACGCCGACTCCGCCGCGCTCGACGCACCCTGGACCCACCACTACGGCACTCGCCGGGGAACCGACACCTACCACCATGACCGGGTCCGGCCCAGTCGCCTGCTGCTCCCGATTCCTCCGGCTGACGCCTGGATCGGCGAACCCACACCCCCGCGGCCCAGTGGCGCGCCCGGAGCGCCGTGATCTCTGCCGGTCATGACTTTTGTCCTTGTGGCGGGGACGTCCTGCCCTGTACCGAACGATGGCAGCCGCACCATGGTGGGGGCATGAGCAGACTCGAGTGGCATACGACGACCCGGCGCCGGCCGTGGCTGGCCGCGTTCACGGGCCTGATCGCGATATTCGCCGTGGCCGGTGCGGTGGGGCTGATGACCGGCACGCTCGGGCTGGAGGAGGAGGTTGTCGCGCGGTTTCCGTTCGGTAGTGCGGTTTTCGGCGGGCTTGCGCTGGTGCTGGTCGTCGGTGTGCCGATGGGGCTGGTGTGTTATTTCGGTTCCCGGCCCGACAGGCGGACCAGCGGCGCGGCGATCGTGGCCGGCTGCCTGTTGATCGCTTGGGTCGCCGTGGAGATCGGGTTCGTCCAGACCTACAGCTGGCTGCAGGTCGTGTTCGCATTTGCCGGTGTCCTGGTTGCCCATGCGGGGTTGCGCGACGTGCGGAGCCGGTGACCGTGGGCGGCCCCGGCGACAGGGTCCTTGGTCCCCTCCGGTTGAGGACGCCGGGCCCTGCCCGGATCGCCGGCCGCCGAGGATGCTCGTCTCATGACGGACGCGGCAGCACGGTTGCGGCGCAAACCCTACGAACGCGAGCTCGCGCGGTTGCAGGCGGAGCTGGTGAAGCTGCAGGAGTGGGTGCGCGCCGAGCGGCAGCGGCTGGTGGTGATCTTCGAAGGACGGGACGCCGCGGGCAAGGGCAGCACCATCAAGCGGATCACGGAGAACCTCAACCCGCGGGTCGCCCGTATCGTGGCGCTGCCCAAGCCCGACGACCGCGAGCGTGGGCAGTGGTATTTCCAGCGGTATGTCGAGCAGTTGCCGGCCGCCGGTGAGATCGTGCTGATGGACCGCAGCTGGTACAACCGCGCGGGCGTGGAGTGGGTCATGGGTTTCTGCTCGAACGATGAGCACCGCCGCTTCCTGCACCAGTGCCCGATCTTCGAGCGGTTGCTGGTCGAGGACGGCGTCCTGCTGCGGAAGTACTGGTTCTCGGTGAGCGCGGGTGAGCAGGAGCGGCGGATGCGGGCCCGGCTGGACGATCCGGTCCGGCGGTGGAAACTGTCCACTGTGGACTTGCAGTCCATCGAGCGCTGGGACGACTACTCCCGCGCAAAGGACGAGATGATCCTCTACACCGACATCCCGGAAGCGCCGTGGTCCATTGTGGACAGTGATGACAAGCGGAGCGCCCGGATCAACATGATCGCGCACCTGCTGGGCAGCGTGCCGTATCACGAGGTGTCCCCACCTGCGATCCGGCTCCCGGACCGGCCCGCGCCCGACGGCTACCGGCGGCCGGAGAAGAACCCGGGCAGCTACGTGCCCAACCATGCCGCGACTCTCTGAAAACCCGGATCAACTCACGCGAGGAAGGGTGAGCCGCAGGATCGCGCCGCCGGTGGTGGCGTTGTGGGCGGACACCGTGCCGCCGTGGCGGGCGGCGATCTCGCTGACCAGTGCGAGCCCGAGGCCGTAGCGACGCCGGCCGCCGGGGGACTCGGAGGCGGGTGGACCCGAGGCGAAGCGGGCGAACATGGTCGGCATGACTGCGGGGTCGATGCCGGGCCCGTCGTCGGTGACGGTGATCGTGACGTGTTTGCCCGACGGGAGCACGGTGACGCTGAGCGTGCCGGCGGCGTGGCGGATTCCGTTGTCCAGCAAGGCAGCCACCGCGCGCCGCAGCGCCACCTCCGTGCCTTCGACGGTGACGGGCGGACTGTCGGCGAGGTCGAGCCGCACGCCGTGTTCGGTGGCGGCGGGCCGTGCGGCGGACACCGCGTCGCGCACGATGGTCGTGAGCTCGATTCGCCGGCGCGGGGATTCCTGGCTGGGATCGGCGGCCAGGAGGAGGTCTTCGAGGATTTCGGTGAGCTGGTGGGCATCGGTGACGAGATCGTCCACTTCGGACTTGAGCGGGCTGTTCGCGGCGTGCCGTTGCAGGAGCTGGGCGCGGGTGCTGATCAGCGTGAGCGGGGTGCGCAGCTCGTGGCCGGCGTCGGCGACGAACCGGCGTTGCAGGGACAGCGCGCGTGCCAGTGGCACGATGGCGCGGCGGCCGGACCAGGTTCCCGCGGCGGCGGCCAGCACCAGGCCGATCGCACCGGTGACCAGCTGTGCTTTCAGCAGGCGGCCGCGCTCGACGTGCGCCGGGTGCAGGTCGAGCACGGCCTGGACGACCTCGTCACCGCGCCGCTCGGTCAGCGTCCGGTATTGGCCGTGTGGCACCGAAATATCGGAGGTGCGGGTGGCGCCGTCGGCCGCAGTGGCGGCGAGCGCGCTGCGGTCCAGCGCCGCCGGCGGCAGGCCGGGGCTGGTGTCGAGGCGCCCGCTGCGGGCGATGGCCAGCCAGACCCCGGCCGGCGGATCGGTGACGTCGTCGGTGCGCTGCACCGTGGTCGTCAGCATCGCGTTCTGGTCGGCTTCCTGGCTACGCAGCAGGACCAGTACCGCGACACCGCACAGCACGCCGACGGTGACCGCGACCGCGAGTGCCGCCTGCAGGCCGGCGGCCAGCGCGGTGCGGCGGATCATCCTGGCCTCGGTCGCCGGGCCGGCGCGGTTCACGTGACCAGGCCGAGCTGGTAGCCGCGTCCCCGGACGGTGTCGACGATCTTGCGCCCGAGTTTGCGCCGGAGGTAATGGATGTAGGTGTCGACCACGGCTTCGTTCTCGGCGTCGTCGAACACCAGGGAAAGCAGCCTGGACCGGGAGAACACGTGCCCGGGGTGGGTTGCCAGCAGTGCGAGCACGGCGCATTCCCGTTCGGACAGCCGGACCGGCGCGATGCCGTCCCGGGTGACCAGCCGGGTGTCGAGGTCGAGTCGTCCACCGGGCACGGGCAGGGTGCGCGCGGTGTCGAGGTGTCGCCGGCGCAGCGCGCGCAGGCGCGCGAGCAGCTCGTCGATGTCGAACGGTTTCGCGAGATAGTCCTCGGCTCCGGCGTCGAGCCCGGCCACGCGGTCGGCCGGGGTGGCGAGCGCGGACAGGATCAATATCGGCGTCACCACACCACGCCCGCGCAGCCGCGCCAGCAGGTCCAGCCCGTCGACCGCGGGCAGGCCCCGGTCCAGCAGCAGCACGTCGTAGCTCCGGGTGAGTCCCAGGTGCAGGCCGCGTTGACCGTCGGCCGCCTCGTCGACGTCGTAGCCCTCTTCGGCGAGCAGCCGGGTGAGCATGGCCAGCAGCTGCGGGTCGTCCTCCACGACCAGCACCCGCGGGGCCGGCGCCAGGCCGTTCATCAGGCCGTTCACGAGGCTATTGTGCCGGGCGGGACGAGCAGGTCGTCCAGCGCGGCCGAGCGGTGCACCCGCCGTGCGGCGTCGACCGCGTACACGAGGCAACCGGGCTGGGCGTCCGCCCAGGCGATCCCCTCGTGCCCGAGGGCGAACGCCGCGGTGGAGACCGCGTCGGCGGTCGTGAGGTCGGCGGCGACCACCGTGAGGCTGACCAGTTCGCGCGCGGGCAGCCCGGTACGGCCGTCGACGATGTGCTGGCCACGTTCGTAACTGCCGGAGGTGGCGACCGCCAGGTCCCGCACCGCGAACACCGCGCACACCGCGTGTGGCTGGTCGGGGTGGCGGATCCCGACCGACCAGGTGCGGCCGGCGGCGATCACGTCCCCGCCGGCGTTGAGGCAGAACCGCGACACCCCGGCGGCACGCAGCAGCTCGCCCGCGCGCTGCGCCGCCCAGCCCTTGACGATGCCGGACGGGTCGAAAGCCCGGCCGGGCAACCGCGCGCGGAAGGCCCCGCCGCTGAGCCGTTCGTAGGTCCGGCACAAGCCGGCGATCTCGCGCATCTCGGGGCTTTGCGGCCCGTGGAGATCGAACCGCGTGACTTCGCTGTCGTCGCGGAACGGGCTGAACCTGCGGTCCACCTCGCGCAGCCAGGCGAACGCCCGCTCGGCCGCGTTCGCTTCACCGCCGGGCACCTCGAGTGAGATGGGCAGGCCCATGATCTGGCGCACCAGCCGCATCAATGCCCCTTCGCGTCCAGTGCGCCCTGCAGCGACTGCG
The DNA here is from genome assembly GCF_009707865.1 of Amycolatopsis pithecellobii. Lineage (GTDB taxonomy): Bacteria > Actinomycetota > Actinomycetes > Mycobacteriales > Pseudonocardiaceae > Amycolatopsis_E > Amycolatopsis_E pithecellobii. Next base: position 62,618 of record NZ_WMBA01000004.1, read on the forward strand.
CGTAGGCCTCACTGGTCGCGGTGGCGCCGGAGACGGTGTCGATGTGCGCGCTCTGCGCCTGCAGGGCTTCCTGCCGCAGGGTCGGCTCGGCGGCGCCGGCGATGCGCCGGCTGTGCCGGTCGCCGGGTTCGGTGATCAGCGCGACGTCGGTGATCCGGTCGCCGGCGAAGGTGACCCGCACCTGGTATGGACCAAAGTCGCTGTCCACCGTCGGGCCGTCCACAACGGACTGATCGCCGGGCGGCCTCGGTGGTGCCGACGAGGTGGCCGAGGACGCCGGCGGTGCGGGCGCCGCCGCAGGGTGCGCGACCGACACTGCCGGCTGGTAGCGCAGCAGTGGCAGCAGGGCCGCGATGCCCAGCAACGCGATGACGAAAGCCTTGCGCATCAAGGGTTCCTTTCACGCCGCGAACGCGAAGCGTTCCGTGTGGCACTGCCCGGCCGGCACGCCCAGTTCGGTGAGGACGCCCCGGACGGCGTCGGTCATCCCAGGTGGACCGCATACGTAGACGTCGCGGTGCCGGATATCGGGCACCATCGCGGCGAGGTGGCGGGGCCCCAGCACCGGACCGAAGCGGCCGATCGCGGTGGACGGCCCGAGCACGAGGAACATCCGTGCACCGCAGCGGGCGGCCCAGTGCCGCAGCTCGTCGGCGAGGACGGCGCTGCCGGTAGTGCTCGTCCGGTAGATCAGGGCGATGTCGTCGCGCCGCGCGGCGAACTCTTCCAGCAGCGCGCGTACCGGTGTCACCCCGACGCCGCCGGCGATGAGCAGGACTTTGCGCTGTGTCCGGCGCTGCGCGGTGAACGCGCCGTACGGGCCTTCCGCGAGCACTCGCGTACCCGGCCGGACGTGCCGCAGCCAGGCGCTGCCGTCACCGAGCGCTTTGACGGTGATCCGCAGCCGGCGCCCGTCCGGCATGGCGGACAGCGAATAGGGATGGGCCTCCTGCCAGTGGCCGGCGGTGAGGAACCGCCAGAGGAAGAACTGCCCGGCCCGCGCCGGAAGCGCGTCCAGTGCGCGACCGGTGATCACCACGGACACCACGTCATCGCTTTCCGCCACGACCGACTCGACCCGCAGCCGGTGCCGGAGGTTGCGCACGAGCGGCAGCCCGATGCGGGAAATCGCGACCAGGCCGAGCGCCAGACCGTAGAGCGACCACCAGTACAGGCGGCCGGCGGGCGAGCCGGTGAAGTCCTGTCCGATGCTCACCTGGTGCAGGAACCCGAGTACGACCGCAAGGTAGGCGAGCAGGTGCAGCAGATGCCACGACTCGTAACGCAGCCGGCGTCGCGCCGCCCTGGCCGAGGTCACACCGACCACCACCAGCAGGACGAAGGCGATCGTCGCCAGCAGCACATCGTCGGTGTGGAACACGAGCGTGCCCACTTCGGCGAGCACCGGTGAACCGTCCTGCGCCGCGTACCCGAGAGTGATGAACACGACGTGCGCGACGAGGAGCCACAACACCCAGAAACCCGTCCACCGGTGCCACTGGGTCAGCCGGTCGAGCCCGAGCCGGCTTTCCAGCCACGGTAACCGGGAGATCAGCACCAGCTGCAGCACCAGCACAAGCGCGCCGTAGAGCCCGGCCAGTCTGCCCAGGACGGTCAGTACCCCGCCGGGCGCGCTGAGCTCGTGGCCGAGGACGAACAGGTCGGTGACCCACGCCGCGTTGAGACCCAGCAGGGCGAACAGCCACCATCTCGCGTTCACGACGTCCAGTGTCGGCGTGTTTTCTGAGTGAAACCTTGGCGGGCTCCAAGAAACCTCCCAGGAATGACCGGCAGGATGTGCCGCGTTCATCGCACGAAGGGGGCTCGATGCCTGGTTTCATCTCCGGGCTGCCGCTGCACGTACTGATCGTGCACGCGGTGGTGGTGCTGGTGCCGTTGTCGGTACTGGCCGCGGTCGCGGTCGCACTGTGGCCGGCGGCACGACGGCGGTTCGGCTGGATCGCCGTAGGTCTCACCGCGGTGGCGGCCGTGTGCATTCCGATCGCGACGAGCAGCGGGGAGGATCTGCGCGACCGGCTGGCACCCACGCCGCTGATCCGCCAGCACGCGCAACTGGGCGACCAGCTGCTGATCTTCGTCGCCGCACTGCTGGTGGTACTCGCCGCGCTGGTGTGGTTCAGCCGGCGCCTGCCGCGCGAGGGACCCGGCGCGGCCCGGCGTCCGATGCGTGCGGTGGTGCCGGTGCTGATGGTGCTGACCGTCGGGTTCGCGGCGGTCTCGGCGGTGCAGGTGATCCGCATCGGCGACTCGGGAGCCCGCGCCGCGTGGAGCGCCGTGCAGTACACCGCACCTCAGCACCACGGCGACGAGGGCTGAGCCGTCCGCGCACCGGCGCGCCGCGGCGCGCGCCGGTGCAGGGCTCACTTCTGGAACGGTGTCTTGTAAGCGGCTGCCTCCGGGCTTTCGAACAATGGCTTGACGTAGGTGATGCCGCCCGGCACCGCGGCGTCCGCCTGCGCGATGTAGCTCATCCGGCTGGATGGCTGGCCGGGCTGGGAGAAGTCCAGCTGACCGGCGAGTTCCCTGGTGTCGACCTTCGTCTTCGCCACCGCGTTGAGGATGCCCTGGCGGGTCAGATCCTTGTCGTTGCAGGCAGTGGTCAGCACGCTCTGCCACACCAGACCGGAGGCGTAGCCGAAGTCGACGCCGATGTTCGGCGTGTCGGTGAACTTTGCGCTGTACTTGGCCGCGACGTCCTTGGCCGCGGGAAGATCCGCCGAGAAGGGCACCACGCCGTTGACGAAGTAGAACTTGTCGAAGGCGTCCTTCGCCGGCGTGGACAGCAGAACCGGGTCGAAGGTCGGGTTGTTGCCGATGAACGGCACGTCGAAGCCCTGGGCCTTCGCCTGGGTCAGCGCCGAGGCCGTCTGCGCGGGCGTGGTGGTCAAGGCGATCGCCTTGACACCCTCGCTCTTCAGGCCGGTGATCGCGGCCGTCATATCGGTGTCCGTCGCGGTGATCTTTTCCGGGACGAGCGCGAGGTTGTGTGCCTTGGCGTAGGCCTGGCTACCCAGCAACCCGTTCTTGCCGTACTCGGAGTCGATGTAGATGTGCCCGATCTTGTCCCCGTCATGCACGAAACCCTTCTGCTGCATGAACGAGAACCCGTTGAGTTGCTCGATGTCGTAGGTCCCGCCGACCATCAGCACCGAGGGGCTGTCCAGGTTGGTCGACGCCCAGGATGCCGGCACGGACACCAGTTTCTCGTCGGTGATCTGTTTCTTCAGCGCGGCCAAGATCGGCGAGCCGAGCAGCTGCACCATGCCGAGCACGTCGTCGTGCATCTGGCCGTAGAGCGGAATCGCCTTGTCCGTGGCGTAGCCGTGGTCCTTTTCGATCAGCTTGATCTGCCGGCCGCAGATACCGCCGGCGTTGTTCACGTCGGTGGCCCACAACTCGCTGCCGTGCGTGATGCCGAGCCCGAGGTTCTTGAACGGCCCGGAGGCGTCGGTGAGCGCACCGAGCGTGATGTCGGTGTTCGTCACGCCGAAGTCCGTCTTGACGGCGGATCCACCGCCCTGTCCCGTGTTCTGGTTGCCCTTGGTGCTGCACCCGGCGAGCACGAGGGCCACGGCGACCGCGGCGGTGACCACCGCACGATGCGTCGTTCGCATGATGTCTCCTTCCGCTGACCGATCAAGCCTGGCGGGTGGCCGCCCGGTCGGTGACCCGGCGCCGGCCCGCCCGCCCGGTCGGCTGTTCCCCGGGCGCCCGGCCCGGGAGTCTCAGGCCGAGCCGGCGGCCGAGACCGGCCAGACCGCGCGGCTCGAACAAGATGATCAGGATGATCAGGGCGCCGAACGTGAGGTTGGTGATGACGATCGGCGTGAAGGCCGTGCCACTGCCGATGGTGCCGGATCCGCCTTGTGTGACAAGGGGAAGCGCGACGGGCAGACCGAAGACGACCACCGCGCCGAGCACCGCGCCCGGCAGTGACCCCATGCCGCCCACGACGATCATCGCGAGAAACGCGATCGAGACCGTGACGCTGTAGGTGCCGACGACCTCGGACTCGTCCGGCTTGGTGATCCCCGTCCACCAGGCCGTCATCACGCCGGCCAGGCCGGCATAGGCGGAGGAGATCGCGAACACGCTGGCCTTGGTTCGCACGACGGACACGCCGAGCACCGTCGCCGCCGTTTCGTGGTCCCGGACGGCCCGCCACGCGCGTCCGGGCCGGCCGCGCACCGCCCCCTGGGCGAGCAGATAAGCGACCACGGTCAGGAACAGGAAGAGGTACCAGGACCGCTCATCGCGGCCCAGCGGCACGCCTGCGATGGTGATCTCGGACAACTGCCGCGGCACATCCACACTGAGCCCGAAAACCGAGAACGGCGTGGGCGGGCGGCCGCTGGATGTACTTCCGGCGATCGAGGGCAACGCCCTGCCGAGCCAGAACCCCAGGAAGACCAGGGCGAGCGAGGCGACGCCGAGATAGATGCCGCGCAACCGGCCGCTCACCGGTGCGAACGCCGCCCCCGCCAGCCCGGAGATGAGAACCGCGCCGATCATGCCCGCCAGGGGCGGCCACCCCAGGCCGATATAGGTCGGATCGGTGGTCGGACCGGTGAGCACCGAATACGACACCGCTCCGACGAGGAGGAAGAACGCCTGGGCCAGCGACAGCTGACCGGCCTGTCCGGTGAGGATGGTCAGGCCGATGGCGCCGACGGCGCCCGTCATGATCCAGGTGCCGACCTTCAGCCAGTCGCCGGGAAGATACAGCGGCAGCAGCAGGAGCACCGCGATCAGCGCGGCGACGGCAGTGATCTTGACGACCTTGCCGATCCGCCACACCCGGTCCGCCCGGGCCCGCGCCGGCCGGCTAGACACGGGACTGCACCACCTTCCCGAACAGCCCGGACGGCCAGAACACCAGGACGACCAGCATCACCAGGTAGACCGCGACCTTGCTGAAATCCAGGCTCACGTACTGGGCGGTGAACGCCTCGGTGAGACCGACCACGAAGCCGCCCACCACCGCGCCGCCCGGCGAGGTCAGGCCGCCGATGATCGCGGCCGGGAAAGCGGCCAGTGCGACGCCGTGCGTCGCCGGGGACAGCCCGCCTCCCGAGAAATCCTGGGTGGCGAGGAAAAGCACCGAGATCCCGGCGAGCGCACCACCGACGGCCCAGGCACCGGCCCGGACCCACGCGATGCGGATGCCCATCAGCGCGGCGGCCTCCCGGTTCTCCGACTGCGCCCGCATCGCGATGCCCCACGACGAGAACCGGAACGCCACGAAGAACACGACGATCAACGCCACGGCCACGCCGAAAGCCACGGCCTGAGTCCGCCCGATCGTCACGCCGCCCAGCACGATCGGCCGGACGTCATAGGGATCACCGAGGAACGGGGCAGCCTCGGTGCCGAGGCGCCGGGCGATCTCGGTCAGCAGCACGACGTCGACCCCGATGGTCAGGATCGCGAGGCCGGCGTCGCTGGCGAAGCGGGCCCGCGCCAGCAACAGACGCTCGACCACGACGGCGAGCAGTGCGGCCGCGGCGATCCCGGACAGCGCGGCCACCCACCAGCCCACGGAGGGCTTCAGGACGGCCACCACGTAGCCGCCGAACAGGGCGAGCGAGCCGTGCGCGAAGTTCACCACCTGGGTCGCCTTGTAAATGATGACGAAGCCCAGCGCGAGAAGGGCGAAGACCGCGCCTTTTCCCGTGCCGTTGATCAGTACCTGGAGAAAAGCACCCACCTAACCGGCCTCCCTCCCCGGTTCGCCGCCCGCGTCACCGGCGGAGTCCTCATTCCCCAGGTAGGCGTGGATGACAGCGGGCGAGGACTGCACGGCGGCCGGGACGTCGTCGGCGATGAGCCTGCCGAAGTCGAGGACCGTGACCCGGTCGGCGATGCCCATCACCAGTCCCATGTCATGCTCGACCAGCAGGACCGAAACCCCGAGTTCGTCGCGGACGTCCTGGATCAGCCTCGCCATGTCGGCGGTCTCACCGGCACTCATCCCCGCCGCGGGTTCGTCCAGCATGAGCAGTGTCGGTTCGACGGCCAGGGCACGGGCTATGTCGACGCGCTTCTGGTCGCCATACGGCAGCGCACCGGCGGGTGTCCGCAGGTACCGGGTGATCCCCAGGAATTCGCAGATCTCGGTCACCCGCTCGCCGTGGCGCCGGGCGGATCTGGACGTCCACGGCGCACGGAGGCCGTAGGAAAGAAAGCCGCCCGCCGTCAGGCTGTGCCTGCCCAGCATCACGTTGTCGAACACGGTCGAGGTCGGCGACAGGGAAAGGCTCTGGAACGCGCGGCCGATTCCCAGCCCGGCGAGGCGGTGCGCGCGCGTCTTTGTCAGGTCGATCTCGCCGAGGGTGATGCGGCCCTCGGCGATCCGGTACACCCCGGAAATCGCGTTGAAGCAGGTCGACTTGCCGGCGCCGTTGGGTCCGATGAGCGCGTGAATCGAGCCGGGTTCGACCGTGAAACTGACGTGGTCGAGCGCGACGAGTCCGCCGAACCGCACGGTCAGGTCGTCGACCCGCAGCGGTCTGACACGTCGGCCGGAGCGGGTCTGCTGCGCGGTGGTCTGGGTCATCCCGACCACGCCCGCAGCGTCGGCCGGCGCCGGCGGTGATCCTGGGCCTCCGTGGCCGCCGCGACGGCCGCGGCCTCGCTCTCCGCATGTCCGCCCAGGTACAACTGCTGAATGTCGTCCGATTCGACCAGTTCTTCCGCACTGCCTTCGAGGGTGAGGTGCCCGACCTCGAGCACGACCGCCCAGTGCGCAACGCCCAGCGCCATCGTCGCGTTCTGCTCGACGAGGACGACCGACGTACCCGCCGCATTGATCTGCTGCACAATCGAGCCGAGCCGGGAAACGAGCTGCGGCGCGAGACCGAGCGACGGTTCGTCCAGCAGCAGCGTGTCGGGGGAGGCCATGAGGGCCCGGCCGATAGCCAGCTGCTGCTGCTCGCCGCCGGACAGCAAACCACCGACTTGTCTGGCGCGCTCCGCCAGCACCGGGAACAGCTCGTACACCCGATCCCGCGCCGCAGTGCGCGTCCGGGCGGGCGAGGCCAGTCCGCCTGCCCGGAGGTTGTCCTCGACGGTCATCCCGGTGAAGATCTGCCGGCCTTCGGGGACTTGCAGTACGCGGCGCCGGACGATCTGCGCCGGATCCATCCGGTCGATCCGGACCCCGTTGTGCAGCACCTGGCCATGGGAGATCGCCCCGTTGTGCAAGGGCAGGGTGCCGGAGATGGCGCGCAGCAAGGTTGTCTTGCCGGCCCCGTTTCCGCCCAGCACGGCCACCACGGATCCATCGGACACATCGAGACTGACCTCGGAGAGAGCCTGCACGGATCTCCCGTAGCGAACCGAGACCTGCCTGACGCTGAGCATCCGTTCCCGCCTGTGCACCACCCGTTGTCGACGCTGCCCTGTACGGCGCCCGGTCCGAGCCAGACGTCACCCGAAAGTGTTGCGCGCCGTCTCACTGGGTAAACACGCTGGAGGAAAATCGGCCCCGATTCGATACCGTGAAGCGTCGCGGAACCGCCTAGTTCGACCACCTCGACAAGGTGACCTTTCGGGCTTTTCCGTCATCCCGGAGCCGGCCCGCCGGCGAGGCGATCTTTTTGAATCGCCGATCGTTGCGGAGGCTTCGTGGTGGTGGTTTCGTGGGCGGCCTGGGATTCAGCGCAGCAGTGGCAGGAGGTGGGTGCCTTGGCGTTCGATCTCCCGCAGGTAGGGGGTGTCCGACAGGATGAAGTGGGTGATCCCGAGTTCCTGGTAGCGGCGCAGGGAGTTCGCCACGTCCTCGGCCGATCCGACCAGCCATGTGGTGCCCGCACCGCCGCCGCCGAAACGGCCTGGTGTGGTGTACAGGTTGTCGTCGAGGACCTCGCCGCGGGCGGCCAGGTCGAGCAGGCGTTGCTGCCCCGTGGCGACGAGCCGGTTGGGGTCGCGGAAAGTCGTGTCCGTCGCCATCCGGGCGACCTTCGCTCCGGCGTCGGCCCAGGCCTGGTCGGTGGTGTCACGCACGAGCGTGGTGACGCGCAGCCCGAATTGTAGCGGCGGGTGCTCGCGGTCGAGTTTCTCGCTGACGTCCTTCAGCCGGTCGATGCGCTCGGCGATGCCCGCGAGAGGCTCACCCCAGAACAGCTGTACGTCGGCTTCGGTGGCGGCGACCTCTTCGGCTGCCGGTGACGCGCCGCCGAAGTACAGCCGCGGGTGCCGCCGGTCGCCGCGTACCACCGGGCGCGGGGTGAGCGTGGAGCCGGTGACGGAGAAATGCTCGCCGTGGTAGGTGACATCCTCCTCGGTCCACAGCTTCCGCACGATCCGCAGGAACTCCTTGGTCCGGGCGTAACGGTGCGCCTGATCGCCTTCGCTGTCACCGTAGGCGGCGAGATTGTCCTTACCCGACACGATGTTCACCAGCACCCGGCCGCCGGTGAGATGGTCGAGGGTCGCGGCGGCGGACGCGAAGGTCGCCGGACGCCAGTAACCAGGGCGGATGGCGACCAGCGGCTGGAACGTGGTCGTCCTGGCCGCCAGCGCGGTGGCGACGGTCTAGGTGTCGGGCCTGCCCCAGCCGGCGCCGATGAGCGCGCCGCCCCAGCCGTGCTCTTCCAGGGCTCGCGCGTGACTGGTGAGGGTGTCCAGGCTGTTGTGGTCCGAGGTCACCGGTTCCCCACGGTGCCCCGGCTGGCTCTGGTTCGGGATGTACCACAGGAATTCCAGGCTCATGAGGCCACAACCCCGTTCAGTTGGCGTGGGTCCGCGAGACCGGGCCGCCCGCGCAGCCCGCGCCGGCGGCAGGTCTTCGTCAAGGTGCAGCAGGAAACCGAGCCGGAATGCACGCCCGTCGCCGAGCCCGGCCCCGATCGGTGCGCTCACAGCTTCAGCCCGGTTCCATGCACGCCGTGCTCGTCGATCAATGCCGGCTCTTCCGTTGTCAGGGGCGGGAAATCCCGCGCACGGACGTTGTGGTCCAGCTGCGGACTATATGGTGCCCCGCGGTTTCCGCCAACGCGTCTCACTTTTCAGGATCAGCGGAAACGGTCCTGAATAGACGGAACAGGAAAAGGACTCCGGAATGATCGTCACCCCGGCGCCGGCCGCGACAAGGCGCGCCATATCGGGAAAACTGTCCAGCCGGTGCGCGACAGGGCGGGGTGCGTAACACCAGTGGGTGCGCCATGAGGAACTCCGACTCGGTCCCGGCGGGCGCGGCCAGCACGGTCCGGAACCCGATGAGCGTCACCGTGCCTGACGCGCTGTCCCGCGTCGCCGCCACCGCACTCTCGGCGTCATCGAGGGCGCGCAGCAGCCTCGTTCGCATTCGAACAAACGGACTCTTCATGACCGGATTGCTGGCCCCCGCCTTGCGTGCTCTCGGTGCCGGGACGACCATGAAAGGAAAGGAGCGTGCCATGGCTGCACACATCGCCTACCGCAGGATCTATGACGAACCCGGCCACTCGGACGGCGTGCGGGTGCTGGTGGACCGGGTGTGGCCGCGCGGAATGCGCAAGGAGGACGCCCACCTCGACGAGTGGTTGCGCGAGGTGGCGCCGTCGACCGAACTGCGCCGCTGGTATGGGCATGATCCGGAACGGTTCGCCGAGTTCCGCCGCCGGTACCTCGCCGAGTTGCGCGATCCGTCACGGCGGGAGCCGGCGCAGCGCCTGCACTCGCTCGCCCGCACCCGCAACCTGACGCTGCTGACGGCGACTCGCGATGTCGAGCACAGCCAAGCCGCCGTGCTGGCGCAGTGGCTGGCGGACGGTTGTCCGTGACCGAGCCGGCGCCGGGTCACCGCGTCGACCGCATGACCAGGCGGGCAGCACCGTCCCTCAGCCCACCGTGGGCGCAGTGGCGGTCAGTCGTGCGTGATCTCGACCCGGGCGTGTTCGCGTTCGTCATGGCGACCGGGATCGTGTCGGTCGCGCTGACCCCGGCTCCCGTGTCGGATGTGCTGCTGCTCATCGCGCTGGCCGGCTACCTGGGGCTGGTCGTGGTGTCCGGCTGGCGCCTGCTGCGGTGGCCCCGGCGGATGCTGGCCGATGCGCTCGGCCCGCGCGGTTTCGGCGTTCTCACCTTCGTGGCGGCGTCGAACGTGCTGGCCGCCCGCCTTGCGGCTGGTGACTTTCGCTGGCCGGCGGTCGTGCTGTTTCTCGTGGGTGTGCTGGCCTGGCTGGTGCTCGGCTACGGGGTGCCGCTGGGACTGATCGGCGACACACACCGCCACCCGAGCCTGGAACAGGTCAACGGCACCTGGTTCCTGTGGGTGGTGGGCACGCAGTCCGTCGCGGTGGCCGCGGCCTCGCTCGCCCCGTTCGGACAGGCCATGGTCGTGACGGTGGTGGGCCTGGTGTGCTGGGCGATCGGGCTGGTGCTGTACCTGTTGCTGGCGGGGATCGGCCTGGCGCGAATGCTGGTTCGCCCGGTCTCGCCGAGGGATCTCGTGGCGCCCGACTGGGTGTTCATGGGCGCGGCGGCGATCACGATCCTGGCCGGTGCCCGGTTGCTCACCCTGCCCGCCGCCACGCACCTGGTGTCCCGCGACGTCCTCACCGGTGCCTTGCTGACGCTGTGGTCGTTCTGCACCTGGCTGATCCCGATGCTGCTCGCCCTCGGCGTGTGGCGTTATGTCAGGCATCTCGTGTCGTTGAGCTACGACAGCGGACTGTGGGCCGTGGTGTTCCCGGTGGGCATGTACGGCGTGGCCACCACACAGCTCGGCAAGGTCACCGATACCGCCTGGCTCGCCGCCCTCGGTGACTACGCGAAATGGGTGGGGCTGGCCCTGTGGATCATCGTGTTCGCCGGAATGCTCCTCGCCGCGGGGCGATTCACGGGGACGCGGTGGGTGCGGGCAGGAAAGCATGCGTGACCGCTTTGCGGAGTGCCGTGCGGCGCTGATCGTGCTCTTTCTTGGTGTCGTCCGGGCCGGCCGCGGTGGTGACGCTGGTGGGTGCCCAGGCGAGGGAGAGCGCAATGACCAGGTCGTGGATCTCGCCCGGGGTGTAGTCGTCGCTGATTCGTCCTGTTTGTTGCTGCTCGGCGATCGCGGCGAGCTTCGGTGCGTCCAGGGCGGGGCAGTCAGGGAAGAGCGTGCCGGTGGGGCGGCGTTCGAGGCGGGTCCAGGTGGCGAGCCGTAGCCACAGGGGGTTGGCGAGGTAGGCGTTGTAGAGAGCGACGGCGTAGCCGGGAAGATCGCCGGCGTCGAGGGGAGCGGCGTCGACGATCGCGGCGACGTTGTCGGCGAGGACGGCGTCGAAGAGCGCTTCCTTGCTGCCGTAGTAGGCGTAGATCCTGGCCTTGTTGGCGCCCGCGTTGGCGGCGATGTTGTCCACGCGCGCTCCGGCGATGCCGTACCGGGCGAACTCTTCGGTGGCGGCGTCGAGGATCCGGCGACGGGTGGCCTGGCCGTCGCTGCGGGTCCGGCGCAGGCGGGTGCCGTCGGGCTGGGATCGAGTCACGCCATGAGTTTAAGAGCACCGGTTGGTTGGGTTATAGTGGAGCGATAACCGAACTAACTAGTTAGGACGCTTGATGCCTTTCCTTGCTCCTCTCTCCGATCGGCCCCGCCATGCCCTGCTGGACGAGGGCCCGCTGCCGTTGTTCATCGGCGGCGAGTTCGTTCCGCCGATCTCCGGCCGGTGGGAGCCCACGATCGACCCGACGACCGAGCTGCCCCTGACCACCGTCGCCATCGCCGGCGCCGAGGACGTCGACGCAGCGGTCAGGGCGGCGCGGACCGCCTTCGAAGACCCGTCGTGGTCGGCGATCACGCCGCAGCGGCGTACCGAGCTTCTGCTGCAGATCGCCGACGTCATTCAGGCCCACGCCGAAGAGCTGGCCGTGCTGGATTCCCTGGAGATGGGCGGCGCACTGTGGGTCAACCGGTGGCTGGCGGGCCAGTGCGTCGACGTGCTGCGGCACTACGCCGGGTGGCCGACCAAGATCTACGGCCAGATCGCCCCCGCCGAACCGGGGAAGTTCCACTACACCGTGCGTGAGCCGCTCGGGGTCGTGGCCGGGATCACCGCCTGGAACGGTCCGCTCCAGCAGTTGTGCTGGAAGCTCGGTGCCGCGTTGTCGACCGGCAACACCTTCGTGCACAAACCCGCGTTGTGGTCTTCGCTTTCGGCGATCCGGCTCGCCCAGCTCATCGCCGCCGGGACCGAACTGCCCGCCGGCGTGTTCAACGTCGTCACCGGCGACGGCGCGCTCACCGGGCAAGCGTTGATCGAGCACCGTGGCGTGGACAAGATCTCTTTCACCGGCTCGGTGGCCACCGGACAGCACATCCTGCGCACCTCGGCGGCCGACCTCAAGCGGGTCACCCTCGAACTGGGCGGGAAGTCGCCGACGATCGTGTTCGACGACGCCGATCTCGAAGCCGCCGCACGGACCGCGGCGGCGGCGTTCTGCCAGGGTACGGGCCAGGGCTGCGTAGCGGGCAGCCGCATCTTCGTGCAGGAGACCGTCAAGGACGAGTTCCGCGAACTTCTGCTCGCGGCGATGGACGCCTACGTCGCCGGGGACCCATTCGCCGACGGTACCCAGATCGGGCCGCTGGCCTCTCGTGCGCATTTCGACCGGGTCAGCGGCTATCTCGACCTGGCACGTGAGGAGGGCGCGACCGTCCAGGCGCGTGGTGACTGGGAGGCCGAGGGGCTGTTCATGCGCCCCGTATTGCTGGAGAACGTCACCCCCGCGATGCGTGTCGTCCGTGAGGAGATCTTCGGCCCCGTATCGGCCCTGATGACCTTCACCGATATCGAGGACGCGATCGCCAAGGGCAACGACACCGACTATGGCTTGTCCGCATCGGTGTGGACCCGCGACTTCGCCCGCACCCAGCGCGCCGCCGCGGGTCTGCGAGCCGGCACGGTGTGGGTCAACGGCTATGCGGACATGAGTACCGGGACGGTTCCGTTCGGCGGCTTCAAGATGTCCGGGCTGGGGCGAGAACACGGCACCGATGTTCTCGACGCCTACACCGAGACCAAGACCGTGATGGTCAACAGCTGAAACGAAAGGAGCCGCACGGTCATGGCCGCGAAACCCGGCCTCGGCGCCATCCGGCGTGCGCTCGATCTCGGCACCGGCTCGAACGCATGGGAGCGCACCGTCGACATCACCACCATCGGCGCTAGGACGGGACTGCCCCGGCGGATCGAGATCTGGTTCCACCACGTCGGCGGGCGATGGTACCTCAGCAGTACCCCCGCCCGCCGCGACTGGCACCGGAACCTCCTCGTGACGCCGCGCTTCACCTTCCACCTCAAGCACGGCATTCACGAAGACCTCGCAGCCACCGCGGTGGAAGTGTCCGATCCGGGCGAGCGACGGCGAATCCTCCAGTACATTGTGGACGATCTCAATCAGCCCCACAATCCCGGCGCCGTGCCGCAGCCCCAGAATGTCGAAGACTGGATCGAAGGCAGCCCGCTCGTCGAGATCGTGTTCGACATCATGCAGGCGGATCAGTAGTCGAAGAAAACGCTTTCTTCGGCTCCCTGCAAGTGAATGTCGAAGGTCAGTCCATCGACGGTCCGCCGGGCGACGAGCCGGTGCCGCTCGGCTTCGGGAACGAGACCGAGTACGGGATCGGCGGAATTCTCGCGCTCGTCAGGGAAGTACAGCCGGGTCACGACCTGTTTGATCAGCCCGCTGGCGAAGACGGCGACGGTGAAATGTGGTGCCTGCGCCCGCCCGTCCGGCAACGGAGCCGCGACGGGTTTGCGCACGACGAACCGGAATATCCCGTCCTCGTCCGCGCGGGCACGGGCCCACTGGTCACCTTGCCAGAGCTCGACAAGGGTGTCGGGATACGGGATGGCCTTCCCTTCGCCGTCGAAGACCGAGCCGCTGATGCGGATGGCGTCGCCGGCGTCAGCGGAGACGGTCCGCTCACTTCCGTCGAACATCAACGCGAACCCGTACAGCGGCCCGATGGTTTGCGAGGGGCTGATGACGTCGCTCATGTCAACGGCTCCCGCGGGGTCATCTCGCGGCCACGCAGCACGATGTCCCAGTCGTAGGCGAGCGCGGCGTCGACGTCGCCGAGTTCGGTGTCGTCCCAGTTCAACCGGGCGGTGAGCCGGTCGAGCCCACGCGGGTCGCCGACCGACTGCGCGATCGCATCGAAGGGGAGCAACGGGTCACCTTCGAAATAGCACTGGGTGATGATGCGGCTGCCAAGGTCGGGGCCGAACACCGAGACATGGATGTGCGCGGGCCGGAACATCCCGCGGAAACGGCCCGGATAAGCCGCCGGTTTGATCGTCCGGAAACGGTAGTGTCCCGACGAATCGGTGAGCGTCCGGCCGGCGCCGGTGAAGTTCGGATCGAGCGGCATGAGCCCGGGATCCGCCGTGTCGACGTACCGTCCCGCCCCGTTGGCCTGCCAGATTTCGACGAGTGTATGGGGCACGCCGCGACCGTCGCTGTCCAGGACCCGCCCCGACAGGGTGATGAACTGGCCGATGGGCCGGCCGGGGTGCTGGGTGGTCAGGTCGTTGTCGCCGGGCCGCACGGCGACCCGGCCGAATACCGGCCCGGGGGAGCGGTGGAACCATTCGGGCGGCAGCTGGATGAGCCGTTTCCGTGGTGCTCTGAGCACAGTGGACTTGTACCGAGGGTTCAGATAAGGCGGATTGATGTCGATGAATCCGGTCACAGCGCCCCGCTTTCCGTCAAATCGGCCACCTGCGTTTCGGTCAGTCCCAGAATCGTCCGCAGGACATAGCCGGTGTCCTCGCCGTAACTCGGACCGGAACGGTCGAACGGTCCGCCGATATAGGACGGTGTCTCGCTCATCCGCACCGGATGTTCCTTGACCGGCCACACCCCGATGTGGGACTGGTTCAGCTCGACCATCCATTCCCGGTACCGCAACTGGGGATCCGATTCGTACCGGTCCTGCGCGGTCTGGCACACGCCGGCCGGGACCGATCGCGCCTGCAACGCGGCCATCAACTCGAAACCGTCCCGGTGGCGCGTCGCGTCGTCGAGCAGGCGATCGAGCTCGTCCTGGTGCGCGAGCCTGGCTTCACGCGTGGCGAACCGGGACTCGCGCGCCCATTCGGGGTCGCCCAGTTCCGTGATGAGCGCTGCCCACTGCTCTTCGGTGAACACCGACAGCGCGATCCAGCGGTCGTCGCCCTGGGTGCGGTAGGCGCCGTGCGGGGCGGCCGGCTTGGCGGGCGAGCGGTTCCCGTAGCGGGACCAGGCCCGGCCGTTCACCGACCAGTCGAGCACGGCCGACCCGGTCAGGTAGATGCCGGTTTCCCCTTGTGAGGCGTCGATGTGGCAGCCCGCCCCGGTGACGGCCTTCCGGTAGAGCGCGGCGAGCATCGCGTTGGCCATGTTGTAGGCGCCGAACCAGTCCAAATAGGAGTATCCGATGCCTGCGGGCGGGAACGGTGCCGGCAGCCCGGACATCTCGGTGAGCCCGGAGAATCCCTGCGCGGTCGGGCCGTAGGCGCGAGCCTGCCCGTAGGTGCCGTGCTGTCCGAGACCCGACTGCTGAACGTAGATGATGCCCGGGTTCAGTTCCTTGAGCCGCTCGTAGCCTAGCCCCATCCGTTCCATCGTGCCGGGAGAGAATCCTTCGACGACCATGTCCGCGTCGCGGATGAGGTCTTCCAGGATCTGCCGTCCGCGCGGATGCTTGAGGTTGAGGGAAATACCGAGCTTGCCCGCGTTGACCTCCATGAAGTTCCCGCATTGGTCCGGACCGGTCACCTCGGGAGCCGGGAGGGCCGCCGTCGCGCTGTCGCGTTCCGCGCGACCGCCCGGCGGGCACATCCCGAAGCCGAACCGCATGCTGTCCCACCGGGACTCGTGTTCGACCTTGATGACCTCGGCGCCCATCGCGGCCAGGAAGCGGCCCGCGCCGGCACTCGCGAGCATCCAGCTGAGGTCGACGACACGGACGCCAGACAGCGCGAAGGGCTTGCCCCGCTTGCTCACTTGGCTCGGCCCGGCCATGCAACGCGGAGCCTGCGGCGGGCGGGGTGCCCACTCGGACAGCACGGTCTCGGTGTGCTCGCCGAGCAAGGGCGGCCGGGGGCCGTGACGCCACGGGACTTCGGGGCAGAACCACTTGGCGCCGACATAGGTGAACGTCTCGCCGAGTTCGGGATGGTGGACCTCCACGAAGCTGTCCCTGGCCTGCCAATGGTCGTCGTCGATGTTCTCCTCGGGACGCCGGATGGGCGCCCACGGCAGCCCTTCCGCCTGGGCGTCGCGCCAGATGTCGCGGTCGAACAGCAGGCGGCCGACCAGGTTGTCGGTCACTTGGGCGATGTGCGCGACGGTCTGCGGCTGGGTCCGGTAGTCGTCGTCGGCATACCGCGGGTCTTCGAGGTCGGCCTGCATCCCGTACTTGCGCAGCAGCCGCAGTTCGCTCTCCCAGTTCGAGCCGAAGCTCTTGAGATAAGTGCGGTAGGGCATCACGTACCGGCCATCCTTGGTGATGGACAGCGACGGCACGGTCGAAGCGGGCATCGAATGCCGGCTGGTGAGCCGGAAGTGCTGCTGCCGAAGGAAAACCCAGTCCGGCATATCGGTCTCGGTGTTGGCGCTGACCGCCTGGTGCACGCTGGCGTCCAGTTGCTGACCACGGCCGGTGCGCAACCGGCTGGTCAGCGCGCCGAGGATCGACATGACCGCCATTTCGCCCGCGATCTGGTAGGACTGCCACATCTGGGGCGCGATGGGCGGGGTGTCGTAATCACCGGCGGGGTCGGGGTCGTAGCCGCAGTTCATCATCACCCCGCCGAGCGCGAGGTGCACGAGGTCGCTGCCCAGATGCGCCGCCCACGGCCCGTCGTCGCCGAACGGGCTGATTCTGGTATAGACCAATCCTGGATTGGTGTCGCGCAGCCGTTCGTAGCCGAGTCCCCGCTCGGCCAGATACCCGGGTGGCCGGCTGTCGATCACGATATCGGCGGCCCGCGCGAGCGCGGCGAAGTCCTGTCGTCCTTTCTCGGTGTCGAGGTCGAGTACGACGCTGCGTTTGCCGAAGTTGTAGTGCCAGAAATGAAGACTGCGGTCCGGGTCGGCGATGTCGTGGTAGAAGGGGCCGTAGCCGCGCGTCACCTCGCCCGAAGGCGGCTCGACCTTGACCACGTCGGCGCCAAGGCCCGCCAGCAGTTTGCCACAATATTCGCCGAGCTCGTCGGCGAGTTCGAGGACTCGGATACCGCCGAGGAACGATTCGGCGGCGACGTCGCTGCGGGGACTCATGAGGTCGATCCCTTTCCTTTCCGGACTCACCGGGCGTCGTCGCGCACGAGTACGGCGCCTTGCGAGTTGTAGAAAAAACCGCCGATGGCGAGCAGCGCGGTCCGTGCCCCGTCGATCTGCCGCTCCCCGGCGGTGCCCCGCAGCTGGTGGACGGCGTCGCGGAGGAAACCCGCGCCCTGGGTGCCGCCTTCGGACAGCATCCCGCCCTGCGGATTCACCGGCACGCGGCCGTCGATGAGGAGCCTGTTCTGCTCGTCCCGCCAATGGTCTTCGAGGAATTTTCCGGCCTCGCCCGGCCCGCACCACCCGAGTTTTTCCAGCCACGACAACGAGATGAAGCTGAACCCGTCATAGATGTAGGCGATGTCGGCGTCGGCGAGCCTGCGCTCACTGCGGGCCCACAGCTGCCGTGCCACGACGTCCTGGCCGTGCCGGGCCAGCGAACCCAGCTGCTCCTCGTCGCCGGCCGTCTCGACCAGGCCCTGACTCGCGTTGTGCACCAGAACGGGCACCTGACGAAGGTCCCGCGCCCGTTCGGTGGTCGTCAGCACGAAGGCCTCCGCACCGTCGACCGGCAGGTCCATGTCCAGCATTCCCAGCGGTTCGCGCACCATCCTGGCCGAGAGATAGTCCGGCAGGGTCAGCGGAGTGCGCATCGCGGCCAGCGGGTTGCCGACGGCGTTCGTGCGGCTGTTCACCGCGATCCGGCCCAAATGCTCGCGCTGGACCGGATTCTCGTGCAGGTACCGGCTCGCCCAGGCCGCGTAGGCGGCCGCGTTGCGGGCGTTTTCCGGCGGGAGACTGTCGTACCCGCGGATATTCCGCCGGAACGGATCGGCGGCGGCTTTGGCGGAATTGAACGGCGTGCGGAAGTTGTAGTGGTACACCAGAACCGCGGTGCAGGCGCCCGAGTAGAGGGCGTGCATCGCGTCCAGCAGTGGGCTCACGATGACCGCGTTGCCGTCGGCGAAATAGGTCACCTCCGGCAGTCTGAGCATGGCGACCATTTCCGTGGCGCCCGGTGGAACGATGGTCCAGCTGCCCATGCCCGCGGAGGAAACGACTCCGTCGATATCGGCACGCGAAAGCCCGGCGTCCCGGATCGCTTTGACGGCGGCTTCGGCCGCGAGGGACCGTGCCGTACGGCCACCTTTGCGGCTGTAGCCGGTGGAACCGACGCCCGCGATCGCGATCTGATCCTGAATACGGTTGTGCGTCATGCTCGTGCCCCTTGTCGCGGCCGGAATGCGGGGAACGGCGCGCCACCCCGGTCGAGCCAGACGAGTTCGACCGGGGTGCCGATCGGGACGAGGCCCGTGCCGCCGACCGCGGTGCTGGTGAAGCGGAGTCCTTTCTGTTCCTCGAGTTCGACCGTGACGACGGGGTAGGGGTAGGTCACTCCCTCCATCGCGGGCCCCTGGTGCAGCAGGATCGACAGGTGCACCGTGCCGCGCCCGCTGAGCTTCCGCGGCGCGAGGTCGAAGGACCAGCAGAACGGGCACAGCGGGTGGGCGGGGGCATGCCATTTTCCGCAGGCCACGCACTGGGGGAGCCGGAATTCGTGGTCGAGCCAGCCCTCGTAGAGAGCGAGATTGTCTTCGTCCACCGGCAGCGTGGGGTAGCGTTCCCAGGCGGGCAGGGCCGATGGCCTCACGCGACATCACCTCCCCCGGCGAACAGTTTCGCCAGCGAGTCGAGTCCACTTTGGAACGCGCCGTCACCCATGGCCTTGTCGACATCCGCCACCACGGCGGGGTCCGCGTCGAACGTCGCGGCCCACGTCACCGTGCATCCGGTCAGATCATTCGCGGTGGCGGTGAGAGTGGCCCGGTGCCCGGAGACCGGGAACGGCGGAGCAGGTATGGTGTAGACCATTGTCCTGCTCGTGTCGTCGACGGAAACGAGACGCTCGAGGAAATCGGTCCCGCCGCTGTGCGCGACCCGCTCGGTGCCCGGTTCGTTCGCCGGGCCGCGCACGGTCAGCCGGTCGATTCCCGGCATCCATCTCGCGATGGCGGAGAAGTCGCCGACCAGTTGCCAGACCTCGGCCGCGGGGGCGGGCAAGGTGATCGAACGGGTTACCGAGTGCATGGCGAGGCCCTTCGGGATTTCAGTCGGTTGTGCTTGTCAGAGCCGGTCTTCCTCGACCGGTACCCGGCCCTTGGCGGTGGCAGGGCCCACGACGGCGGGGCCGGCCGCCCGCCATCGGCGGTCGATGAGGATCGCGATCACGGAGGAGATCGCGAGCAGGACCGAGATGAGAATGATGCCGGCGTTCTGGCTGCCGGTGAGGTCGCGCAGCCATCCGGTCACATAGGGGCCGAAGAACCCGGCCGTGACGCCGATCGTGTTGACCAGCGCGACCGCCGCGGCGGCGGCGACGCCACCGTACAGTTCGGCCGCCACCACCAGGATCAGGGGAGTCGCGCCGGTGATGCCGATGGCCATCAGGCACAGGCACACGATGAGCGTGATCGGGTTCGTCGCGAACGTCGCGGCGATGCCGCCCGCGACGCCGATCACCGCCGCCACGGCCACGTGCAGCCCTGGGCGTCCCTTCCGGTCGGCGTGGCGGCCGAACCACAGCTGGGCGGCACCGCCGAAGGCGAACGGGATGGCGGTGATCCAGGCGGCCTGGGACAGCGAATAGTGGACGTTGAATTGTTTCTGGAAGCCGGCCACGATCGCGGGCAGGAAGAAGGTCAGTGCGAACGCCCCGTAGGTGAAGCTGAAATAGCAGAGACCGAGTAGCCACACCCGCCCACGGCGCAGCACCGTGCGGACGCTGTGGGAGGACGGCGTGTGCGCCGGCTTGGCGTCGAGTCTTGCCTGGATGTCGGCCTTCTCCGCCGGGGAGAGCCACGAGGCCTGCTGCGGGCCGTCGTCGAGGTAGAACCACGCGATCACGCCGAGGATCACGGCGGGGACGCCGGTCATCAGGATCAGGAAACGCCAGCCGGTCAGCCCGAACGGGTGCCCGGCGTTGCCGATCGAGATGAGCCAGAACGAAAGGGGCGCCCCGGCGACGGTGGCGACCATGACGGAGAACAGGAACCGGCTGATCGCGCGGCCACGGTATTCGCGGGAGAACCAGAAAGTCAGGTACAGCAGCACGCCGGGCGTGAATCCCGCCTCGGTGAGTCCTAATAGGAAGCGGAGGATGTACAGGATCGTGGCGTTGGGCGTGAAGGCGGTGAGGATCTGGATCACGCCCCAGGTGACGATGATGCGGGCGAGCCAGATCCGTGCGCCGAACCGGTACATCGCGACATTACTCGGCACTTCGAGCAGAATGTAGCCGACAAAGAAGATTCCCGCGGCCAGGCCGAACGTCGTCGCGGTCAGGCCGAGTTCCTTGTTCATGCCGTAAGGTCCGGCATAGGACAGACTGATCCGGTCCAAATAGGCCACGAACATCAGCAGGCCGAGGAACGGCAGCAGGCGCAGGGAGATTTTCCGGTTGAGCTTTCCGGGGTCGACCCGGTCGAGAACGTCGTCGGCGGCCATGGGAGCCGTCCTTCCAGAACATCGTTGTCCGTATTTTTCGGCGAAATGCGAGATCGTCAGGGCACGGGTAGGCGTGCCGACATCGCGGGCCGGCGCGCGGCGCGGGGTGTCCGCCGCGCTGTACCTATAGGCAATAGGAAGACTAGGCACTGCCCGCGCGGGCGTCAAGCGTCAGTTCAGCGGCTTCGGTGAAGTTGTCGGTGGCCGCGGCTATGGTCGTCGCTCATGAAGGCTTCCATGGACAACGACGCACAGCCGGACCGGATGATGGCGGCGATCGGCGAGGCGATGGTGTTGGGGCGAGGTGGGGATGCAGCCGGGGCCCGCACGCGGCTGATCGCGCTGTGGGAGCAGGTGGGCGCGACGGGAGATCCGTTGTGTCGCTGCACGATCGGCCATTACCTGGCCGACCTGTGCGACGACGCCGCGGAAGCGTTGACTTGGGACGTCCGCGCCTTGGACGCGGCCGACGCGTTGACCGACGACCGCGCGAAGGCGCATCACGCGTCGTTGAGCGTGGCCGGGTTTTACCCGTCACTGCACCTCAACCTCGCCGACAACTACCGTCGGCTCGGCTCGTTCGCCGCCGCGGCGCGGCATCTGGAGGAGGCGAGGCGACGGCTGGGTGCCTTGGCTGACGACGGCTATGGGCAGACCGTGCGGGCCGGTGTCGACCACGTCGCTGCGGCACTGGCTGCCGGTTCGACCGAGCGGTTGTCCAGCCACTGAGCGGCGTTCAGCGGATCAGTCATGCCCGGCCCTGGGGTGGGGGAAAGGCTCAGCGGCGGCGCGGGCGCTTCGCTTCCGCGGCGAGGTGCTTGATGCCGTCGGTGAGAAAACGCAGGAACAGCTCGAAGCTCACGTCCGTGTCCGGCACGTCGGGGATGGCGTTGTTGATCTCCTGGTCCACGAATCCGTGGATGGAGGCGCGGAAAACCAGGTGCACGTGCGGGACCTGGTCCTCGGGTACGCCGTAGGACCGGAGTACCTGGCGGACGGGCCGGGCGGCGCGTGGCGCCTCTTCCCAGAACTCCTCGGTGGACGGCGCGCGCTGCTGCAGCATGTACAGCGCGGGATAGTCGCGCACGAAACCGCGGTAGGCGAAGGCCATCGCGCGCAGCGCGTCGTCACCTTCGAGGCCCTCGACCGCCGACCGCACCCGCTCGCTGAGTTCCTGCATCCCACGGATGGCCGTCAGTGAGCGGATGTGGTCGAGATTCCTGATGTGGCTGTAGAGCGTCGGCTGGGAGACATCGAGCCGGCGCGCCACCTCCGCCGTGGTCAAACCCTCCAGGCCCCGGTCGGCGAGAATCTCCACGGCCGCGTCGACGATCCGTTCGATCGAGACACCCTTGTGGTCCGGCTTTCCCCCGACGGACTTGGTGCGCCGGCGAGCGGGCTTCGCTGAGGCGGGAATCGGGGGCTCCTTTCCAGGCCGGCGGCGTCATTCGGGTCGCAGCCGGGTTCGAGCCTACCGCCGGGCGGGTTGACAGTGCCGCGCAGTCACCCAATAATTGCTACCTATTGACTATAGGAACCCAGGACGTCTGAGGAGCAACGATGCTCGGAAGCATAGTGAAAGCGAGCCGGGTCCTGGGGTTGTTCACACCGCTCGTCCCGGAGTGGGGGGTCAGCGATGTGGCCACGGAACTGCGGATTCCCAAGTCCAGTGCCCACTCGTTGCTGGACACGCTGACCGAGACCGGGCTCGTGCGCCGCACGCCCCGTGGCCGGTACCGCCTGGGCTGGCGCATCCTCGAACTCAACCGTTCGCTGATGTTGAGTACCGAATTCCTCACCGGGCGGCGGGACCGTATCCGGCTGCTCGCCGAGGACCTGGGTGCCACCGTCCACATTGCGGCACTGCGCGGGCACGAGGTGGTCTGCCTGGACGAGGTGACCGCGAGCCGGGCTTCCGGCCGGAGCGGATCGCGGGTGGGCAGGCCCATTCCGGCCCATTCCACCGCGATGGGCAAGGTGCTGCTGGCCTTCACCGACGCCCGGCGTCAGCGCCGGGTAGTCGAGCAGCACGGGCTGAAGCGATGTACCGAATACACCCAGACCGAACTGCGCGGGCTGCGTGAGGAACTGGCGCTCACCCGGATTCGCGGCTATGGCAGCAATCTGCAGGAAACCAGGATGGACGTCTGCTGTGTGGCGGCCCCACTGCGCGACGCCGCCGGCGCCACGCACGCGGCCCTCAGCGTTTCGCTGCCGCCCGCCGAGTTCGGGCGGGAACAAGAGCGGATCCGCCACGCCGTGCTGCGCTTGGCCGCGTCGCTTTCAGGTAAGGAGAGACAGGCAGATGACCGTTGATCAGCACCCGGTCCGGGAGCCGGTGCGCATCCTCGCCTTCGGTGGGTCGACGCGCCCCGGGTCGAGCTCCGAACGGGCGTTGCGCACCGCGGCCCGCACAGCCGAGCGTCTCGGTGCGAGGGTCAAGGTGATCGCCGGGCCGGATCTCATGCTTCCGCTGTACCAACCGGAAGCGCCCACCCGCGCCGGCCAGGCTCGCGTATTCGTCGGCGAGATCCGCCGCGCGGACGGGATTCTCCTTGCCTCGCCCGGATATCACGGGACGATGTCCGGTCTGGTGAAGAACGCACTGGACTACCTCGAGGATCTGCGCGATGCCGAGCGAACCTATCTCGACGGTGTTCCGGTCGGGTGTATCGCCGTGGCCCACGGATGGCAAGCCGCGGTGTCCACAGTGCACAACTTGAGGATGGCCGTGCACGCGTTGCGCGGCTGGCCGACCCCGCTCGGCGTAGCGGTGAACGCCGCCGAAACCTCGGCCCAGGAACGGATCGACGCTCAGCTGGAGTCGGTGGCCGCTCAGGTCGTGCATTTCGCCACGGCGCGGATCCCGGTGCAGGCCTGAACCGTTCAGCCATTCTGAACAACGCTTCCTTGTCGCACCGCGACTGTCCTATCGTCAGGTTGTGCGGCCGGGCCATCGGATGTCCACCCCGAAACCGGCCGCGGGAGCCGATTCCGTTCTCTCGCTTCGGCGCACCTCATTTCCCTCGACTTCAGGAGTGTGGACCGATGACCTCAGTGCCCGAATCCCACGTGCCCGCCGAGTGGGATGTCGCCGACCCGGTGGTGTCGCCCCAGGACACCCCGATTCTCAACGACGTCAACAAGTTCAAACTCGTGCTGCTGTCGCTGAACACCGCGCGCGGCACCACCCTCACCCACGGCGAGGGAACGCTGCGGATCACCTGGGACGAAACCGCCCGCATTGCGAAAGCGGCGGAAAATGCGGGTCTCGACGCGATTCTGTCCATCGCGCATTGGAAGAACTGGGCACAGTCGCATCCGCAGTACGACCGGATGTGGGACGCGATCACCTTCGCGGCCGGACTCGCCGCCATCACCGAACGGATCCAGTTCTTTTCGACCGTGCACATTCCGCTGTTCCATCCGGTGATGGTCGCCAAGATGGCGGCAACGGTGGACCATATCGCGGCGGGCAGGCTGGCACTGAACGTTGTCGCCGGGTGGAATCAGACCGAGTTCTCCATGTTCGGGCTCAAAGAAGCCGAGCACGACAAGCGCTACGAGTACGCCGCGGAATGGATGGACTTCCTGCTGCGGATTCTCGACTCGGACGAACCGTTCGACTTCCATGGCCGTTTCCTGAGCGGCGAACAGGTCGTGTCGCAACCCAAACCCTTGCAGCGGCCACGCCCGGTCATCATGAGCGCGGGCTCCAGCCCCGCGGGAATCGCTTTCGCGACGAAATACGCGGATGTCAATTTCGGGATTTATCCCGGCTTCGAGGAGATTCCCGAGCTGGTGACGAAGGCCAGGAGCACGGCCGCCGAGGCGGGAAATCCCGGCCTGAAGTTCTGCGGGCACGGCTACATCGTCTGCGGAGACACCGAGGCCGACGCGAAGAAGCAGTTCAAGTACCTCATCGAGGACAAGCTGGACCGGCTTTCCACCCGGACGTTCATCGAGATGTCGATGGGCAAGATGCACAGCGTCGATGTGGTGGCACAGGAGCACATGTTCCAGCGAACCGCCGCGGGCAACTGGGGACTTCCGTTGGTGGGCACGGCGGAGCAGGTGTTCGAGGGAATCAAGACGATGGCCGACGGGGGGATGGACGGCATGGCGGTGTCCTTTCCGGACTATGACGAAGGCATCGCCCGGTATGACGAGACGATCCGGCCGTTGCTGATCGAAGCCGGTCTGCGCAAGTTCTGAGAGGAGATCGATTATGAGTGTCAGGGAGACTTCCCATCAGCCAACGGCGGATGGTTCCGCGGAACTGGCGGCGCTGCGCGCCGAGGTCCAGCTCCTGCGCGACAAGGAGGCCATCGTCGAGCACACCGTGGCCTACAACCACGCCTGGGACGACGGCCGCGGAGAGGACTGGGTCGCGACGTTCACCGCCGACGGCGAATTCGCCATGCCGGAGCAACCGGAGGTCGTCGGTGAGAGCGCACTCCGGGAAATGACCCGGGATCAGCTGTCGCGCGGGTTCGTCCACATCACCACCGACCATCACATCACCGTCGATGGCGACACCGCGCAGCAGACCTGCACGCTGATCCTGTCCAAGCGCTCGCCGGGCAAGGAAGCGGGCAGCTCGGTCTGGGTCACCGCGGGCCGGTACTCCGACACGCTGCGCCGCACGCCGGAGGGCTGGCGATTCGCCCGCCGATGGTTCGTTCCCGACGCTTGGTGGGACTGAAACGTTGTCGTTCCGACTGAGTTCGAGTGCCCGGCAATTCGGCGACCGGGTACGGCGCTGGCTTGCCGAAGAGCTGGACCCGGCGTGGCAGCAGCGCTACCAGCCGTCGACGCCGGAATGGATCGAGTTCCAGCGTGACTGGGACCGGGCGCTGTACCGTGCGGGCTGGGGAGCGATCTTCTGGCCGTCGGAGTTCGGCGGCCTCGACGCGACGGCCGAAGAACGGGTCGTGTTCGCCAAAGTCATGGCGGAGGCGGGCGCGCCGGAAGGACTCGGCAAGCTCGCGAAGCGGCTGCTGGCACCGGTTCTCATTCACCACGGCGACGCCGCCCAGCGGGAGCGGTACCTTCCGCCGATCCTGCGCGGGGAAATGGTCTGGGCACAGGGTTTCTCGGAGCCCGAGGCCGGTTCCGACCTGGCGTCGCTGCGGACGACGGGCACCGTCGACGGTGACCAGCTCGTGCTCAGCGGGCACAAGATCTGGACCAGTCACGCCTGGTACTGCGACGCGATTTTCGCGCTCGTGCGCACCGCGAGACTCCAGCGCAAGCAGGCCGGGATCTCGTTCGTGCTCGTTCCCGCCGACGCACCAGGCGTTTCCATCAGCAAGATCCAGCAGATCGACGGGCGAGCCGAACTGTCGGAGGTGTTCTTCGACGACGTCCGGATCCCGATCGGCAACGTCGTCGGCGCCCTCGGCGACGGATGGCGGATCGCCAAAACGCTGCTACGGTACGAACGCGGGGCCGAAATGGCTTTCGTCCGCTCCGCCGAGATCAGGCATTCCGTCCGGGAGCTGACAGCCGATCTCTCCGCGTCGCGGGTGAACATCGACGACCGGGTGCGGCAGGGACTCGGCCGCCTGGAAGCGGCCTACCTGGCGGCCGAGCTGAACTCCTTGCGGCTGCTGGGAAGCCAGGCCGATGGCGACCCGCCCGGCGACCTTTCGGCGGTGGTCAAGCTCCAGCAGTCGGAGGAGTGGCGGCGCGGCACCGTGGACGGGCTGCACCTGCTTGGCGGCGGGGCACTTTCGCGAGGACACCGCCATTTCGGTCGTTATTTCCACGCCCGACCCGCGACCATCGCGTCCGGTTCTTCGGAGATCCAGCGCGAGATCATCGCCCACCGGCTCCTCGGATTGCCCGCCGGTACCCGGGCCGGCACGACATGAGCGACGCGGCCACGAAGCTGGGATTGTCGCGGGACACCTGGGAGATCGCGCAGGCGGTGCGTGCCGTCCTCGCCGACGTGATGGCGAGCCACCCGCTTCGCGTGGAGCCGGACGAAACCGTCCGGCGAACGCGGCTGACCGAGCTGCACGCCGTGCTGACAGAAGGTTCCTGGGCGGAGGTGGCGCTCGGTGAATTCGGTTTGCTGACCGCGGTCGCCGAGGTTGCGGCCACGGTACCGGCTACACCGGCCTATCCACTGGTGGAAATGTGGCTCGCGCACCGGGTTCTGGATCGGCTCGGCCGTCGTGACATCGCCGAGCCGGGACGCCTCGTCGTCGCCGACGTCACCGCGCCGCTGGAGCCGGACGGCGACGCCGGTGTGCCGTTCGGACCGTTCACCGACGTCGTGCTGCGGCTGGAACCCAGGTGGGACAAGGACTTCGACGTGCTCGCCGTCGAGGCGTCCGGTGCACAGTGGACATTACTCGACGACACCGATGCGACACGACCGCTGCACACGCCGGCACCCGGCGCCGTCACCGGTCTCGGTGTGCTCCGGACTGAGGACGCGCTGACCATCGCGGCCGAATTCGCGGTGCTGGAGGCGGCGGAGATGCTCGGCTGCGCGGATACGCTTTTCCGCGCCACGGTGCGGCATGTGTCCCACCGCGAGCAGTTCGGCAAGCCACTGTCGGCCAACCAAGTGGTGCGCCACCGGATGGCGGACGCGTACACCCAGCTCGAATCCGTCAGGTCGCTCGTTCGCTACGCGGGCTGGGTCGCCGACACTGACGCGTCGCGGCTGGGCGAGTTCGCCTTCGTCGCGAAGGGGCTCGCCGGCGAGTACTGCTGGGACGTGCTCGACGAGGCATTCCAGTTGCACGGTGCCATCGGGTGCACGGCGGAGCTCGGCCTGCAGCATCCGGCCGCCCGGATCATGACCAGGACGATGTCGCCGCCCACGTCCGCCGATTGCCTTGTCCGCACGGGCTCGGCCGTGCTCGCCCGTGGTTCGATCGCCGCCCTGCTGGAGGAAACATGAGTGTCGTTGTGCTGAGCGATCCGGCGCCGCATGTGCGGGAAATCCGGTTGAACCGGCCGGAAAAGCTCAACGCACTGAACGGCGAGCTGCGGTCCGCGCTCGCCGGTGCACTGCGTGCCGTGCGTGCGGACGAGGACGTGCGTGTTGTCGTGCTATCGGGGGAGGGCCGCGCTTTCTGCACCGGGGCGGACGTTTCTGCGGGGTCGGAGTACGGCGCGGCGGCCGAGACCCGGCCCGAGGACGAGCGCCGCCGCATCCTCGCCTCGATCGACCTTTTCCTCGACGTGTGGCGGCTTCCCGTGCCGGTGATCGCGAAGATCCACGGCCATTGTCTGGGCCTGGCGACGATTCTCGCCAACTGCTGCGACATCGTGCTGTGCGCCGACACCGCCACGATCGGCTGGCCCGCCCTGCCGCTCGGCGGCGGTCTGCTCAGTCCGACCTGGGTATGGCATGTCGGCATGCACCGGGCCAAGGAGATGAGCTACCGGATCGGCTCGACGATCACCGGCGCCGAGGCGGCTGCCTACGGTTTCGCCAACCACGCCGTGTCCGCGGATCAGCTGGACGCGAGAACGGGTTCGATGGCGGCGGAGATCGCGCGGGTGTCCCGCGATCTGCTGACCCTCAAGAAGGACGCGCTCAACCAGGTGCACGGGCGGCTGGGTTTCGAAGACGCCGTCCGCGCCGGTGCCGCCTGGGACGCGCTCGCGCACACCACCCGCGCCGCGACCGAGGTGCGTGCGCAGCGGCAGCAGATCGGTCTCAAAGCGACGATCGCCGCCTGGCAAACCCAGAACTAGCCCTGTTTCCCTTTCGTGAAGGCGGTTTGATGAAGCCCACGCCCGACTATTTCCGCGACATCCGTGCCATCGCGGTCATCGGTGCGTCGCAGCGCAGCTTCTACGCGACGATGGCGATCCGGAACCTCACCGGCTACGGGTTCGACGGGGAGATCCTGCCGGTGCACCGCGCCGGTGGCACCTTGCTGGGACAGAAGGTCTACCCGGACGTGGCGAGCCTGCCGGTCGATCCGGATCTGGCCGTGGTGGGTGTTTCCGCGGCGCGCGCCGCGGAGGCGATCGAGCAGCTGGCGGGGCGCGGCTGCCGGAAGATCGTGCTGATCGCGGATGGTTATGTCGAGCGTGCCGACGAGATCGGGGCGGCTCGTACGGCCGAGCTCGCCGGGTTGTGTGACCGGCTCGGCGTCGAACTGGTCGGCCCCAACGGTATCGGTGTCGCCTCCTTCGCCGAGGGGTTCGTGCCGATCTGCGAACCGATCCCCGCCGACGTCCACAGTGGACAGGTGTCGATCGTCAGCCACAGTGGCGCACTGGTGTCCGGCATCCTCGACGGGTTCGCCATGGCGGGCCTCGGGGTCAACGCGGTCATCTCGGTCGGCAACGGCACCGTGACGAACTTGCTCGACTGGCTCGAATGGACAGTCGAAGACCCGGGCACCACAGCGGTGGCGTGCTACGCGGAGGGTATCGGGGACCTGTCCCGGTTCCGCACGATCGCCGGCCGTGCCGCGGCCAACGGGACGCTGATCGTCCTGCTCGCAGCCGGGCGCAGCGGGCTCGCCCGTGATATCGCGCTTTCTCACACCGCGTCGGTCGCCGGAGACCATGATCTCCTCGACGCCGTCTGCGTCGATACGGGGGTCGCCGTCGTGCCGGACGTGGAAACCCTGGTGACCGTCTGCGATTTCCACGCGCACGGGATGGCCCGTGGCCCGGTGGTGATCACGTCGTCCGGCGGGGCCGCCACCCTCACCGCGGACCTCGCCGCCGATGCCGGCCTCGCCCTGCCCGCACTCGGCGATGCCTCCCGGCTGCTGCTCGATGATCTCGTTTCCGCGTCCGGGTACGTCGGCAATCCGATGGATCTCACGGCGTCCGGCAGCCTCGACGGGCCGGCGCGCCGGCGCCTGTACGAGGCGTTGCTGAGGGACGAGCGGATCGACGGAGCCCTCTGCGTTCTCGCCGTCACCTTCCCCGGCGAAGAGGATTTCCGTGGCATGCACCGTGAGATGATCTCCGCGCTGGCCGACGCCGCCGAGGCGACCGGACGGGACGTGGTGCTGGTGCCGATCGGGGAGCAGGCCGTCACCGACTGGGTGGCCCGGGTCGTGGCGGACACACCGCGTCTCGGCCTCGTCCGGAGTCTGCGCCGCGCGCTCGCCGCGCTCGGCATCCTCCAGCGGCGGACCCGGTACGCCCGGACGGGCCAGGCGGCAGAGGAGCGTTCGGCGTCCAAAAGGGACGGAATGGGATGGCTCAGCGAGCCGGCGGCGAAGGATCTGCTCGCGGCCTGTGGGCTCCCCGTCGCACGAGGGGTGCTGGCCGAGCGGCGTGCGGACCTGCTGACCGCCCGGCTTCCCGGTGACGGGCCGTACGTCGTCAAGGGTGTGGTGCGCGAGGTCGCGCACAAGGCGCGGTTCGGCTTGGTCGAGATCGGTCTCCAGGACCGGACCGGGGTGCGGCGCGCGGCGAAAGCCATCGAGCGCAACGCAGCCGAGCACGGGCTCGCCGATCGTGTCGAGGGATTCCTCGTCGAGGAGCAGGTGGCCGGCTTTGAGGTGATGGTCTCCACGCGGTGGCACAGCGGCGTCCCGTTCCTCACGCTCGCGCTCGGCGGTACGCTCGTCGAGGCCTTGCGCACCAGTGCGAGCGTGCCGCTGCCGCTGCACCCCGGATCGTGGGTGTCCTTAGTGGACCGGTCCGGGCTGGGGCCCGTTCTCGGCGCGCTCCCCGCCGGCGGCCAGGACGCCCTGCGGCGCCTGTGTGAGGCACTCGCGGACGCGGTCGTCGGCGGAGTACTGGCGCCGTTCGGCACCGTCGAACTGAATCCGGTCATCGTCGGCCGCGCGGGCGACGTGCACATCGTCGACGCGCTGATGCTGTGAAAGCCATGACCGACACCACGACCACCATCGCCGGCCTCGACATCGCCGTCGGCAGCAGGGAACGCCGGCGCGACGAGATCGTCCGCATCGCGCGCGCCGCGGACGAGGCCGGGGCAGGCGCGATCTGGGTGACCGAAAGCATGGGACGTGACGCCTTCTCGATCCTGACCGAGCTGGCTCTGACCACCAGCCGGATCGCGCTGGGCACCGGGATCGTCAACGTCTACAGCCGCACCCCGACCGCGCTCGCGCAGGCCGCGGCCAGCCTCCTCGAGCTGATGGGAACGCGCACGCTGAACCTCGGGCTGGGTACCAGCGGGCGGGCGCTGGTCGAGGGCTACCACGGGGTGCCGTACCAGCGTCCGGTCGCCCGGCTGGCCGAGACCGTTCGTGTGCTGGATACCGCGTTCAGCACCGGAAAGCTGCCACCTGACGGCACGGTGTTCCCGCTCGGCGGGCTTCCCCTGGGTATCGACGCCGACCGCGACCGCCTGCGGCTGTACGTCGCCGGGCTCACGCCCCGGACTCTCGAAGTGACCGGGGCGTACGCGGACGGCTGGCTGCCCATCTGGCCTTCGCGTTCGGGCCGCGGCGGTGCGCTGCGGGCGGTGGAGACCGCCGCGGAGGCGGCCGGGCGGCCTCGTCCCGCCGTCGCCGGGTACCTGTACACGGTCGTCGGTGCCGAACCCGGCCCGCTGCGAGCGACGCTGGCCTGGTACATCGCGGCCAATGGCACGGCCTATCGCCGTTTGTTCGAAAGCTACGGCTTCGGCGAGCAGGTCGAGCGGATCTGCGGGCTGTGGGCCGCGGGTGACCGGGACCTCGCCCGCCGCGCCGTGACCGACGAGATGCTCGACGACTCCACCCTCCGCGGCGCCCCCACCGAGGTCCTGCGCCAGGCGGCCGCCTTCCGGCGCGCCGGAGTGGACCGTCCGGTGCTACGCCTGCCAGGGCAGGTTTCCACCGGCGACTGCCTCCGGATGATCACCGCGCTGGCCGGGACGACCTGATGGATGTGCCGAAGTACCGGGAGCTTCCGCTGATCGGCGAGACCGGCGACTACCGGCACGCCTGGCAGGTGTTCCCTCCGGACGACGACCTGGGGTGCCTGCGCCATCTCACGCCCGAAGCCCGGCGGCGGGGCCTGGCCACGGTCACCGAAAACGTCGTGGTGAACATTTCGCTGCCGCTCGACGAGCCCGATCCGCCGTTGTTCGGCCGCAAGCGGTTCACGCACACCGTTTTTTCGCCCAGCCGCAACAGTATGGACGACCGCTTGGACGGGTTTTTCCCGCAGGGCTCCACCCAATGGGACGGGTTCCGTCACGTCCGCGCGCGCGAGTTCGGGTTCTTCACCGGTCACCAGGGCGATTTCGCCGACGACCGGCTCGGCATCGGGCACTGGGCACAGGCCGGCATCATCGGTCGCGGTGTGCTCCTCGATCTGTCCGAAGAGGACGGTGTGATCGGTCCCGGCCGGCTCGCCCGCGCGGCCGCCGATGCGGGTGTCGAGGTCCTGCCCGGTGACATCCTGTGCGTGCGGACGGGGTGGCTGGAGCGGTACCGGCGCGGTGACGCCGTGGCGGGTGAGCAACGGCGCTGGCCCGGCCTCGCCGGGTCGAGCGCGATGGCGGAACTGTTGTGGGGCTGGCAGATCTCGGCCGTCACCGCGGACAATCCCGCGCTGGAGGTCGCTCCCGGCCGGCCCGAGGACGGATCGCTGCATCGGCGGCTGCTGCCGTTGCTGGGCCTGCCGATCGGGGAGCTGTTCACCTTCGATCGGCTGGCGCAGGCGTGCCGGGAACTCGGCCGCTTCGCGTTCCTGTTCGTGTCGGTCCCGCTGAACCTGCCCGGTGGCGTCGGATCACCGGCCAACGCGGTGGCAGTCCTATGAGGACACTAGCCGGGGTAGCGGACACCGAACGCGGCCAGTGCTTCGGGGTCGAGCTCCACGCCGAGGCCGGGAGCGTCGGGCAGGACGATCTTGCCGTCGCGAATCTCCGGTACACAGCTCACGACGTCGTGCGGCAGGGCGGCGAAATAGCTCTCCTCCGCGGGAAGCGTGGTGAAATGCCGGTAGGCGGCGTGCAGCTGCAGGCCGGCCAGTGCCCCGATCACGGCCTCACCGCTGAGCCCGGTCACCGCCGGCACGTTCTCGTCCTCGCACACCTGACGGATCCGGTTCGCGGTCCCGAACCCGACGCGCTGGACCTTCACCGACACCGCGCTCGCCCCATCGGCGATGACCCGCCGTGCGGACGCCTCCGAGTCCACCACCCGGTCGGCGAGTACCGGAACCCGCGACCGGCGGAACACCTCGCGACGAGCCGCCGGCGGTTCCAACGGGCACGGGTCCTCGAAATGCGCGACGCCGGCTTCGGCGAAGGCGTCGGCGGCGAACAGAGCGTCCGCGAGCGAGTAGCCCGAGTTGGCGTCCACGCGGATTTCCGGTTCCGGGCCGAAGGTGGCCCGGATTTCGTGCACCAGAGCGATGTCCTGGTGCACGTCCGTGCCGATTTTGACCTTGACGGCGGTGAATCCGTACCGTGCCACGGCTTTCCCCAGTTCGTCCACGCGCTGTCCGGCCGGCCCGCGGGTGACCACGGCGGCGACCCGTGCCTCGTCGGACCAGCCTCCGAGGTACGTCCGCAACGGAAGGCCGGCCAGGCGGGCGCGCAGATCGGTGAGGGCGCACTCCAGCAGGCTCTTGGCGGGCGACCAGCCGCGCACGCGGTCGATGGCCGCCTGGATCCGTTGCGCGGCAAGCGGATTCGCCCCCAGCACCAAGGGTGTGTACAGCTCGTGCAGCGCTTGTGCGGTCAGCCGCGGGGTGGTGCCCGACCACGCGGGGTGCAGCCGGGCCTGCGCGAGTCCGCTCGGTCCCGCGTCGGTCCGGACCCTCAGCAGTACGGACTGCGCCGAGGATTCGACGACGCCGGCCCAGGTGACCGGTTCCGGATGGGGAATGGTGACGATCCACAGGTCCACGCCATCGATCCGCATTCCGGCAAGGTTACGAGCCGCGTCCGCCCGCGACGACCGGTTCGCGCGGACACCAAGGAAATCCGGCGCGGATCACCAGAAATTGAAGGGAGACAACGATGAACTCCGGTGTGCAGCAGCGGTGGGTCGTGCGGCAGGAACCCGGTCGCGGGGCCGCCGACGAGTGGCAGCGAGTCCTCGCGGCCACCCATCTGGCCTTCGACCTCAGCGTGCCCGCCGACCGGATGTTCACCGGGACCGTGGTGCGGACCAGGGTCGGCTTCATGGACCTGGTCGAATGTCGCAGCACGCCGTTCACCGGACGCCGGGGCAGCGGTATGACGGGCGAGCCGGGCGCCGATCGGTTCGGGATACAGATCCTGTGCAGGGGAACCGAACATGTCCGCAGCCCAGGCTCCGAGCCGGTCGTGCTCTCCGCCGGGGCACTGCAGTTGTGGGACGGGATGCGGCCGGTCCGCCTCGACGTGATGACGCCGTTCGTGAAGCGCACCCTGGTGTTCCCGCGCGAGCGCGTCGTCAACGCCTGCCCGCGACTGGCCGAGGTTGAATCGCTGCCCGCGCTGGGCGGGTTGCCCAGCGCGGGAATGCTCACCCGGTACGTCGGCGCGATGGTCGCGGAATTGTCCGAAATGGACGATCGAATGCGCGAGACTGCTTGTGACATCGCGCTGGAGCTGATCCGGTCCATTGTGGAACCTAGTCTGCCGGACGCGCGGGCGGCCCGGCGGGACGCGCTGCGCGCCCGGGCTCGCCGCTACGTCCGCGCGCACCTCGCCGACCCGCGGCTCGGGCCCGAGACCATCGCGCGGGCGCTTTCGGTCTCGCGGCGCACGTTGCACAACGCGTTCCAGGGCAGCGATTCGACCGTCGCGTCCCTGGTGCGCACGGCGCGGCTGGCACGGTCCAAAGAGGACCTTGCCGATCCGGGCGGTGGTTCGGTCACCGAGATCGCGTACCGGTGGGGCTTCGCCGACGCCACGCACTTCTCACAGGCGTTCAAACGGGAGTATGGAATGACGCCACGGGAAGTTCGTGCGCTCGGTACAAGGAAACCGTGCGCGGAACCGATGGTTTGAGCCGGTCTTGCGCTCATAGGGTCGGCGCATGAACGAGATCGCCGCCGAGGTACGGATGCCCCGGTTGTCCGAGGCGATGACCGAGGGCACCATCGTGCGCTGGCTGCACAGTGCCGGCGCCGAAATCGCCGTGGGTGACGAACTCGCCGAGATCGACACCGACAAAGCCGTCGTGGGGCTCGAAGCGGAATCCGCCGGTGTGCTGGAGATCCTGCTGGCGGAAGGGGAGTCGGCCCCGGTGGGCGCGGTGATCGCGCGGGTGGGTGCAGGTGCGCCGCCGACAGGCTCGCCGCCGGCGACGCCGATCGCGGCCACGCCCGCCCCCGCCGCGCCGCCACGCACCGGGTTTTCCCCTTCGGGCCAGCCGATCGCGTCACCGCTGGCGCGCAGGCGGGCCCGCGAACTCGGCGTCGACCTGACCTCGCTGGCCGGGAGCGGTCCCGGCGGCCGCATCGTGCGCGCCGACGTGGAAGCCGCCGCCCATCGGGAAAAACCGGCGCTGCCGGCCGGCGACGCCGCGGAACGCGTGCCACTGACCAGGATCCAGCAGGCGACGGTGCGCAGGCTCGCCCAGGCCGCCGCCATCCCGGCCTTCGCGTTGACCGCCGAAGCGGAGACCAGCGAGTTGACGGCACTGCGCTCCGCACTGGCCGCGGTCGCCGACCCCGCGCCCACCGTCACCGATCTGGTGGTCGCCGCCGTCGCCCGTGCCTTGCGGGACTTCCCGCGCCTGAACGCCTCCGCGGACGACGGCGCGGTCCGGCAGCATCGCCGGGTGAACGTCGGGATCGCCACGGAGACACCGGAGGGGCTGGTCGTGCCGGTGGTCGCGGATACCGACACGCTGGCCCCGGCCACTTTGGCCGGTGTCACGAAGGGACTGATCGCACGGGCCCGGGCCGGCGCCGCCACCCCGGACGATCTTGCCGGCGCCACGTTCACCGTCTCCAACCTCGGCATGTTCGGCGTGGTCGCGTTCCAGGCGGTGATCGTGCCCCCGCAGGCCGCGATCCTCGCCGTCGGCGCGATCCGCGTGGTGTCCGGCACCACGGTGATGACCCTGACCCTGACCTGCGACCACCGGGTCGTCGACGGCGCCGAGGCCGCCCGGTTCCTGACCCGGGTGGTCGCGCTGCTGGAACAGCCCATCGCGCTGATGGTGCCCGAACCGTCCCAAGGAGACTCCCGTGCCACTCGACCGTGACCGCCAGATCGAGCTCTACCGTCAGATGGTTCGTATCCGCGAGTTCGAGGAGCGGGTCAAGCGCACCTTCACCGACCATCCCGGGGTGATTCGCGGGCACACTCACCTGGCCGACGGCGCCGAGGCGTCCATCGTCGGCTCCATCGCGGCGATGCGACCCGGTGATCAGGCCATCGCCACCTACCGGTGCCACGGCTACCCGATCGCGCTGGGCAGTGACACCTCGGCGCTGATGGCGGAGATCTACGGCCGTGCCACCGGAATCTGTGGTGGCTACGGGGGTTCGATGCATCTCGCCGACATCGACCGCGGCTTCCTGGGCACGTCCGCGATCGTGGGGCAGAATATTCCGCAGGGGGCCGGCGCGGCCTACGCGGCGCAGCTGCGAGGACGCGGCGAGGTCGTCCTCACCTTCTTCGGTGACGGCGCTTCCAAGCAGGGCGCGTTCCACGAGACGCTCAACATCGCGGCGCTGTGGAAGCTTCCGGTCGTGTTCATCATGGAGAACAACAGTTACAGCGTCTCCGTGCGCACCGAGGAGGAGGACGCGAACGCGGCGGCGGGCGAACCGCTGGCCACCAAAGCCAAGGCCTACAGCATTCCCGGGCTGACCATCGACGGTGGAGATCCACGCGCGGTGTACGAGGCTGTCGAGGAGGCCGTCACGCGGGCCCGCGCGGGTGGTGGCCCGACCCTCCTCGAATCCGCCGTCTATCGCTTGTCGGCACACGGAAACTCCATCGCCCCGCCCGGAGTGCCGCTGCACTACCCCGAGCATGAGGCGATCGCCAAGTACGGCGCGATCGAGGAGTACGAGGCCGCCAAACGCGGCGATCCGATTCCCCGTTTCCGCGCGCAGCTCACCGAATCCGGCTACCTCGACGCCGGGCAGTCCGGCGCGATCCTCGACGAGGCACAGGCCGAGATGCAGGCGGCGGTCGACTTCGCCTTGAACAGCCCTTCGCCCGAGCCCGCGGCGGCACTGTCCCACGTCTACGCCTGAGGAGCAGATATGACCCGCGAATTACCTTATATAGCCGCGATGAACGAGGCGCTTCACCTGGAAATGGCTCGGGACGAGGATGTCCTGCTGTTCGGGCAGACCGTAGGCGAGGACCACTACGAAACCTTCCCGCGGGACTTCGGAACCGACCGGGTCCGGGTCACCCCGATCTCGGAAACCGCCGAGATCGGGATGGCCGCCGGCGCCGCGCTCGCCGGGAAACGGCCGGTCGTCGACTGCACGATGGCCGAGTTCCTGTTGGTGGCCATGGACCAGGTGGTCAACGAGGCCAACCGCATCCACCAGATGACCGGTGGCCGGCTCACCGCGCCGCTCGTGCTCAAGGCGGGCTACGGCTTCACGGCCGGCTGGGCGGGTCAGCACACGGGCGCGCTCTACGGGATGTTCATGGGTGTGCCCGGCCTGAAAGTCGCACTGCCCTCGACCCCGGCCGACGCGAAAGGGCTGCTGGCGACCGCGATCCGCGACGACAATCCCGTGTTGTTCCTGCACCATTACCTGCTGCTGCTGGAAACCGGCCCGGTGCCCGAGGGTGAACATCTCGTTCCGTTCGGCGTGGCCGACATCAAACGGCCGGGTTCCGACGTGACGCTGGTGGCCACCGGCTGGACTGTGCACCGCGCCCTCGCCGCCGCGGAAACCCTTGCCGCGGAAGGGATCGACGTCGAGGTCATCGACCCGCGCACGATCGCCCCGCTCGACGTCGACACCGTGCTGGCGTCCGTGGCGCGCACCGGCAGGCTGGTCCTCGTCGACCAGGCGACGCGGCATGCCTCGGTGTCCACGGTGATCGCGGGTGAGGTCGCCGAGCACGGATTCTCGTTGTTGCGGGCGCCGATCGTCCAGGTCACCGCACTCGACGCGACCGTCGCCTACGCCCAGCCGATGGAGGAGTACGTCCTGCCCGACGAGGCCAAGATCGCCGCCGCGGTGCGGCAGGTGACCGGTGCCAAGGCAGGCGTCGCGTGAAGGCCGGGCAGGCGCGACAGGTATTGCGCACGATGTGGCGGATCCGGGCGTTCGAGGAACGGGTGGCGCGCCTCAAACGGGCCGATGAGGTGCCTGGCTTGGTCCACCTCAGTATCGGCGGCGAGGGCGTGGCGGCGGCTGTCTGCGGACAGCTGCGCGACACCGACGTCGTGTACAGCGGTCACCGGGCGCACGGGCACACGATCGCGAAGGGCGCCCCGCTGCGGGAGACGATGGCCGAGCTGATGGGGCGGACCGATGGATTGTGCCGGGGGCTGGGTGGCTCCATGCACCTGGTCGACACCGCGCACGGCATGTTCGGCGCGACCGGCGTCGTCGGCGGCAGCGTGCCGCTCGCGCTCGGCAGCGCGCTGGCCGCCCGGCTGCGCGGCGGGGACGACGTCGCCGTGGTGTTCTTCGGAGACGGTGCGGTACAGGCCGGCATCTTCGCCGAGTCGGTGAACCTGGCCGCGCTGTGGCGGCTGCCAGTCGTCCTGGTGTGTGAGAACAACGGGTTCGCCGAGTTCACCCCACGATCGGCGCACACGCCGGTGGAGCGGGTCAGCGATCTGGTGGCACCGTGGGACATTCCGGCGTCCACAGTGGACGGAAACGACGCTTCCGCCGTGTGGGACGTGTTCGGCGGTCTGCTCGAGAAGGTCAGGGCCGGAACGGGGCCGGCACTGCTGGAAGCGCTGACCCACCGGCTGCGCGGGCACTACGAAGGCGACCCGGATCGGTATCGCGAGGCCGTCTCCAGCGAAGAGTGGCAGGAGCGGGACCCGATTCACCGGCTGCAGCGCACCGGACTCGGCGAAGGCTGGTTCGGCGACGACGAGATCAAGACCGCCGAGCAGGACGCGCTGGCCGCGGTCGAGGATGCCGTGAGCTGGGCCCGGCAGAGCCCGCAGCCCACGCCCGAGCTGGCCGGGTCCCTGGTGTACGCGGCATGACGCGCACGACGTACGCCAAAGCCGTGGGGGCCGCGCTCGCCTCCGCCATGCGCGAGGATCCGCGCGTGTTCGTCATCGGCGAGGACGTGTCCGCCGGCGGCCCGTTCACGATCACCACGGGGCTGGTCGAGGAGTTCGGTGCGGACCGGGTCCGCGATACCCCGATCAGTGAGGCCGCGATCTGCGGTATCGCGATCGGCGCGGCGCAGTCCGGGTTGCGGCCGGTCCTGGAGATCATGTACATCGACTTCCTCACGCTCGCGCTCGATCAGCTCACGAACATGGCGGCGAAGGCCCGGTTCATGTCCGGCGGGCAGCTGTCGGTGCCGATGGTCCTGCGCACGCAGGGCGGTGCGGGACAACGGGCCGGCGCGCAGCATTCGCAGAGCCTGGAAAGCTGGTTGTGCCATGTGCCGGGCCTGAAGGTCGTCATGCCGAGCCGTGCCGTCGACGCGGCGGGCCTGCTCGCTAGCGCGATCGCCGACCCGGACCCGGTTGTGGTCGTGGAGAACAAGAACCTGTACTTCCGCGCCGAGGAGGTGCCCGAACACATCGCGCCGGTCCCGATCGGGCAGGCCGCCGTACTGCGGGAGGGGCGCGACGTCACGGTGGTCGCGCTGTCGGGCCTGGTCCCCGAAGCCCTCAAGGCGGCCGACGAGCTGGCCGCGGAAGGCGTCGAGGTCGAAGTGATCGACCCGAGGACACTGGTTCCGTTGGACCTCGACACCATCGTCACGTCGGTCCGGCGAACGAGCCGCCTGGTCATCGCCCACGAAGCCGTCGGCACGGGCGGATTCGGCGCGGAGATCGCCGCCGCCGTGGGCCGAGCGGCTTTCGACGCCCTCGACGCCCCGATAGAACGCGTCGCGGCGCCGTTCCAGCCCATCGCGGTGAGCCCAGCCCTGGAGGACGCCTACCTGCCCCGAGCGGCACACGTCCGGGAGGCGGTGCTGACCACCCTCGGTCGCCGGTGACCGCCCATCGCACGGACGCATGTCCGCATCAGGAAAGAGTATTTCCGTCCCAGCGTCATTCTGTTCGATGATGCCGGGGTGGACAGGCCGAGGGAATCGATCGCGGAAGAGCTCGCTCGCTGGGCGGCTGACCTTGAACCGGAGGCCGGCGACCTGGCGCTGGCGCAGCGGGCCTTGGTGGACACACTGGCGGTCACGCTCGCGGCGCGCGATGACGATCTGGTCCGCATCGCCTCCGGCCTTCCCGACGCGGCGCGCTGGGCGGCGGTCGGGCATGTCCTCGATTTCGACGACCTGCACATGGAATCCACCACGCACATCAGCGTCGTCTGTGTGCCGGCGGCGCTCGCGGTCGGTGGCGGCGCGCGGGCGTATCTGGCGGGCGCCGGGGTGATGGCACGGCTGGGGATGGCGCTGGGCTGGTCGCACTACGCGAGCGGGTGGCATGCGACCTGCACGGCTGGGGCACCGGCGGCCGCCGTCGCCGCGGCGGTCGGCATCGGGCTGCCCGCGGAGAAGATCGCGAACGCGATCGCGTTGTCGGTTCCGGCGGCCGGGGGAGTGCAGCGCGCGTTCGGATCATCCGCGAAATCGCTCCAGGTCGGTTTCGCGGCCGATGCGGGTGTGCGGGCCGCCCGGCTTGCCGCGGCCGGTGCCACGGCCGACCCGACCGCATTGGACGCCTGGCTCGGCCTGATGGGCGGCAGCCCGGACCGGGTCGAGACGTCGGGTCCCGCGGTGCCCGGGGGACTGGCGATCAAGATGTTCCCCTGCTGCTACGCCTTGCAGCGGCCGATCAGTGCGTTGCGGGAGGGACTTCCTGCCGCCGTCGAGCCGGGCGAAGTGACCGCCATCGAGGTACGAACCCCCGCCGGCACGGTGCAGCCGTTGATCCATCATCGGCCGCGGACCGGCTTGCAGGGCAAGTTCAGCCTGGAATACGCGGTCTCCGCCGCGTTGCTCGATCCGCATCCGGGGTTCGGCAGCTTCACCGATCAGGCCGTGAACCGGCCCGAAGCGCAGCGCCTGGCCCGGCTGGTCACCATCGACGAAACCCCCGGCGGTGACTGGCTGCTCGCCGGGGACGTCGAGATCACGGTGACCCGAGACGGCGGCGACCGTTTCACGGTCCGGCAGGAACTGCCGCCGGGCTCGCCCGGCCGCCCACCGTCCAAAGAGGACATGGAGGCCAAGATCGCCGACTGTGGCGCCGACGTGCCCGCGCTCCTGGACGGGGTGGACTGGGGCATCGCGCGCGGGATCCTGTCCGGATGCCTGCCTGCCCGGTGAGACGTGCGCGCCACCTACCGACGTTGGAGTTGACTTTTTAGCGTCTGTGTTGAACGCTGGATCATGTGATGAAAGGAAGCCTCACCCAGCGCATT
Source organism: Amycolatopsis pithecellobii (assembly GCF_009707865.1). Classification (GTDB taxonomy): domain Bacteria; phylum Actinomycetota; class Actinomycetes; order Mycobacteriales; family Pseudonocardiaceae; genus Amycolatopsis_E; species Amycolatopsis_E pithecellobii. The sequence continues at coordinate 103,793 of NZ_WMBA01000004.1, forward strand.
CGCGTCGGTCTCGTGGGCCATGGAGGTCGAGGACAACCACGAGGTCGGCTGCATCCCCGGTGACCAGGTGATGGACGCGGAGCGGGAGCTCGGAATCCCGGTCCTCTGCGCGGCGACGGCCGGCGCCTACAGCATCCTGCGCGCCCACGGCCTCCCCCTGAACATCCAGCCGGCCTGAGCCGACAACCCGAAGGAGTCACCCACCCATGGACCAGCTCGACGGCCAGCACCTCGTGACCGGGGTCGACCACGCGGCGTTCCCCACGTTCGACCCCGCCGGCACCGTGCGGTTCTACCGTGACGTCCTCGGCTTCCCCGTCGTGCACTCGATCTGCGCGGCCGGCTGGGGGCCCGGCGAGCACCCGGACTTCATCCATTTCTTCTTCGATATCGGTGGCGGAGACCGGCTCGCGTTCTTCTACTACTTCGGCCTGTCCCGGCCCGACACCAGCACCGGGCTCGGGGACGTATACGCCCGCTTTCCCGAGGACACCCCGGACTGGTTCGTCCGGTCCCGCCACCTCGCACTCCACGTGGACGCCGAAGAGCACATGCTCGAGTACCGCCGCCGGCTCGACGCCAGCGAGTGGCCGGTCGAGATGCAGGTCCAGCACGAGACCATCGAGTCGATCTACACCCACGACCCGAACGGATACATGGTCGAGATCACCCGCGCGATGCGCCCGGTGACCCCGCAGGAAGATCTCGACGCCAACCTCACCATCGACGCGCTCGTCGACATCGTGGGGACGCCGGGCCACACCATGGACGACCTCCTCGTCCGCAAGGCCGAGCTCATCGTCAAGCGGGCCGGGGAGTGGGCACACGCACAGGAGACCCGCTGATGGGCGCCACTGCACGGCTCGTTCCCTACCCCGCCGATACCGTGCGCCGGTACCGTTCCGCCGGCCTGTGGGGCACCCGGACGATCGGCGCCGAACTGCACCACATCGCCGGACAGCGCGCCTCGCACCCCGCCGTCGTCGCCGCCGACGGAGCACTGACCTACGCCGACCTGGACGAGGTCACGGACCGGCTCGCGCTGGGCCTCGCGGATGCGGGGCCGGCACCCGGCGACCGGGTCGTGGTTCAGCTGACCAACCGGCTCCAGTCGATCGTGGCCTGGTACGGGATGGTGAAGGCCGGGCTCATCCCGGTCTGCACCCTCGCCGCCCACCGCGCGCACGAGATCGGCGCCATCAGCCGTAAGGTCGGCGCCGTCGCCCACCTCGTCGAGTGGAGCCAATCGGGCTTCGACCTGGTGGCCTTCGCCGTCGAACAGCAGGCCGGCCACCCGACCATGCGCCTGGTCCTCACCACCGGTGCCCCGGCCGGCACCCCGGGTACGTCGATCGAACGCCTCGCCGATACCGACCCGGGGCTCGCCCGCAAGCGCGTCGAGGCGATCCAGGCGGCGATCGACCCCGACGACGTCGCCTGCTTCCAGCTGTCCGGCGGGACGACAGGCGTCCCCAAGATCATCCCGCGGCTGCACGCCGAATACTGGTACAACGCACGGTCCTACGCCGAGGCTGGCGGCTGGGACGAGAACACCCGCGTCGCCCACCTGATCCCGATCATCCACAACGCGGGCATCACCTGCGGCCTGCACGCGGCGCACAGTGTCGGCGGCACCCTGGTGCTCGGCACCCCGGTCCTGGACCAGGCACTCCCGCTCGTCGCCCGTGAGCGGACGACCGACGTGCTCATCGGCCACGGTCATTTCGGCATCGTGGACCATCCCCTCTTCGACGAGGCGATGGCCTCGATGAAGCGCGTGGTGCTCTCGGGCGCGAAGGTGCCCGAGCGTGTCTTCGAGGCGTTCGAGAACCGCGGGGTCTGGGTCGGTCAGAAGTTCGGCATGGGCGAGGGTTTCTTCGCCATGTCGACGGCCGCCTCGACCCGCGAAGCGAGGCTCACGACCGTGGGCGTCCCGGTCTCGCCGTACGACGAGTTCCGGGTGCTCGAGCCGGGCACCGAAACCGAGGTGCCGGACGGCACCGTCGGCGAGCTGGCCTGCCGCGGGCCGTACACCATCCGCGGCTACTTCGACGCCCCCGATATCAATGCCTCGGCGTTCACCTCCGACGGCTTTTACCGGACCGGTGACCTTGTCGCCGTCCGGACCGTCGGCGGCGAGCGCAGCATCAGCGTCGAGGGCCGGATCAAGGACCTCATCAACCGCGGTGGCGAGAAGGTGAGCGCCGAGGAAGTCGAGCTCCTGCTGATGCGACACCCTCGCATTGTCGCGGCGGCCGTCGTGGCGATGCCCGACGAACGGCTGGGGGAGCGGGCCTGCGCCTATCTGGTCACCACGGGGGAGCCACTGACCATGTCCGAAATACAGGAGCACCTCAGCTCGCTGTCGCTCGCGAAGTTCAAGTGGCCCGAGCGGCTCGAGTGGGTCCCGGAGCTGCCGAAGACACCTGTCGGCAAGCTCGACAAGAAGCTGCTCCAGCGCGACATCGCCGCGAAGGTCTCGAGGGGGCGATGACGGAGATGGCAGGAGAGCAGCGGGTTGCGGTCGTGACCGGGGGTGCGGGCGCCATCGGGTCCGCCATCGTGACCGCGCTTCAGGAATCGGGACACCGGACCGTCGTCCTCGACCGCGCCGGGGACATCCCGTGCGACCTGACTTCGGAGCATTCGGCGAGGGAGGCGGCAGCCGCGGTGCTGGCGCGACACGGCCGTTGCGATGTGCTGGTCCACTGCGCCGGGGCTTTCGACGCGATGCCGCTCGGCGACCTCGATCTGGCGCGCTGGCGCGACCTGATGGCGGTCAACGTCGAGGCGTCGTTGTGGTTGGCGCAGTCCTTCACCCCGGGGATGGCGGAGCGTGGATTCGGGCGGATCATCCTCATCTCGTCGGACGGGCAGTGGTCGCCGCCGGATGCGAACTTTCTGCCCTATGTCACGAGCAAGGCGGCCTTGCTGGGACTGATGCGGACGCTCGCGGTCACCTTCGGCGGCGACGGTATCTCCGTCACGGCGGTGGCGCCCGGCCTCACGGACACCCCGCTGGCCCGCGCTGTCGTCGAGGATGGCGCGATCGAAGCGGTTGTCCGCACCCAGGCCCTCAAGCGCCCCCTGGTGCCGTCCGACACCGCGCATACCGTCGCCTTCCTGGCCTCCGACGGAGCGGAAGCACTGACCGGCCAGGTCCTCGTCGTCGACGGCGGCGTCCATATGCGATAGCGAGGCGATGATTTTCGTTGCTGTGATGGAGAGGGCGGCCATGCGAACGTGGCGGGTTGGCAACTTCAAGGTGACCGAGGTGCAGGAGTTTCCGGTCGCGGCAGGGCTACTGGATGGGCTCATCGCCCAGGCGACCCCGGAGGCCGCGTACCACAGCGTGCGGCTGCATTCGGACGGCGACTCCGCGTTCATCACCGGTGACTTCATCCACCACCCGATTCAGATCGCTCGTCCGGACGCGTCGGCGCGGAACCGGCGGGCCTTCCACGAGTCATTCGCCGGAACTGATCTGCTGGTTCTCGGCACCCACTTCACCGGGGCCGGTGCCGGATATCTCGTCGAAGACGGTGACGGTTACCGCCTTGTGGAAGCCAAGTCGGAATAGCCGAAGGGGAGATGGGACGCGTGCCGGAGGAATCGCTACAGGAACAACTGAAGGCGTTGCAGGATCGATCGTCGATCATCGACGTCGTGTGCCGGTATGCCGTGAGTATCGACCGGCATCAGTGGCAGGACCTCGAATCGTGCTTCGCCGAGGAGATCGACCTCAACGTGATACGAACCGGCCGGTGGGTCCGGTACCAGCGCCCCGATCTCCTGCGTTTGTTGCAGGGCGTCTTCGAAACGTACACGGCCACTCAGCACATCAGCGCGAATCATCAGGTGTCCATCGACGGTGACCGCGCGGTGGTCTGGTCGACCTTGAACGCCACGCACTACATCAAAGGCCTGGCCGAGGGGGAGTTCCACCAGCAGGTGGGCTACTACGAATACCACCTGATCCGTGGCCGGGATTGGCGGATCAACAGTGTCCGCCAGGTTCCGCACTGGCAGCGCGGGAACCAGCAGATCTTCGACAGCACTCTCCGATGAGAGGCCGCGTGTAGGTCGGCGAGGCGCCCGGCCGGGGTTTCCCGGCCGGGCGTTTTTCTTGCTTGACGCATGCCGATATGGGCATATGATGGGCGCCGTGGCACGAGCAGCGACGACGTCGGATGTGTTCAACGCGATCGCCGAGCCGCAGCGGCGGGAGATCCTGGTGCTGCTGCGGGCGGGTGAGCGGCCGGTGACCGAGTTGGCCCTGGAGCTGGGGATGACGCAGCCGCGCGCGTCCAAACACCTGCGGGTGCTCCGGGAGGTGGGGCTGGTGCGGGACCGCAAGGCAGGCAAGCAGCGCCTGTACGGTCTGGACGCCCGCGGGCTGCGGCCGGTCCACGAGTGGGCCGGCGGGTTCGAGCGGTTCTGGCACGAGAGCTTCGACCGGCTGGACGCATACGTGCAGGACCTGAAGCAGGCAAAGCAGGAGGAGTAGCCGATGAGCGCGACCAGACAAGAAGCGTCGGCGGACCGCGAGATCGTGATATCCCGGGTCATCGACGCCCCACGGGAGCTGGTGTTCGAGGCATTCACCGAGGTCCGGCACCTGTCGAGGTGGTGGGGACCGGAGGGATTCACCACCACCACGCAGTCTTTCGAGTTCCGCGTCGGCGGCGAGTGGGACTTCGTGATGCACGGACCGGACGGGACGGACTATCCCGAGTGGATCACCTGGACCGAGATCGCCCCGCCGGAGCGGATCGCGCTGCTGCACGGTGAGTCCCGCGACGACCCGAACGCCTTCGAGTCGGTCGTGACGTTCGAGCGCGAGGATGCGGTCACCCGCATCGAGATGCACACCGTGTTCCCCACCAAGGAATTGCGTGACGAGGCGGTCGAGAAGTACCACGCGATCGAGGGTGGCCGGCAGACCCTGAGCAACCTGGCTGCCTACGTCACCGAGATCATGCAGAAGGAAAGCTGATGGCCGGCAAGGTGTTCTTCAGCGTGTCGATGTCGCTGGACGGGTTCATCGCGCCTGAGTCCACAAAGGACTTGATGGGGCAGCAATGGATGGAACTGCAGCAGTGGGTCTTCCCGCAACGGTTCTTCCGGGAGAACCTCGGGCTCGGCGGGGGTGGCGAGGAGGGGCGCGACAACGACATCCTGCGGGAGACGTATCAGCGCACCGGTGCGAGCGTCATGGGCAAGCGCATGTTCGACGCCGGTGAGCACGCGTGGCCGGAGGAGGCGCCGTTCCACACGCCGGTTTACGTGGTGACGCACGAGAAGCGTGACCCCTGGGAGCGGCCCGGTGGGACCACGTTCCACTTCGTCAACGACGGCATCGAGTCCGCGCTCGACCAGGCCCGCGACGCCGCCGGCGACCGGGACGTCCGCATCGCGGGCGGCGGCGCGACGATCCTGGAGTACGTGAACGCGGGCCTGGTCGACGAGTTCTCGATTGCGCTGTCGCCCGTGCTGTTCGGCTCCGGAATCCGCCTGTTCGAGGGCGTGGACGCGGCCGGCGTGGCCCTGGAGCCGGTCCGCGCGGAGCCTTCCGCGAGGGTGACGCACCTGACCTACGCCGTCGGGAAGCGGTAGGCGGGGCGGCTGAGCCGGTTCACGGCACAAGGCAATTCCGCCGCCTCGTCCTGCCCGGCGCATGGGCGCGATCTCAGGAGCGCAACGTCCTCTCGAGGCGGTCGACTTGGGCGCGGATGGCCGCGATGGCCGCATGCGGGCCGTCGACGGGTTGCCTGCCGCTGACGTCGAGCAGGCCGGCGACGGCGGTGTCGGCGAGTTGGTGGCTGATGGCGTCGAGGTTGTCGTTGTGGTCGGGGTCGAACCACCAGGCGACCCAGTTGACCGTGCCCAGGATGCCGAGTGCGGCGACCCGGGCGTCGACGGTGCGGAAGGCGCCTTCGGTGATCCCGCGGTCGATCACGGTGGCGAGGGAGCGCAGAACGGCGTGCCGGCTTTGTTCGTAGCGGGTGGCGAGTGTGTTGGGCAGGTCGCTCTCCGAGCGGATGATGAGCCGGAACCGGGCGGCGTGCTCGCCCTGGCGGCGGGCCAGCAATGTGACGATCTCGCGCAGCCGGCTGGGGGAGTCGAGGTCGGTGCGGGCGGCGATGGCGTTGATCTGTGTGGCCGAGTCCTCGGTGTATTCGGCGAGGAGCCGGGAAAGCAGGTCGTCTTTGCTTTTCACATAGTGGTAGATGCCTGGCCGGGTGAGGCCGACGGCGTCGGCGATGTGCTGGAGGGTGGTGCCGGAGAAGCCGCGTTCGGCGAACAGGCGGGTGGCATGGTCGAAGATTTCCTGCTCCACCAAGCCATGGCGGACGGTGCGTTCGGGGGACCGCCGTTTTCCCGATGCGCCGGACTCGATGCCGCTCATGACTACAAGGTTAATTGCTTGACGACTCCGTTGTCGCGCGGGTTCGTGTCTCACGCCTCGGGGCCGGGGACGCCCCCGATCGCGCCGACGAGGCGCTCACGCGCACGGCCCAGGTGCTGCTCGAGAAGGGCGACCGCCCCGGCTTCATCGCCCGCGGCGACGAGGTCGAGGAGTTGCTGATGCTCGGCGACGATGAGCGTCGTCTCCAGCAGGTGCCGGCCCTGGACCTGTGCCATGCACATCGTGGCCTCGGTGACCAGCGAACGGTACATGCGGCTGGTCCGCGGGCTGCCGAGCGCGTCGACCAGGGCAGCGTGGAACCGCATGTCGGGGCCGACCACATCCAGCGCCGAACCCTCCACCAAGCCGGCGATCTCGGCGTTCGCCGCACGGGCCGCCGGGACCTCGGCACGGGTCCGCGCGAGCCGGCGCAGTGCCTCGCTCTCGAGATGGGCTCGCGTGCGGTAGATGTCGCGGACATCCGCGGGCCCCAAGGTCACCACTCGCGCCGAGCGGTGGTTGTCACGGGTCAGCAACCCGTCGTGGACGAGTTGCTCGACGGCGGCCTTGCCGGTCGGCCTGGCGACCTCGTACCGATTCGCGACTTCGCCCTCGGTCAGTGGCGTACCTGCCGGGAGTTCGCCGCTGAGGACGGCGCGCCGGAGATCTTCGGCAATGGCGTCGACAACCGACACGGCTTTCACGCGGGCAGCCATGCCGACAGACTACAGGTTGTCTATTCGGCATACTTGCTAGACAATCTGGTCCATGGTGGACCTCGGCAACGCGCTGCGCAGCGCGCTCGGCGACGACGGCGACGTGCGACTACGAGCCCTCGACCGGCACGTTCGTGCTGCCGACGCGTCGCATTTCCTGCTGACACCTCAGGCAGTCGTGGTGGCACGGGACGCCGAACATGTGGGCCGGCTGATGCGCGCGACGGCCGGCCTCCGGGTCCCGCTGACCTTCCGGGCAGGAGGTACCAGCCTGTCGGGTCAGGGGGTGACGGACGGCGTGCTCGTCGATGTCCGGACCGGCTTCCGCGAACTGGAGGTGCTCGACGAAGGCCGGCGAGTCCGTGTGCAGCCCGGCCTGACGCTGCGTCAGGTCAACGCCCGGCTGGCGGCGTACGGGCGACGGCTCGGCCCCGATCCGGCGAGCGAGGCGGCCTGCACGGTCGGCGGCGTCGTCGCCAACAACTCCAGCGGCATGGCCTGCGGGACCGTCGAGAACTGCTACCGCACCGTCGAGTCGCTCGTCTTGGTCCTGCCTTCGGGCAGGGTCGTCGACACGGGCGCGCGCGATGCGGATGAGCGGCTGCGCGCACTCGAGCCGCGGTTGTACGAAGGGCTGTTACGACTGCGGGACCGGGTGCGCGGCAACCCCGGCTCGCTGGCGACGGTGGCGCGGCAGTTCGCCATGAAGAACACGATGGGCTACGGCGTGAACTCCTACGTCGACTTCGATACGGCCGCCCGGATACTGGCTCACCTGGCCATCGGGAGCGAGGGCACGCTGGCCTTCGTGGCCGAAGCGACCTTCCGGACCATTCCGGTGCGCAAGCACGTCGCGTCGGGTCTCGCGGTGTTCAGGTCGCTGGCTGACGCCAACCGCGCGTTGCCGGCGCTGATCGGCACCGGTGCGGCGACGATCGAGCTGCTGGACGCGACGTCCCTGCGGGTCGCGCAGACCCATGGGGCCGCCTCGGACGTCCCGGCTCAAGTCGCGGCGCTTCAGGTGGAGGAGCAGGCGGCGCTGTTGGTCGAGTACCAGGCCGGCACCGCCGGGGAGCTGGCCGAGCTGGTCGCATCGGGGGACGGAACACTGGCCGACCTGCCGCTCACCACGCCCGTCCGGCTCGACGGCGATCCGGGAGAACGAGCAAAGCTGTGGAAGCTTCGTAAAGGTTTGTACGCCTCGGTTGCCGGAGCGCGGCCACCCGGCACGACGGCTCTGCTCGAGGACATCGTGGTGCCCGTCGGGCAACTCGCCGACACCTGCGAGAGCCTTCGCGACCTCTTCCGCACCTACGACTACCGGGACAGCGTGATCTTCGGGCACGCCAAGGACGGCAACGTCCATTTCATGCTCACGGACCGGTTCGAGTCCGAGGCCCGGCTGGCGCGCTACCACTCGTTCACCGAGAAAATGGTCGACCTGGTGCTCGGCCACGGCGGGTCGCTCAAGGCCGAGCACGGCACGGGCCGGGTGATGGCGCCGTATGTGCGCCGTCAATACGGCGACGAGTTGTACGACGTGATGCGGGAGACCAAGCGTCTCCTCGATCCGGACGGGATCCTCAACCCCGGCGTGGTGCTCAACGACGACCCGGCCGCACATCTCAAGCACCTCAAGCTGCATCCGCGGGTGGAGGAGGAGGTCGACCGCTGCGTCGAGTGCGGGTTCTGCGAGCCCGTCTGCCCCAGCAAGGACCTCACGCTCACCCCGCGTCAACGGATCGTCGCGCGGCGGGCCGCGGAGTCGGCCCGTCGCGACGAGGACGGCGAGCTGGTTGCCGAGCTCGAGGAGGCATACCGATACGACGGTCTGGACACCTGCGCCGCCGATGGAATGTGCCAGACGGCGTGTCCGGTGCACATCAACACCGGCGACTTGGTGAAGCGCCTGCGTCGCGACGTCCACGGCCGCGCCGAAACGGCGGCGTGGACCGTGGCCGCCAAGCACTGGTCGGGCGTGTCCCGGGCCGGCTCCCTGGCCCTGAGCGTGGCGGCACATGCTCCGTCCGCGCTGGTGACCGGGGCAACCGACGCGGGTCGCGCGGTCCTCGGGGCGGACGCCGTCCCCCGCTGGACCCCGGATCTGCCGGCGGGTGGACGACGGCGTGCCCGGCCTCCGATAGAGGGCGCCGACGCGCTCTATCTCCCGGCCTGCGTCGGCTCGATGTTCGGCTCCGCCGGTCTGGGTGTGCAGGTCAGTCTGGAGCGTCTGTGTGAGCGGGCAGGTCTGAAATTGGCGGTGCCGCAAGGGATCGACTCGTTGTGCTGCGGTACGCCGTGGTCGTCGAAGGGTTTCCCGCGCGGCTACGAAGAGATGCGCGCACGGGTGATCGAAGCGGTGACTTCTGCGGGCCAGGCCCGGGTGATCAGTGACGCGACCAGCTGCACGGAGGGTTTCACGAAAGTTTTGCGTGGCGTGCCTGGCGTTCGTGTCGAGGATGCGGTCGTATTCGTGGCCGAGCAGGTGCTGCCCCGGCTGCCTCCGCCGCGGAAGCTCCCGGCCCTGGTCCTGCACCCCACCTGTTCTTCTGCCCAGCTCGGCGTGGACGACGCCCTCCTCGCGGTCGCCCGGGTGGTCGCCGAGGACGTGCACGTGCCGGTCGACTGGGGTTGCTGCGCTTTCGCCGGCGACCGGGGCATGCTCCACCCCGAGCTCACCGCAGCCGCCACGGCGCCCGAGGCGCGAGAAGTGGTGACGGTGGCCGCCGCAGCACACGCTTCGTGCAACCGCACGTGTGAGCTCGGGATGACGCGCGCCACCGGTCAGGCTTACCGGCACGTTCTCGAACTGCTCGAAGAGATCACGCGCGCGAGTTGAGCGTTGGGAGCGCGCGAGTTGAGCGTTGGGAGCGCGCGAGTTGAGCGTTGCGTGCGGCGGGAACGTGCAACTCGCGCACCGGGAACGTGCAACTCGCGCACCGGGAACGCTCAACTCGCGCGGCGGGAACGTGCAACTCGCGCGGGAACTCGAGCTAGAGCCAGGGGCCGAGTTCGGGGGCGTCGGCCAGGGTGTGTGGCCGGCCGGCGAGCCAGGCCGCCACGTCGGCGAGCGGGCCGCGGGGGAGCGCGGACGGTGAGAGGCCTCGTTTTGTGCGGATATCGCTGACGAGGGTTTCGAGGAATTGCGCGGGGAGGTCGGCGAAGCCGATGCCGCGGTCGAGGTCGACGGCGTGCACGAAGACCTCCCGTGCGCGCATCCAGGGGATCTCGGTGGCGGGGACGGTGCGCCCTTGTGCCGTCACGACTTCGGCCCGCCACTGCTGGTCGGTGAGCCGGCCCATCGCCTCGTCCAGTGCGGTCGCTGAGTGCCGCGCCCATCCGGTCAGCTCGGCGGCGGTCATCGAGACGCCCCGCTCGATGCCGGCGGCGCGCTCCCCGGCGGAGGCGTACATCGGGGTCACCTCGCCGGTGGCGGCCCAGTGGACCAGATTGCCCAAGGCATCGCCGTTCGCGGCGACGTGCGCGACGAGGTGCCGTCGGGTCCAGCCGGGAAGCAGGCTCGCGCCGTCGTATTCGGTCTCGGTGAGGTTCCCGGCCGCATCGAGAAAGAGCGTGGTGCCCTGCCGCACCCAGTGACGCGCGTCGGGAGTCATCAGGCGACGATCCGGTTGGTGCACGCGCCGAGGCCCTCGATTTCGGTCACGACCGTCGCGCCGCCGGCGAGGTAGGTTTTCGGGTTGCGTGCGTGGCCGACGCCGGCCGGGGTGCCCGTGGCGATCAGGTCACCCGGCCGGAGCGTGATCATCGTGGAAACGTACCGCACCAGAGAAACCGGATCGAACAGCAGGTCGCCGGTGTTGTCGTGCTGCCTGACCTCGCCGTCGACGAGCGTCCTGACCTCGAGGGCAGGACGGACACCGCCGACCTCGTCGGGGGTGGTGACGAACGGACCGACGGGCGTGGTCGCCTCCCAGATCTTGCCCTGGGTCCACTCGACGGTGCGGAACTGCCAGTCACGCACCGAGATGTCGTTCATGACCGTGAAGCCGGCGATGGACGCCACGGCCGCCGCTTCGTCCGCGCGGCGGACCTCCTTGCCGACGACGATGCAGAGTTCGGCCTCCCAGTCGAGCGCGTCCGTCTCCGCGGGCTTGGCGATGTCGTCGTTCGCGCCCAGCAGGGTCTCGGCGAACTTGGGGAACAGGGTCGGATACGACGGCAGTTCGCGACCCATCTCCCGGATGTGGTTCTTGTAGTTGTGGCCGACGCAGACGACCTTCGACGGGTTGGGCACGACAGGCGCGAAGTCCGCGTTCCCGACCGGATATGTCCCGGCGGAAGCATGCGTGGCCACGGTCTGCCAGTCGGGCCGCGAGAACAGCTCACGCAGGTCGGCGTATCCGAGATCGACGAGTACCTCGCCCTCAAGCCTGACGGCACGAGTGCCGTTCCCGGATCGGATGGTGGCGAGCTTCATCGGATGTCCTTCCTGGTGCGGTTGAGCTCGAGCGCGCCGGAGTCCGAGCCACGAGAACTGGTCATGCTCCCACTATCGCCCCTTGCTTCCGGTTCGGAACATACGATTCTGTTTTGCGGAATATGGCGACAGAACTTTCCGGGCGGCCGTCTCGTAAAACGGCTCAACTGCCGCGCTAAACGGCTCTCGCGCACCGGAATCGCGTCCTAGCGTGAACCTGCCCTGCCGACCACGGCCAGAACAGAGAGGTTCGCCATGATCGCACGTCGCGCTGCCCGGAACCGTCGCTGGAAACGATCACCGCGGCCGCATTGGCCCGCGGTGCCGGTCGCCGCGTGCTTGGCTCTGTCCCTTGTGGCCTGTTCCTCGTCCGCGCAGCCGGACGGTCACCAGCCCGCCGGTGCGGTGTCCGCGAAGATCGGGCAACTGCTCGCCCCCGCGAACAAGTTCGTGGCGCCGGGACCCGCACTGGACACGAAAACGCTGGCCGGCAAGAGCCTGTGGTTCGTGCCGGTCTCGGCGGAGATCCCGGTGCTGGCGGTGGAGCTGAAGGCATTGCAGGACGCGGCGAGGGCACTCAAGATGCCGTTGCAGGTCTGCGACGGGAAGCTCAGCCCGCCGGCTGAGGCCGCCTGCATCAACTCGGCCGTTTCGGCCGGTGCCGCGGGGATTTTCACCGACGGCGTCGACCCGCACGGCGTGCAGACCGCCGTGGACAACGCGGCTTCGCACAATGTGCCGATCCTGTCCATGGGCGAAGTCGGCACCGACACCGGCAACCTGAAGTATTTCGACGTCGGTGACACCGCGTCGCAGGCCGCCGCCGCGGAGTGGATCATCGCCGATTCGGCGGGCAAAGCCAACGTGCTGATCACCGAGAACACCGACGATCCCGGTGCCTCGCACAACATCGAAGCCGGGAGCAAGGACACGTTCAGCCGGCAGTGTCCGGGTTGCCAGGTCACCGTGGCCGGTTTCACGACCGGCACGACCAACCGGGTCGGCACGCTGACGAGTTCCGCGTTGCTGCGCGATCACCAGATCGGCTACGCCCTCGCGAACTTCGACTTCCTCATCCCCCAGATGGTCAGCGGCGCGCGCACCGCGGTGCCGAACGCCCAGCTCAAGTTCGTCGGGATCGAGGCGGCACTGAGTTCGATGCAGCTCGTGAAGTCCGGCGGGCAGGCCGCGGACGGTGCCGCCAACCGCAACTACGGCGGCTGGGCGGCCATGGACGCGATGCTGCGGATCCTGCTGGGCAAACCGGCGCCGGTCACGAATTTCCTGCCGGTGCGGGTCTTCGACAAGACCAACATCGACTCGGTCGGCCCGCTGACCAACGACAACGCGCTCAACGGCAGCTGGTTCGGTCCGGTCGACTATCCGCAGCAGTTCCAGCAGCTGTGGGGTATCGATGGCTGACCCCGCGCCGCGGCTCGAGCTGCATGGGGTGTCGAAGACCTTCGGCCACCGCCGGGTACTGTCCGAAGTGGACCTCACCGTCCAGCCGGGAGAAATCCACGGGGTGGTCGGCCAGAACGGCTCCGGGAAGTCGACACTCGCCAAGATCATCTCCGGCTACCATGCCCCGGACCACGGTGCTCGTCTTTCCATCGACGGCGCCACGGTCCCGTTCCCGCTCCGGCTGCCCGACCTGCACGCCACCGGAGTGTCCATTGTGTACCAAGATCTCGGCATCCTGCCGGACCGGTCGGTCGCATCGAACATCCGGATCGGCGCGATGCGGGGCCGGGGCGTCAGCCGCCGCATCGATTGGCCGCGCGAACGCGATCTCGCCGCCAGGACGCTGGACCGGCTCGGGTTCGCGGGCAGCGTCGACCAGCTCGCGATGCACCTGTCGGAGGCCGACCGCGCGCGGGTCGCGATCGCCAGGGCACTCCAGAACCACCCGGCCGGACGGGGCCTGATCGTGCTCGACGAATCGACCAGGGCGCTTTCCCCCGGCGCCTTGGCCGAGTTCTACGGGACGCTCCGGAGCCTCGTGCGTGAAGGGACTTCCGTCCTGCTGATCGCACATCGGCTCGACGAGGTGATCGAGCACTGCGACCGGGTTTCCGTACTCCGCGACGGCTGCTGCGTTGCGTCCGGCCTGAGCACGAACGGTCTGTCGGAGGCCACCCTGGCGGTCACGATGCTGGGCGACGCGCTGGCGGACTTCCGCCGTCCGGCCCGGAAAAGCAGTGCACCGGAGGTCATCCGGCTCGACGGCCTGCGCGGAACCGGACTGTCGGAACCGTTGTCACTGGGCCTTTCCCGTGGCGAGATCGTCGGCATGACCGGCATGCCCGGCTCGGGGTTCGAGACGGTCACCTACCTGCTCGGCGGCGCGCTGCCGGTCAGCGCGGGAAGGCTCGCCGTCGACGGGACCGAGGTGCGGCTGACCGGCGCTTCACCGGCGGCACTCGGCCGCCGCGGGGTCGTGCTGGTGCCAGGGCAGCGCATGGTCGAAGGCCTGGGCGCGGACCAGACGATCCGTGACAACGTGGTGCTGCCGTGGCTGCCGGGCCGTTCCCGGCGGTGGTCGGTCGGCCCGTGGCGGGACACATCCACCAGCGCGACGATCACCCGGTTCGGCGTCGTCCCGGCGAACCCGAAGGCGAACGTCGGCACGCTGAGCGGAGGCAACCAGCAGAAGGTCCTGCTCGGCAAGTGGCTCGCCGAGCATCCGCGCCTGCTGCTGGTGAACGAGCCGACGCAGGCCGTCGACGTCGGGGCGCGCCGGGACATCCTCGAAGCACTGCACCAGGTCGCGGCGGCGGGGACGACGATCCTGGTGGCCTCCGCGGAGGCCGGCGACCTGTCCGCGCTCTGCGACCGCGTCCTGGTGTTCGGCCAGGGGCGGGTCACCACTGTCCTCAATGGACCCTTGTCCGCACATGACATCCTCGACGCGACCTGGATGGAGCCGGCCACATGACCGACGAAGCACTCGAAATCATTTCCGTGCCGGATGACACGCCGGCTCTTCTTCGCACAGCCGGTGCGGTGCTCGGACGCGGTTCCCTGGTGGTGACCTGGGCACTGCTCATCGGGGTGTTCGCGGCCACCAACGGCGCGATGTTCCTGCAGGCGGGGACCTTCCAGACGATCTTCAGCTCACCGGTGCACCTGGTGTTCCTTTCGCTCGCGCTGGTGGTGGTCTTCGTCGTCGGCGAATTCGACCTGTCCGTATCGGCGAATATGGGCCTGGCCGGCACCCTGACCGCGTTGCTGAGTGTGAACCACGGGATCGATCCGTGGCTGTCGAGCCTGATCGCGATCGTTGCGGCGGCCGGGGTGGGCGCGATCAACGCGGTTCTGATCGTGCTGGTCGAGGTGAACGCCATCGTGGTCACCCTCGGCATGGGCACGTTACTCGGCGGAGTTTCGTTGTGGCTGACGGATCTCAACACCGTGCAGGGCCTGACCCCGTCGTTCACCGGTGCGTTCAACGGTGCACTCGGCGGACTGTCGCATTCGTTCTACTTTGGACTCGCCGCCACGGTACTGGTCGCGTATGTGCTCGCGAAGACCCCACTGGGCCTGCGGATGTCGTTCGTCGGCACCAACCGGGAGGTGGCGCGTCTCGCCGGTGTCCCGGTCCGCCGGATCCGGATCGGTGCGTACGTGGTCTCCGGGGTGTTCTGCGGTATCGCCGGGGTCGTGCTGGCCGCGTCCCTTGGTGGCTACGACCCGGCGACCTCGCAGCTCTACCTCCTTCCGGCGTTCGCCGCGGTGTTCCTCGGCACGGCGGCGATCCAGCCCGGCCGGTTCAACGCACTCGGTGCGGTGATCGCGATCTACTTCCTCCAGACCGGCATCGTGGGACTCCAGCTGGCCGGCGTGACGAGCTGGATCCAGGACGCCTTCTACGGCGGCTCCCTGGTACTGGCGGTGACCATCTCGACGCTGATCCGGCGTCGGGTCCGCACGTGACGATGTTCGGCCGATCCGCGATTCGCGGCTGTTCTCATGCGTAAACTGGACCCTCAGGGCCAAGTCCGGGCGCTTAGTCTGGCCGGGTTCAGTACTGAGGAGTCGCCGATGTCGTCGACGGAGTACAACGATGTGGAGCCGTGGGTCGTGCCGCACGAAGTGGCGACGCCCGCGGGTGTGTTTTTGCGCTCGACTGATCCGCACGAGGCCACCGAGGCTATTTCCCGCTGTTACGAGCCGGGGCGGGTGGAGGTGGTGGATCGGAGTAAGCCGTTGGACATGCGGTTGTGGGTCAACGAGTTGCCCGGATTGAAGCTCAATTATCTGTCCTACGGCACCGATGTGCGGGTGACCGTGCCGGCCGGGGTCCGTTATGTCCTTTGTGTGCCCTTGATGGGAAGGGTGACGGTCGGCTCGGGTGGGCGCAGCGTCGAGGCGTCGGCGAGGACCGGTGTGGTCATCAGCCCGTCCGACCCGTTGTATTTCGAAAACTGGAGTCACGACTGCCGGGTGCTGACCGCGCGCCTGGATGTCGACGTGCTCGAATCACTGCTGGCCACGATGCTCGACGAGCCGTTGACCGGCCCGATCCGGTTCGAGCCGAGCCTGGACTTGAACGATCCGCCGGTCCGGTCGGTTCTTCGCACGGTCAGCCTGCTGCGCAGCGAGTTGAGCCGGCCTGACGGGATCACCGCCGATCCCATGATGGGTGCCGGCATGGCGCGGCTGGTGATGACCGGGCTGCTGCTGGCTCAGCCGCACAACTACTCGGCGAAGTTGCACGAACCGCGGCCGGCTGTCGCGCCGGGGAATCTGCGCCGGGCGATCGAGCTCATCGATGGGGACCCGATGTCGGTGTTCGGGGTGGCCGACGTGGCACGGGCGGCCGCGATCGGCATACGCGCTCTCGAGGAGGGGTTCCGCAAGTACGTCGGCACCTCGCCGATGGCGTACCTGCGCAAGGTACGGATGGCCAGGGCACATGAGGAGTTGTGCCGGTCCGACTCGGCGGTGACCACCGCCGCGGCGGTGGCCCGCCGCTGGGGATTCCACCACTACGGGCGGTTCGGTGTCGCCTACCGGCAACGCTACGGGTGCTCGCCTTCGGAGACATTACGCAGGACAGCACGGGAATCGGCCTACTGATCCGTCCTCAGTGGACTGATCAACTGCGGAAAGCGGCTGGAATTCAGCGTATCGCGGACCTTCGGAGCCGGCCGGAATTCCTACGCTTCTCGCATGGTCAAATCCTGGTTGTTCGACATCTTCAACTATCCCTATGATTCCCGGCCCGAGGGCCTTGACCCGGATCTGGTGCAGGACGAGTACGACTGGCATCTGGAGACCTGGGTCCAGGCCGAGGATCTGGGCTATGACGGGGTTTTCTTCTCCGAGCACCATTTCACCGCCTACAACATGAGCCCCTCGCCGAACCTGCTCGTCGCGAGCCTGGCGCAGCGGACGAGCCGGATGCACCTCGGCGTGATGTGCAACGTCACGGCATTCCACAATCCACGGCGGCTGGCCGAGGAAACCGCGATGCTGGACTACCTCACCCACGGCCGTCTCGAGGTCGGGTTCGGCCGCGGCTCGGACGACCTGGAGTTCAAAAAGGAGGGTTTCCCGCTCGAGGACACCCGTGCCTGGTTCGAGGAATCCCTTGACCTGATGGAAAAGGCGTGGCACCAACCCCGTTTCACCCACCACGGCCGGTTCTTCGACTACGACGACGCGTCGATCTACCCGAGGCCCAAGAACGCGCCTGAGGTCTGGGTCACCGCGCTGAGTCCCTCGACGGTCAGCTGGGCCGCCGCGAAGGGCTACCGCATCGCGATGTCGTTCGTCCCGCCGGCAGGGCTCGCCGGCATGCGCAAGGCCTACGAAGAGGCCGCGGTCGCCGCCGGCCGGACGCCGTCCGCCGACAAGATCGCCGTGCTGCGCCAGGCATTCGTCGCGGACACCGACGAGCAGGCGAGGGAACTCGCCGAACCCGCGCTGGACCACGTTTTCAAGTTGTTCAAGCGGGCCGCGGTACCCGAGGACGTCGACAACCTGGCGAAAGGCTACGAGGGATACTCCTCGTTCTTCCGGCCGTTCGTCACCGGCGGCGGGGTGACGTTCGACGATCTGGTGGCCTCGGGCGCGGTCGTGGTGGGTTCCCCGGCCACCGTGCGAGACCAGCTTGTCGCGCAGGCCGAGGAGATCGGCTGCGGTCACCTGATCAACTGGTTCTCGTTCGGACAGCTCACAAAGGAGCAGACCCAGCGGTCGGTGGAGCTCTACGCGAAGGAAGTCGCGCCGGCGCTTCGCTCGCTCACCCTGCGCTGACCGGCCCCGGCGACAAGGCGGATGACGATGAAGTTTTCTTTCCTGTGTTCCCAGATCTATGGCGACACCGAGCATTACCGGACACAGACGAGCTGGCCGGTACCTTCGGCACGCTACCGGCGTGAGGTCGGTGAGCGGTCGACCGACTTCGCACTCGATCAGGCAGCGCTGGCCGAGGAGCTCGGTTTCGACATGGTCAGCGTGTCCGAGCACCATTACTGGCCTTCTTTGCCCAGCCCCAATCCCGCGGTGATCGCAGCGGCCCTCACCCAGCGGACCGAGCGCGTGCGGATCGGCTGGATGGGGCCGCTGGTGTCCATCAACAATCCACTTCGGATCGCCGAAGAGGCGGCCATGCTCGACCAGCTCAGCCACGGCCGCCTGGAGATGTTGTTCCTGCGCGGCACCCCGAACGAGTTCGTCTCCTACAACGTCAACCCGGCCGAAACCCGCGGCCGCACCCAGGAAGCAGTCGAGCTGATCACGATGGCGCTGACCGAACCGCACCCGTTCGGCTGGCAGGGCCGCTACTATCGCTACCCCACGATTTCGGTGTGGCCGGGGGTGTCCCAGCATCCGCATCCGCCGATCTTCGGCTCGGGCAACAGCCCGGAGTCCGTGCGGTACGCGGTCGCACACGGGCACAAGATCGGTATCTCGTTCTATCCCGCGCACCTGACCGCCCAATTGGTTCAGTCCTATCGGGAAGCATGCGCCGAAGCAGGCCGGACAAGCCGTCCCTCCGACATCCTCTACCGGGCACACGTCGCTGTCGCGGAAACCGAGCGGGAAGCCCGCGCTCTGGCCGGAAAGTACTACGGCGTGGGCGGTTTCGGGCAGGCCGCGGCGTTCATGGGCCGGGGTGCGACCGTCGCGTCCGAGCTGAAACCGCCCCCGGATCCCACGGAGCTGGGCACCGACGCCGACGGTAGGAACCGCGGCGCGGACGCCAAGGGGAAGGCCGCGGGTTTCGCGCTCGGCAAGCTCAACTTCTCCGGCACCCCGGACGAGGTGGTGCGGCAGCTGACGGAGTTCCACGAGCAGACCGGCGTCGGCCTGTTCGATCTCGGGTTCTCCGGTGGCGGGCTGACCGAACAGGAGCGCACGCGCAGCCTCACGTTGTTCGGGCAGGAAGTCATCCCGAAGCTGCGGCACCTGGGTGCCGCCCAGGACGAGGAGTCCGCCGATGTCCGTTGAAACGTTCACCGGGGCCACCGTGCACGCGGACGGCTTCGACATCGCTTACCGCGAGGCGGGATCCGGCGCACCTTTGGTGTTTCTGCACGGGGCGGGTGGCGCGGCCATCGCCGCCGCCCACGAAGCGCTCGCCGCGGATTTCCGCGTGATCCTCTTTGAGATTCCCGGTTTCGGCGAGTCGCCGGCCAACACCCGCAGTGCCACGGCGGCGCAGCTCGCGGACACCATGCACGAGGCGGCCCGCCGGGTCACCGGTGGTCCCTACACGCTGGCCGGCACCTCGTTCGGGAGCCGGATCGCCTCCTGGGCCGCGGTACGGCACGCGGACGAAATCGAGCGGCTCGTCCTGCTGGCGCCGACCGGGGTCCTGCCGGACGGTTTCACCCCGCCGACCGGGGAGCAGATGCTCGGTGGCCCGGAGCGTCTGTACGCCCACCCCGAGAATGCGCGGCCACGAGCACCGCTTTCGCTTGGTACGGCGGCAAAGCAGGCCGAACTCGTCGGCCGGTTGCTGACACCGCGGGACGAGGAGCTCGAAGCCGCGTACCGCACGCTCGACGTGCCCACGCTGCTGTTGTTCGGCACGCACGATCCACGAATCCCCGCTTCGCTGGCCCGGCGGTATCTGGAGCTGAACCCCGATTTCGCGGTGCTGTTCGTCTACGACGCCGGGCACGTCCTCGAGGAAGAACGGCCGGAGGCCACGGCGGACGCGATCGGGGACTTCGCGCGGCGCGGCGCCGGTTTCGTGGTCAATCGTAACGACAACCGGATTTTCCCGTGACTGGAGGAAAAATGGGACGCCTCACCGGCAAGGTCGCCGTGGTGACCGGCGCGGCGGGCGGTATCGGACACGCCGTCGCGACACTGTTCGCCCAGGAAGGCGCGACGGTCATCGCCACCGATGTCCGCCCGGACGGTGATCTGGTACCGCTGGACGTTTCGTCCGAAGAGGACTGGCGCCGCGTGGTGACGGAAGCGGAGCGGGCACACGGCAGGGTCGATGTGCTGGTCAACAACGCGGGAATCGGTGTCGCGGAAGGGATCGTGGAGTCGGACCTGGCATCGTGGAACCGGGTCATCGCGGTTTCGCAGACCGGCGCGTTCCTCGGGATGCGTGAGGTGATCCCGGTGATGCGCCGCGGCGGTGGCGGCTCGATCGTCAACGTTTCGTCGATCTGGGGCGTGACCGCCGTGCCGGGGCTGGCCGCCTACCACGCCGCCAAGGGCGCGGTACGGACACTGACCAAGAACGCGGCGATCAGCTACGCCCAGGACGGCATCCGGGTCAACTCCGTCCATCCGGGTTTCGTGGACACCCCGATGACTCAGGCCAACGATCCGGCGGTCAACGCCGTCATCATCGGCGCCACGCCGCTCGGCCGGGCCGGCCGGCCGAGCGAGATCGCCTGCGCCTGCCTGTTCCTGGCTTCCGGCGAATCCAGTTTCGTCACGGGCGCGGAACTCGCGGTCGACGGCGGTTATCTCGCCCAGTGAAAAGGAGATCGTGATGGAATTCGTCCGCAGGTTCGAACCGGGCCGCCTCGCCGGGGACAGGTTCGACCACCAGCCCCTCGCGGATCTCGAAAGCTGCCTGATCGAAGGTGTCCGGGCGCCGCACGGCGCCGTCGGTTTCGACCGGCACTCCCACGACGCGGCCGACCAGCTCTACTACATTTTGGACGGTCGGATGAGCCTGGAGCTGAACGGAGACCACTACGACGTCGAGGCCGGCTCCGTCGTCTTCATCCCCGCGGGCACGCCGCACCGCAACGAATACCCGCATTCCGGCACCGAACTCCACCTCGACGTCATGCTCCCGCCCCCGCCGCGCGGTGTCCCGCTCGCCACCCCGGCCGCGCCGGACGAACGCGGCGGCCCTGGCACGGCCTATGTCCGTGCGGCGGCGGACATTCCCGGTAAGGAGGTCCTGCCCGGTTTCCACATGCGGGTCCTCGCCGACCGGGACACCGGCAGCGGGCGCACCTCGTTCCGCCTCGCCACCGTGGAAGAGGGCTCGCCGGGAACGCCGTGGCACATCCACGACTTCGACCAGCTCTACTTCATCCTCGACGGCGCACTCGACATCGACATCGCGGGCCGGCACGTCCGGGCCACCCGCCACGACCTCGTCGTGCTCCCCGCGGGGGTGCCGCATCGCAACCGCAACAGCGGTCCCGGCCCGGAGAGTCACCTGGTGCTGCTGGTCCCCGAACCGGCCCGCGGGGTGACTCCCGACCAAGGGGTCGACTTCGCGCTGACCGGCCGCAGTTTCGGCTGACGTCCGAAAGGAACCAAGACATGTCCACGATTTCCGTCGACGGCGACGTCGGCCTGCACTACCGGATCGCCGGATCGGGACCGGCGCTGGTGTTCCACCCGGGGTTCGCCAACACGCTCGACGTGTGGAACTGGGTCGTGCGCGAACTCGCCCCGCACCGCACCTGTGTCACGTTCGACCCTCGCGGCCATGGGGCGTCGGACAAACCCGATTCCGCCTACACACTCGACGAACTGGCCGCCGACACGATCGCCCTGACCGAACGGCTCGGCCTGACCGGCGTCACCCTGGTCGGCCATTCACTCGGCGGCGCCGTAGCCCTGCAGGCCGTGCTGAAGCACAACGCCGACGGCCGGATCGCGCGGCTGGCGCTGCTCGCTCCCGCGGCGCCACGGTTCCTGGCCGCGGACGATCTCGACCTCGGCACGCCGCCGGAAGCCTTCGCGGGCCTGCGCCAGGCGCTCGCCGAGCGCACCGTGCCCACGGTGCTGCAGACCGGCGAGATCTTCTACCACCAGACCGATGCGGAGACCGCACGCTGGCTCACGGAGAAATGTCTGGACATGCCGGTGCACCTGGCGGAACGCTACTTCGGTCAGCTGGCCGGGATCGACTTCCGGCCGCAGCTGGCCGAAGTCGGGGTACCCGTGCTCGTGGCCTGGGGCGAGCACGACCGGATGGCCGACCCGCGGT
Source organism: Amycolatopsis pithecellobii (assembly GCF_009707865.1). Lineage (GTDB taxonomy): Bacteria > Actinomycetota > Actinomycetes > Mycobacteriales > Pseudonocardiaceae > Amycolatopsis_E > Amycolatopsis_E pithecellobii. The sequence goes on from NZ_WMBA01000004.1 coordinate 125,791, forward strand.
GGGCAGGCTGGCTGCGCGAACAGAACCTGCCGGGCTGGTCGGTGCGGACACTGGCACACAGCGGCCACGGAGCGATGGTCGACGAACCGGGCCGGCTCGCCGAACTGCTCCGCGAATTCAGTGGCGGCCAGTCATGACCGCGTTCACCGACGTGATGGCCGGGGTGCCGACGCCGGTATCGGTGGTGACCGCGATGGACGGTGACCGGCCGCACGGCACGACCGTGAGCGCGTTCGCGTCGCTGTCGCTGACGCCACCGATGCTGCTGGTCTCCCTCGACCGCCGATCGGATCTGCTGACGCTGGTGCGCGCGAGCGGCCGGTTCGGGGTGAATGTGCTGTCACGAGAGCAGGCCGCGGTCGCGAAGGCGTTCGCCGTCAAGGGCGCGTCGAAGTTCGACGGGATCGCCTGGCGGCCGGCGAACGACCTGCCCCGGCTGGACGGGGTGTCGGGCTGGCTCGCGTGCGAGGTGTCGGACCTCGTCGACGGCGGTGACCACGTCGTCGCGCTCGGCACTGTCCTCGCCGCGGAGTCTTCCGGGCTCGCTCCGCTGACCTACCACGCCCGTTCGTTCGGCACGCACGTCACGTTCGAGGGGGTGGCGACATGACCCGCCAGGCTCCCGCCCAAGTGGTCCAGACCGCGGTCGCCGCGCTCGCCGCCGGGGGACTGGTCGTGGTGATCGACGACGCCGACCGGGAGAACGAGGGCGATCTGGTCGGGGTCGCCGAGTTCGTCACCGAGGAGCGGATGGCTTTCCTGGTACGGCACACCACCGGCATCGTCTGCGCGCCGATGCCCGCCGAGCGCTGCGACGAGCTTCACCTGCCCCAGATGGTCACCGACAACACCGACACCCACGGCACCGCCTTCACGGTGACTGTGGACCACGCCGGCACCGGTACCGGTGTGTCGGCCGCCGATCGCGCCGCAACGGTACGGGCGCTGGCCGATCCGCGCACCGGCGCGGCTGACCTGAGGCGACCGGGCCACGTGTTCCCGCTGCGTGCCCGGCCCGGTGGGGTGCTGGTGCGGGCCGGTCACACCGAGGCGGCCGTCGACCTGGCGCGACTCGCCGGTACCTCCGGGGTCGCCGTGATCAGCGAGATCATCGCACCCGACGGATCGATGCGGCGTGGCGATTCGCTGCGCGCGTTCGCCGCCGAGCACGGGCTGCCCGTCCTCGCGATCGCCGATCTCGTCCGCCACCGGCGTGCCACCGAGCGCATGGTCGAGCATGTCGCCACGGCCGCGCTACCGACGACATGGGGTGAATTCCGTGCACTGGCCTATCGCTCCACTGTGGACGGTTCCGAACACCTCGCCCTGGTCCTCGGTGATGTCGCCGGTGCCCGGGAGGGTGTGCTGACCCGGGTGCACAGCGAATGCCTCACCGGTGACGTTTTCGGTTCGCTGCGGTGCGATTGCGGAACCCAGCTGGCGCAAGCGATGCAAGCGATCGCCGCCGAAGGCACGGGGGTGCTGGTGTACCTGCGCGGGCAGGAGGGCCGTGGCATCGGGCTGGCCCACAAGATCCGCGCCTATGCCCTGCAGGAACAGGGCCTGGACACCGTCGACGCGAACCTGGCGCAAGGCCTCCCCGTCGACTCGCGCAGCTACGGCGTCGGCGCACAAATCCTTGCCGGCCTTGGTGTTCGCCGCGTCCGGCTGATCACCAACAACCCCGCGAAGTACACCGGCCTCGACGGATACGGGCTGCGGATCGTGGAACGGGTCGCACTGCCCGCCGGCGCCACCCCCGAGAACGTGCATTACCTGCGCACGAAACAACAGCGGCTCGGGCACCTGCTGGAGCTGGAGAGGAGTAGCTGATGACCGCACTCGACGACCGCCGCTATCACGGCTTCGGTCCCCGGCCCGACGGGACATACGCGCTCTCCGGTCCCCGCATCGACCCCGCGAACAGGCCGCCCGAGATCCTCGCCCTCATGCCGGACGTGGTCGCCGCCGCCGCCGAACCCTTCGTCGGCATCACCACCGACGGATCGCCGGTGCCGGACCTTTTCGCGGTGCAGGACGAGGATTTCGACCCCAAGCCCGCGGTTCACGCCGCGGAAAACTTCCTGGCCGCGCTGAGCGCCGGGCAGCGAAAGTCCGCCCGGTTCGACATCGACGCGAAGCAGTGGCGGCTGTGGACCAACGCCTACCCGACCTGGGAACCGCACGGCGTGTATCTCGACGACGTCGGACAAGGTCAACGCGACGCGGCGCTGGCCGTCATGGAAGCGAGCCTGTCGGCCAAGGGATTCTCCGACGCCAGGACCGCCATGCGGCTCAACGCCGCGCTCGGCGAGCTGATCGGGCAATACCCCGGCACGTTGAAGGAATACGCCTATTTCTTCGCGCTGTACGGCACTCCGTCCGTCACGAGTCCCTGGGGCTGGCAGCTGTGGGGACACCACCTCGTCCTGCACTGCTTCGTCCTCGGCAGCCAGCTGGTGCTGACCCCGGCATTCGTCGGCGCCGAACCGGTCACCGCCGACCGCGGAACCTACCAGGGCCTCCGGTTGTTCGACGCCGAGCGCGAAGCCGGGCTGGCGCTGCGCCGCAGTTTCACCCGGCGGCAGGAGCGTCGCGCCGTATTGCATCGCTCGTTGCTCTCGGCCGAGTTGCCGGCGGACCTGGTCAACTTCGTCGACGGCAGGCATAAGGGCGGCGCGGGACGGGACAACCGGGTCATCCCTCTTGAAGGACTGCGCGCCGGCAATCTGTCCGCCGGCCAGCAAGACCTGCTGCTCGACCTGATCGGCACCTACGCCGGCCGCGCGCCCGCCGGCCCCGCGGCCGCGCTGATGGCCAGGATCCGGGCCCACCTCGACGAAACCCACGTCGCGTGGATCGGCGGTGACGCCGACGGGGACGCCTTCTACTACAAGGTGCACAGCCCGGTCCTGCTCATCGAATACGACTGCCACCAAGGCGTGTTCCTCGACAACGAAGAACCCGAGCCGTTCCACGTGCACACCATCGTCCGCACCCCCAACGGCGGCGACTACGGCCACGACCTCCTGCGCCGCCACTACGCCCAGCACCACCACCACTCGGAAGGAACCAAGCCATGACCGGACGGCTCGAGGGCAAAGTCGCCCTCGTCACCGGCGCCGCACGCGGCCAGGGCCGCAGCCACGCGATCCGCCTGGCCGGGGAAGGCGCCGACATCATCGCGATCGACTCGTGCACCGACATCGCCACCGTCGCTTATCCATTGTCCACAATGGAGGATCTGGACGCCACGGCCGCGGAGGTCGCCGGACTGGGCAGGCGCATCGTGACGGCGAAGGCCGACATCCGTGACCTTGACGGGCTTACCGCGGCGGTGGACCAGGGCGTAGCTGAGCTCGGCGGCCTGGATGCGGTGTGCGCGAATGCCGGTATCTGCTCCACGGGCCGGCTCACGGAGCTGTCCGCCGAGGCCTGGCGGGACATGATCGATGTCAACCTCACCGGGGCCTTCTACACCTTGAAGGCGACGGTGCCGCATCTGCTGGCCGGTGGTCGCGGCGGGTCGATCGTGTTCACCAGTTCGTCGCTGGCGCTGCGTGCCGCGCCGAACCTGGGCCACTACACCTCGGCCAAGGACGGGCTGCTGGGCCTGATGCGTACCGCCGCACTGGAACTCGCGCCGCACCACATCCGGGTCAACTCCCTGCATCCATCCACAGTGGACACACCGATGATTCACAACCCGGACAACTACCGGATGTTCCTCCCGGAGGTACCCAACCCCACTCGCGAACAGGTCGAGCCGGTCTACCAATCCGTCAACGCATTACCGCACCCGTGGGTCGAGCCGATCGACATCTCCCATGCGCTGCTGTATCTCATCTCCGACGAAGCCCGCTACGTCACCGGCGTCGCGCTTCCCGTCGATCTCGGCTACGCACTGCTCTGACGACTTCGGGTTCTTCATCGGCCGGGGCGGCCGTGGAGGCCCGGATCACCAGTTCTGGTTCCAGGGCCACGGTGGTGGGGGGTTCCTGGTTCTGGTCGAGCTGGCTGAGCATCGTGGTGGCGACGCGGCGGCCCAGCGCGTGGCTGGGCAGGCGCACGGTGGTCAGTGGCGGTGTGAGGTGGCCGGTGAGGGGGGCGTCGTTGTAGCCGACGATGGAGATGTCCTCCGGGCAGCGCAGTCCGGCCTCGCCCAGGGCGTCGAGGGCCCCGATGGCCATCAGGTCGTTCTGCGCGACGATCGCGGTGGGCCGGGGCCCCCCGGCGGCCAGCAGCGCGGCGGCGAGTCGTCTGCCTTCGGCGGTGGTCGGTTCCCGGGCCGGCTCGCCGGTGGTGACCTCGGTGCAGCCGTATTCGGTGAGCACGTCCTGAAACCCGCGGGCACGACCGGCGAACGACGAGACGTCCTGCGGTCCGCGGAGCTGCGCCAGCCGCCGGTGCCCGAGCTTGACCAGATGCTCGGTCACCAGCCGCGCCCCCAGCACATCGTCGTGGGTGACCGTGTGATGCCCACCCCCGCTGACCCGCCGAACCGCCAGCACCACCGGCACCGATTGTTCCACCGTGGCAAGGAAATCCCCGTCCCCGGCATGCGCGGCGCTGATCACGATTCCCTCCACCCGGCGGGCGACCAGTTGCTCACACACCCGCCGCAACGTCTCGGGATCCTCGTGCGTCTCCGACACCGCGATCAGATAGCCCCGCGGGCCGAGTACTTCCTCCACGCCCCGCAGGATCGGCGGCAGGAACGGGTTCCCCAGATCCGCCACCACCACGCCGATCAGACCGGTACTGCCCTTGCGCAACCCCCGCGCCAGCACATTGATCCGATACCCCAGTTCCCTGGCGACGGCCTCCACCCGTTGGCGGGTCTCGGCATTGACCAGATGGCGACGATCCGGATCCAACGCCCTCGACGCCGTCGCCACGTGCACGCCCGCCCGCACCGCGACATCCTTCAACGTCACATCCGCCATACCCGGCCCCTCCACCCAGAACGGTCCCCGCAGCCTCCCGTGAGGCTACCCGGCCTGCAACTGTTTGCACCCAACCTACCGTTCCCGGCGTGGCCACACCGCCGATTCCGGCGGATCGCCAGCTTGTGTTTCATAAGCGGCGGAGCCGCTTGCTGTGGGCCGTCAACCCGCACCGCTGCCTGCACCGCTGTGCAAACCACTTTCGAAACAGTGGCTAGTCCGATATCTCGATCCGGAACCCCTGCGCCCACCGCTCGCGAATCGGCTGCTCAGGGATCAACGAAAACCGTCGGCGGATGTCGGCTCTCGAGCGCTCCAGCGCGTCGCGCAGTGCCGGCCAGTCGATGCCGACGAGCTTGCCATTCCGCTTCACGATCCGTCCGTCGACCATCACCGTGTCGACAAGGCTGGGGTTGCCGTAGTTCACGACCGCGGCGTAGGGATCCCACATCGGCGTCAATCCCAGCGCATCGGTCCTGAGCAACAGCAGATCCGCTTTCTTGCCCACGGTGAGGCTGCCCGTGAGGTCGCCGAAACCGATGGCCTCGGCCGCGCGCACCGTGGCGATCTCGAGGACCTTTTTCTGATGCACTTTGCGGGTCATCTTGAGGGGGTTCTGCAATGACCGCTCCAATCGCCATTCGTTCAACAGCGCCCGCATCTGCCCGAACATGTCGCCGCCGAAGTCGATCGTCGCGTCGATCCCGATGCTCGATTGCCCGCCCAGCCGCGTGAAGCGATTGACGACCGGATAAGCCCCGTAGGTCATCTCGATCTCGATCGCGGAACTGACCGAGGCGCCACCGTCGATGATCATCCGGAGTTCGTCGTCGGTGAGATGGTTCCCATGCACGAAAAGGAGATCCGGACGGATCTCGCCCGCCTCGTGCAGCTCCCGCACCACGTTGAGTGGTTCACGGGAGCTCATGCCGACATGGATGCTGATGCGCGCGGGCCGCAACGTGCGGCTCCATCGCAGCTCCTCGAGCATCGACTCCGATTCGGGAAGGGTCTCGAACTCGCGGGAGGCGATCCCGAAACGCACCCGGGCCGACTCGTCGGCGAAGTACGTGTCGCGGATACGGGTCGCGTTCTTCTTGTGCCACTCGTTGAGCGGGCCGTTGACCTCGCCAAGGAGACGAGGCAGATCCGACGCGTCCTGTCCGGGCTTGTAGGCGAGATTCCGGTATGTGCCGTAGCAGAAGATTCCGCGGATGCCGGAGTCGATGATGCCCTCCGCCAAGCCGTCCGAATGGGCTTCCGACAGTTGCAGGTGCGAGTGATCGACCAGCGTCGTGATGCCCGAATCGAGCGCCTCCAGTGCGCCGACCCGGTTTGCCAGCGCCGCGTCTTCGGGCTCGTAGCAGATGCAGTACATGCCGCGGATGTAGGTCAGGTAGTCGAGGAGATTCCAGTCGGTTCGCACGCCGTGCAGCGGCGTTTGCCACGTGTGCCGGTGGGTGTCGACGAAACCGGGGCACAGCACCGTTCCCGACGCGTCGATGACCTGCGCGTCATCGATGTCCAGATTCGGCGCGATGGCCGCGATGAGATCGTCTTCGACGAGCAGATCTCCCACGGCCAGGTCCTCGGACTTGCCGTCCATCGGGAGAATGGTCGCGCCTGTGAACAGAGTGCGGTGTTTGTTCATGTGCCAATCCATCGTGTCAGCGGGGGCGGGATTTGCATCGCATCCTATTTCTTGCCGACTGTTCGTGCAAACGATTGCTCCGTCGGGTGGTCGACATGAAGTTGGGCCCTGAGCACGTTGTCGAGCCGAGCGAGGCTTGCACGGGGCAACCCCTTCGGCTAGCATCCCTGCAAACGATTGCAGCCTCAATGGTGAGGAGTAAGAACATGGCGCTGTCACATCGGAGGGGTGTCGCCGCGACGATGACAGCTCTCGTCGCGGCCGTAACGCTCGCGCTCACGGGGTGTGCTTCGTCGAGTGGCTCGGGATCCACCGGCCCACTGGTGATAGCCAACTGGGGCGGTGCGCCGAGCAAGGCATATCAGTCCGCATATCTCGGCCCGTTCACGGCTGAGACAGGGATTGCGGGACAGCAAGTGGATGCGCCGGGCGTATTCGTGGCCCGCGTCGAGGCGCAGGCCAAGGCCTCGCGTGTGCAGTGGGACATTCTCGAATCCATTACGGGAGCGGACACCGCCCATCTCGCCAACGAGGGGCTTCTCGACCCGGTGCCGCCCGATGTCAAGGACCGGCTCATCAAGGCGGTCGGTCAGGAGAACGTCACCGATTACGGGTTTCACAGCGGTGGTACGGCCATGCTGATCGTGTGCAATACCCAACGGGTCCCCGTCTGTCCGCAGAACATGCAGGAATTCTGGGATGTCCACAAGTTTCCGCAGAAGCGGGCGATCATCGGCATAAATCCGGTGTATCCGATCAGCCAGGCCGAGATCGCGCTGGGCGTGCCCAGGGACAAAGTCGCCTCGACGCCTATCGACGTCAATGCGACATTCGCGAAACTGAAGGAACTGCGCCCGTTCGTGTCGGTGTTCTACACCTCGTCCGACCAAGGTACCCAGGCGCTTCAGAATGGCGAAGCCGATATGGCGATCTTCTACGCGACCCGCATCTACGACGAGCTCCTCCCGCAGGGCAACTACAAGGCGGTCTGGACCGACGGCGTTCTCGCGGACGGCACCAGCGTCGTACTCAAGGATGCGCCGAACAAGGCAGCTGCCTGGCAGCTGATGGAGTGGATCGCCAATCACCCTGAGCAGCAGGCGAAGTTCGCCCTGGCCGCATCGAAGTCGGCCGTGGATCCCAAGGCGCTGGATTTCGTGCCGCCGGAGAAACGTGCGCAATTCAGCAACGCGCCCGAGCACAAGGGACAGCTCGCCACGCCGAATGTTGCCGACTTCACGGCGAAGTTCGACGAGATCAACCGGCGTTGGCAGGAATTCATCGCGGGGTGACCACCGCTCGACACCAACGCTCGCCAGAAGGGTGTGACCAGAATTGACGGCGTCAATGCAATTACGGCGTGAATGGACGCCCTATATCCGAAAACGCTACGCCCTGGTGGCGGTATTGCCGGCGGTGATATTGCTGGGCGTCTTCGTGCTGTATCCGCTTGTGTTGCTGTTCGTGGAATCGAGCGCGGACGGTTTTGAAGCGTACGGGCGAATCCTCTCGAGCGGATCCGGGCGAAAGGCGATTTTCACGACGTTCACGGCGAGTCTGATCGTGACGGCTCTTGTTCTCGTGGTCGGGAGTCTCATCGCTTGGACGATCCGCACGACGACGCGCGCTGGGGTGCGCGGGCTTTGCTGGGCGTGCGTGCTGATCCCGTTCTGGATGGGGACAATTGTCAAGAACTACGCCATTATCCTGCTCATCTCGAAAGAAGGGGTTGTCAACACCGCCCTCGGGTGGTTCGGCCACAAGCCGGTTCAGCTGATGTACACCACGCCGGCGGTCGTGCTCGGAATCTCATATTCACTGGTTCCGTTTGCTGTGCTGACCGTTCATGCCGTGTTCCAGACGATTGATGTGAATCTCCTCCGGAACGCCGAGGTGCTGGGCTCGACAAGGTCGGGCGCACTCCTGCGGGTGATGGTGCCACTGGCGACACCGGGCTTGATCGCCTCTGGAGCCGTCGTTTTCGCCCTCGCGGTGGGTTTCTATGTCACACCGGTCACGCTGGGTGGAGCCCAGGCGCCCTTCCTGGCCGGCCTGATCCAGACGAACATTCTGGAGTACTTCGACTATCCCGCGGCGGCTGCACTCGCGATGATCCTGCTGGGGGTGGCACTTCTGATGATGATCGTCACCATCGGACTCGTCGGCCCGGGAAGTATTCGTAAAGCAATCACGAGGTCGTGAAATGTCTGAAATTCTTGACAAACTGGCCAGAATGTCCGTGCGGGTCATACTGGCCGCGACCGTTTTCATCATCCTCGCCCCGGTCGTCGTGATACTCGTGATGTCCGTCTCGCAGCAGATCCACTTCGCGTTCCCCCCGGATGGTTTCGGCTGGCGCCAATACCAGGAACTGTTTCACAACCCGGTGTGGATGCGCTCGATGGGGCTCTCCCTCTCCCTGGCGCTGCCGGCCGCCGCACTCGCCGTCGTGGTGGCGCTGCCCGTCTGCCTGGTCGCGCAGCGAAGCAAAGTCCCCGGCAGGAATCTGCTGCAAGGGGTGGCCGTAACCAGCATCATCATTCCGATGTCCGCGTTGGCCGTTGGACTGTTTGCGCTTTTCTCCCGGCTGGGCCTTACTTCTTCGAATGGGGGGCTCATCATCGCGGAGGCCGTGGTGGCGCTGCCCATCGTCGTGATCGGCATTGCCGCCGGATTGAGCAAGATCCCGCGTACGGCCGAGTTCGCGGCCATGACGATGGGGGCCTCCCTTGTCCGGTCGATCGTGGAAATCACCGGCAGGGCGCTCTTGCCGGCGATATTGGCGAGCGCGGTGATGGGATTTCTCCATGCCTTTGACGAGGTGGTGATCGTCAATTTCGTGGGCGGACCGGGACAAGTCACCCTGCCCAAGGCGATTCTCGATTCAGTTCAGTACTCCATTGATCCGGTCATCACGGCAGCCGCATCGCTTCTGATGCTCGGCTCCGCACTATTGATGATTGTCGCTGCCATTGCCGGACGAATTGTGATGAAGAGGCGACGAGGATGACGAACACGGAAACGATCATGGACGACGATCAGGTGCTGGTGCTGGACGGCGTGGCCAAGCAGTACGGCGGGCTGCCGGCCCTCTCGCCGACGAGCCTCACTGTTCAGCGCGGCGAATTCTTGACCCTGCTGGGGCCGAGCGGTTCCGGGAAGAGCACACTGCTCAAGCTCATCGCCGGGTTCGAGTCGCCCAGCAGCGGGGCAATCTTGCTTCGGTCCCGTGACATCTCCGGACTGAGTCCTGCACAGCGGCAACTGGGAATGGTTTTTCAGAGCTACTCTCTTTTTCCGCACCTGACGGTGGCGAAGAACATCGAGTACGGCCTCAAGCGCCGGAAATGGTCGTTGCCTCGCCGGCGAGCGCGGGTGGCCGAGATTCTGGCGATCGTGAAACTCGAGCATCGGGCCGAAGCACTTCCGGCGGAGCTGTCAGGTGGTCAGCAGCAGCGGGTGGCGGTGGCACGTGCACTGGCCTACGACCCCGACGTGCTGCTGATGGACGAGCCGCTCGGTGCTCTTGACCGGACACTCCGGCTCGAAATGGAGTCCGAGATCAAGCGAATCCACGGCGAACTCGGGACGACGTTCATCTACGTCACCCATGACCAGCAGGAAGCGATGCACCTGTCGACCCGCATCGCGATCATGAACAACTCGCGGGTGGTGGCACTCGGCACGCCGGACGACCTGTTTCGCAATCCGCCGAACGCATTTACGGCCGAGTTCTTTTCCGACGCGACCACGGTCCCGGCGGAAATAGATTCGGAGAAACGCTTCCGGTGGGAAAATGGCACGGGGTACTGGGAGGCGCCCGCGGGAATGTCGCCCGGCCGCTACACGCTGGGCATCAGGCCGCGTGCCGCGCGATGGGGAATTGTCGAAGGCGCACCGGCACTGCGGGGTAAGGTGCGAAGCTCGATGCTTTTCGGGGACGAGGTTCGCGTCCTGATCGACTCGGATACCGTCACTGGTCTGCGCGTGATCGTCCCCGCCCGTGCCACCGGTTTCAGCCCGGGGGAGCACGTGGACGTGTCCATTCCCTGGGAGGATGCGATCCTGCTCCCGAGGGAGACGTGAGTTGTGCAGCCGCGCGCCGGCTCTCAGGTGAAGTCGGTGGCAGGTTCGGTGGCGTAGCGGGCCATCGTCCCGATGTTCGCCTGTGGGGTCAGTTCCTGGCCGCTCGCGATCATGTCCCGCAGGTCACGGAAGTACTGCACGTACAGGTCGGGCGTGAAAGTGCTGAGCATGACGGCCGGCTCGTCGGTCACGTTGGCGAACGTGTGCGGGGCGCCGGGCGGGACCATCACGAGCGTGCCCGCGGTCGCGTCGTAGTCCTTGTCCCCGACGGTGAACCGCACCGCACCGGAGATGACGTAGAACCCCTCATCGTGCTGGGCGTGGCGGTGCTGCGGCGGTCCGGGAGTGTGCGGGGCGAGGACGGACTCGGCGAGCCCGAGGCGGTGCCCGGTGTTCCGGCCGTCCTCGAGCACGCGCAGTCGCGTGGTGCCCAGGACGATCGTCTCACCGGCGTCCGGGCCGACCACCGACACCGCGGGGTCGGCCGCCTCACGGGCTTTCGGTTCCTCAGTCATGATCCGATTTCACCGCCGGAGCCCGGTGACTGTCCAAGACCAATTCCGGGATGCCGATACCGCACGGGTATCGTCGCCGCGTGGAGCTACGTACGCTGCGCTATTTCGTGGCCGTCGCCGAGGAACTCCACTTCGGCCGCGCTGCCGCCAGGTTGCAGATGAGCCAGCCGCCGCTGAGCCGGGCGATCCGGCGGCTGGAGGCCGAGGTCGGCGCCGCGCTGTTCACCCGGTCGTCCGCCGGGGTCACCATGACGTCGGCGGGGGTGGTCCTGCTCGAAGAGGCCCGAGCCCTGCTCGACCAGGCGGATCGGGCCTTCGTACGCGTCGCTGCGGCAGCCGGCGCGGCGACCATCACCGTCGGCATCCTCGGCGACAACACCGACCGCGGCATCACCCGCCTTGCCGGCGCCTACCGTCGAAGGCACCCCGGCATCGACATCCTCGTCCGCGACACCGACCTGACCGATCCCACCTGCGGGCTGCGTGCCGGACTGGTCGACGTCGCCCTGACCCGCGCGCCGTTCGACGAGACCGCACTGACGGTGCGTGAGCTGCGCGCCGACCCGGTCGGCGCGGTCCTGCGCGCGAACGACCCGCTGGCCCACCGCGATCACCTGCGGCTGGCCGACCTGGCGGACCGCCGATGGTTCCAGTTCCCGCCCGGGAGCGACCCGATCTGGCAGTCGTACTGGAACGGCGGGAAACCGCGCGAGGGCCCGGTGGTGCGCGTCGTGCAGGAATGCCTCCAGGCCGTGCTCTGGAACGGCACCGTGGGGATCACCCCGCTCGGGCACGACCTGCCGGGCGACCTGGCCGTGGTCCCGCTGATCGACATGGCCCCCAGCCGCGTGGTGGTGGCGTGGAACGAGGGCGACACCAACCCGTTGATCAGGTCGTTCGTGCAGGTCGCGACAGCCGCCTATCACGAGCCGGCAGCGGAAACGCTTACCCCGCGCTTCGCCCAAGCGTGACGCGTCTAGCCCGGCGAAGCACGGGGCCTCGCGGCTACTCGGCCGGCAGGAGGTCGCGCAGCTGCGCCCGGGAGGCCAGGCGCACGATCTGCTGCTGCTGTGCGTGTTCGAACGGCCACCGCTCGACCTCGAGTGCCGCACGGAAATGGCGCTCGGCCTCTTCGGCAGCCGACAACGCCGCGGCACGGTGCAGAAGTGAGGCGAGACGGAGCGAGGTATTGCCGCCCAGCGCTCGCGTAGCCGTGTTGAGCAACGGGGCCACGTCGCCGGATCGGCCGATACGCGCCGCCGCGGCGGCAAGGTCGGCCAGGACCGCATAGCTCGCATGGAAATGGACCGGCTCGCCCTCCGCGGTGAAGGCCGACCGGATGTGATGGAACGCGGCGTCATCGGAAGGCGAGGTGTGGCAGGTGACCGCGATCGGCAGGGCCAATCTGTCGTTGACCGCGATGGGGCTTGCGCTGGGCGGCAACGCCCGAGCCGGGCTCGAAGACACCCTGTATCTGCGCAAGGGCGAACTCAGCCAGGGCAACCTGCCGCTGGTCTCGCGTGCGGCTCAGCTCGCCGGCGATCTCGACCTGACCATCGCCGGTCCCGGGGAAACCGAGAAACTGCTGCAGCTGCCACCCCGCTGAACCCCCGGGGTCTCCTCCTAATGCGGCCGCGCCAATTCCACGAGGAGCCGTGCCAATTCCGCGGGGCGGCTGAGGAAGGGGGAGTGGTCGGCACCGATCATCTCGTGCGCCTCGATGCCGAGTCGCTCCCGCGCGGCCCGGCGCGCCCATACCGGATTGACCGCGTGGTCCTCGGTCGGGACGACATATGCCGACTCGGTGTCCGGCCAGACCCTCAGTGGTGTCGTTTCGCGGAAAGGCATTTCCGCTTGGGGCCGGATCTGCGTCAGTGCCCACGCCGCGTCGGCGTCGCCGGCTGCGTTGTACAGGCCGTCGCGGTAAGCGGATGGGCCGGCCTGGGGTGAGAAGAGCAGCATTTCGGGCTCGGCCGCCAACTGTTCGAGCAGGGTCCTGCCGGGTATCGGAAGCGCGCCCGACAGGAAGATCATCTTGCGGACGGGTCGTTCCGTTGCCACCAACGGAATCGTGAGCCCGCCCAGTGAGTGGCCGACCAGGACAAGGTCGCCGTCGAGGTCGGCGAGCGCCTCGAGGACCACCTCGGCATAGCGCCCGGCACCGGCCGTCTCGTCCTCGCTGGGCAGATCCATGGCCACCGCGCTGTGCCCGAGCGTATCGAGTGCGCCGATCACGCGCTGCCAGCACCACGCTCCATGAGAACCGCCATGCACCAGAACGAAAATCGTCTCACGCGCCATGCGCCTGCTCCTTCGATACCGCCAATTCCACGAGGAGCCGTGCCAATTCCGCGGGGCGGCTGAGGAAGGGGGAGTGGTCGGCACCGATCATTTCGTGCGCCTCGATGCCGAGTCGCTCCCGCGCGGCCCGGCGCGCCCATACCGAATTGACCGCACGGTCCTCGGTCGGGACGATGAACGCCGCGTCGACGTCCGGCCAGGCCTTCAGCGGAGTCTCCTCGTGGTACGGGGTCTGTGCTTGCGGCCGGATCTGCGCCAGCGCCCACGCGGCATCCGCATCGGCCGCTGTCCCATACAGCCGGCGACGGAACGCGGATGGCCCGTCAGGATTGGGAAAGACCATCTCTGGTTCCGTTTCCTGTTGCTGTATCAGGCTTTTGCCGGGCATGGGCAGCACGGCCGAGAGGAATATCAGCGTGCGGACCGGACGTTCCGCCGCGACCAGCGGAATGGTCAGCCCGCCCAGAGAGTGCCCGACGAGAACAACGTTGCCATCGACGTCGGCGAGTGCGTCGAGGACCACCTCGGCGTAGCGCTGGGCACCGGCCGAGTCGTCGTCGCAGGGCAGATCCATGGCCACCCCGCGGTGCCCGAGGACGTCGAGCGCGCCGATCACACGCTGCCAGCACCACGCTCCGTGACACCCACCGTGCACCAGACCGAATACCGTTTCGAGTTCCATTTCCACCTCCTCGTGACTAATGGTGCGCGGGCCGCCAGCGCAGAAATCGTCGTTCCGCGAGGGAGGCGATCTGATCGAGTACGCCCGCGATGATGACGGTGGCGATGATGGCCGCGAACACGTTGGGCATCTGGAAGAACCCTGACCCGGACACGATGACATAACCCAGCCCGACCTGGCCGAGGAACATCTCGCTGACGATGGCGGCGGACAGGCCGTAGGCCAGCGAGAGGCGCGCCGCGGCGATGATCCAGGGAACCGTCGCGGGAAGGACCACCCAGTAGATCGTCTGCCACCGGGACGCGCCACACAGCTTGGCCAGGGTGAGCTGGTTCCGCTCGGTGGCCTGCGCGCCGGTGATGACGTTCGTGAGGGCGATGAAGAACACCAGTGACACCACCAAGGCGATGGCCGAGTTGGTGCCGGTCCCGAACCACAGGACGAACAACGGGGCGAGGGCGATGCGGGGCATCGAGTTGATCACCGTGACGAGCGGGTTCAGCACTTTCGTCGCGGTCTGCGACAGTCCGATGACGAGGCCGGAAATGGTGCCCGCGGCCATGCCGATACAGAAGCCGATCATGGCCGCTTTGAGCGTCTCGAGCGAGGCGGCTCGCAAGCTGCCGTCGTGGATGCCGTTGACGAACGCCTGCACGGTCGCGCCCGGGCTGGGGACGAAGAGGGGGTTCACCAGCTTCGTCGTGCAGATCAGCTGCCACGCGCCGATGGCTGCGGCGACCAGGATGATCCGCGTGGCGATCACGAAGGCCCGGCGATATCCCTGGCGCGGAACCGGCGGAGCATCGTCGAGCTGGGCTGGGTTGGTCGTGACGACCTCGGTGCCGGTCACTTATTCGCCTCCGCGTAGCTCGTGCCAGATTTCCTTCATATACGACTGGAACCGGGTCGATTCGAAGATGAGCTGCTCGGCCGACCGCGGTCGTGGCAGTTCGATCCGGCGAGTCGCCCGCACGGTCCCGGGGCTGGGCGACATGGACACCACGACATCGGCGAGCGCGACGGCTTCCGCGACGTCGTGGGTGATGAGGATGACGGTCGGCTTGCGGCGTTCCCAGATGGACAGAAACAGGTCCTGAATGACCACGCGTGTCTGGGCGTCCAGCGCGCCGAAGGGTTCGTCCATCAAGATGATGCGTGAGCCGGTCGCGAACGTCCTGGCGATCGCCACCCGTTGCCGCATGCCTTGGGAGAGCTGGTGCGGGTGGTGGTCCAGGACCTTCTCCAGGCCGACCGCCGAGATCATTTCCCGGGCGCGATCCAGCCGGGACTTGCGTGATTCGCCGGCGAGCTGGAGTGGGAACTCGACGTTGCCCAGTACGGTCCGCCACGGCAGCAGGGAGTCCTGCGCGGGCATGTAGCCGATGTCGCTGCTCACGGCGCGGACCGGTTTTCCGTCGACGGATACGCGGCCCTCGGTGGGGCGCAGCAGTCCGGAGACGAGATTCAGGATGGTGGTCTTACCACAGCCGCTGGGCCCGACGACCGCACAGAACTCTCCTTGTTCGACGGTGAACGAGACATCCCGGATCGCCGGGCGCCGGGTCTTGCCCGCCAGGAAGGAGTGGCCGACCGCCTCCAGCTCGATCGTTCCCCGCGGTGCTGTCGCTGTGGTCCGCGTACCGGGCACCGGCTTGGCCAGCCCGGCAGCTGATCCCTTCATATCGATCAAATCCTTTACTTCAGTACCAACTCGGACTGGTGTGCGGTGACGTTCTTGCCGTAGGCGAGGTTGTATGCCTTGACCGCGTCGTCGAACTGGCTTGCGGTGATGTTCTCGGCCCCGGCGAACGACGGCGCCAGGCCCCTGATGAGGCCCGTGAGGTCGGGTTCGCCGACGCCGGGGTAGTCCGGCGCGACGGCTTTGGCGATGGCGGGCGCGTTGGCGGGGTCGGACAAAAAGGCGTTCGTCGCGGTGATCGCGGACCGGAAGCGGTTGATCACCTCGGGGTTGGCGTTGGCGAACTGTTTCGACGCGAGGTAGACCCAGGCATTCGCATTCAGCAGGAATTCGGGACCCTGACCATTCTGGACGTCGACGATCGTGTCGACGTCGCCGGCGAGTTGTTGCTGGACGGGCTGGACCGAGGTGACACAGTCGATCCGCTTTGCCTTGATCGCGGCGATTTCGGCGGGGACGCTGCCCACCGTCACCCACGACACCCTGGCCGGGTCAACACCCGCGGAGACCAGCAGCGCACGGGTATAGATGTCGGGCGCCCCGCCCGGTGCGGTAGTGCCGATCGACTTGCCTGCCAGCGAACTGATGCCGGCCGGGTAACCCGGGACCGCACCGACGCCCTTGCGGCACTGCAAGGCGAGCGGTTCCCTGGTCTCGCCTCCGGAGGCGATCACGAGGTCACCGCCGGAACTGTTCGCCGCGATCGTGACCGGGATCGTGCTGATGGCGATATCCAGCTGCCCGGAGCTCAGCAATTGTGTCGCCGAGTTGCCGTTGTTGGTGGTGAGCGGTTGTACGTCGAGGCCTGCCTTCTCGAAATATCGCATTTCGCGGGCCAGGAACAGCGGCAGTGTCACCAGCGATCCGCCGATGAGATTCAGCTTGATCGGCAACGGGGCGGGGCCACCGGTGGCCTCATCGCGCGGGGAGGTCGAACTTCCGCATGCCGTGGCCGCCAGGGCACAAGCCGCGCTCACGGCGAGGCAGAAAAGGCGTTTTCGCAGAGAGGGTCGCATAGCTATTTCAGCACCAATTCGGATTGGTTTGCGGTGATGTTCTTGCCGTAGGCCAGGTTGTATGCCTTGACCGAATCCTCGAACGCGCTCGCCGGGATCGTCTCGCCGTCGGCGTAGGTCGCCTGCACGGCCCTGACCAGGGTCACGAGCTCGTCATGGCTGACCCCGGGATAGTCCGAGGCGACCCCGGTGGCGACCGCCGGGGCGTTGGCAGGGTCGGCCAGGAATGCGTTGGCTGCCTTGATCGCCTGCCGGAAGCGGGTGATGACTTCGGGATTGGCCGTCGCGAACTTGTTCGTCGTGGCCGCCACGCCGTATGCGGCGTTCGTCAGAATGGCGGGTCCTTCGCCCTTCTGCACATCGACAATGGTCTGTACCTCGTCGGCCAGCTGATGCTGGATCGGCTGGAACGACATGACACAGTCGACGCGTTTCGCTTTGATCGCGGCAATGAAATTGGGCACCCCGCCCAGCGGGACCAGCGAGACCTTGGCCGGGTCCACGCCCGCCGAACTCAGAATGATGCGCCCGAAGGTGTCGCTCGCCGCGCCGACGGCCGTGATGCCGATCGACTTGCCTGCCAGCGAAGTCACGCCGGCCGGATAACCAGGTGTCGCGCCGATGTCCTTCCGGCACTGCAGCGCGACCGGAGCATGCCGCTCGAGCCCGGACACTATCGCGATGTCGGCGCCGGCGGCGCGCGCGTTGATCGCACTCGGGATGTCGATGGAGGCGACATCCAGCTGTTCGGAGGTCAGCAGCTGGAGCGCCGAGGTGCCGAGGTTGGTCGTGACCGACTGGGCCTGCAACCCGGCTTTGGCGAAATACCCCATGTCGCGAGCCACGAAGAGCCCCAGTGTCGTCAGCGATCCGGCCGTCAGGTTCATCCGGAAGGTCAAGTTGGGTGCTCCGTTGGTGGGAGCCGGGGCCGGGCCGGCGCACGCGGTGGCCGCCGCAAGGCAGACCGCGGTCGTGGCGATGCCGACGACACGTTTGCGGATGGACGAAAACATCGTTGTTCTCCTTGTTGTCCGTGCACCGGCCGCGATTCAGGTCCGGTTGTAGCATCGACTACGCAAACTTGCCAGAACTGTAGTATATACGCCAGCGCGTGCCAAGGGGTGCGCCGGTGTCACCGGCGCCCGGCTTACGCCAACGGCTGCCGGGCCGTCTCCTTGAAGGTCAGGACCGCGACGAAACCGAACACGGCGGCCGCGACCAGATACCAGGCCGGCGCGGAACCATCGTGCGTCCACGTCACGAGAAACGCGGCGATGAACGGGGCGAATCCACCGAAGATCGCCGTCGTCGAATGGTAAGGAATCGAAAGCGCGGTGTACCGAACCTGCGCCGGGAACAATTCCGCCAGAGCTGCCGTGGCGGGGCCGACGGCCATGCCGAGCAGCACGACGCACACGAGCAGCAGAAGCATGACACCCCAAGCCGGGCTGTTCTGGAGCAGCAGAAAAACCGGGTACGACACCACGGCGAAGAGTGCACACGCGGTGAGCATCGGCGGCTTGCGGCCGATGCGATCGGACAACGCGCCGAAGATCGGAGTCGCCACCGCCAAGGCCGCCGACTCGATCGCCATCGTCAGGTTCGCGAGTGCCGGACTGAAACCGGCCCAGGTGACCAGCCACGTCGCGAGGTAGGTCAACAGGATGTAGTACGCGACCCCCATCAATGCCACGAGGCCAACCGCTTTCAGCATCGGGCGGCGCGCGGTCCTGAACGCTTCTCGGAGCGGCGCGGTGGCCACCTGTTCATTCGCTTTCAGCGTCTCGAATGCACTGGTCTCGGGTGCCGACCGGCGAAGGATCCACGCCGGGATCACGATCAGGGCGCCGGCCAGGAACGGCAGCCGCCATCCCCACGACTCGACGGCCGAGGCGGGCATCACCGCGTTGATCAAGGCCGCCACGCTCGCGGACAAGGTGAGCGACAGCGCCACCGAGCTCAATTGCCAGCTGGTGGCGAACCCTCGGCGGCCCGGCGGGGACGACTCGAGCATGTAGGTGGCGGATCCGGCCCATTCACCACCGCTGGCGAATCCCTGAAGCAAACGCAACACGGTCAGCAGGACCGGGGCGGCGAGACCGATCTGGTGATAGGTCGGGGCGCAGCCGATCAGAAAGGTGGCGACCCCCATGCCGAGTACCGAATATGTCAGAGCCTTCCGGCGGCCGCCCCGGTCACCGACATGCCCGAACACGATCGCGCCGAGTGGACGGGCAAGGAAACCGACACCGAAACTCGCAAATGTCAGGAGCAGCGCCGTGCTCTGACCGCCCGCGAAGAACTGCCGGGCGATGACGAGCGCGAAGTACCCGTATACGCCGAAGTCGTACCATTCCAACAGGTTTCCCACGGCGACCGTCGACACAAGCCGCCCCAGTGACAACCGGGTTCGTGGCTCGGCAGGGGATACTTCACGTTCCACACTGGTCAAGTCTTCCGCGGACATCGGCGGACTCCTCCCGGCTGTGCCACGTATACGACCGTCGGCCGCCGTGTAGCAAAAACTTCCTGGATGTCGGCCGACTGTAGTAAACGCGTCAGGGAGGAGGCAAGGGGTGGAGGAATTACCCTTCCGCGTCGAGCTTGCCGCCGACGATGTCGGCGCGCAGCGCGTTGAGCCGCTCGTAGGACCGCACGGCGTCGGTCTGACGCTCCGCCGAGACGGACAGGTTCAGGGCGCGGGCGACGATCATGCCCATGACGACGCCGTCGCTGGTGCCGGTGGTGGTGGGCGGCGTGGCCAGCACGACGTCCACACGCTCCCGCAGTGCCTCGCCGAGTGTCTCGCTGACCAGAATCGTGGTGGCCCCGACCTTCGCCGCATACTCGAGCACTACGTCGATCTCGCGGAACTGGCGCAATGTCGCGAACACGACGAGCACATCGGACTCGTTCATGTCGAGCAGGCTGTCGGCGAGCGAGAAGCCCGTCGCTTTGATACTCGTGCTCGGCTTTCCGGCGCGGTGAAGGCAGATGCTGAGATAATCGGCGGGACATCCGCTGGGGCCGATGCCGTAGGTGATCACGCGAGCGGCACTCGTCATGGCGTTGATGGCGCGAGTCCAGCTGTCCGTGTCGAGATCCGCTTCGAACTGCCGCAGCAGCAATGCGGTGTCCAGGAGAACCTTCTTGGCTCCGAAATCCGAGCCACTGATCTGTTCCAGCTGATCATCCAGCACCTTCGACGGGTCGCGATGGCGACCCGAGATGGCCAGAGCCGACCGGCGCAACTCCCGGAAACTCGGATACCCCAGCTTCTTTGTCGTCCGCACCACCGTCGCATCGCTCGTCGACGTCAAACTCCCCAGCTCCGCCGTCGAGGACACAGCGACCAATGCCGGATTCGCCGCCATGAACTCCGCAACCACCGCCTCGCCCGGCGTCAACGACACCACGAGCGCCGCAACCCGCTCATGCAACGGAGCATCCGAATTCAACTTGAGGCCTCCCTCTTGTCATGTGTTGTTGTGAATACTACAGTTCGACCGGAGAGATGAAGTGTTCGCTTCAATAAAGCTGGTCGGAGGTCACGCGTGGAGGTCGCGGATTTCATCGTCGTGGGGGGTGGCGTGTATGGCGCCTCTCTTGCGTACGAGCTGGTCATCAGGGGGTCGTCGGTCACGGTACTCGAGGCCGGCCGGCTCGCATCGCGAGCATCGGGCGGACCGGGAAAGCGCGGGGTGCGCGCCAACGGGCGCAATTCGCGGGAACTGGTGCTGGCGCGGGAAGCCCTGGCGATCTGGCCGGCCCTGGCGGCCGAACTCGGTGGCGACACCGGGTTCGAGCGGCTCGGTGGCCTGATGCTGGTGGGTTCGATGGCCGAGTATGGCGAGATCGGGCTGGCCCGCGCGGAGGCGCACCAGCGGCTTCAGTCCGGGCACGGGATCGGTTCCCGGCTGGTCGGCGGTTCGGAACTGCGGGCACTGGAGCCCGGTGTCGGCGAATCCGAGATCGCCGCCTTGTTCAACCCGCACGAGGGTATTGCCGATCAGCAACTGACGGCCCGTGCGTATGCGGCCGCGGCGGGCAAGCTCGGCGCATCGGTCCGGGAGGCGACCGAAGTCGACAGATTCGGCGCCCAGCCGCGTCCCTGGGTGCGGTTGGGTGATGGCTCGGAACTCGTGGCCCGCAGGGCGATCGTGCTCGCCACGAATTTCGGCACGAACGCGTTGCTCGAGCGATCGGGGCGGCCCCACCTTCCTTTGTGGACAATGGCGCCCCAGGTGCTGATGTTCCAGGCCAAGGACGATTACCAGCCACGGCATCTGGCCGGGCACCTCCAGAAGATTCTGTCCGTGAAGCCACTGGCCGAGGGCATCACGATGATCTCCGGCGGCATGCGTGGCAGGTGGGACGACGACACGGCGCGAGGCCGGCCCGTCGAGAGCGACATCCAGGAAAGCCTCGACGTCGCCGCATCGGTCTTCCCGCCGCTCCGCGACGGCGTCCTGGTGGCCGCGGACGCCAGTTCGCCGGAGACCTATACGCCCGATGGCTTGCCCTACCTCGATTTCCTCGACGAGGACCACCGGGTCTTCGTGGCGACCGGCTGGCACGGCCACGGCTTCGCCATCGCGCCGGCGGTGGCGAAACACGTAGCGGAGTGGCTCACCACCGGCCGGCGGGGCGATTTGCTTGCCCCATTCAGGATCCGTCGCCGGTAGTCGCGGCTATGGGCAACTGAAATCGCACGCTAGCCTCACATCGGAAAACGTGAAGGATTCATCCCAGATGACACAGTCCGAACTGGATTCGGTGACCGTCGACATCATCGGTCACCACCTGGTCGCCATCTCCGAGGAGATGGGGGTGGCCATGATGAGAGCCGCCTACTCTCCCAACATCAAAGAGCGGCGTGACTGCACAACAGCGCTGCTGGACACTTCCGGTCATTCCATCGCACAGGCCGAACACATCCCGATCCACATGGGCTCGATGATCGGGTTCATCCCGGGGATCGTCGCGCAGTACGACGGGGACATTCATCCCGGCGATATCTTCATCTCCAACGACCCATACCTCGGGGGCAGCACACACCTGCCGGACGTCTCGGTGGTGGCGCCGTTGCACGTCGCGGGGGAGTTGGTGGGATTCGCCGCGGCGGTCGCCCACCATGCCGAGTTCGGCGGTTCGCTGGGCGTCGCGCCGGACATCTACTCCGAAGGCCTGCGGCTGCCCATTCTCAAGATCGTCGATCGCGGTGTCCTCGACGAAGCGCTGATCCGGCTGATCCAGCTCAACACTCGCGTACCCACCGAACGTCTCGGTGATCTCCGGAGCCAGTTCGCCGCCGTGTCGCTGGGCGTGCGCCGCTACGACGCGCTGCTGGCACGTTATGGCCCTGGCGCCGTGGTCGAGGCCACCCACGTGTGGCTCGACAAAGCCGAGGCCCAGGCCCGCGCGGCGTTACAGGAAATGCCCAAGGGGCGCTTCGAATTCGCCGACCGGATGGACTCCGACGGAGCAGGCACGGTCGACATCCCGATTCGCGTGGCGATCGAGATCGACGACGAGCGCATCGCGGTCGATTTCACCGGCACCGCCGGTCAGGTGGCCGGCCAGATCAACACCGCACGAGCCGCGGTGGAGGCGTCCGTTTACTACACGATCAAGACCATCCTGGACCCCACTCTTCCGGCGAATGCGGGGTTCTACCGGATTGTCGAGATCACCATTCCACGCGGATCCCTGCTGAATTCCGTCGCGCCCGCACCGGTCTTCATGCGATCCGATTCCTGCCAGCGCGCGGTCGACGCGATATTGGGAGCGTTCAGCCAGGCGTTGCCGGACCGTATTCCGGCCGCGTCCAACGGTTCGATCACCGCCATGGCCTTCAACGGCTACGACGCGACCCGGCAACGACCGTTCGCCTACACCGAGGTCATCGCCGGGGGCGCGGGCGCACTGCCCACCGCGGACGGCCAGGACGCCGTGCAGACGCACATCACGAACACGGCGAACACCCCCGTCGAAGCGGTGGAGCAGAGCTATCCGTTGCGTGTCACGAAATACGCGCTCCGCGACGGATCGGGTGGGGCGGGCCGGTTTCGTGGCGGTATCGGCATCATCCGTGAGCTGGAGACCTTGAACGACGACATCCGCCTGCTGGTCAAAGGCGATCGGGTGAACAACGGTCCATGGGGGTTGCAAGGCGGGGGGAGCGGCCTGCCCTTGGCGTTCGTGCTCGACCCCGAATCGGACCACCCGCGAACCTTCACCCGGTCCGACAACGGAACCCCCCTGCGCCCGGGAACCATCGTCCGGGCGATGACCGCCGGCGGCGGCGGCTTCGGCAGCCCGCAGACGGAGGACGAAACCGGCACCGACAAGGAGAAAGGCGACGCGAAGTGAGGATCGGCATCGATATCGGCGGCACCTTCACCGACGTGTTCGCCGTGTCCGGCGGCCGGACGTTCATCGCCAAGGTACCCAGCTCGTATCCGGACCCGTCCGCGGTGATCGAGTCCGCTGTGCGAGCCGTACTGGACAAGGCCGGGAAGGCCGGTGCCGACGTGAGCGCCCTCATCCACGGCACCACGGTGGCGACGAATGCGATGATCGAGCGGCAACTCGGTGTGGTCGGGCTGATCACGACCGCCGGCTTCCGCGACGTCCTCGCGATCGGACGGCAGACCCGGAACACGCTGTACCGGCTGGACTTCACACCGCGCTGGGTACCGGTCGAGAGAGAGCGGCGCCTCGAAGTCACCGAGCGCACCGACTACACCGGGCAGGTCTTGACGGCACCCGATCGCGGTGAAGTCGTCGCCGCGGCGGAGACGCTGGTGGCCCGAGGTGCGACCGCCGTCTGCGTTGCCTTTCTGCACTCGTATGCCAACGACACCAACGAACGCGAGGCCGCGGCCTGGATCAGGCGAGCGTTCCCCGACCTCGACGTGTGGACGTCGGCGTCGGCGGTGCCGGAGTTCCGCGAGTACGAACGGTTCGCGACCGCCGTCATGGATGCGGCACTCGGCGAGACGATGACGACCTACCTCGGCAGGTTCACCGACCAGGCACGGTCGGCCGGAGTGGTCGGTGAACCGTACGTGATGGAATCCTCCGGGGGCGTCGTCCGGATGTCGGAGGCGGCCGTCCACCCCACGCGGACACTGCTTTCGGGTCCCGCGGGCGGGGTGCTCGGCGCCATCAACCTTGCCAAGCGGCACGACCGGGCCGACCTGCTGACGTTCGACATGGGTGGCACCAGCGCCGACATCGGGGTGATCCGGTCCGGCGCACCGGATGTCGTGAACATCCGCCACTTCCAGGATCTGCCGGTACTCGGCACGACCGTCGCGCTGGAGGCCATCGGTGCGGGCGGCGGCAGCATCGCGTGGATCGATCAGGGCGGGCGCCTGCAGGTCGGCCCGCGCAGCGCCGGATCGGTACCCGGGCCTGCCGCCTACAACAAGGGCGGGACCGAAGCCACGGTCACCGACGCGCATGTCGTACTCGGGACGCTGCCCGCCGCGGCCCGGCTCGGCAACTCCTTCGGCGTCGACCGGGACCTGGCGATCGCCGCCGTCGAACGGTCGGTGGGCGCCCCGCTCGACCTCGACGTGATCAGCGCGGCCCATGCCATCCTCGACATGGTCAACACCAACATGGCGCTCGCCGCCCGGCGGGCAACGGTGGCGCGCGGCATCGACCCGCGGGCCCTGACCCTGGTCGCCTACGGTGGCGCTGGGCCGCTGCATGCCACCACACTGGCGGGGGAGCTGGGCATCGAGGAGGTCATCGTCCCGGCGCATCCCGGCATGCTGAGTGCGATGGGCCTGCTCGTGTCGGACCTGCGCAAGGAGTTCATGCGGTCCTTCGTGGTCGACGTGAGCCCGGCGACCGTCAACCAGCTTTCCGACACCGCGAAGGTCCTGATGGCCGAGGCCTTGGCATGGCGGGACGAGCAGGGCGAGACCGGAGACTGGAGCGCGGGTATCGAGGCGGAACTGCGGTATCGCGGCCAAGAGCACACGCTGCGGGTGGCTCTTCCGGATCTCCCGTGGGAGCACACGACGGCGGATCTCATCGCCGATCGCTTCGGCGAGTCGCACGAACAGCTCAACGGGTACCGGGTGACGGGCGAGGACATCCAGATGATCAGCCTCCGCGTCACGTGCGCCATCGATGTCGGCGGCTCCGGTCTTCGACTCCAGTACGCCTCGGGTTCCGGTGTGGACCTGGCTTCGCCGGACACGCCCGTGTGGTGGACGCGGCACGAAGCCGTCCCGACGCCGGTGTTCTCGGCGCCCGACCTTCACCACGAAGACTGGATCAAGGGCCCCGCCATCCTGGTGCAGGAGGACTCCACCTGCGCCGTCGCCCCCGGCTACCGCTTCCGCACCCTGCCCGAGACGGGCGGCATCGCAATCCAGCGAATCCCGTAACCCCCAGCCACCGCGCGAGTTGAGCGTTGCCTGGGCGCGAGTTGCGGGTTGGCCGGGCGCGAGTTGAGCGTTGCGGGCGCGCGAGTTGCGCATGCTCTCCCGCGAAGATCTCGGTTTCGGCGGCGAGGGAGAACGCAGGTCCTTTGTGGAGGGTGGGGCACGCACGCGGCGGTCGGCTCGGCCCCGTGCGAAGCATCACCGGCCCGATTGAGAACCTGCGTCATCTCCCTGGCCGGACGGCCGTTTCCCTAACCCATGAGCGAGCTGCTGTCCTCGATGGCGGAGCAGGCGCCTTGACTCGGGTGGTTCGGAGTGCTCTAATTTACGTGTCGTAACGTAAAGGAGGCACTGATGCAGACGGCCACGCTGGGACAGCTTGTTGTCTCCGCTCAGGGACTGGGCTGTATGAGCATGAGTGAGCACTACGGCCCGAGGGACTGGGATCGGTCGATCGCGACCGTGCACCAGGCACTCGACCTGGGTGTCACCTTGCTGGACACGGCCGACATCTACGGTGCAGGGCACAACGAGGTGCTGCTGGGACGGGCAATCGCCGGCCACCGCGACCGGGTTGTGGTGAGTACGAAGTTCGGGGTCGACCGCTCGGCGGGAGATCATCGACGCCGGGTTCGCGGGGAACCGGACTACGTCCGCCGCAGTTGCGAGGCGTCGCTGCTGCGGCTGGGTGTCGATCAGATCGACCTCTACTACCTGCACCGGCCGCCGCAGGATGTCGACCTGGCCGAGACCGTCGGGGCGATGGCGGAGCTGGTCACGGCCGGCAAGGTTCGCTACCTGGGGTTGAGCGAAGTCGACGCCGACCAGCTCCGGCGGGCACATGCGGTGCATCCGATCACCGCCGTCCAGAGCGAATACTCCCTGTGGTCCCGGGAGGTCGAGGCCCTCGCGCCGGCCATGGCCGAGCTGGGGGCCGGTCTGGTCGCCTACTCGCCGTTGGGCCGTGGGCTGCTTGCCGGCGAGGTCGACCCGTCAACGCTGGGGGACAACGATTCCCGACGGGGTCATCCCCGTTTCCAGGGCGAAAACGCGGTCAACAACCAGCGTCTCGCCGCCGCGGTGAGCGCGCTGGCCGGGGAACGGGGGATCACCGGCGCCCAGCTTTCGCTCGCCTGGGTGCACGCCCGCAACCGCGGGCTCGGGATCCCCGTGGTCCCCATCCCCGGTACGAGCAGCCCGGAACACGTCGCTGCGAACGTCGCGGCGTCGGACGTGCAGCTCGACGACGAGGTGCTGGCCCAGCTGGAACCGCTCGCCGATCGCGTCTCGGGTGACCGGTACGGCGCCCTGCAGAACACGGGACGGCCGTGACCACCGGCGAGGCCCGGCGACCTCGCGGCCGGCCGCGGGACACCACCCTGGAGAGTCGTGTACTCGAGGCGGCCACGGAGTTGTTGCTGGAAGGCGGCGTGGCCGCGTGCACCGTGGAGGCGGTGAGCAAGCGCAGCGGGGTGAGCAAGCCGACGATCTACCGGCGCTGGCCGCAGCGCACCGCCCTCGCGATCGACGCCTTCGCCGCGCACATCGCCCACCAGGTGCCACTGGCCGAGACCGCGGACACGGCTGCCGACCTGCTGGGTTCGGTGACCGCGCTGGCCGGGCAGTACCAGGGCCGCGACGGCCGGGTCTTCGTCGAGCTCATCGCCGCCGCAGTCCTCGAACCCGGCACCGCCGACCTGCTCAACGAACGGTTCTTCGCCCCGCGGCGGGAGGCGTTGCGCGCGCTGTGGAAGCGCGGCGTCGACCTCGGTCAGCTCGATCCGCACGTCGATGCCGACCTCATGATCGACCTGCTGTTCGGGCCCACGACCTTCCGGATGCTGCTCGGCCGGCAGATCGATGCCGAGACGGCACTGGAGCTCGCCCGCGCCGCGCTGCGCGGATTCACCACCCATCCCACGCACGATCAATGACGGAGGTCCCACCATGCTTCCCGTAACCGACACCGCCCAACAGGGGACCCCGGCGGTTCCCGGGCGCACCCTGGTGATGTCGCACTCGTTCAGCTTCTCGCGGCGCGAATGGGTCGAAGCCACGCCGCTGTTGTCCCGGCATTTCCGCACCGTGGCGATCGACGCACCGGGACACGGCGAGGCGGCCGACATCCCCGGATACACGATGCGCCAGATGGCAAGGCAGTTCGCGGCCACGATCAACGAACTCGAGCTGACCGACTACGTCCTGCTCGGGCACTCGATGACCGGCAAGGTGATGCAGATCCTCGCCAGCCGGGAGGGCAAGGCGCTGGGCCTGAAAAACCCGCCCGCCAAGCTGATCCTGCTCACCCCGACCCCGCTGGGCCAGGAGGTCGGCGGGCCGCAGCTTCGGGAATCTCTCAAGGCGAGCGCCCGGGATCGCGCCGACGCCGAGCAGTTCGTCCGGGACCGCAGCGCCCTGCCGCTCCCGGCTGAGGTGTTCGACCGGGCGTGCGAGGACTACCTGCGCGTGAACCGCCACGCGTGGGACGCCTGGCTGGAAGAGGGCGTCTACGAGGACTGGACCAATCGCTGCGCCCCCATCGACATCGAGACGCTGCTGATCGTCGCCGACTTCGACCCCGTCTGGGGCTTGGAGATGCAACGCAAGGAAACGCTCCCCAGCTTGACCCGCGCCGAGATCGTCACCATCGACGCCGGGCATCTCGTCCCGATGGAAGCGCCGGAGAAGCTGGCCGACCTCATCACCCCGTTCGCCTCGTCATGACGACCGACTGCACCCCAGGCGACGGCGACGTCGCCTGGGGTGGGCGGCTGCCCCTGGTGCGCAGTGGCCCCATGGATGCCGGCCAATCCGCGTGGGAACGTGAGCTCCGGGCCGTGGTCGTGCCGTGGGCGCAACCGTCCGGTATGGCGGTGACGACGGCGGAGGGCGATCTCATCGGTCCGTTCAACGCCTTCGTGCACAGGCCGCGACCGGGACGGGCGTTCATGGCTTGGGTCCTCGACGATCAGGCCGGATCAAGCTTGACCCCGGTGCTGCGCGAAATCGCGATCCTCACCGTCGCAACCGCGTGGAACAGCGGCTACGAGATCTACGCCCACACCGCGGTCGCGAGGCACGTGGGTGTCGCCGAGGAGGTGATCACCTCGATCATCAGCGGCACGACGACCGATCGGCTCTCCGCGGTCGAGGCCGTCGTGCATCGCTTCACCGACGAACTCGTCCGCGAGCACTCGGTCTCGACCGGAACCTACGATCGCGCGATTCAAGCGGTCGGTCGGCACGGAGTGCTCGACCTGGTCAACGTCATCGGCATCTACCTCGCGACCGCGGCGCTGCTCAACGCCTTCGAAGTTCCCGCGCCTCGCCAAGAATGACAAGAATGAGGGGCCGCGCGAGGCAGGTGTCAGTTCAGGGTGGCGCTCAGCCCGGTCGATCGCAGCCGGGCTTCGAAGAATTCCGCGGCGGTGATCGACGGGTATTTCCGTGGGTCGGCACGCCAGCGTTGCGCCGGCTGGAGATCGACGTCGGCGCGTGGGTAGATGAACAGCGGACTGGAGTACCGGCTGTGGCCGGTCGGGGTAGCAGGCGTGTCGATGCGGTGCACGGCGGATCGCAGGTGGCCGCCGGTGAGGTACTGCAACATGTCCCCGACCTGGACGATCGTGTGATCCTGGGGGGCGGTGCCTTCGATCCAGCCGCCGCCGCGGAGTTTGACCTTGAGACCCTTGCCGGTCGAGGGCGGAAGGACGGATACGAGGTTCCCGTCGGTGTGCCGGCAGCCCCAGACGACTTGTCCGACCTGATCCGTGGTGATCGGTGGATAGCACAGCGGTCGCAGTGCCGTGCTCGCGTCCCGGGTGAGGTCGGCGAAGTAGCCGTCGGGACAGCCCAGCTGTGGTTCGAGGGCGTGCAGGATCGCCAGGCCCACCTCGTTGAGGGCGTCGAACAAGGAGAGCGTGTGGTCGCGGAACGCCGGGGCGTTTTCGGGCCAGACGTTGTCGGCGTAGAAGGCCGGGAAACGCACTGGGAGTGTGGGGTCGGTGATCGATTCGGGGCCGATGAGCCAGCATGACCGCTGGTCGGGTTGCGGCTCACCGTCCATTCCGGAGCGCCGGCAGGCCGCGGCCGTTTCGACGCCGAGTGGGGTATAGCCGCGCAGGTGGTGAATTCCGGGCCGCCGGTACCGCTCGAGCTCGTCGGCCGGACGGCTGAATACGTCGGCATATGCGGCATAGGCCGCGGGCAGCATCCGCGCGACATTTCGAGTGTGGACGAAGACGAAGCCGATTTCGCGCAACCCGCGCTCCACGGTCTCGCCGAACTCACGCCGCCGGGTCGCCGACGCGGCCGTCGCGTCGGCGAGTTCGACCCGGGGAATTTCCCGCATCATGTCGGCACGGTAAGGGCACCACATCCGCGCGGACAAGGGACGGCCGCGGGACCTTTACCGTGACAACTGCCGAATCTAGAGATTATGTTGACTTCTCGAAACTCTCGGCTTAAGGTCGTGAGATAGAGCAGCGCGCCGCAGTGCCGGACATGCGCCCATCCACGATCCACTCGACCAACGGAGGTCACCTCATGAGCACGCAACTTCCACTCCGTCTCCACCACTACGGCTGGATAGTCGACGACCAGGAAGCCAATCGGCGTTTCTACGAGGATGTGATCGGCCTGCCCCTGATCGCCACCTGGACCGAGATCGAGGAGGTCGGCGGGTCCGAGCGCGCCCTCTCCCACACCTTCTACGGCTTGGCTGACGGCAGCGCACTGGCCTTCTTCCAGATGGCTGACCCGCAGGACCAGCGGGAATTCAACACGAAGATCAACCCGACCCCGATCCGCCACGTCGCCTTGAAGGTGGAACAGGAGACCCAGGACGCCATCCGCAAGCGCCTCGCCGAGGCCGGCTACACGGAACCGAGCACCTTCGTGGTCAATCACGGCTACTGCGTGTCGCTCTACACCGTGGATCCCAACGGGCTGCAGCTCGAATTCACCGTCGACCATCCCGATGTGGAGAACATCAACGCCGAGCGGCTGCGCACGGCACACGCCGACCTCGCTCGCTGGCTCGGTGGCGACCACACCAGCAACAACGCCTGGCGCCCGCAGCAGCCTGCCGATCAGTCATGAAGTGGGCCACCTATATTTCTCCCGCGACTCGCGCCCAACGAGCCGGACTGATCGTCGACGACCGGATATTCGGCCTCGAACAGGGGGTGAGCCTCCTCGGTCTCCTCGGCGACGATGGTTCGGCGCTGGCGGCGGCAGGCGAAAAGGCGACCAGGGATCCCCGCGAGGTTGTTGCGGTCGAAGATGTCGAACTGTGTGCACCGATCCCTCAGCCACCATCAATTCGAGACTCGGCCTCGTTCGAAGCACATCTGCGCGCCGGATTCGCGGCCTTCCGCGTGCCATTCGATTTCGACAATTGGTACCAGCACCCGATGGTGTATTTCACCAACCCGCATGGTCTGACCGGCTCCGGTGCCACGATTCCCGCCGCCGCCGGTTCGCAGTGGCTGGACTATGAACTCGAAGTCGCGGCGGTTGTAGGCCGGGCGGGTGCCGATGTCGATGTCACCGAGGCGGAAGAGCTGATCGCCGGCTACTGCATCTTCAACGACTGGAGTGCGCGCGACATTCAGGGGCACGAGGTGAAGTTTCAGGTCGGTCCGTTCAAGACCAAGGACTGGGCGATGACGACGGGCCCCTTTCTCGTCACCAAAGACGAACTGGAGCCCTTTCGGAAGGGCAATTCTTTCGATCTCGAGATGAAGGCGTTCGTCAATGGCCGGCAGTACAGCAAGGGAAATCTGTCGGACATGTATTGGAGCTTTGCCGAGCTTGTCGCGTATTCGTCTCGCGGTACCTGGGTCAAGCCGGGCGATCTCATTGCGTCGGGAACAGTGGGCACCGGCTGTATTCTCGAGCTTTCCGCGACGAATAACCCGGACGAATACCCGTGGCTCACTGCCGGCGATGAAGTGGTCCTCGAAGTCGAGGGTCTCGGACGGCTCGTCAACAGCCTTGTCGAGCCGCCTCCCGTCCGGGAGTGGCGCCGAAAGAGCACATCGGTGACGCCGTGACGCCGACGACGTTGCCCGCCCTGCTCGCTGGACGGGCGGAAGCGAGTCCCGAGGATCCCTTCGTCCGCTTCGGGGACGAGTCGGTCTCTTACGGCCAGATGCGGGCCCGCGCGGAGCAGGCCGCAGCGTCCCTAGCCACGGCGGGTGTCGGCCGCGGAGACCGGGTCGCGATCATGCTCCCCAACTGCCTGGAATTCCTCGACATCTGGTTCGGCGCGGCTCTTCTCGGCGCGGCGTTCGTGCCGGTCAACATGGGCCTCAAGGGCGACGGTCTCCGCTACGTCATCGAGCACAGTGAACCGCGGGTGATCGTCGCCGACGAGTCCGTCGTCCCGGCTTTGAGCGCGGCGCTGCCCGACGGCGGCGCCCCAGTGCTCTGTTTCGTTCGGGGTGCGGCATCTCCGGGATGGCCATCCCTCACCGAGTTCCTCGCGGGCTCGTACGCCGTGCCGCGGTTGCCGGCCGTTTCCTCCGCGGATCTGGCGTCGATCCTGTACACGTCAGGGACCACAGGTCCCCCGAAGGGCGTCCTGAACTGTCATAACGCCTACTCCACCGCGGCGTACGAGTTCATGCACAGGTATGTCCGGGTCCGTGACGATGACGTCTTGTACACCAGCCTGCCGCTGTTCCATGTGAACGCGCAGATGCTGACCACCTGCGGCTCCCTCCTGTCCGGGCGGCCGATGGTGCTGGCTCCGCGGTTCAGCGCGTCCGGATTCCTCGATGACCTGCGCCGCACCGGCGCGACGGTGTTCAACTACATCGGCGCGATGCTGACGATGATCGCGAAGCAGCCCGCGCGGACGGACGACGCGGAGCACCGGGTGCGGCTGGCGGTGGGCGGGGCCGCCCCCGAGCCGTTGTGGCCGGCCTTCGAGAAGCGCTTCGGCCTGCGGATTCTGGAGATCTACGGACTCACCGAGACGGCCACGTTCTGCCTGGGGAACCCACCGGACGACATCCGGGTCGGAAAGCTCGGCCTGCCGACGAGCTGGGCGGAAGTGCGGGTCGTCAGGAGCGACGGAACGGAAGCGGCCGACGGCGAGCCCGGCGAGATCGTGATCCGGAGCAAGCGGCCCCACATCCTGTTCCGCGGCTATTTCAAGGACAGCGCCGCGACCGAGGCCGCCATGAACGATGGCTGGTTCCGCTCCGGGGATCGTGGAAGGCGTGACCCCGACGGGTATTTCGTCTACCTCGACCGGCTCAAGGACTCGATCCGCCGCCGCGGCGAGAACATCTCCTCCTATGAGGTCGAACAAGTCGTCAACTCTCATCCGGCTGTCGCCGAGAGTGCTGCGATCGGTGTTCCCTCACCACTCGGCGAGGAGGACGTCATGATCGTGATCGTGCTGAAGCCGGGCTCGGGCGAGCTCGATCCCGCGGAACTCGTGGCCTTCTGCGGTGAGCACATGGCACCGTTCATGGTGCCCAGATACGTGCGCTACGTGGATCAGCTGCCCAAGACCGCCACCGAGCGCGTCCAGAAGTACGTCCTGCGCGAGGTCGGTATCGAGGGCTCGTGGGATCGAGAAGCCATGCCCGCGGCACGAACGTAGGGGAAGGTCAGCTGCGTACTTCGGGTTGGCCGGCCTTCTTGTTCAGTGCGTCGGTGGTGCGCTGGATGTGCTGCGCGATGAGGCAGGCCGCATTCATTTCGTCGCGGGCAACCACGGCGTCGAGGATCTGCTGGTGCTCGAGCGCCACGTCGCGCTCGGGGTCCGGGGCCATCGACCCGGACCACCACCGGTAGAGCGACGCCGTTTCGCGCAAGGACGTCGCGATGGACAGGAGTTGGGCGTTCCCGCACCCTTGCAGGGTCGCGTGGTGGAACGCCTCGTGCGCATCGACCCAGTCTTCGCTGATTTCGCCGGTTTCCGTCGTTGCCGGGGTATGGGCGAGGGTGTGGTGTGCGGCGATCACCGACGACTCCCATTGAAGGTCGCCGTGCGCGATCGCGCGGCGCACGACCAGGCTTTCGATCTCAATCCTGGCTTCGGTGATCTCGTTGAGGTCGCTCAGGTTCAGTGTCCGGACCCGGAACCCCTGCTGTGGCAAGGCGACGGCCAGGCCTTGCTCGGCCAGGCGCATCAGCGCCTCGCGGACCACCGACTGGCTGACGGTGAAACGGTCGGCCAAATCGACGAAGCGGAGCCGGGAGCCAGGCGGGAGCGTTCCACGCAGGATTTCCTTGCGGACCTCCTCGTAGACAAGCGCAGACCGGGTCGTCGAGATTTGGCTGGACATGGAACCATGATATCCAACTGCGGGACTGAACCGTTGGCGCGGGAAGATGGCGCTATCTCGAGATTTGGCGGCCGCTTGGCAGGCTCACACGAATCGCTGTTTGAGCTCGCCGATGCCTTCGACCCAGCTGCTCAGCTCGTCGCCGGGACGCAGGAAGCGCTGGGGGGTGCGGCCCGCGCCGACCCCGGACGGTGTCCCGGTGAAGATCACGTCCCCCGGGTACAAGGTGACGATCGTGGACAGATACGCCACCAGCTGCGGGACCGGGAAGATCATGCTGGTGGTCCGTGCTTTTTGCACCTGTTCGCCGTTGACGGCGCAGCCGATCTCCAAGTCGTCCGGGTTGGGCAGCTCGTCGGGCGTGACCAGCACCGGACCGGTCGGGGAGAAGCCAGGATGCGATTTGGCCATGCTGAACTGCGGCAACGGCCCGCGTAGTTGCAGCTGCCTTTCGGACAGGTCCTGCCCCACGGTCAGGCCGGCCACGTACTCCCACGCACGGGAGGAGTCCACGCCGCGCGCGGTGCGCGAGACGATCGCCACCAGTTCGACCTCCCAGTCGACGGATCCGGCGGGCAGCGGCACGTCGGTGACGGGTCCGGAGAACGAGCTGGGGTACTTGGTGAACACCATCGGCTCATCGGGCAGAGTGCCGAGGCCCCCCTCGGCGGCGTGATCCCGGTAGTTGACTCCGATGGCGAAGACCTGACGAGGGGCGGGCGCCACGGGGCCGAGAAGCCGCGGGTCTCCGATGCCGGTTTCGGCGCCGGCGGCTGGTCCGCCTTGGTCCTGTGCCCATCGGCGAAGGTCGTCGAACGATTCGTAGGCGGCTTGCGGATCCGGCCCGAATCGGCCGCCGCTCGCGGTGGCGACATCCACGGGACCGTCAGGGGTGAGAAGGGTCAGACGGCCGTCGACGTTGGCGATACGCATAGGTGACTCCAGCTGTAGGTGTGCCGTGGTAAGCCGGGTTACCCGGCCCCGTTGGTGAGGTGGGCCAGGGAATGCCGTAGCCGGCCTTGCCTGATGGGGACACAGGAGTCGGGGAATTCGGTGACGGTCTCGACGTCCATCGCGGCCAGTCCGGCCAGGAACGCCGGCAACCGGTCCATCGCCCCGGTGTCCAGGTCGTGGACGACCACCACGGACCAGTCGGTGCGCGCCACGTACGCGAGAGCGTGGTCCACCCAGCTTGTCGTGTTCTCCCAGTCGCGCGGCACGCAGTTCCACAGCGCGCACGTGTAGCGATGCTGCTCGAGATACCGCACGGCCTCCGGGCTGAACACACGCTTGTCGAGGACGCCGCCCGCGGCGTTCGGCCGGAACAGGCGCTCGCCTTCGGTCTCGCTGGTACCGGCCAGCGCGTCGATGTCGTCCTCGATGGCCATGATCTCCGCGGCCACCGCGTCGTCAGGATCCTCGGCGGCGCCGAGCTGGACGGTGTGGGTGGCCGTGTGATGGCCGATGCGGTGCCCCTCCGCCGCCGCCCGCCGCGCGAGGGCCAGGCCGCCCGGCTGCTGCAGCTGGGTGCCGACCACGAAGAACGTGGCGAGCGTGCGATGGGCCGCCAGCACGTCGAGCACCTTGTCGGTCACGCCCGGGGTCGGCCCGTTGTCGAAGGTGAGCGTCACTCGCCTGCGCTCGGCTGCTTTGCCGGCCATGGAAGACCTCCCGAATATTTCTCGAAGTTGGCTCGCTATTGCGAGATTGAGGACATAGTATCATGACAAGGAAATAATCTCGAGATTTTAGCGAGGAGAGTCAGCGCCCATGAGCGACCTGAAGATCGCGATCATCGTCGGCAGCACCCGGCCCGGCCGTAACGGCAAGGCCGTGGCCGACTGGGTTCTGGACAAGGCCGGCATGCGCACCGGCGCGAAGTACGAACTGGTGGACTTGGCGGACTACCCACTGCCGCATCTGGACGAGGCCCTCTCGCCGGCCTTGGGGCAGTACTCGGGGGCGCACACCAAGGCCTGGGCCGCGACGATCGCCGCCTATGACGGGTTCGTCTTCGTCAGCCCGGAATACAACCACTCCACCTCGGGCGTGCTGAAGAACGCCATCGACTACCTGTATGCCGAGTGGCACAACAAGGCGGCGGCCTTCGTCTCCTACGGCACCCTGGGTGGCGCCCGGGCGATCGAACATCTCCGCGCGATCTGCAGTGAACTTCAGATCGCGCACGTCCGTCAGCAGGTCTCCTTCTCGGTTTTCACGGACTTTGAGGGTTTCTCTGTCTTCAAGCCGGCCCCCGAGCACGGGGAGGCCGCGGCAACCCTGTTCGACCAACTCGAGTCGTGGGCCGGCGCGTTACAGATGGTCCGGGCTGAATTGCGGTGATGCGGGCTCAGCCGGGGGTGGGGGGCTGCGCGTCGCGTGAGGTGTACAGCCATGGCGAGTGCAGGTCCGCCGTGGCGTGGTCCCATTCGTGGGTCTCTTCGGTGTACACCCGCAGTGCGAGCCCGTCGGGGTCGAGGAACACCAGGGTCCAGCCGAGGAGGCCGCGCAGCTGGGGGGAGTGCTCGACGCCTTCGGCGTCCAGGTGCCGGATCCACGCCTCGATATCGGAGCGGCCGGGGACGGAGAAGATGAGCGGGTCGAACCCTTTGCAGCCGGCGGCGGTCAGCGGCGCCAGGCGTAGCTCGATCATCGGCAGGGTGGGGACCTCGAGGATGTAGGCGGTGAGCGTGCCGTCCGGCGCGTAGTGGTTGAACTCGGGCCGATAGGTGGCGTCGAGAACGCGCTGATACCAGGTCCGGCTGGTGTCCAGGTCGCTGACCGGGATCCGGATGTGGTGGATGCCGTTGAGGGCTGGTGCGCTCACCGGTGTGTTCCCTTCTCACTCGTGGTCGGCTGCGGGGCGGCGATGATCCGGTTCGCCGTACCGCCGAGTCCGGTGATGTCGGTCCGGACCAGGTCACCGGGTTGAAGGTAGAGCGGCGGGTTCCGGAAGGCCGCTACTCCCGCCGGGCTGCCGGTGCAGATGAGATCCCCGGGCATGAGCGTGAGCACCGTGGAGAGGTAGGAGATGATCCGCGGCACGTCGAACACGAGGTCCGTCAGGTCCGAATCCTGGCGGAGTTCGTCGTTCACCCAGGTACGGAGCCGGATCGCGGCCGGGTCTCGGAGATCGTCCAGCTCGTCGAGGGTGACCAGCGCCGGGCCGCTGGGGCAGAAACCGTCGTAGCTTTTCCCGAGGTAGGGGTTGCGGTAGAACTCGTGATCCTCGTGGACAGCACGTTGCAGGTCACGGTCGGACATGTCGTTGACGACGGTCACCCCGGCGACGACGTCCAGGGCCCGCTCCTCGGGGACGTCGCGGGCAGCAGTCCCGATGACCACGCCAAGCTCCACTTCGTAGTCGAGGGTCTCCACGCCCGGCCGTCGCACGACGTCGTCGGCTGGTCCGACGACCGTTCCGGATGCCTTTCCGACTGCCATCGGCCGGTGGGGCGGCACTCCGCCGGAGATGGCCGCTGCCTCCGTGATGTGGGAATAGGTGTTGGCGCCCATGAGGATCACCTGGCCGGGGCGTGGTATCGGCGGCCCGATACGCGTGCCCGACACCGGCACCAGGTCGGTGTCTTCGGCTTCCTCGACGAGCAGGGCGGCCATCTCTCGCCAGTATGGCAACGAGATCAGATCGGTCGGTGTGCCGACAGCATGATGTCCGCGCCGCGCGAGCGCGCGACGGACATCGAGTAGCCGGTCATCGAGTAGGATGCCCGGACTTTCGCCCTGCGAGGGCCCGAAGCTGGCGAGGCGCACGACGCTCCCTGGGGGTGGACTTCCCGCATTTCCGCGGCGGTCATCCAGGATGTACTTCCCGGCGTGTGCCCGGCAGCCACATTTGTGGGGGTTCGCTAAAGCAGTCCCTGTAGCCGTGCTTGGAAGACGGCTTCGCCGCGCGAGTGCGCATCCAGCTTGGTGTAGAGCGACTTCGAGTAGGTGCGCACGGTCTGGGTCGTCAGTCCGAGCTGCCGGGCGATCTGGTGGTAGGACGACCCGGAGTCCAGTTCGCGCACCAGGTCGAGTTCGCGTGGGGTCAACGCCGGCGCTGCAGGTGCCGGTCCGGTTGTCGCCGGCTTGGGCTTGGCCTGCTTGACGGCTGCGAGAATCCGTTTCTTCGGCCAGTGTCTGGCGATGACGATGGGAGAACCGTTGACCATCCGGGATTCGCGGTCGGTGACGATGACGTCTGCCCATGCCGGGGAATCGGGCAGCTGCGGCGCATGCGGACCGTGGAGCAGCCGGACTTCGGCGTCGAGACCGTGCTCGAGGATACGGGCCAGTCCTTCGGCGGCGAGCATGTCCCGATGCAGGACGAGCACGCGGAGTACGTGGGCCGGGGCGAGGCCCAGTGCTGTGGCCAGGGTGGGTGCGGCAGCGGTGATGCCACGGGCGATCGCATCCCAGGAGGCGCGGTGGTCGCACGAGGACAGCAGGACGGCGCCGCCGGTCCGGTCCTGGACGGCGATCGGAATTGCACATCCGGCGCGGTGGCCGGCTATCTTGGCTATCCGGTCGAGGAGCCGGTCGAAACCCGGTTCGCGGACGAAGTCGCCCGACGCCCAGGTTCGTCCCGCTGTGACCGCCTCCAGGCGGGTCGACTGCTGGGGGAGGACGACGGCTCCGGGCCGGATGACGTCCGTGCCGGTGACGGCGAGCACGCGGCCTTCGCGGCGGTCGACAGCGGCCAAGGTGACGTGCTGGACCTCGGCCCGTCGACGGATGAGATCGGCCAAGCGCCGTGCCTTGTCCGGCCGCGCCCCCGCCGCGATACGCCTGACCTCCGCGTCGAGCCCGGCCGGCTCGGCGGGCCTGACGTCGTTGTGCACCACCGGACGAGCATAACCGCGGAAAACCCTCGCCGACCGCCGTCGTGGACTACCCGCCACCACAGGTCTCGATGGGGCGCGCCGCCGGAAGTGCGCGGGCAGCTGGCGGTAGTGCTCGCGATCGTGGCCCTCGGCTATTACTCAGCCCGTGTCGTCATCGGGCCGTCCGGCGTGCGGTGTTGCGAGCTGGTCGAAGCAGTAGTAGAGCGCCAGCGCCCCGTGCACCGCCAGGGTCGCGATCGCGTTGACGAACGACAGGCCGATGGTGGCCAGGTAGGCGATGTTGCCGAGGCCGAATCGGCGCAGCGCTGCCCGGGCGGCGACCGGGTCGACGTGCTTGTGCAGCAACCCGACGTCGCGGGTGACGGCGATCCACAGCACGCTGTAGGCGACGCCCATCGCGAGCATGGTGGTGCTGTAGACGGCCGCGGCGATGTGCGCATCCGCACCCGCAGTGAGGTATTCGGCCAGCAGCCGGGTCGGGAAGGGGAGCGCGGACACCACGAGCAACAACCCGAGGTTGGCGAACAGGACCGACCGGTCGACCAGGTTCACCATGCTGAACATGGTGTGGTGGTTGACCCAGATGATGCCGATGACCAGGAAGCTGACCAGATAGGCGAAGTACGACGGCCACTGATGCGCCAGGGCGGAGCCGAGTCCGCCCGCACCGACCTGGTCGCGCGCCGGCACCGCAAGGTCCAGTACGAGCAGTGTGATGGCGATGGCGAACACTCCGTCGCTGAAGGCTTGCAGTCGTCCGCTCGGAGTGCGCGTGCCGCCGTGGTCGCTGGGTTGGTCAATCATGGTGGCGCTTCCCTGGAATTGACAATCATGGCGCGCAGAACAGCTCATGGAATCCTACGGCGCGCACCGCGTCTCCCTCACCGATTCCACCGGCCGGCTGACAACGGCACGGCCATGTTCACATCCTCTTCTCAGCCTTGTGAAAACTGCACCGTGTAGTGTGGTTTCTTGAGAGAAGGGGGCATACATGACGGAGTCCAAGGCGGGCCC
Source organism: Amycolatopsis pithecellobii (assembly GCF_009707865.1). Classification (GTDB taxonomy): domain Bacteria; phylum Actinomycetota; class Actinomycetes; order Mycobacteriales; family Pseudonocardiaceae; genus Amycolatopsis_E; species Amycolatopsis_E pithecellobii. Next base: position 165,256 of record NZ_WMBA01000004.1, read on the forward strand.
CGCGTCCACGGCCGGTATCCAGGCGCGGGGCCTTACCAAGCGATACGGGAACAAGGTCGTGGTAGACGACCTGTCGTTCACCGCGGAACCGGGCGTCATCACCGGATTCCTCGGGCCCAACGGAGCCGGCAAGAGCACGACCATGCGGATGCTCCTCGGGCTCGCGAAGCCCACCCGCGGCAGCATCACGATCGGCGGCCGGCGCATCGCCGAGCTCGACGACCCGGGTCACACGATCGGTGCCCTCCTGGACGCGCGCGCCGTCCATCCTCAGCGCACCGCGTTCGACCATCTCCTCGCGTTCGCCCAGGCCGCGGGCCTCGACCGGACACGGGCCGGTGAGGTGCTCGATCTCGTGGGCCTGACCGCCGCGGCCTCCCGCCGGGCGGGGGAGTTCTCACTGGGGATGAAGCAGCGCCTCGGCATCGCGACCGCCCTGCTCGGCAACCCGGGAGTGCTGGTGTTCGACGAGCCCTTGAATGGTCTGGACCCCGAGGGTATCCGCTGGGCGCGCACCCTGATGCGGAACCTCGCGGCGGAGGGCCGGACCATCCTGTTCTCCAGCCACCTGATGTCCGAAATGGAGCTGACCGCGGACCGCCTCGTGGTGATCGGTCAGGGCAGGCTTGTGGCCGAGTCGTCGCTCGAGGAGTTCGTGCGGGCGCACACGACGCAGATCGTCACGGTCTCTTCACCGGCACCGGAAGACCTGGCGCGTGCCCTGGGGCGGGCCGGGTTCGTATTCGACCGAGGCGAGACCGGCAACCTTCTGGTCACCGGGGCCGACACGGCCATCGTCGGCAAGATCGCGGCGACCGAGGGGATCCCGCTCGAGGAGCTCACCTGGGTCCGTGAGTCCCTCGAGGACGTATTCCTCCGGCTCACCCACGACGTCACCGAGTACGGAAGCCGTGCCGCATGAAACTCCAATGGACCAGACCACACCGTCCTGATTGGACAAGGTTGCGCCCGGCCGACCTCGCCCACGTTGTCCGGGATGCGATCCCGGCCAGGAACACGATTCGTTCCGAATGGACGAAACTGCGCAGCGTCCGCAGTACCTGGATCCTTGCACTCACCGCCATCGTCGCGGGGGTCGGGCTCAGCGTGCTCGGCATGTCCGATCTGCTCAGCACTCCGGCGTCGCAGGTGCCGCCCGATTGGGATCCGACCGCGGGCAGCCTCAAGGGTTTCCTCTTCGCCCAGCTCGTCATCGGGATGCTCGGCGCGTTCAGCATCACGCCCGAATACGCCAGCGGAATGATCGGCGGCAGCCTCGCCATGGTGCCGTCGCGATCCCGCCTGCTGGTCGCGAAGACGCTTGTGGTGGGGGCGATCGCGCTGGTCGTAAGCCTGTTCACCACGCTGATCAGCTTCACGGTGGTGCAGCTGAGCGTCAAGGGTGCCGGCCTGCCCGCCGCCGGGCTCGGTGACCCCGGTGTCCTCGGCGCGCTCGTCGGGGCCACGCTGTATCTGACGTTCGTGGCGCTCATCGGGGTGGCGGTCGGGGTACTGACCCGGTCGAGCACCAGCAGCCTCGCCGTCCTCGTCGGTGCGCTGCTGCTCGTGCCCGCCCTCGCTCCGGGACTGCCCGGCGCGATCGGTGACGCGTTCGGCCGGTACTGGCCGATCACCGCGGGCCAGGCCGCTTACACCGTGGTCCCGGTCGGCGGCATGGTCTCGCCGGGCTCCGGGCTTTTCATCCTCCTCGTGGCCACGGTGGTCGTCACCGTCGTGAGCCACTCCGCCTTCCGTACCAGGGACGTGTGATCACCGTGCGAATCAAGCCCATCAGCCCGGACCAGCTCTCCGCGGAGCAACAACAGCTCGACGAGCAGATTCGCCGGATGCTCGGCGGGCTGCGCACCCCGTTCACCACGATCGACGAAAACGGCGCGCTGGTCGGGCCGTTTCCCGTGATGCTGCACTTCCCGGAGCTCGCCAGGCCGTTGCTGGATTGGTCCACGGCGGTCACCACCGTGAGCGTGCTTCCGGTGCGGGTCCGTGAGGTCGCCATCCTCACCACCGGGGCCCGATACGGTGCCGGATACGAGCTCTATTCGCACAGCAGAATCGCGCGGGCGGCCGGGCTTTCCGGCACCGTCGTCGCGGCTCTGGTGGCTGGGCAGCGGCCGGCCGAGCTGACGCCGGAGGAGGCCGTCGCCCATGATGTGGCGGCTCGTCTTTACACCGGCGGGCCGATGCCCGGTGCGCTCTATCGCGCGGCCGTCCGGTCGTTCGGCGAATCCGGTACCGCGGAACTCGTTTTCCTGATCGCGCAGTACGCCGGCATTTCGTTGGTGCTCAACGCTTATGACGTCCCGGCGCCGCCCGACGCCGAGTGATGCCGCTGCGGGACCTGCCCGATCCGGTCGTGGAGGTAGGCCGAAAGCGCGTCGAGATCCGGAAGGAAGAAGGGCCAAGGGAGCATGGAGATCGAGAACAAGTCGCCACTGCGGGTGCACAACGTCCGCCTCGTCGACGGTGTCAGCGACGCCGCGGTGCCGGATGCCGTGCTGGAGGCGGATGCCGACGGGCGGATCACCTTCGCCGGCCCGGCCGGCGAAGCGCCGCCGGCATCGCGGGATATTCCGGCGATCGACGGCCAGGGCGGCACGCTGCTGCCCGGGTTCTTCGACTGCCACGTCCACCTGGGCCTGCCGTCGAACCGGTCGGTGGTGGAACAGGCGCTCACGACGGGCGATGTCATGCGCATGATCCAGACCACCCACCGGCTGCGGGAAACCCTGGAATCGGGCATCACGTCGGCGCGTGACCTGGGTGCGCTGCCGGCGGCCTATCGCGACGCCGTCGCCGGCGGGCAGTTGGCAGGGCCACGGTTGCAGGTCGCGGTCGGGATCATCAGTCACACCGGCGGGCATGCGGACGCCACGCTGCCCAGCGGGCTGCACCTCGACTTCGACTTCTGTGTGCTGGCCGACGACGTGCGTGAGGTGCGGCTCGCGGCGCGCCGGATGCTGCGCGACGGCGCCGACGTCATCAAGGTCTGTACCAGCGGCGGGATCAGCAGCGCGACGGACGATCCCGACGACGAGGACCTGCTTGACGAAGAGGTCGCCGCCGTCGTGGACGAAGCTCGCCGGCACCGTGGCCGCCCGGTCGCGGCACACGCGCAAGGGCGCGCCGGTATCCTCGCCGCGATCCGCGGTGGAGTCCGCTCGGTCGAACACGGTTTCGGTATCGACGACCGCGGTTGCGACCTGCTGGGGGAACGGGGCGCGTTCCTCGTGCCGACCTTGGCGACCGTGTTCCGGCCACTGGAGCGGAGCAAGACCTCGCCCTGGCACTACGAGAAGAAGCGGCGCTGGAACGAGTTCACCAAGAAGAACATCGCCGCCGCCATCGAGCGGAAGGTGAGCATCGCCGCGGGGACCGACGCCGGGATCACCCCGCACGGACACAACCTCGCCGAACTGTCGCATCTCGTCGAGCTCGGCATGAGCCCGATGGATGCCATCCGCGCCGGCACGGTGCACAGTGCACGGCTGCTCGAGGTCGACGACCGCCTGGGCACGCTGCGCCCCGGCATGCTCGCCGACCTGGTGATCTGCGCCGGCGACCCGGTGCGGGACATCACCCTGCTGTCCGCTCCGGAAAACATCGTCGTCGTCGCCCAGCAGGGAGTGGTGCGAAAGAACACGCTGCCCACCGAAGCAACCGGAGAAACCTTTGTCGCGCAACACATTCTGGAAGGACACCATGACTGACACAGCCAGGGCCGATGTCATCGTCATCGGAGCCGGGCCCACCGGACTCACGCTGGCGTGTGACCTGACCCGACGCGGCTTCGCCGTGCGGATCCTCGAGCGGGACCCGGCGGCGAACCGCGCCACCCGGGCCAAGACCATCCAGCCGCGTTCGCTGGAGGTGCTCGACGACCTGGGCGCGGTGGACCACGTCCTGCGCCACGGTGTGGCCAGGCTGCCGATGCGGTTCCACGAACAGGGCGGTGCGGTCGTGGACAAGCCGCCGATTTCGGTCTCGGCCGACGACTCCGCCCACACGCCGTATCCCGATCCGTTGCAGATCGGCCAGTTCCACGTCGAATACGCGCTGCGGCAGCGACTCGAAGAGCTCGGTGGCCGCGTCGAATTCGGGGTGGAAGCGACCGGTATCGAGCAGGACGACGACGGGGTCACCGTCGCGCTGCGGACCGCGGACGGCGAGCAGACCACCCGGGCCCGCTACGTGGTGGGTGCCGACGGCGGCAAGAGCAGCACCCGGAAGTTCATCGGGCTGCCGCTGGTGGGCAAGACCTACGAGGAGCAGCGCTGGTACATCGGGGATGTCACCGTGGGCTCGGATCTCGACCGGGACCACATGCATATCTGGCCGTCCGATCAGGGCATGCTCGGCCTCACCCCGCTCGGTGACGAGCTGTGGCAGTTCCAGAGCCCCATTCTGCCCGGGGAAATCCCCGGCACCCCGTCGCTGGAGTTCTACCAGCAGCTGTTCGACGAACGCGCCGGCAAGGGCACCGTCGAACTGACCAGCGCCGGCTGGCTGTCGGTGTACCAGATCAACGTCCGCATGGTGGAGACCTACCGCAAGGGCCGCGTCCTGCTCGCCGGCGACGCCGCCCACGTGCATTCCGCCGCGGGCGGTCAGGGCATGAACACCGGTATCCAGGACGCTTACAACCTGGGGTTCAAATTGGACAGCATCCTCAACGGTGCGCTGTGGAAGCTCCTGGACACCTACGACGACGAACGTATCCCGGTCGCCCGCCGGGTGCTCGAGATGAGCACGGCCAAGATGGCCAGGGCCATGCGGGAGGCGGGCAGCGGCGAGGAGGGCCTGGGCTCCGCGCTGGCCGACATCGGCGACGGCCAGATGAACACCGGTCTGGGCATCCACTACCGCGACAGCCCCATGATCTACCCCGGCGGCAGTGAAGCCGGGCCCGTCCCGCAGCCGGGTGACCGGGCGCCGAACGCGACCGGCCTCGAAGGCGAGGAATTCCGCGGAGACGTGTTCGACCTCCTGCGCGGCATGCACTACTCGCTGTTCGTGTGGGACCACAGCGAGCCGGTCATCTTCGACAACGCCAAGCCCACCCACATGCATGTGCACCGCATCGGCCCGGCGGCCGGCAGCACCATCGTCGACGCCAAGGGCGAGTTCGAGCGGATTTACCAGCCTTACCCCGGCGAGATCCTGCTCGTCCGTCCCGACGGCTACCTCTTGGCGCGCCTGCCGGCGGGTCAGGAGATGGATCTCATCAACCATCTGGCCCCGTTCCGGTCGATCGGCAACACCGTCCGGCCCTACTAGGAGCGCTTCATGGAAAAGACCAGCACCACGAAGCACACCGGATGGAACAGACTGCTCGCCGGTCAGGCGGCCATCCTGCTCCTGGTGAACGTCATGGTGGACACGGTGATCACCGCGCCGATCATCGTGCTGCCCACAATGCTCGAGCATTTCGGGCAGGACGAGCCTGCCTGGCTCAACTCGAGCGCGATGCTGGCCGGCGCGATGTGGTCGCCCCTGCTCGGGAAGGCGGCCGACCGCTACGGCAAACGCAAGATCCTGGTGCTGACGCTGACGATCGCCGCGGTGGGCGCACTCGTGTGCATGCTCGCGCCCACCCTCTGGATCTTCGTGGCCGGGCGGGTGATCCAGGGCGCGGCCGTGGCCTCGCTGTTCCTCACGGTCGGGATCGTGAAGGACATCTGCGCACCCCGGATCGGGATGATCGTCACCGGGATCGTGACCACCGGTAACGCGATCTTCGGGATCGGCTCCGCGTTCCTGTTCGACTACCTGGCCCAGCACACCGGTTACCAGGTGGTGTTCATCATCTCGGGCGCGCTGGCGGTCGTCACGGCGTTCCTGGTGCGGTTCCTGCTGCCCGAGTCGGTGATCAGGACACCGGGCCGGATCGACGTCCGCGGGGCGCTGCTGCTCGGTGGCGGTCTGGCTCTGGTGGTCGCCTACATCAGTTTCGGGTCGGAATACGGCTGGGGCGTTTCGGTTCCGCTTCTGCTCGTCGGGTTCGTCGTGCTGGGCATCTGGTACGTGGTGTCACGCCGCACTCCCGAGCCGGTGGTGGACATCAACAACCTCGGCCGGCCACTGATCCTGACGTTGCTGGTGGTCGTGCTCGGCACCGGCGCGTATCAAAGCATGCTGCAGCTGTTCAGCCTGCTGAGCGACGTGTCGCCGGAGCTGGGGCTCGGCTATGGGCTCGCGGGCGCGAGCGGTGCGGCGATCGGTTTGCTGCTCGGCCTGCCGTCGGTCGGGATCGTGCTCGGTGGCACGCTTTCGGGAGCGATCTCGACCCGGATCGGGCCGGCTCCGGCACTGGCCGCCGGGGTGGCGCTCGGGACGCTGGCGACCCTGGGGTTGTTCATCGCCGCGGACACGCTTCCCCTCGCGGTTCTCTGCTCGATCATGCTGAGCATCACCGCGGGCACGCTCGTGACGTCGGGCTTCAACATGGCGGGAATCCTGGCGCCGCCCGAGCGCCAGGGCACGGTGTCCAGCCAGGTCATGGTCATGGTCGCGATCGGTTCGGTGTTCATGAACTTCATCGGCGCGGCGGTGCTCAAGGGCAACCAGGTGACCGTCGACGGCAAGTCCATGAACTCGGCCACGGGCGTGTTCACCTATATCGGGATCGGGCTGGTCGCGTTCGTGATCGCCGGGGTGCTGGCCGTGCTGCTGGTGCGCACTCAGCGACGCACCAGCCCGATACCGGCGGCGCCGGAGTCCGCGGCGGCGAGCGAACTGGCGTGAGGGAACTCGGTCTTCGAGGACGTCCACGAGGGATGTCACAAGCCGCCGAGCGTGTCCTGAGGGTGCCCACAAGACACTGACTCGCCGGAGGCGGTCTCTGGCGGAACGGCGTGAACCCATCCCGAGGTGGCCGCAGCCGCTCAGGAGCTGCGCTGGGTGGTGACGCCGCGGCGGATGTCGCCCGGCAGTGGCCGGACGCGCTGCAGGTCGCGGCGGGATGTCGAGCGAAGCTGCCAGGGGACGCTGGTGACCATGACGCCGGGCTCGAACAGCAGCCGTCCTTTGAGCCGCAGCGAGCTCTGGTTGTGCAGGATGTTCTCCCACCAGTGGCCGACGACGTATTCGGGGATGTAGATGCAGACGACGTCGCGGGGGCCGGCGCGGCGGAGGTGCTTGACGTACTGGACGACGGGCCGGGTGATCTCCCGGTAGGGGGATTCGATGACCTTGAGCGGGATCTTCATGCCGCGTCGTTCCCACTGCCGTTGGAGTTCGCGGGTGTCGGTGTCGTCGACGTTGACGGTGATCGCGGTGAGGGTGTCGGGGCGGGTGGCGCGGGCGAAGGCGATCGCGCGCTGGCTGGGTTTGTGCAACGTGGATACCAGGACGATCGCATGGACCCGGCTGGGCAGAAGTTCGAGCTCGTCGTCGGGCTGGAGTTCTTCGCGCACCTGGGTGTAGTGGCGGTGGATGGCGCGCATCAGCACGTAGAGCACGGGGATCGCGATGACGACGAGGTAGGCGCCGTGGGTGAACTTCGTGATGAGCACGACGACGAGGACGATGGCGGTGAGCAGCGCGCCGACGGCGTTGATCAGCCGCGAGCGCCGGATCGCCGTCCGCTCCCGCGCGCCGGTCGTTTCGGCGAGGGCCCGGTTCCAGTGCCGGACCATTCCGGCCTGGCACAGGGTGAACGAGGTGAAGACGCCGAGGATGTAGAGCTGGATCAGGCGGGTGGTGGAGCCGTCGAAGGCGAAGATCAGGATCCCGGCGATGAGGGCGAGCGCGACGATGCCGTTGGAGAACGCGAGCCGGTCGCCGCGGGTGTGCAGCTGGCGGGGCAGGTAGCGGTCCTGGGCGAGGATCGAGGCCAGCAGCGGGAAGCCGTTGAACGCGGTGTTGGCGGCGAGGATCAGGATCAGCGCGGTGGTGGCTTGCAGGAAGTAGAACAGGAACGCGTGGTCGCCGCCGAACACCGCGGCGCCGATCTGCGAAATGACGGTCCGCTGCGGGTCGGTCTGGCAGTTCCCGGCGAACCCGGCGAGGTCGCAGGTGTTCTCCGCGATGTGCACCTTCGTGATCAGTGCGAGCGCGGTGATGCCGCCGAACATCACCACGGCGATGGTGCCCATGGCGGTCATGGTGCGCGCGGCGTTGAGCGCCTTGGGTTTGCGGAACGCCGGGACGCCGTTGGAGATCGCCTCGACGCCGGTGAGCGCGGTGCAGCCGGACGAGAACGACCGCAGCAGCAGGAAGATCAGCGCCAGCCCGGTGAGCCCGGCCTGTTCGGGCCGGATGTCGTAGGAAGCGCTCTCGGCCACCGGGGCGTGCCCGGTGAACGTGCGGGTGAAGCCGATGACGATGACCAGCATCACCGCGCCGATGAACAGGTATGTCGGCGTGGCGAAGGCGCGTCCGGATTCCCGGATGCCGCGCAGGTTCATCGCCATCAGGATGACGATGAACCCGATGTTGAGCGCGATCCGGTAGTCGTTGAGCTCGGGCACCGCGGAGATGATGTTGTCCACGCCGGAGGCCACCGACACGGCGACGGTCATGATGTAGTCGACCATCAGCGCGCCCGCAACCACGAGGCCCGCGCGGGAGCCGAGATTGCGCGAGGCGACTTCGTACGAGCCGCCGCCGCTCGGGTAGGCGCGCACCACCTGCCGGTAGGACAGCACCACCACCGTCAGCAGGACGGCGACGCCGAGCCCGACCCACGGAGCCAGCGTCAGGTATGCCAGCCCGCCGATGGACAGGATGAGCAGGATTTCCTGCGTCGCATAGGCGACCGAGGACAACGGGTCGCTGGCGAAGATCGGCAGGGCGAGCCATTTGGGCAGCAGAGTCTCGCCGAGGGTGTCGCTCCGGAACGGCCGTCCGAGTACCAGCCGTTTGAGCCATGACGTGGGTGCTGGCACACCGGCAGCCTGCCCCGCGCGCGACCGGACCGGCGTACGGATTTCGTCAAGATCCGCGCTGCGACGTAGAAATTCCGTTAAGGGTCTATTGCTCCTTCGGAGCCGGGCCGGACGACCAGGCGCCATCGATGAATGTTGCCGCCATGACGCACGGCTCGGGGCCCTCGATGCGCCAGCCGTGGATGCAACTTTGCAGGACCATCACGTCGCCGGGGCGCAGCAGCACATCGCGGCCCTCGGTCAAGGCCCACATCTTGCCGGACAGGACCACGATGTAGTTGAGGGTGTCCGTCCGGTGCATGGACGGGTGCTTGGCCGACTCGAGGTACTCCACGCTGGGAATATGCGCGGTCCCGAGCTGGGCGTGGACGGCCCGCATCTCCTCGGGCGTCTTGTCGTCGTGAGTGCCGGGTGCCCAAGAGACGATCCGGAACACCGCGCCGCCGTCCGGCGCCTCGTGCACGAACTTCGCCCCGGCCGTCGGGTCGGTCGTTGCCGCCAGGTCGGCCGGTGTGGTGGTGTTGAACCACAGATCCCTGGCCCCCGACGGTCCATCGAACATCACGTCTTCGTCCTGCAGGACGTCGGACAGTCCGTCGCTCCGATTCCCCAAGACATACTTCCTGGGCACAATGCTTCCTCTCGTGTGGCGCGAATCAGGCCGGCTCGGCAACGACACGGTTCTCGAGGCGGCCGATGCCGGGGATCTCGACCGTGACGACATCTCCGGGCTTCAGGTACCGCCCGGTGAACTGCGCGAGTCCACCTCCGGTGCCCGTCGCGATCAGGTCGCCCGGTTCGAGCGTGCAGCGCTGTGAGATCCAGGCGACCACCTCGGCGGCGGAAAACCGGCGCTCAGCGGTCGTTCCGTCCTGCCGGATCTCGCCGTTGACCCACGTCCGAACCGGTACGGCGCCGGGGTCGATCTCGTCCGGGGTGACGACGAAGGGCCCGGTGGGCCCGAACGTCTCCAGGCTCTTGCCCATCCACAGGGTGGGCGTGTCGAACTGCCACTCGCGGATCGACACGTCGTTGCCCACGGTGTAGCCGCCGATCACCTCGTGTGCCGCGGATACCGGCAGCCGGCGAGCCCGGCGGGCGATGACGACGACCAGTTCCCCTTCGTAGTCGAGCTCGCGCGCGTCCGGCGGAGCCCAGATGTCGTCGCGCGGCCCGGCGACACAAGACGTCTGCTTGTTGAACACCACCGGCACATGCGACGCCGGGTACGCCGCGTTCGTCGCGGCCACCACGTGCAGACGCCTGCGGAAAGCCTCCGGCAGATCCGGCTCCGCCAGCATGTCGGCGGGGTCGTGGTGCGAGTTGAACGCCATCGCCAGGTACTTGGGCGGAACCGGGACCGGCGCCAACAGCTCGGCACTACTCGCCACGACGCCCGCCCCGGCGCGCGCCAGTTCCCGCGCCCGGTCGGCCAGCCGGGCACGACCGGGCGGGTCCAGGGCCAGAGCCCCGACAATCGAGCGCTCCGCACCGCCCACTTCCGTGAGGGGCACGAGCCTGTCGTCCGCGAGGACCGCGTCGTGCGCGACGCCGTCGCGGGCGTACCGCGCGAACTTCACAGTGGCACACCGCCCGGCACCGGCATATGCGGGTCGTAGCCCGCGGTCACCTCGTTCTTGTAGGCGCCCTTCCACGCCTTCTCGTGGATCTCCTGGTGGGACAGCCCGTCGGCGAGCTCCTGCGACACGAGCACCGGGTCGAAGTAGGTGCCGAACGGGTCGGCGCGGAACTCCGGAGAGGTGCGCATGTACTCCTGGGCCTCCCGCTGGGTCGGGAAGTTGTCGACCTGCAGCTCCACCGAGTTGCCGTCGGGATCGGAGTAGTACAGCGCCATCGCCATCCCGTGATCGACCGACATGTGCGGCAGGATGCCCTCGCCGCGCAGGCGGTCGAACGTCGCGATCAAGTCGGCGAGCGAGGGGTAGTCGAACGCGGTGTGGTGCAGGCCGGTGTGCGGCACCTTCTCCGGGTCGTTGTGCATGCCGTCGAGGGTGATGAACACGACGCGATGGTGGGCGTCGTCGTTGCTGGTGAACGCGGCGAAGTCGTTTTTGAAGATCACCTTCACGCCGATGACCTTGGCGTAGAAGTCGATCATCTCGTCCATCCGGATGGTCTTGAGGTTGATGTGGTGCAGCGGGGGCTGCACGATTCGCTCGGTCGCCATGCTCATGCTCCGTTCTCGTCGAGTGGGGCCAGTTCGGATTCGGGTTGGGGTGGTGCTGCGGGCCGGTGCTGGTGACGCAGGGGCAGCCCGGCCACCGGTGAGTCGAAGCTGAGCAGGTGCGGCATCAGCAGCGAACCCATGAACACCGTGCGCAGGTCCGGTCCGCCGAAGCCGATGCTGGTCAGCGTCTGGATGTGCCGGCCTCGGCAGCCCAGGATCGTCGGGAACTCGATCGCGCCGGCGTCGTACTGGGCCGCGAGTGCGGAGAGGCCGGCCGCGTTGGGGTCGTCGAACACGGTGTGTGTCCGGCCCTCGGGTGTGATGATCACGAGGCCGTTGCCCGACAGCAGCGCCACCCACACGTTGCCGTCGACGTCCAGCGCGATGCCGTCGGGCAGGATGCCGGGGCCGAGGGTCGCGGGGCCGACGACCTCCTTGTCGGTCAGACCGCCCTCGGGGGTGACCCGGAAACGAAGGACCCGCTGGGCCATCGTTTCGGGCACATAGGCGTAGGACTCGGTGGCGTCGAGGCGCACCTCGTTGGGCCAGCGGAGCCCGTCCGCGACGATGCGTGCCTGACCGTCCTCCAGCACGGCGATATATCCGGTCGCCCGTGCGGGGTCGGCCGGCCCGTGCGGAGGCGCGGTGCTGGTCGCGACGGCGATCCACAACCGGCCGCGGGAGTCGAGGAACACGTAGTTCGCGCTGCCGATCGGCCGGCCCTCGATGGTGTCGAGCAGCAGCTCGGACTTGCCATCGAGCTGCAGCCGGTAGAGGTTCCCGTCGCCGGTGTTGTTGACGATCAGCGAGTCGTCGTCGGCGAGCGCCATCGTGGTCGGTGCGTCATGCGGCACGCGGCCGATCCGCCACTGGCGCCCGTCCGGCGCGATACGCGTGATGTAGCCCTTGTTCGACGAGGTGAAGACCGTTCCGTCGCGAAAGGCGAGGACGTTCTCGGGGCGGGCGAGACCGTGGCCGACCCGCCTGAGGTCGGTGGGCTGCAGGGTGAGCTCGGTGATACCGCTCATGCCGTCACTTCTTTCCTGGTCGTGCTGGTGGTGTTTGCACCCAGCGCCACGTCGAGCTGCGCGGTGAGCGCGGCGAGGCCGGTGGCCGTGCGCGCCGTTCCGTGGACGTACTTGTCGGGCCGGATGATCACCGCACCGGCGTCGTGCTCGGTCAGCCATTCCTCGTACCGTGCCGCGGTGGCATCGAGGACGACCGCGCCCAGCTCGCGCCAGGTCGCGCGAGTGCGCTCGTCACACGCCGCCAGCACGTCGGCTCGGGCGATGACCGAAAAGGACAGTCCGAGGTGATCGTCGAGGCGGGTCCCGTCGGTCAGGAATGGCTGGAGCGACAACGTCCCGGCAGGCGGTGGAGTCGTCCCGTGCAGGCCGGAGCCCAGCGGTGGCCGCGAGTCCGGTCGCTGCTCACCCTCGATATCGGGTCGGCGTCCGGCGGCGAGGTCCTCGATCGCGCGGGCGATCCCGCTGGAGATCAGCGTCCAGGTGCGGGTGTGCGGCGCGCGCTCGGCGTAGTAGGTGTCCAGCACGGTGTCCGCGGCCCGTCCCTGCAGGCAGAAGGCGAGCTTCCAGGACAGGTTGGCCACGTCGCGCAGGCCTGAGCACAGGCCTTGACCCGCTTTGGGCGGCATCTGGTGCGCTGCGTCGCCGGCCAGGAACAGGCGCCGGTCGCGCCACCGCGTCGCGAGCGTGGCCGCGAAGATGTAGGCGTCGGCGCGCTCCACGACCGCTGTCTCGGGTGTCACCCACCGCTCGACGAGCCTCCACACCGTCTCCGGGGTCTCCAGCGACTCGTCGGACTCGTGGTCGAACGCCTTGAACTCGATCCGCCGCCGGTGTTCGCCGGTGGGGACGAAGGTGTAGGTCCGCTCCGGTGGGGCGACGGCAACGGTGTGCAGCTCGTCGTCGACGTCGCCGACGTCCTCGTTGATCAGGAGGTCGACGACGAGCCACCGCTGCGTGGCGTGCAGATCCTCCGTCTCCACACCCATCGACCGGGCGACGGCCGAGTGCGCACCGTCGCAGCCGACCACGTAGCGCGCGGGCACGGTGAACGTGCTGCCTGAGTCGATGTCGTAGGCCGTGACCTCGGCGTGGTCGGCGTCCTGCGTGACGCCGGTGACCTCGACGCCGTAGCGCGCCCTCACCAACGGGGCTGCGCCGAGGATCTCGCGCATGCGCGACTCGAAGGTCGGTTGGTGGAACATGTAGTCCCGTCGCCACGCCTGGTCGCCGATCTCCCGGCCCAAGGTGGAGTTGGCCACCGGCGTGCGCGTGCTGTCGTAGAGGGTGAACGACGATGGCGTGTAGAACGTCGGCTCCAGCTCGCCGGTCAGTCCCATCGCCTGCATGATCCGTACTGCCTCGTCGTCGAGGTGCGTCGCTCGTGGCTTGACCACGCCGTGGCGACCGCGATCGAGCAGCACGACCGTCAGTCCATGACGCGCCAACAGGGCGGCCATGCTCAGCCCCACGGGGCCGGCTCCCACCACGGCCACGTCGGCCATCTCTTGCTCGGTGTCGGTCATGCCCCGATCGTGGCGGCGGCCCCGAAACACGGGCGAAACGTCCACCTGGTTTCGCGGTGGTTTCGGCGCCGCGGGCACAGTTGCGCTCATCGTGCCCGGCGCAGCCCCCTGTGTACGGACGCTCGAGGAGGAGCGAAGAGATGGCCATCAACCGGATCGACCACGCCGCCGTGCGGGTCGACGACCTCGGTCAAGCCCTGGAATGGTACGAGGGTGTCCTCGGACTCACCGTGCTCGACCGCAACGCCGAACGGGCCCTGCTGGCGTGCTCCGGTGACGCCGTCGACGTCACGCTGGTGGCAGGTGGGCAGAGCCTCGTCAGTTTCGCGTTCGGCGTCGACCACGCCGACGACATCGACGAGATCGTCTCCCGGCTCACGGCCAACGACGTGCCGTTCGAGCGGTACAAGGAGCCCGACCGGCCGGGCCACGGCGAGATCCTCGGCTTCGACCTGCCGAGCGGGCACCGGATGGAGTTCGTCGCCGGCTACGGCGACCGGGTCGCGGGCGTGACCGAGCTGGCCTCGGACGGAACGTTCCGGCCGACCGATATCGATCACATCAACCTGCTCGGTACGGCCGACCCCAAGGATGTCTCCGACTTCATGAAGATGGTGCTGGGCTTCAAACAATCGCTCGTGCTGACGATCGGCGGCAGCTGGGCGGCGTCGTGGTTGCGGGCGACCAAGCGGGACCACGACCTCGCCTACATGGGGGCGCAGCGGGCGTCGGACCGCCTGCACCACATCGCGTTCGCCGTCGAGGACGGGAACCACTACTTCCGGCTCAGCGACCGCCTCGTCGAAACGGGCAACCGCTGGGAGTTCGGTCCAGGGCGGCATATGGCGGGCGGCGCCGGCAACACGACGGGGTTCGGGACGAACTGTTTCGCCTATGCGTTCGACCCGGCCGGCAACCGCAACGAGTTCAGCTCCGACATGGGCGAGTTCGAGGACCACGAGTCGTACACGGCCGAGACCAGCCCCGGGAAGTTCCCGGAGATCATGAACGGCTGGGCCTACAACATGCCGGAGTCGTTCATGACCATCGGCAGCTGAGCGGATGTCAGGGAACAGCACCCGCGACGACGTCGTGGAGACCGTCCACCGGACCTGGTGGAACGTCGACCGCGAGCTCGGTATCGGCGGCGAGCTGTTTTTCACCGACGACGGGACCTGTGTCATGCCGGCGCTGACGATGTGCGGACGCGCGGAGATCGCCGCAGGGTACGCGCGGCGCCAGGCCAACGGACCGCGCCTCTCGCGACACCTGGTGTCGAACGTCGTCGTCCGGATCACCGGCGAATACGCCACGGCGACCTATGTGCTGTCGCTGTTCGCCGGCAACGGACACGCCCCGCTCGCCGTCGAGTCGCCGTCCGCGATTTGCGACGTCGACGACGAGCTCGTGCTCACCGAGGCCGGCTGGCTCGTCCACCGGCGTGAGCTCACCGCGGTGTTCGTGGCGGCAGGCAACGACTCGGTCATGCTCCGCCGGGCAGGCTCTGATGCCTGAGCCCCCGGTCGTCCTGCTGCACGGCTGGGGCGGTTCTCACGCCGGCACGTGGCAGGACTCGGACCTGGTGCGGTCGCTGCACAGGGCCGGCCGGAAGGTGATCGGGATCGACCTCCCGGGACACGGTCACGGAACCGTGTCCCGGGAGCCGGGGGATTACGAGCTCATTGCCGATCTCGTCGCGGCCGCGCTGCCCCGCGACGCCGTCCTCGACGCGGCCGGGTTCTCACTCGGCGGCAAGATGCTGCTCCAGCTCGCGGCCGAACAGCCCCGGCGCTTCCGGCGGCTGGCCATCGGCGGTGTCGGCGAGAACCTGTTCCGGGCGGAGGCCGGTGACGCGGTATCGGCCGCACTGCTGGACGGGCTGCCACCCGATGCGCCGGCCGCCCTGCGCTCCGTCGTCGACGAGGCCCGCGCGTCGGGCAACGACCTGCTGGCCCTGTCGGCCGTCATCCGGCGACCACCCCGGCCGATCGCCCCGGATGTGCTGCGTGCGATCCGCGCGGACGTCCTGCTCGTCGTCGGCACCGACGACGCCATCGCGGGATCGCTCACGCCGCTGGCCGACGCGATACCGGCGGCGGAGGCGATCGTCGTACCCGGGCTCGACCACATGGCAACCCCGAGATCGCCCGAGTTCCAGGGTCGAGCCGCCGCTTTCCTGCTGAGGACCGATGAACGTACCCCGTCTGATGGAAAAGAGGAGAGCACAGTGGCTCGGATAGTCGAACCGGACCTGGTCATCGACAAGGACGTCGTGATCCCCCTCCGCGATGGCGGACACGTGGTGGCGAACGTCTACCAGCCCCTCGGCGAGGGGCCGTGGCCGGTGATCCTCAACTACAGCCCGTACGGCAAGGACGTGCACTTCTCCAACTTCTGGCCCGAGGTCTTCGCGGACCTGAAGGAGAACCACCCGGAGATCACCGGGCAGTCGTCGCTGCGCCACATGGCGTTCGAGACGCCCGACCCCGAGGTCTGGACCCGCATGGGATATGTGGTGGTGCGGGTGGACTCGCGCGGCGCGGGCAAGTCTCCCGGTTTCCTTGCGCCCAACTCGCCGCAGGAGTTCCTCGACGCCTGCGACGCGGTCGAGTGGGCAGGGCGCGCGCCGTGGAGCAACGGACGGGTCGGGCTGCTCGGTATCTCCTACTACGCCTCGAGCCAGTGGATGATCGCCCAGCACCGGCCGGAACACCTCGCCGCCCTCCAGCCCTGGCAGGGCACCAGCGACTTCTACCGCGACCGCACCCGCCAGGGCGGGATCTTCTCCAGCGGCTTCGTCGGGTACTGGTGGGAGCTGGTGTACACCAACCAGCACGGCAACGGGGCGTCGCGTTACCGCGACTACTTCACCGGGGAGCGCAACACCGGCCCGGCGCTGCCCGCGGCCGAGCTCGCGGCGAACCGCGTCGACTACCTCCGGGATGTGCTCGACCATCCACTCGAGGACGACTGGTACCGGGCGCGCAGCGCGGACCTGACCAAGATCGAGATCCCGGCGCTCGTCGGTGCCAACTGGGGCGGCCTGCAGGTGCACTTGCGCGGCACGCTGCTGGGCTTCACCGGGATCGCCTCGGAGCGCAAGTGGCTGCGGGTCCAGCGCGGTTCGTACTTCCTTTCCTTCTACCACCCGGACAACATCGAGACCCAGCGTCGCTTCTTCGACCGCTTCCTCAAAGGCGACGAGCCGGCATGGTCCGACGACGAGCCCCGCGTGCAGTACGTGGTCCGGGCCGTCGACGACACCGTGGCACGCACCGTCGAGACGAGCGACTGGCCCGCGCCCGACGCCGCCGAGCTGCGCCTGCACCTCGACGCCGCGACGATGACGCTGGGCACCAGCGAACCCACCGCCGCGGCGCGGACCGACTACTCGGCGCTCGACGGCGCGGCCGTGTTCACCACACCGCCGCTGACCGATGCGCTCACCTTCGCCGGTCCGCTGCACCTGCGGTTGCGGCTCGCGAGCTCCACCACCGACGCCGACGTCTTCGTCGCGCTGCGCGCCTACGCTCCCGACGGCACCGAGGCCACGTTCTTCGCCGCCAGCGGGCCCGGCTCGACGGTGTCACTGGGCTGGCTGCGTGTCTCGCATCGCAAGGTCGACCCGGCCCGGTCGGGCTTCCTGCGGCCCTTCCACAGCCACGACGAGGAGCAGCCGCTCGTACCGGGACAGGAGTACGACCTCGACGTCGAGATCTGGCCGGCGAGCCTGCACCTGCCGGTGGGGTCGCGGCTCGAGGTGAGGGTGCTGGGCCACGACTTCGCCCGCACCGCCGACGGCGCGGGATTCAACGGCCACGCCGACCCCACCGACCGCCCGGCCGCGGTCTTCGGGGGCACGCAGACGCTCGTCACCGGGCCCGGCGTGCCGTCCTACCTGGGCCTTCCCCGAATCCAGCATTGAGAGAGCAGGTCAATGTCACCCGTCGCGGTCGCGGTCCTCTTAGCCGCAGTCCTCTTCAGCCTGACGATGATCGTCGTGAAAAGCGGCCGGCCCTGGGCCCACGCCGCCACCGGCGTCACCGGTGCCGCCTACCACTTCCTGCTGCTGCCCGCCGTCGCCGAACTGCCCGCGCCGGCCTGGGCGAAGGCGGCCGGCTACGGGTGGCTGGTGCTCGACGGTGCGCTCGGCGGCGCACAGGTCGCGAAGCTGAACCCGGAAATCACCCATCAGCTGCGGTCCGGCGCGCACCTTCCCGCAGCGGTGTGGGTGGCCGCGGCAGGCCTCTCCGGAACGTGGTGGCTGGCCGTCGTGGGGGTGTTGTTCGCGATCATGCAGGCCGGCTCCACGCTGCTGATCAACACCAAGCTGCTGCGACCGTGGACGTTCTGGGTCCAGGCCGGACTGAACGTCACCTGGATGGCCGCCGTCGCGGTGACCCTCGCTTGAAAGTTCGAATCTGTTGACACCGGAAGGAACATTCGTGAGCACGCTGAAGATCGCCGTCATCCTTGGCAGCACCCGCCCCGGCCGTAAGGGCAAGGATGTTGCGGAGTGGGTGCTGACCAGGGCGAAGGGGCGCGCCGGCGCTGACTATGAGCTGATCGACCTCCTTGACCACCCGCTACCGCATCTGGACGAGGCGGTGCCGCCGAGCAGGGGCACGTACGCCGGCGAGCACACCAAGGCCTGGGCCGCCAAGATCGGCGAATACGACGGCTACATCTTCGTCACCCCTGAGTACAACCACTCCACATCGGGAGTGCTGAAGAACGCGATCGACTACCTCCACGCCGAATGGAACAACAAGGCGGCCGCGTTCGTCGGGTACGGGGCGCTCGGCGGGACGCGGGCGATCGAGCACCTGCGGGCGATCGCGAGCGAGCTGCAGATCGCCCACGTGCGTCAGCAACTGTCTTTCTCGCTGTTCACCGACTTCGAGAACTTCACCTCGTTCCAGCCCGCTGCGCTGCACGACGGCGCTGCCGACGTCCTGTTCGACCAGCTCGAGTCCTGGGCCGGTGCGATGAAGGCCGTCAGGGCCGCGTGAGTCACGTCGTGGTGGTGGGCGCCGGCCTGGGCGGGGTGCGCACGGTCGAGCAGTTGCGCACCGCCGGATATCAGGGCGGCATCACGCTGGTCGGCGACGAGCCGCATGCGCCGTACGACCGGCCGCCGCTGTCGAAGCAGGTGCTGGCCGGCACCTGGACGCCCGAGCGGATCACGCTGCGCGATCATGACGGGCTCGCCGAGTTGAACGTTCGCACCCACTTCGGCGTGCCGGCAACGGCGTTGCACGCCGGCGCCGTCGCTCTCGCCGATGGGACCGTGCTCGACGCCGACGCGGTGGTGATCGCGACCGGGGCCGAGGCTCGCAGGCTGCCCGGCCAGCCGCCCGGGGTGCATACCTTGCGCACCCTGGACGACTCGCTGGCGCTGCGCGTGGCGTTGGACGGTGCCCGGTCACTGCTGGTCGTCGGCGCCGGTTTCATCGGCGCCGAAGTGGCGAGCGGCGCCCGTGCCCGGGGGATCGGCGTCACGGTGCTGGAAGCCATGCCGGTGCCCTGTGAGCGCGCACTCGGGCCGCAGCTCGGTGTCCTATGTGGACGATTGCTCACCGAGGCGGGCGTCGACCTGCGGCTGGGTACGCGACTGAGCCGTTTCGTCGACGCGAACACCGTCGAACTCGCCGACGGCAGCCGCGTATCGGCCGACGTGGTGCTGGCCGGGGTGGGCGCCACCCCCCGATCGTCCTGGCTGGACAAGGGCGACGTCGGCCTCGAGACGGCGAACGGCGTGGCATGCGACGAGCGCGGCCGGGTGGATGGGGCGTCCGGCGTGTGGGCGGTCGGCGACGTGGCCGCGTGGCAGGACCCGGTTCGCGGTGGCAGGTTCCGGCACGAGCACTGGACGAACGTCGTCGACCAGGCCGCCGTGGTGGCGCGCGATATCGCGGGCGCGGACCCACCGCCGGCCACCGTGCCGTACTTCTGGTCCGACCAGTTCGGCATGAAGATCCAGCTGGTCGGCAGGCCGGATCTGGCCGGCACCATCGTGCCGCTGCGCGGTGAAGGCCTGACCGGTGGCCCGGTCAAAGGCACGGTCGCGGGTTACTTCGCAGGCGACCGCCTGGTCGCGGTGGTCGGCTTCGGTGCGGCCCGCTACCTGGCGAAGTACCACGCCCTGGTACTCAGGGGAGCCGGCCGGGCGGAAGCCACCGCCCTGGCGCAAAGCTGACGACCACCACCCCCGGCGGACACGCTTCGCGCGACTGCCACATTCAACTCCGGCTGGTCCGCCGGTTGGCCGCGGATCTAGGGCGCCCCTGGGAAAAACCCGCGCCGTCGGACCGGCTCACCCCAGCTCGGGTCCGTCGCGGATTTCGGCAGCTTCCGCCCCGGTGAGGTCGTAGGTCTTGCCGGCGTGTGCGGCCGGGTCGACCAGCACCGCGGCGGTGGCGGCCGCGAGGTCGGAGCGCAGGACCGGTGCGACCGCGGCGTCACCGGCCGGCGCCGCGAGCTCCCCGGCGTCGACGGCTCCCGCGACGTCACGGGCGATGAACTGAACGTAGATCGCGTTCGCCAGCAGGGTCGTCGTAGTCCCCACGGCGGACCTCCACGCCGCGATCGGCCAGGTCGGTCACGGCGCCGGGATCACGGCGGTCAGGGGGATAGGCGCAGTGCCGCGACCGGGCACGCCAGCACACCCGCCTCGGCGCCCGGGCGCTGGTCCGGCCCCACCTCGCTGAGCAGGATCTCGAGCTCGCCGTCGTCGTCCAGCCGGTAGATCTCCGGTGCGCTCATTTCGCACCGCCCGTGTCCTTCGCAACGGTCGCGGTCGACCTCCACACGCGCCATGGTCAGCGTCCTCCTGCGGGCACGACCGAGACCGGCAGCTTCGCGAGCCCGCGGATCGTCGGGTTGAGGTGGCGGACGGGCTCGCCCGCGAGTTCGAGGCGGTCGACGCGGCGAAGCAGCGCGGAGATGAGGGCCTGAGCCTCGATCCGGGCCAGGCCCTGGCCTGCGCACCCGTGCACGGCGTGGCCGAACGCGAGGTGGTCGAGGGGTCTGCGCCGGATGTCGAAGTGGTCGGGATCCGGGTAGTGGCGCTCGTCGCGGTTGGCCGAGGCGAAGCTCACGACGACCCGGGCGCCAGCCGGAAGGGGTTCGCCGCCCATCTCGACGGCGCGCGTCGTCACGCGGGTGAAGTTCTGCGCCGGGGATTCCAGCCGGAGGCATTCCTCGAACCCACTGCCGATCTGGCTCGGATCAGCCTTGAGCAGCTTCCAGAGCCCGGGGTCGGCCGCCAGCAGCCGAAGATAGTTGCCCAGGGAGTGCACCGTGGTGTCCATCCCGGCGACGAGGTATGCCGTCATCAGCGGGACGGCGGCGTCCGGTGCGATCCTGCCCTCGTCCACGGCGTCGAGAATCGCCGCGCCCCAGCTACCAGGGGTGAGCTTCTCCCGGCTGGTCATCTCACCGATGTAGCGCTGGTGGGCCATGATCTCCGGAACGCGGGCCTCCAGCCGTTCGTCCATCGGACCCATGCCGGCGAACATGGCATCGGCTCCGGGGAGCAGGACCTCGCGGCCCTGCACGGGTAGCCCGATCAGGTCGGCGACAACGTCGACGGGCAGCCGCGCGGCGAGGTCACCGACACCGTCGAAGGTGCCCTGCTCGACCGCGTCCCGGACAAGCGAGTCGGCCTGCTCCGCGATCTGGGTGCGCAGTTTCGCCAGGGCCCGGGGTGCGAGTTTCTCACTGAGGACGGCGCGTAGCACGGCATGCTGGGGGTCGTCGGACGCGAGGACGGTGCCCGCCTGCAGGCCGTTCATCCGGTCGTTGATGCCCACCCCGGAGGCCGAGGAGAAGGTCATGTCGTCCGCCAGCACGGCCCGGACGTCGGCGTAGCGGGCGACCACCCAGACGGCGTGACGGCGAAGGTGCACCGCCGCACCCGCGTCCCGCAGCTCGCGGTAGGCCGGGTAGGGATCGGCGAGAACGGCATCGCTCCAGAGATCGAGGTCGGACACGGGAGTCGGTCGGGCTGCGGTGGACATGAACTACCTCGGCGTCGAGTTGTGGGGTGAGCAGTCCGGCGGTCGAGCGCTACCGGACGCGATGAGCACCACTGTGCCCGCGGCGCCGAAACCGGGGCGAAACCGCGGCCGGCACTTGGGAGCCGGCCGTAAAATCGTCCGGTGATCATCAATGCCAAGCTGGTCGCACCCGATCTCCCGCGTGCGTGGGTTCGGCGACCACGGCTCGCGACGCGGATCGCGGACGTCGTGACGTCCGGTCACACGGTGTGGGTCTGTGCCACGGCGGGTGCCGGTAAGACCACCGCCGTGGTCGAGGCGCTCTCCGGGGGACCGGTCCCCGTCGCGTGGCTCACCCTCGACTCTTCGGATCAGGCCCCGGGGCGGCTGCTGAACTATCTGGAAGCGGCGCTGGCCCGCGTGTATCCGGATCTGGCCGGTGTTGCCGGCTGTGCGCTCGCCGCGCGTACCCCGCATATCGACACGGCCGGGCTGCTGGCGGACGCGATCGCCGACCGCCCCGTCGTCCTGGTGCTCGACCAGCTGGAACGGCTCGCGGACGCACCGAAGGCGCTCGCGATCATCGCCGCCCTGGCGCGGTACGCGCCTCGATCGTTGCGCCTGGTCCTGTGCAGCCGACGCGAGCTGACGCTCGATACCCCCTCGACGGCGGCCTGGGCGGACGTGATTCGCGTGGGGGAGGCCGATCTGGCGTTCACCGTGGCGGAGGCGGGCGCCGCGCTGGCGCTGCGCGGTGGTGGGGAGCTCGACGCCGAAGGCGCGGTCGCCGCGACCGGCGGGTGGGTCACCGGCGTGCTGTTCGAGGCCTGGCGGTCCGACCAGCATGTGCACGGGGCCGGTGGTGAGGCCGACCCGCTGCACGGCTACCTGGCCGCCCACATCCTCGCCGATCTCAATGACGTCCAGCGCGAGTTCCTCGTCCGCACCGCACTGTGCGACGAGGTGACCGTGCGCCGGTGCGAGGCGCTCGGTGTACCCGAGTCGGGTGCACGCCTGGGTGAGCTGCGTCGGCTGCACCTGCCCGCGACGTGGAGCGCTGAGCGGAAGGCGCTGCGCTGGCATCCCCGTCTGCGCGAGTACCTCATCGAACTGCTCGACCGGCGACCGGCCGCAGAGGTCCTCGAGCTGCGCAGGCGTTACGCGACGCTGCTGCGGGCGGAAGGCCGATCGGAGGAAGCGGTGGATCTCCTGATCGAGATCGGCGACCTCGACGACGCCGTGCTCTTGGCCGAGGAGACGATCGGTACCGTCCTCGAGCGCCTCGACCTGACCCTCGCCAACCGCTGGATCGCCGCGTTGACCCCGCACCCAGGAGGCTCATCGCAACGGTTGGCGGTCGCCGAGCTGATGGTGGCCGTCGGCCTCGAGCACTACGCGCACGGCATGGCCGTCAGCGACCGCTTGGTGCGGATGATGGGCGACGACGTGCGCTACGACAGCGACCTCGCAGCCATGATGATCATGTGTTACTGGCACGCCGAGCGTTATGACGACGCCCGTGCCCTGGTGGGTGCTGCGGCCGACGGGCCGGCGCTGCGGGTTTCGAATTGGGCCAACGAAGTGGAGCGGATCGGCGGTACCGCCGGCTACGCCGATGAGCCCCCGGCCTCGGGCGGACCGCTCGACACGCTGCCCCTGCGTCTACATTGGACTCACGGTCGTCTTACCCGGCTGCTCGAACCGCAACGGTCGCCGTGGGTCGAGGCGGTTCACCGGCCATGGCGGATCTCGGCTTTGGTGGCACTGGGGCGCCTCGACGAGGCCTCCGCGCTGTTCGACCAGGCGGCCGACGCCGGTCTGAGCCCGATGTTCCTCGACTGCTTCACCCGCGTGGAGCTCCTGCTGGACCTGGGGCGGGCGAGCGAGGCGTGGGGCGAGCAGATCGCGGGCCGCGACCGCGTGGCGGCCAGCGGGTCGGGCTTCTTCAAGGCACTGCACCTGGTTCAGGAGGCGAAACTCGCGCTGCGGCTGCGGCGCGACCCCGACCAGGCGCGCGCCGCGCTCGACCAGGCCAAGCGTCACCCCGCGGGTCGAGCGGTGCAGCACGTGATCGACGAGCACGTGGTCTGGCAGGGGCTCACGTTCCTGCTCGACCACGACGACGACGAGGCCGCGGCCCTGCTGCGGTCCGCCGCCCACCGGATGGCCGGGCGCGACAGGCTGCTCCAGCTACCGCTCGTCGGCGTCTACCTCGCGGAGGCCGAGTGGCGGCTCGGTAACGAGACCGCCGCCGACGACGCCGCCGACCTCGCTCTGCGGGCGAGCGCCCGCCTCGGTTCACACCACCGCCTGCTCTCGGCATTGCGCGACTTCCCCGACGTCGTCGCGCGCCAGATCGACGCCGAACCCGGGCTCCGCAGCGAGTGGCACCGGCTCGGGCGTGCACTGCTCGCGCCCGAGCATCCCAGCGTCGTACCGCGGGATCGCCACGTCCACCTGCACGATCTCGGCGCGCCGGTACTGATCGTGGGTGAGCAGATCGTCCGGCCGCGCATCGCCAAGAGCCTTGAACTGCTGGCCTATCTGCTCGGGCGGCCCGGTGGGCGCGCGACCCGGCCGGAGTTGCTCACCGCACTCTTCGACGGTCGATCCGACCCCTCCACCCGCGCCTATCTGCGCCAGGCGGTCAACCGGCTGCGCGAGGTCTTGCCGGACCCCGGTCTCGTGCGCAGCGACGGCGACGAGATCCGGCTCGAGTCGCGCGAAGTCTCCAGCGACAGCCGGCAGTTCGAATACCTGCTGACCGCCGCCGGTGAGCTTCCCGCCGGCAAGCAGTTCGACGCCCTGCGCGACACGCTCGACATCGCCGAGCGCGGCGTGTTCCTCGACGGTGTCAGCTCGGAGTGGGCCGAGGTGCGGCGCCGGGAACTCGATGAGCTCGTGACCGACGCACGGATGCTCGCCGCCGATGCGGCCGCCGACGCCGGCGACTACCGGACGGCCGATGAGCTCGCGCTGGCGGTGCTCGGCTCGAATCCCTACCGCGAGGCCGCCTGGCAGGTCCGCATGCGGGTGTGCAACGCGCTGGGCTGCGCGGACGCGCTGCTCACCACGTACCGCGGCTGCGAAGAAGCCCTGGCCGAGGCAGGACTGGAACCATCACCCGGCACCCGGCGACTGCTGGCGCAGCTTCGCCGCTGACCTTCCTACGGACTCACCGCAGGCGCCGGTGTCAGTAGAAGCCTTGGGCGTTCTGGGAGTAGCTGACCAGAATGTTCTTGGTCTGCTGGTAGTGCTCGAGCATCATTTTGTGGTTTTCCCGCCCGATGCCGGATTGTTTGTAGCCGCCGAAGGCGGCGTGGGCAGGATAGGCGTGGTAGTTGTTGACCCACACCCGGCCGGACTGGATGTCACGGCCGGCGCGGTAGGCGGTGTTCCCGTCACGCGACCACACCGCGGCGCCGAGGCCGTATCGGGTGTCGTTGGCGATCTTCACGGCTTCGGCGTAGTCGTCGAAGCGGGTGACCGAAACGACCGGGCCGAAGATCTCCTCCTGGAAGATCCGCATCGAGTTGTCGCCCTCGAATACGGTCGGGCGGATGTAGTAGCCGCCGGACAGTTCACCGCCCAGGTCCGCCTTTTCGCCGCCGGTGCGCACTTTCGCGCCCTCGCCGCGGCCGATGTCGAGGTAGCGCAGGATCTTTTCGTACTGTTCGGCGGAAGCCTGCGCGCCCAGCATGGTTTCGGTGTCGAGGGGATGGCCCTGCGTGATCTTCTCGGTGCGCTCGACGGCTCGCTGAAGGAACTCGTCGTAGACACGGCTGTGTATCACGGCCCGTGATGGGCAGGTACACACTTCGCCCTGGTTGAGGGCGAACATGGTGAACCCTTCGACTGCCTTGTCGTAAAAGGCGTCGTCGGCCGCGGCGACATCTTCGAAGAAGATGTTCGGGCTCTTGCCGCCCAGTTCCAGGGTGACCGGGATCAGGTTTTCCGACGCGTATTGCATGATCAGCCGGCCGGTGCCGGTCTCCCCGGTGAAGGAGATCTTGCGGATGCGAGGGCTGGCCGCGAGTGGTTTGCCGGCCTCGATGCCGAAACCGGTGACCACGTTGAGCACGCCGGGTGGGAGCAGATCCGAGACGACGTCGAGCAGGATGTGGATCGAGGCGGAGGTCTGCTCGGCGGGTTTGAGCACGATGGTGTTGCCGGCTGCCAGTGCGGGCGCGATCTTCCACACGGCGAGCAGGAGCGGGAAGTTCCACGGGATGATCTGGCCGACGACCCCGAGCGGCTCGTGGAAGTGGTAGGCGACGGTGTCGCCGTCGATCTCGGAGATGCCGCCTTCCTGCGCGCGGATGGTACTGGCGAAGTAGCGCAGGTGGTCCACGGCGAGCGGGATGTCGGCGGCGAGGGTTTCGCGGCAGGGTTTGCCGTTGTCCCACGACTCGGCGACCGCCAGCTTTTCCAGGCCGGCCTCCATCCGGTCCGCCATTTTGTGCAGGATGCCGGCGCGCTCGGTGACCGAGGTGCGGCCCCAGGCGGGCGCGGCGGCTTCCGCGGCGTCGAGTGCCCTGTCGATATCTTCGGCGGTGCCGCGCGCGATTTCGGTGAACGGCCGCCCGGTGATCGGCGTGATGTTTTCGAAGTATTCCCCTTTCGCCGGCGGCACGTATTCGCCGCCGATGAAGTGGCCGTATCGGGAGGCGAAGCTGACGACGCTCCCGGCGGTTCCCGGGTCGGCGTACCTGGTCATGACGTTCCTTTCGTTCGCAGAAGCGGGCGGAGGCGGTCGAGTACCGCCGGATCGGGTGTCGGCAGGAACCCGCGTGGGACCTGTCCTTTGCGCGCATGTGTCCGGCGACCCACCACCCGTCCGGCGTCCGACGCGGTGAAGCTGGTCCGCCCCGGTCCGATGAGCTGGATCGCCTTGTCCAGTAAGGGTTTGTATCCGCAGGCGAGCATCGCGATCACACTCCGGCGAACGGCGAGTCGTAGACGAGTGCCGTCGGCTTTCACATCAGCGGCCGGCGTAGTAGGTGGCGGCCTGGCGGACCATCTCCAGCGCGGGCCCGCTGCCGTCCATGGGCAGGACGGTCCGCGAGGCGATCGACCACCGGCCGCTTTCGCGGACGAGGGACCAGCGGTTGGCGACGATGCGGTGGATGCGGAATCCGGTCGACGTTCCGTGGTTGGCCAGTTCGCGTTCTTCGCCCTTGTCGTCCGGCGTGATGAGGGCGATGTAGGAAGTGGCGGTAGCGGTGTCGTCGTGCAGTTCGACCAGCGGCAGGTTGCCGAAGTGCGCGAGCCCGCCGGCGATCGCGGTGCGGTGCCCGTCGCTTTCGACGAGAGCGACCATTTTGTCGCGGCCCCGTGCGCCGGACAGCCCGGCGCCGCGGTCGAACACGAAGTCCCTGGTGTAGATGGATTCGATGAAATCCGGCTCGCCGGTGTCCGCGCTGAGCGGGTGCGATGCGAGCAGGTTGTAGATCGCCAGCCGGTCTTCGGCGGCGCGCAGCCGGTCTTCTGCGGACTTGAGGTCGTTCATCGGGAACCTTTCTTACGTGGGAATGGGCCAGAGTCCCGTTCAGGGTGCCGTTGGCTCGGTGAGCGCGTGACGGACGTTTTCCTTTGCTGTCGTGGGGAATCGGGGTGCGGTGAGCAGCAGGGCGGACGCGCCGGCCAGCAACCCTGCCGACACCAGAAGCGCCGCGAGATAGCTCCCGGTCGCGGCGCGCAGCCAGGCCATCAGCAGTGGGCTGGCGCCGAGCCCCAAGGTGAACACCGCGTAGAAAACCCCGAACATCCGGCTGTAGTGGGCCAGGCCGTAGTACCGCGAGGTGAGGTAGCCGATGACGTCCACCTCGGCGCCCAGTGCCAGGCCGATCCCGATCGCGGCGACCGGCGCGAGCGCGCTGCCGGCGAGGGCGAGTGCCACGAACGCGGCGGCGGCGAACACCAGCACGGCCGCGGCGATCCGCGGGGCGAAGAACCGGTCGACGAGCAGCCCCACGGCCACGCGCCCCACGATCAGCGCGATACCGATGATGCTCGCGGTGCGGGCCGCGGCTCCCGCCGAAGCCCCGGCGTCCCGCAGCAGCGGCACGAGGTGCACGGTCATCCCGCCGACCGCGACGGACAACGCGAGGAAGGCGATCGTGAGCCGCGCGAACAGCTTCCCGCGCAGCAGGTGACCGATCTTCGGGCGAGGGCCGCGGGTGACTGTCGCGGGCCGGCCACGCGGCATGAGCAACAACACCGCGGTGGCGCTGATCAGCCCCAGCACACCGAGGATGCGGTAGCCGGTGCGCCATTCCTGGGCGAGTACGGGGCCCAGCACCAGAGGGATCAGGAACGCGACCAGCCCGGCGCCGCACAGCGCGATGCCGAGTGCGAGCCCGCGGGCCCGGTCGAACCGTTCGTTGATGGTTCTGGTGAACGACACCGCGGTCGACGCCGCCGCCAGGACGTACATCAGCACGAAGCCCAGCAGGTACCAGCCGAACGCCGGTCCGCTGGTGGCGAGGACGAAGTATGCGACGCCCATAGCCGCCAGTGAGAACACTGCCGGGACGCGGACGCCGAGACGGTCGACAAGGACGCCGGCGAGCGGTGCGGTGACGATGGTGACGAGCGATCCGATCAGTTGCACGGACGACAGTTCCGATCGGCTCCAGCCGAATTCGGCCTGCAGCGAGGGAATGACGAGACCGTTGGTGTAGAAGGGAAGAACGGCGACGCCCGTGGCGACTCCGATCGTGGCGGCGGTGAGCGCGCGCCAGTGGTGGCGGAACTCGCCGGCTGCGGTCAGGTGCGACGTTGCACTCATGGAATCCTCCCTGGGCCGGCGGGTCAGCGCTCGTCGAGCTGGATGAGGTTGGTCGCGCCACCGGTGGCGAAGGTGGCGACGTCGGCCGCGGCGGCCTGTCCTTCCGGGGAACCCATGCCCGCCCTGAGATCGTCGAGCGAGTCGAAGACGACTTGGGCGGACAGGTAGTACGGCGGTGCCGCGCCGTCGATGCTCTGGACGTGGCCGTAGCTCAGCCGGCGCACGCCCGGGATCTTGTCCGCGAGTGGCAGGTGGACATCGGTGAAGTAGCGGTCGAACTCCGCCGTGTCGGCCGGCTGTCCATAAAGGACGAACAAGGTAGCCATGAAGGACCTCCAGGGTGAACGGGTTCAGCGGTTGGCGGGCGGGCGGACGGTGATGACGGTGCCGGAGAGGTGGTTGGCCAGGTCGCTGCACAGAAATGCGGCCAGCCCGACCAAGTCGGAGGGCTGCCCGAGACGCCCTGACGGATAGGCGGCGGAGACACGGGCGATGTAGTCCTCGCCGAGGGAGTCGTGCATCCCGGGCGAGTCGGTCAGGCCGGGGGCCACGGCGACGGTGCGGATACCGGAGCCGGCCAGTTCCTGATGGGCCACATTGGACAGGATGTTGACCGCTGCCTTGGACCCGCCGTATGCGGCCTGCCCGGGGTTGGCCTGCACGCCGATCGCACTGCTCAGGTAGATGATGCGACCACCGCCGGTGCGGATCATCAGCGGCGCGATGTGCTTGGTGGTGAGGAACGAGCCCACCACATTGACGCGCAGTACCCGTTCCCACGCCGCGGTGTCGTGGTCCAGAATCGGTTGCCGGGGCGGGATCCAGGCCGCGTTGTTGATCAGGCCGTGCACCTGGCCCCATTCCTTGTCAAGCGTGGCGGCGGCCGCCGCCACGGCGGCCTCGGCACCGACGTCGGCTTCGACGGCCAGCGCGGCCGGGGCGCCGGCGATCTCGGCGATCTCGGCCACCACTTCCTCGGCGTGCTTGCGTTCGAGTTCCAGCACCCCGATCCGGGCGCCTTCGGCGGCGAGACCGAGGGCGAGGGCGCGCCCGATGCCACGGCCGGCTCCGCTGATCAGGATCGACTTGCCGCTCAGATCGATGGTCATGCCGGGTCCCCTTCCTTCGGCGGAATAACGGGGAGCAGTAGCAAAGAAGCGGTGTCCCCGCCGGTGTGGATGGTGGTGCGGCCGGAGAACACCGGTGAGGGCCGGTCTTCCGGATGCGTGTGCAGCCACGGTCCCGATCCCCGCGACACCCACGCCTCGTTGGGATCGTCCGGTGGTTCGCGCTCGAAGTCGTGGCCGCTGATCTGCAGTCCCAGCCGGTAACCGGCGGGCAGGACGATGCAGGTCGGCCAGATTTCGACCTCGACCCGGTATACCTGGCCCGGTTCGAGGGGCTGCTGGTCGTCATGCGTGTGGTAGGGCCGGTGGGGAAGGCTGCGCTCGGGGTCGAGCTTGCGGTGCGAGGCCCGCAGCCAGCCCTGTGCGAGCGGGGTGTGGGGATCGATCGTCCCCTGGAACTCGACTTCACGGCCGTCGGGCGCGAAGGCCTGGAGCGTGACGAACAGATCGGCGTCCACTGTGGACGACGACAGGAACAGGGTGGCTGCCAGCGGGCCGGTCAGTTCGGTCTCCGCCGGCAGCGGTGCCGACCGGAAGGTCACCGGCTCACCGAGCGCGCCGAAGGTGACGGTGGCCGATTCCGTTGGCCGATCCCAGGCGAGTGCGGTGTCACCGGCCGACAGGTGGATCGGAGTCCACTGTGTACGGTCGAGCGGCCATTCGGTCTCGGTCCTGGCTTCGACCTCGTCCGTGAACGGCCGCCGGATGTGCAGCAGCACCGGCGGTTCGCTGTCCCAGCCGTTGTCCTCTCCCTTGAGGAAATGGTCGAGGAACCGTTTCTGCAGCGCCATTCCCCGTTCGAGGTAGAACCATTCCTCGTGCCGGCCCGGGTGTGCCTCCAGCCATTTCCGCGGCGCCGCGGCCTGAGTGAAGCCCTCGAAGTTGCCACGCGGATGAAGCCCGTATCCGCCCCAGCTGGCGGCGCTGAGAAACGGCACGGTCACCTTCGACCAGTCGGCTGAGCGGTCGCGGTAGAACGGGCCGTCGAGCGGGTGCGCGAGAACGTCGGCGATCGGGTCGCTGCGGGTGGCCACGAGTTCGGAATCGGTGAGCTTCGCCGGACCGGTCGCGGATTCGCCCAGCCAGGGATCGGTGCGGCCGTCGGGGTTGCCGTGCTGAACCGACAGCACCTGCCGGGGGAACCACGTTTCCAGGAAGCCGTTGCTCATGATCCCGCCGTGCCGGGCCCAGTCGCGGTAGAAGTCCGCGGCGCCCTCCCAGGGGATCATGGCGGCCAGATGCGGCGGCTGCAGCGACGCGACGAGCCATTGGTTGATCGCGTAGTAGGAAATCCCGTTCAGGCCGACCTTGCCGTTGCTCCAGGCTTGCGTCCCAGCCCATTCGATGGCGTCGTAGTAGTCACGGACTTCGCGTGGCGACAGGATGTCCAGCCGCCCAGGGGAACGGCCGGCGCCACGCGAGTCGACCCGGACGACGGCGTAGCCCCACGGCACCCAGGTCTCCGGATCCACCGTTTCCCACGCCATGTACTCGCGGGTCGAGCCGGGAAGGACGTCGGGATAGGTCGTGACCAGCCAGTTCCACTGGGGTGCGTAGCCGTCCTGGTACCGCACTCCCTTGCCGTAGGGGCCGAGGGTCATGATGACGGGGACCGGTTCCGTGGTGTCCGGCCGGAACACGTCGGCTCGCAGCACCGTGCCGTCGTCCACCGGCACCGCCACATCGCGATCGATGATCACGCGCATACTCCTTTGTCTCGCGCGAACCCAGGAAGGCAGAACCGCCGTCAGGCGAAGAGATCGACCATCTTCTTGGTGTCGTAGAAGCCGATGATCTCGACGATGCGGTCGCCGACGACCCGGATCAGCCAGCAGTACTGCATGCTGAAATCGCTGCCGTTGTGCCCGCGGACGCCTTCGCTGCGGAAGCGCACCGTCGCCCATTCGCCGTCCACGAGCAGCTGCTCGATCGCCGGGCGGATCGGGGTGGCCAGCCGCTCGTGCAGCCGTGCCAGCACTTTTTCGTGGTACTCGGCCTTGCTGGTGTAGCGCCCGGCCAGTGGTGAGGTGCCGGTCGCGGTGAACACGAGGTCGTCGGCGAGCCGGTCGAGGAAGGTCGCACCGAATCCGGATTCCGAGACCGAGGAAAAGATGTCATCCAGTACCGCTCTTGTCGATCCGTTGTCCATGACACTCCACTGTGGACCAAATTGCAACTGACGAGTTGGAGTGTGACACACGACCCGAGTGGATACAACTGGCGAGTTGGAGATTGGTATCATCGCGTCATGGCCTGGGACACCGCACGCACCAAGCAGCGGCTGCTGGACGCCGCCGTGTTCGAATACAGCGAGCACGGCCCGCTGGGTGCCCGCGTCGACCGGGTGGCCGCCAGCGCCGGGGTCAACAAGGAGCGGATCTACCAGTACTTCGGCGGCAAGCAGAAGCTGTTCGGCGCGGTGCTGGAACAGGAGATGATCAAGCTGGCGGCCGCCGTCCCGCTCAGTGATGAGCAGGCAAGGGATCTGGGGGAGTTCGCCGGCAGGGTGTGGGACTACCACCGGACCTACCCGCACTACCTGCGGCTGTTGTTGTGGGAGGGGCTGGACCGGGATCCGCTGGAGTCCGGCCGCGCGTCGGTCGCCGCAGCCGCGGAACGGTCGGAGCACTACGCGGACAATGTCCGGGCGGTCGCCAAGGCTCAGGCCGACGGGTTCCTGCGGGCCGACGTCGCCCCGGCGCACCTCCTCTATGTCGCTCGCGCGCTGGCGGCGTGGTGGCTGGCCGCGCCCTCGGCGGTGACACTCATGCTCGGCGAGGTCGCGAACGAAAGTCCCCAGGATCGGCGCCGGGTCCTGGTGAAGCTGGTCAACGACGCCACGAAGAAGTCCTGACTCAGGCGTTCGCCGGTTCGGCCTCGTCGGAACCCGCCCAGTCCAGAGAGTTGAACAGAGTGCGGACGAAGGCGTCATAGGCGGCGGCCACGTTCACCGCTTTCGGGTTGAGGCTCCACTGCTGGTTGATTCCGATGATCGCGCCGACGATCGCGCAGGCGAGGTCCCCGGGTGCCACCCCAGGCGGCAATTCCGTGCTGATCTCCGGTCTGGCCAGCCAGGCGTGCAGGTAGTCCCGCATATCGGCGTGGATCTGGGCGAACGACGTGTGGATGGGCGAGTCCGGGTCGCTGGCCTCGTGCAGAAGCGCAAGGAAGAGTTTCGTGGTGTGCCGCCGGATCGAGGTCCTGCCGAGGTGCGAGATTCCGCGCGCGCCGCCGGCCCCCGGGGCAAGCGGGGTTGTCATCGATTCGGCTATATCGCTGTGCAACTGCTCCACGACGGCCCGCAGGAGCCCGAGCTTGTCGCCGAAATGCGAGGGGATCGACCCACGGCTCACGCCGGATCGATCGGCTACGTCCACCAGTGACGTCGAGTGGTAGCCCTTCTCGGCGAAGAGTTCGGCGGCGGCGCGCAGGAGTAGTTCCCGGCTCTGTCGGGTGCGCTCTTTCCGCAGCCCGGTCATGAGGCTCTCCTCTCCTCGCGGCAACAGTGATCACTGAGCAGTGTAGAGCGCAACCATTGACATGCTGACCAACATGTCACATGCTGACTGACATGTCTTCATTGTCGAGTGGTCGAGGTTGCTGATGGTGAGCGTCCCGTATCTGCGTGGGCTGTCCCGGGTCGCCGAGGGCTGTTACGCCTGGTTCGAGCCCCCAGGAAGCTGGGGGCTGAGCAATTCCGGCATCGTCGTGGCGGGCGACGAGGTGCTGGTGATCGACACCCAGAACGACGTGCCGCGCGCACGCGCCCTGCGGGCCGCGGCCAGGGCAGTGGCGGGCTCCGCGGAGATCACCACGGTCGTCAACACCCACGACGACGGGGATCACTGGTTCGGGAACCTCTTGTTCGAGGGCTGCCGGATCATCGCCACCGAGGCATCCCTGGCGGGGATGCGGGCGCTGCGGATGAACCCGTTGCGGCTGGAGGAACTCGGCGAGCCCGGCACGACTTTGCACGGCTGGCTCCGGTGGCGGACCGAGGTCTTCGACTACGAGTCGTGGCGCCCGGTGCATCCGACCGAGACGTTCGCCGGTTCGACCACGGTCAAGCCGGGCGGCACCACGGTCGAACTCCTCCAGGTGGGGCCCGCGCACACCGCGGGCGACGCTATCGTCCACGTGCCCTCGGCCGGGGTCGTGTTCGCCGGGGACATCGTGTTCCACCGGTCGACGCCGATCACGTGGGCCGGGCCCGTGTCGAACTACATCGCCGCCTGCGAGACGATCCTCGCCCTGGACCCGGCCGTGATCGTCCCCGGCCACGGTCCGGTCGCCGGGCCCGCCGCGGTTCGTGACCTCAGGGACTACCTGTCCATGGTTCTGGAGTACACATCGCGACAGTTCGCCGCCGGTGTTCCGGTCGAGCGGGCATACCGCGAAATCGACCTCGGCGCGTACCGGCTGTGGCCTCATGCGTCCCGGGTGTTCCAGACGATGTGCGCAATCTACGCGGAGCTGGGTCCCGCCCAGCCGCGGAAAAGCTGGGCGGAGGCGATGGAAATCGTCCTCGCCGATGATCAGAGTTGAGATACCGATACCCGTTCCTCCCACAACGGCGTGGCAGTGATCGGGCCGGCTCCGGCCGGCCGTCATGGCCCTTGCCGCCTCCCTCGAAGGAGTGGCAATGCCCCTCTTGTCTTCCAGTTCCGGGCCACGTGGCCGGTTCGACTCCGTTCCCCTGCTCCTTCTCGCACTGGTCGCGGACGGCTTCGACACGGCGGCCTTCGCGTTCGTCATCCCCACGCTCAGCCGCGCGTGGGGGCTGCACCCGGCGGCGTTCACGCTGCCGCTGGTGATCGCGAATTTCGGTGCGGTGGTGGGCTTCTTCTGCTGCGGGTGGCTCTCGTCGCGGATCGGGCGCCACACGGTGGTGTCGGCGTCGGTCGCGCTGTTCTCCGTGGGCACACTGCTGTTGCCGCTGTCACCGTCGATCGCCGTGATGAGCGCGCTACGGTTGCTGATCGGATTCGGCTTCGGCGCCGTGATTCCGGCTGCGGTGTCGCTCGCCTCGGATGTCGTGCCGCCGCGACTGCGGGCGTCGGTGAGCGTCGCGGTCTTGATCGGCCTATCGGTCGGGTTCACGCTCGGCGGGCTGGTCGGCGGCCGCCTGCTCACACGGTTCGGCTGGCACGGAGTGTTCTGGCTGCCCGGCGCGTTCTTCGCCGTCTGCGCCGTGCTGATGTGGTGGCGCCTGCCCCGGATCTCGCCGGCCGAGCCAGGTCAAGCGGCCACGGCATCGCTGCGCAGCCTGTTCGCGGCGGGCCTGCGCAGTCGCACGATCATGTTGGGGCTCTTCGCTTTCATCGTCTTCGCCGCCTACTACACGCTGCAGTCGTGGTTGCCGACACTGCTGGTGTCCACCGGGTTCACGACCACACAGGCCCCGCTCGCAGCCGCCGCGCTGGGCATCGGCGGCATCGTCGGCGGGATCCTGCTCGCGCTCGGCTCGGCCTACGTCCGGCCCGCGCGCCTGCTCATCGTGGTGTCGTTGCTCGCCGTCGGGTGCCTGGTAGTGGCCGGTCTCGTGCCCGTGCGGCTGGCCGTCCTGCTGACCGTGCTGGGCGGCGCCGGAGCCGGATTACTGGCTTCCTGCAACGGATCCGCCGCCATCGCGGTCGGCGTCTACGACGGGGCCACCCGCACCACGGGCGTCGCGTGGACGGCCGGGATCGGGCGTGTGGGATCCATCGTCGGCCCCGCGGCCGGCGGACTGCTGGTGGCACTGGACCAAGGCGTGCCGGTGCTCGTGCTGGGACTGGTCGCGCCGCTTCTCCTCGCGGCCGGGATCGCGATCGCACTCGCCCGCCGCACGCGAGCCGCCGAACGGAAACCGCTCGGCGCCCGGCAAGACCCGCACGGACGTGCTGCGGGGACCAAACTGTCCACAAAGGAGTGATCCATGAAGTGGGTAACCTATGATGCCGGTGCCGGCCCCCGCGCCGGCATCCTCGACGGCAGCACCGTCCGCGGCCTGCCCGCCGGCGTGACGCTGCTGTCCCTGCTCGGTGACGACCGGCTCGCCGAGGCGGGGGAATCCGCCCGCCGTGCCCCGGCCGAGGTCCGCCCACTGGCCGAGGTCCGGCTGCTCGCCCCAATCCCGCAGCCACCATCGATCCGCGACGCGCTGTGCTTCCTCGACCACATCCGCGGCTGCTACCGCGCGATGGGCCGCTCGGCGGAGCTGGATCCGGTCTGGTTCCAGACGCCCGCCTTCTACTTCGCCAACCCGGCGGCCGTTCTCGGCCCGCACGAGGACGTCCCGATCGCTCCCGGTTGTGGAATGTTCGACTTCGAACTGGAGATCGGCGCGGTCATCGGGCGCGGTGGCCGGGACCTTCATCCGGACCAGGCCGAGCGGCACATCGTCGGTTACACGTTCTACAACGACTGGACCGCGCGCGACCACCAGCTGCGTGACATGGCGCAGGGGATCGGTATGGGCAAGGCCAAGGACAGCGCGATCACGCTCGGCCCGGCACTGGTCACAGTGGACGAACTCGAGCCCTACCGCCAGGAGGGGCGGCTGCACCTGGACCTGTCGGCCACCGTCAACGGCATCGAGATCGCGCGCGGGTCGCTGGCCGACATGGACTGGACCTTTGCCGAACTGCTCGCCTATCTTTCCCGCGGCACCGAGTTGCGCCCTGGCGACGTGATCGGCTCCGGCACCATCCCCGGCGGCTGTCTGCTCGAACACGTCGACACCCCCGACATGGCCACTTTTCCCGGCTGGCTGCGCCCCGGCGACACGGTCCGCCTCGACGGCACCGGCCTCGGTGAGACGAACCAGACCGTCCGGCCCGCACCGGCGATGTTCCCGCTGCGCACGGGATACTGACCCGGCGCTCGACAGCGTCGGGGTGCGGCCCGCGTTCGGCGCCCCCGCTTCTGATCTTGCTGCGATAGGTTGGGACCACCGGGTCCGGTACCCATGGCCAGTGGCCCTGACACCCCCACCGGACTGTCGCGAGCAGAGGAGAACGACAGAAGATGCTGGTAGTGCACGTGGCGCGGTTCGGTCCGCCCGAGGTACTGATGCCGGCTGAGGCGCCGGACCCGGTCGCGGGAGCGGGACAGGTCGTCATCGGCGTCGTCGCGGTGGACGTCTTGCACGTCGAAACCCAGGTCCGTCGCGGCATGGGCGGTGACTATTTCCCGCTGGAGCCTCCGTACGTGCCGGGCGACGGGGTGGCGGGCGAGGTGCTTTCCGTCGGCGAAGGCGTGGACCCCGGCTGGGTGGGGC
>NZ_WMBA01000050.1 GCF_009707865.1 Amycolatopsis pithecellobii
ACCGCCGCCGCGGATCCCGCCACCGCCGCCGCGGATCCCGCCACCGCCGCCGCGGATCCCGCCACCGCCGCCGCGGATCCCGCCACCGCCGCCGCGGATCCCGCCACCGCCGCCGCGGATCCCGCCAGCGCCGCCGCCACCACCGGCGATGACGCCGATGACTCGGAGCTTGTCGCCATTGAGCGGGGGCTGCCGGACCTCACGGACGACGCTGCGCTCGAGGCGGCCCTCGAAGCGCTTCTCCTCGTCGTCGACTCGCCTGTCAACGAGGAGTCTCTGGCCGACGCGCTGGAACAGCCGGTCTCGCGGGTGACGCAGGCCCTGCACACGATGTCCCAACGGCTCACGGCCCAGGCGCGCGGCATCGACCTGCGCCGCGTGGGGGACGGGTGGCGGTTCTTCACCCGCGACACCTACGCGCCCTTCGTCGAGAAGCTCCTGCTCGACGGCCAGCGTTCGAAGCTGACCCGCGCAGCGCTGGAGACCCTCGCCGTGATCGCCTACCGGCAGCCGGTCACCCGCTCGCGGGTCGCTGCCGTGCGCGGCGTTAACGTGGACGGCGTCATCCGGACACTGCTGGCCCGCGGGCTCATCGAAGAGGCCGGCACCGACCCGGAGACCGGTGGCACCCTGTATGTCACCACGGAGTTGTTCCTTGAGCGGCTCGGGCTCCCGTCGTTGAACGACCTGCCCCCGATCGCCCCGTTGCTACCTGAAGTGGACGCGATCGATGACATCTGACCAAGCACCCGAAGGCGTGCGCCTGCAAAAAGTCCTGTCCAAGGCCGGCATCGCGTCGCGGCGTGCGGCCGAGGAGCTGATCGCGCAGGGCCGCGTCAGTGTCGACGGCCGCACGGTGCGCGAACAAGGCCTGCGCGTGGATCCCGAGCAAGCCGTGATCCACGTCGACGGTACCCGCGTGATTCTGCGCGAAGACCTGCTGTACCTGGCGTTCAACAAACCCAAAGGCGTGCACAGCACGATGACCGACGACCAGGGCCGCCCCTGCGTCGGCGACTACGTGCGCCACCGCGCGGAGCGGCTCTTCCATGTGGGCCGCCTCGACGCCGACACCGAGGGCCTGCTGCTGTTCACCAACGACGGCGACCTCGCGCACCGTCTCATGCACCCGTCCTACCACGTGCCCAAGACCTACCTGGCCGAGGTCGACGGCACCGTGCCACGCGGGCTGGGCAAACAGCTGCGTGCCGGCATCGAGCTCGAGGACGGGCCGATCAAGGTCGACGCCTTCCGGGTCAAGGATGCCTACGCCGGGAAAACCCTGATCGAGATCGTGCTGCACGAAGGGCGCAAGCACATCGTGCGCCGGCTGCTGGCCGAGGTCGGCTTCCCCGTGCGCCAGCTCGTGCGCACCGCGATCGGGGACGTCCAGCTCGGCAACCCCAAGCCCGGCACCATGCGCCGGCTCACCAGGGAAGAGGTCGGCGGCCTCTACCGGGCAGTGGGCCTGTGATGCCGCGAGTACCACACCGGTCCTGCGGAGCGCCGGCTTCGCGTGGTCATTCGGCGGCGCCGGCCCACGCGGCTACCATCGCCCGGTGACTTCCGGCGCACTCGACGTGCTGCAGCGCGTCTTCGGCTACGACTCGTTCCGCGGCGAGCAAGAGGCGATCATCAACCAGGTCGTCGAAGGCGGCGACGCGCTCGTGCTGATGCCGACCGGCGGCGGCAAGTCGTTGTGCTACCAGATCCCTTCCCTGGTACGCGAAGGCGCCGGTGTGGTGATCTCCCCGCTCATTGCGCTCATGCAGGATCAGGTGGACGCGTTGCGCGCACTGGGCGTCCGCGCCGGGTTCCTCAACTCCACGCAGGATTACCAGCAACGGCGTGAGGTCGAGACCGCGTTCGTGAGCGGTGAACTGGACCTGCTGTACCTGGCGCCGGAACGGCTGCGGCTGGAGTCCACTGTGGACTTGCTCGGCCGGGGCAAGGTCGCGTTGTTCGCGATCGACGAGGCGCACTGTGTTTCCCAGTGGGGCCACGATTTCCGGCCCGACTACCTGGCGCTCTCGCAATTGCACGAGCGGTGGCCGGACATTCCGCGGATCGCGCTGACCGCGACCGCGACGCAAGCGACACACAGCGAGATCGCGACGCGGCTGAACCTGGGTGAGGCCAAGCATTTCGTGGCGAGCTTCGACCGGCCGAACATCCAGTACCGGATCGTGCCGAAGAACAACCCGCAGAAGCAGTTGCTGGAACTTTTGCGCACGGAGCATGCGGGGGACGCGGGGATCGTCTACTGCCTGTCGCGGGCATCGGTGGAGAAGGCGGCGGAATTTCTTACCCAGAACGGGATTCCCGCGGTGCCGTACCACGCGGGCCTCGACTCGCGGACCCGCGCGGCGAACCAGGCGCGGTTCCTGCGCGAGGACGGGCTGGTCGTCGTCGCCACGATCGCGTTCGGGATGGGCATCGACAAGCCCGACGTGCGGTTCGTCGCGCACCTGGACCTGCCGAAGTCCGTCGAGGGCTACTACCAGGAGACCGGCCGCGCCGGGCGGGACGGGCTGCCGTCCACGGCGTGGCTCGCCTACGGGCTGCAGGATGTCGTGCAGCAACGCAAGATGATCGACACGTCCGAGGGCGACAACGCGCATCGCCGGCGCCTGTCCGCGCATCTGGACGCGATGCTGGCGCTGTGCGAAACGGTCGAGTGCCGCCGGGTGCAGTTGCTGAACTACTTCGGACAGTCCGGTGAGCCGTGCGGCAACTGCGACACCTGCCTGACCCCGCCGGAATCGTGGGACGGCACCATTCCCGCGCAGAAACTACTGTCCACTGTGTACCGGCTGGACAACGAGCGGCGGCAGAAGTTCGGCACCGGCCAGCTCATCGACATCCTGCTGGGCAAACAGACCCCGAAGGTGCAACAACACCGGCACCACGAGCTGACCGTGTTCGGCGTCGGCACCGAACTCGCCGAGAGCGAGTGGCGCGGCGTCGTGCGGCAGCTGCTGGCGCAAGGTCTGCTCGCCGTCGAGGGCGACTACGGCACCCTCGTGCTCACCGAAGCGAGCGGTGACGTGCTGGGCCGGCGACGGGAAGTCCGGCTGCGCCGCGAACCCAAGCGTGAACCCAAGGCGGCGCGCCCCGCGAAGAAGGCGGCCGTCGAGATGCCACCCGAGGCCGCGCCGACGTTCGAAAAACTGCGCGCGTGGCGGGCCGGTTCCGCGAAAGACCAGGGTGTCCCGGCGTACGTCATCTTCCACGACGCGACCCTGCGGCAGATCGCCACCGAGCATCCGTCCACTTTGGAGCAACTCGGCCGGATCAGCGGTGTCGGGGAGAACAAGCTGGCCAGGTACGGGCAGCAAATCCTGGACGTGCTCGCGGACTAGGCACTGAGCGACGACTAAGGCACCGTCGCGGTTTCGGCGCGGGTGGATTTTCGTTGCAGGGCACGGGCGACCGGCTCCACGATCCGGGCGGCTGTCGGGCCCAGGATGGCCATCAACAGCACGTACGCCGTCGCGAGGGCGGCTAGTTCGCCCGTCACCGCGCCGGCCGTCAGCGCGAGGCCCGCGATCACGATGGAAAACTCGCCGCGTGCCACCAGTGCCGCGCCCGCGCGGGCCCGGCCCAGCCGCCCGATTCCCTGTCGGCGCGCGGCGAACCAGCCGGTGGCCACCTTCGTCGCCGTGGTGATCACCGCGAGTGCCACCGCCCAGCCGAGCACGGGCGGGATCGACGCCGGGTTCGTGTTGAGCCCGAACACTACAAAGAACACCGCCGCGAACAGGTCCCGCAACGGTTCCAGTAGGTGCGCCGCGTTCTCCGCGGTCGAGCCGGAGATCGCGATGCCGAGCAGGAAAGCGCCTACCGCGGCGGAAACCTGCATCGCGGACGCGAGGCCGGCCACCAGCAGTGCCGCGCCCAGTACCCGGAGCAGGAACACTTCCCGGTCGTCGGAGTCCACAATGGCCGATACGTAACGTCCGAACCGCAACGCGATCACGAGCACCACCGTGATCACCGCGAGGGAGATGGCGACCGCTTTCAGGCCGCCGAGAAAGGTGATCCCGGCCAGCAGTGCGGTCAGGATCGGCAGGTACAGCGCCATCGCGAGATCCTCGAACACGAGAATCGACAGCACCACGGGCGTTTCCCGGTTCCCGAGCCTGCCAAGATCGCCGAGCACCTTCGCGACGATGCCGGACGACGAGATGTACGTCACGCCCGCCATCACGAT
Organism: Amycolatopsis pithecellobii; assembly: GCF_009707865.1. Taxonomy (GTDB): domain Bacteria; phylum Actinomycetota; class Actinomycetes; order Mycobacteriales; family Pseudonocardiaceae; genus Amycolatopsis_E; species Amycolatopsis_E pithecellobii. Next base: position 4,214 of record NZ_WMBA01000050.1, read on the forward strand.
CGCGCCCACCGGACCCCAGCCCAGCAGTAACGCGACAGCGGCGCCCGGCGCCGCGTTGAGCACGATGTCCAGCACCCCGGCGAGCCACGATCTTTTGAGCCCGGTGATCAGCTCGGCAGCCGAATATTCCAAGCCCAGCAACAACAACAGCAGCACCACGCCGATTTCGCTGGCAAGGTGCGTGAAGCCGCCGATGTCACCGAGCGGGATCAGTCCGCCCTGCCCGAAGGCGAGCCCGCCGAGCAGGTACAGCGGGATCGGCGACATCCCGATCCGCCCGGCGAGTTTGCCGAGCAGGCCGAGGGCGAAGAAGACGGCACCGAGTTCGATGAGGGAGAGCGCGGTGTGATCCATCATCCGTTCTTCAAAATTCTCAGGGCGTTCTCGAGACCGTCGGCGGTGCCGACGGCCACGAGCACATCGCCGGCGGTGAACGTGAAATCCGGGGCGGGTGACGGGTGTACCTGGCCGGCGCGCATGACGGCGACCACCGACACCCCGGTGCGGGTGCGCATCGCGGTGTCGCCGAGTGTGCGGCCGTCGAAGGGCGCGTTCGCCTTGATCGGCAGCTGCCGCGTGTTGATGCCGGGCACCTCGCGATGCTCCTCGGTCAGCTGCGCCACCAGCTGCGGCGCGCCGAGCAGGTTCGCCAGCGCACCGGCCTCATCGGTGGTCAGCGGCACCGACGCCAGACAGGCATCCGGATCGTCTGCTTTGGACACGATGAGCTCGATCTGCCCGTCGCGGTGGGTCACCACGCCGAGGCGCCGGCCGTTGCGCAGCGCGAAGTCCTTGCGTACGCCGATGCCGGGCAGGGGAGTCACTTCCACGTTCACACCCCCACACCTTACCGGTTTGCCCGGTTTGGCCCGGTGCGTGCGCGTGGCCACCTGCCAGGCAGAATGAGACCGGCGGTGGAACGGCTTCGGCGCAAGGAGAGCATCGGTGACGCTACGTGGAGTGGTCGCGCTGGACGGTCCGTCCGGGACGGGGAAGACCACCGTCGCGCGCAAGCTCGCCGAGCGTCTGAGCGCCGGCTACCTCGACACGGGCGCGATGTACCGGGTGGTGACCCTGGCGGTGCTGCGCGCGGGTGCCGACATCGCGGACCCGGTCGCCGTCGCGGCCGTCGCCGCCGACGCGGTGTTCACCATCGGCACCACACCGGTCCGCCCCCGCGTCACGCTGGCCGGTGCGGACGTCGCCGCCGAGATTCGCGGGCCCGAGGTGAACCACGCCGTGTCGCCGGTTTCCGCGGTGCCCGCCGTGCGTGAGCTGCTGGTCGCGCGCCAGCGCCGGATCATCGACGCGGTGCTGGCCGAGGTGGGTGGGATCGTGGTGGAGGGCCGGGACATCGGCACTGTCGTCACGCCGGACGCGCCGCTCAAGGTTTTCCTCACCGCGTCCCCGGAGATCCGCGCCGCGCGCCGCAACGCGCAGGACACCGCGGCCGGGCGGGACAGTACCCACGCGGACGCGCTGGAGTCGGTCGGCCGCCGTGACCGGCTGGATTCCAGCCGGGCCGCGTCGCCGCTGCGCGCCGCCGAGGACGCCGTGCACCTGGACACCTCCGAGCTGGAGATCGACCAGGTGCTGGTGGCCCTCACCGAGCTGGCGAGTCACCGTGGACTGCTCCACTGCGCCGCGGAGGTCACCCGGTGAGCTCGGCCGGCCTGCCCGACGGCGCGTCCGGCCGGCTGCACGACCTCGGCCGCGTGGTGGGTAAAGTGCTGTTCCGGCCCGCGTACCGGATCCGGATCACCGGGCGGGAGCGGGTGCCGCGGACCGGGCCGGTGCTGCTCATCGCCAACCACAGCTCGCTCGTCGAACCGCAGCTGATCTACGGAATGCTGCCGCGGCGTTCGGTGTTCCTCGTCAAGGAGGAGATGTTCACCGGCGCCATGGGGTGGTTCCTCCGGCGGATCGGGCAGGTACCGGTCCGCCGGGGTGAACCGGACCGGACGCCACTGCTGGTCACCGCGAAGATCCTGCGCGAGGGCGGGCTGGTCGGGGTGTTCCCCGAAGGCACCCGCGGCGAAGGTGACGTGACGAGGGCCGAAGCGGGCGCGGCGTGGCTGCTTCGCGGCACCGACGCGGTCGTGCTGCCGGTCGCGGTCCGCGGCACGAAACGCCCGGCGGATCGCAAGCGGCGGTTCTGCCCGCGGGTCGACATCCTGATCGGCGAGCCGTTCCGGGTCGAGGTCGGCAAGGGGCGGGCCGGGCTGGAACTGGCCACCGAAGAACTGCGCGGCACACTCGCCGCGCTCGTGCGCGAGCTGGACGGACAGCGCGCGCAGGCAGAGAAAGCGAAGTCATGACACAGCTCGACGGGGCCGACGGCTCCTGGACGGACGAAGCCGAGTTCGCCGCGCTCGACGCGCAGCTCGAAGGCACCGGCGACACCGAAGAGGCCGTGCTGAACCAGCCGGTGCTGGCGGTCGTCGGCAGGCCGAACGTGGGCAAGTCCACCCTGGTCAACCGGATTCTCGGCCGCCGCGAGGCGGTGGTGCAGGACGTGCCGGGGGTGACCCGCGACCGGATCGCCTACGACGCGATGTGGAACGGCCGCCGGTTCACCGTCGTCGACACCGGTGGCTGGGAACCGGGCGCGACGGGCCTGCAGGGTGCGGTCGCCACCCAGGCCGAGATGGCGATGAACACCGCGGACGCCGTGCTGCTCGTGGTGGACGCGTCGGTCGGCGCGACCACCACCGACGAAGCCGTGGCGAAGGTGCTGCGCCGGTCGAAGCGGCCGGTGTTGCTGGCCGCGAACAAGGTCGATGACAACCGCTTGATGGCCGACGTCGCATCGCTGTGGTCACTGGGGCTCGGCGAGCCGATTGCCGTCAGCGCGCTGCACGGCCGCAGCTCCGGTGACCTCCTCGACGCGATCGTCAAGGCCTTGCCGGAGGCGCCGCGCGATCTCGGTGAACGGGCGGCGGGGCCGCGGCGCGTCGCACTGGTCGGGAAGCCCAACGTCGGGAAGTCGAGCCTGCTCAACAAGCTCACCGGCGAGGAGCGGGCGGTGGTCGACTCGGTGGCGGGCACCACGGTGGACCCGGTGGACTCGCTCGTCGAGCTGGACGGCGAGGCGTGGCGGTTCGTCGACACAGCCGGGCTGCGCAAACGCGTGCAGACCGCGAGCGGCACCGAGTACTACGCGTCCTTGCGTACCAAGGCGGCCATCGACGCGGCCGAAGTCGTGATCGTGTTGCTGGACGCGAGCGAGCCACTGTCCGAACAGGACCTCCGGGTGCTGACGATGGTGGTCGAGGCGGGCCGCGCCTGCGTGCTGGCGTTCAACAAGTGGGACCTGGTCGACGAGGACCGCCGGTACCAGTTGGACAAGGAACTCGACCGTGGTCTGGTCCGGGTGCCGTGGGCGCAGAAGGTGAACATCTCCGCGCTCACCGGCCGCTCGGTGCGCAAGCTCGCGCCGGCGCTGCGTACGGCACTCGAATCCTGGGACCGCCGCGTGCCGACCGGGCAGCTCAACGGGTGGCTGTCGGACCTGGTCGCCGCGACCCCGCCGCCCGTGCGCGGCGGCAAGCAACCGAAGGTGCTGTTCGCCACCCAGGCCGCGATCCGCCCACCGACGCTTGTGCTGTTCACCACCGGGTTCCTCGAGGCCGGGTACCGGCGGTTCATCGAACGGAAATTCCGCGAGCGCTTCGGGTTCGAGGGCTCCCCGGTGCGGATCAACGTCCGGGTGCGGGAAAAGCGCCCTCGCAAGGGCAAGTGAGCGTACCGAGATCGGCTCGCAACCTCCCATTCACCTTCGGGTAGGCTGAACGGTCGCACCGGGCGCCTCACCAGACGAGAGCAAGCCCGACTTGTCCCGAAAGGTGAGTGACGGGCCTTGCTGCCTGCGCTGGACACACCCCTGCCCGTGGCGTCCGCGGTCGACACCCGGCCGAAGGCACTGCTCTGGACGGGCCTCCCGGCCAGCGAGCGCACCTTGCTCGACATCCTGGCCGAAACCGTCGCCCGTCACCCCGGTGCCGCCGCGATCGACGACGGCACACAGGTGCTGAGCTACCGGCGGCTCGCCGAGGAGATCGAGATCCTGCGGACCCGGCTCGCCGAGTTCGGGGTCGGGGTCGGCGACCGGGTCGGCGTGCGGATCTCGTCCGGCACCACCGAGTTGTACGTCGCGATCCTCGCCGTGCTCGCCGCCGGTGCCGCATACGTGCCGGTCGACGCCGATGACCCGGACGAGCGGGCCGAGCTGGTGTTCGGCGAAGCCGGAGTGTGCGCGGTGCTGACCGACGGTGGCACGCTGACCCGCTACACCGCCCCGATCGGGCGGCCCGGCGTCCCCAGCCTGTGGGACGACGCGTGGATCATCTTCACCTCGGGTTCGACCGGTAAGCCGAAAGGCGTGGCGGTGAGCCATTCCGCCGCCGCCGCCTTCGTCGACGCGGAGGCCGGGCTGTTCCTCACCGAGGAGCCGATCGGGCCCGGCGACCGGGTGCTGGCCGGGCTCTCGGTCGCGTTCGACGCGTCGTGTGAGGAGATGTGGCTGGCCTGGCGGCACGGCGCCTGCCTGGTGCCCGCGCCGAGGTCGCTCGTGCGCACCGGGGTGGACCTCGGCCCGTGGCTGGTGGCGCAGGGCATCACGATCGTCTCGACGGTGCCGACGCTCGCCGCGTTGTGGCCGGCGGACGCGCTGGAGGACGTCCGGCTGCTGATCTTCGGCGGCGAGGCGTGCCCGCCGGAACTGGCGGAACGGGTCGCGGTCGAGGGCCGCGAGGTGTGGAACACCTACGGCCCCACCGAAGCGACCGTCGTCGCCTGCGCCGCGCCCCTGACCGGGGACGGGCCCGTGCGGATCGGGCTGCCGCTGGCAGGCTGGCAGCTCGCGGTGATCGACGAGCGGGGCGAGCCGGTCGCGATGGGGGAGACCGGGCAGCTGGTCATCGGCGGCGCCGGGCTCGCGCGGTATCTCGACGCGGAAAAGGATGCCGAGAAGTACGCATCGCTGCCGTCGCTGGGCTGGTCGCGTGCTTACCGCAGCGGCGACATCGTGCGTGCCGAACCGGAAGGGCTGATCTTCGTCGGCCGCGCCGACGAGCAGGTCAAGCTCGGTGGCCGCCGGATCGAGCTGGGCGAGGTGGATGCCGCGCTGCAAGCGCTTCCCGGCGTCACCGCGGCGGCGGCCGCCGTCCGGAAAACCAAGGCAGGCAACCAGATTCTCGTCGGCTACGTCGTCCCGGCCGGTGCCGAACTCGATCTCGACGCCGCCGCGGCGATGCTGCGGGACCGGCTTCCCGCCGCGCTGGTGCCGCTGCTCGCGGTGGTGGCCGACCTGCCGACGCGCACTTCGGGCAAGGTGGACAGGGCCGCGCTGCCATGGCCGCTGTCCACAGTGGACACCGATGAGCTGACGCCGACGGAGAGCTGGCTTGCCGAAGGCTGGGCGGAAATCCTCGGCGTGGCACCGTCCGACGCGGATGCGGACTTCTTCACCCACGGCGGCGGCAGCCTCACCGCGGCGCAGCTGATCGCCCGGATCCGCACCCGGCACCCGCAGGTTTCGGTGAGCGATATCTACCAGCATCCGACACTCGGCGCGCTCGCCGGGGTGCTGGACGGGCTGAACGCGACCGAGACCGCGCAACGCGAGATCCGTCCGACGCCCCGCGGGGCCGGGTTCGTGCAGGCGCTGCTGATGATCCCGTTGCTGGCGTTGGCCGGGCTGCGGTGGACGAGCCTGCTCGCCGGGCTGACCACCGTGCTCGCGGCGACAGGGGTGTCGTGGGCGCCGGCCGTGCCGTGGTGGGCGCTGGGGGTGGCATGGCTGGTGCTGTTCAGCCCCGCGGGCCGGATCGCGATCTCCGCCGGTGGCGCCCGGCTGTTGCTGCGTGGCGTCCGCCCGGGGAGTTACCCGCGCGGTGGCAGTGTCCACTTGCGACTGTGGGCGGCCGGGAAGCTCGCGGATTTCAGCGGGGCCAGCAGTGTGTCCGGCGCATCGTGGATGACGCACTACGCGAAAGCCTTGGGCGCCAAGGTGGCCAGGGATGTCGACCTGCACTCGCCGCCGCCGGTGACCGGTCTGCTCAAGCTCGGCCGGGGCGCCGCGATCGAACCCGAGGTCGACCTGTCCGGGTACTGGGTCGACGGGGATCTGGTGCACATCGGCAAAATCCGGATCGGCGCGGGTGCCCGAGTGGGCGCGCGCAGCACCTTGTTTCCCGGCGCCCGGGTCGGCAAGGGCGCCGAGATCGCGGCGGGATCGACGGTGCGTGGCGCGGTGCCGGCCGGGCAACGCTGGGCCGGGTCGCCCGCGGTGCGCAGCGGCGAGGGCGCGTTGCGCTGGCCGTCGAGCCGCCCGCCGCGTTCGCGTTTCTGGTCCCTGGCTTACGGTGTGACGTCGTTGCTGCTGGGCCTGCTGCCCGTGTTCGCCGCGGTGCCCGGGATTGTGGTGCTGCTGCTGGGTTCCCCGTTGTGGGGAGGCATGCTGGCGCTTGTTCCCCTTGCGACCGTCGCGTACTTCGTGTCGTACGCGTTGCTCGTGCTGATCGGCGTCCGCGCGCTGGCCTTCGGCATGGTCGAGGGGTATCACCCGGTACACGGCCGGATCGCCTGGCGGGTATGGGCGACCGAGCGGCTGATGGACCTGGCGCGCACCGCGCTGTTCCCCTTGTACGCCAGCCTGTTCACCCCGGCCTGGCTGCGGCTGCTCGGTGCAAAGGTCGGTCGTGACGTCGAGGCCTCGACGGTGCTCGCGCTGCCGAAGATGACCAAAGTGGACGATGGGGCGTTCCTGGCCGACGACACGATGGTCGCCACCTACGAGCTCGGCCATGGCTGGCTGCATGTCGCGCCCGCGCGGATCGGCAAGCAGGCGTTCCTTGGCAACTCCGGGATCACCGCGCCGGGCCGGTCGGTGCCGAAGCGAGGTCTGGTCGGCGTGCTGTCCTCGACTCCGCGCAAGGCGAAGAAGGGCTCGTCGTACTTGGGCATGCCGCCCATGCCGCTGCGGCGCTCGGTCGAGGTCGCCGACGCCGGCCGGACCTACCGCCCGGCGTTGCGACTCAAGTTCGCGCGAGCCGCGGTCGAGCTGTGCCGGATCGTGCCGGTGATGTGCGCGGTCGCGCTCGCGGTCCTGGTGGCGGCGGCGCTGGGCGCCGTGTGGGTTTCGGCCGGGTTATGGGTCGCGGTGCTGCTGTCCCCCGTGTTGCTCTCCGGTGCCGGGCTGGTGGCCGCGGCGACGGCTTCGGTGATGAAGTGGTTGCTGGTGGGGCGGTTCCGGGCGGTTGACCGTCCACTGTGGAGCTCGTTCGTGTGGCGTAACGAGCTCGCCGACACGTTCGTCGAGGCGCTCGCCGTGCCGTGGTTCGCCGGGTCGGTCGGTGGCACCCCGCTGCTGGCGGCATGGCTGCGGACGATGGGCGCGCGGATCGGGCGTGGCGTCTGGCTCGAAACGTACTGGCTGCCGGAGTCGGATCTGGTGCGGCTAGGCGACGGAGCGACCGTCAACCGGGGGTGTGTCGTGCAGACGCACCTGTTCCATGATCGGATCATGAGCATGAGCGAGGTGACCCTCGGTGAGGGCGCGACCCTCGGCCCGCACGGCATCGTGCTGCCCGGCGCCACGATCGGCGACCGCACGACCGTGGGACCCGGGTCGCTGGTGACACGTGGCGACGAGGTGCCTGCTGACACACGCTGGCTGGGCAACCCGATTTCGGCCTGGGGGAACGGGGTTTGAGGTCAGCGCTGAACTCGCACGGGGATTCCGGTTACCGCGTCACGCAGTACGATCTCGACCTCGACTACAAGATCATGCCCAACCGGCTGTCGGGGCGGGCGAAGATCGCCGCCGCGGCAGCGCGCCCGCTGGCGAAGTTCGGGCTGGACCTGTCCGGGTTCAAGGTCACCGGGGTACAGGTCGACGGGCGCGCGGCGAAGTTCGGTCGCAGCGGGAGCAAGCTCACGGTGAAACCGGCCAGGCCCGTGGTCGGCCCGTTCACCGTCGAAGTCCGGTATTCCGGCAACCCGAAACCGGTCGGCGGGCGCTGGGGCGACATCGGCTGGGACGAGTTGACCGACGGCGTGCTGGTGGCGAGCCAGCCGATCGGTGCGCCGTCGTGGTTCCCGTGCAATGACCGTCCCGCCGACAAGGCCGCGTACCGGGTCACGGTGACGACCTCGTCGGCGTATGCGGTGCTGGTGACCGGTGATCTCGTGTCGCGCAGCGCCGGTGCCAGCACGACGAAGTGGGTGTACGAGCGCCGGGAGCCGACCTCGACGTATCTGATGAGTGTCCAAATCGGACGGTACGAGGAGCTGGCGCTGGGCGAGTCCCAGCGGCTCGCGGTGCCTCGTGCGCTGCTGCCCTTGGCCCGCCACGATTTCGCGCGGCAGCCGGAGATGGTGGCGCTGTTCTCGCGGTTGTTCGGACCGTACCCGTTCGGTGAGTACGTCGTGGTCGTGGCGGGCGACGATCTCGAAGACCCCGTTGAGGCACAAGGGATGGCGATCTTCGGGCGGAACCATGTGGACGGTCGCCGGACGGGGGAACGGCTGGTCGCGCACGAGCTGGCGCACCAATGGTTCGGCAACAGCCTGACCATTGTGGACTGGCCGCAGATCTGGCTCAACGAAGGCTTCGCGACGTACGCGGAATGGTTGTGGTCCGACGCGTCCGGTGGACCTTCGGTAAGCGAGCTGGCCGCACGGTGGCGGGCGCGCTTGGAGACGTTGCCGCAGGATCTCGTCATCGCCGATCCCGGCGAGGCGAACCTGTTCGACGAGCGGGTGTACAAACGCGGTGCGCTCACCGTGCACGCCTTGCGTGGCGAAGTCGGTGACGAGATTTTCTTTGCCCTGCTGCGTTCCTGGGTCGCCGCACACCGGCACGGCACGGTGACGACGGACGAGTTCGTCGCGCACGCGGAGGCACACGCCGGGCGGTCCCTGCGCGAGTTGTTCGCGGCTTGGCTGTGGACTCCGGCTCTGCCGCGCTAGTTGGGGCCGCCGAGGGGAATGGTGGTGAAGGGACCGCCGACGTAGCGGGCCTCCGTGCCGGCGGGCGGTGCGTCCGTGATTTCGTCGGCGAATTTTTCCGCGTCGTCTTCGGACCGGTAGCCGAGCGCTTCGGCTTCGGCGAGGGAGTAGACGCGGCGCGTGTTGTCCGAGACACCCCAGACGATCCGATACCCCGGCGACGCAAAAGTGAGGCAGGCCTTGAACAATCGTCCCGCGTCGTCGGGGGAGAGCCACGTCGAGAGCCCGCGGACACCCGGCGGGCGTTCGAAACACGAGCCGATCCGGATGCAGATGACGTCCATTCCGAACCGCGAGTGGTACAGGCTGCCCAGCGCCTCCATCGCCGCCTTGCTGACGCCGTAGAACGTGTCCGGGCGGGGCGTCGAGTCCGCGGGCAGTTCTTCGGTGACCTCACGGAATCCGACCGCGTGGTTGCTGGACGCGAGGATCACGCGCCGCACCCCGGCGCGGCGCGCGGCCTCCAGCACGGTTTGTGTGCCGGTGATGTTGACCTCGACGGTGTCGGCCCAGGAGTTCTCCCGGCTGTGCCCGCCGAGATGGATCACCGCGTCCACGTCGTGGCATGCGACCGCCATCACCTCGGGGTCGGTCACCGAGCCGGTCATGACCTCGTCCCCACCGGTGTCGGGCGGGGCGATGTCGAGCAGCCGCAGGATCCGCCCGTCGCCGCGCAGGCGCGGCCTCAGCAACGTGGCGACGCCACCCGCGGCGCCGGTGACCAGTACGCGCATTCTCTTTCCCCTCAACGGATTCCGGTGCGCCACAGCTATGCGCCCACGTGCGCGGCCTCGGCATCGGTGGCGGCGCCGACCGGGATGGAGCAGCTCATCGCGTCGGTGCCGCAGGTCAGCGCCCGTCGTCGCGTGCAGATCGGACAGTGACAGCCAGGCGTCCCGAACCGCGAAGGTTTCGGGGAGCTCCACGGTTGTGCGCGGACTTGACGCCCGCGGACTCGCCTGCCGGTCCCGCCATCGCATCCCGTCCGTTGACTTGCAGCTGCCATGATATTGACGCTCCGTGTCAACATACGGACTCGGTTCATGGATGTGAACCTGGTGAGGCATACGGCGTGGAAGACTCTTTCCAGGAAGAAGTTTTCCGGCTAATCACTGACCTGAAAGAGACTGTCGTCCCGCCTCGGGCCTGCTGATCGCGGGGAAAGCCGCCACGGATCTGCTGCGCCGCGTGGTGCTGGATCGCTTCCGGCGGCGCTGCACGGCGATCTTGACCCATGGGCGACCGGCGCCCTGCCGGGACTGACCCGGCCGCGGCGGACGAGGTGACCACGGTGGTACTGCCGTGCCGGCACCCCGGGTGGAGCTGGTTACCAGGCCGCCCGAAAGTGGGCGGACACGGTCCGCAGCCGATCTGCTGGTAGCCATCCGTTTCCGCCGTGGCTGCCGTCGGATGGGTTACGAACGGCACGGTACGGCAGCCCGCGTAGCGCGGGATCGGTGAAGGTGACCGAGCCGGAGCGCATTCTGGTTGCGCCTGTGCACGGGCGGCGAGGACTTGGGTGCCCCGGACGCGGCGGTCGCTGACGTGGCCGGCCGTCGTAGCAGGGCACCGACGAAGCTGACCGAGCCGGAGCGCATTCTGGTCACCGTGGCACAAGCACCACCGTCGACAGGGGCGGCTCAAGTGCGGAGAGCGACGGTCGCCGCCTGGTAGGAGGGATCGCATGGATACAACCGAACTGGAACCCGTGCTCGCCGCGGCGGCGCAGGCGGCGCCGCGGGCTGCGGAGGCGGCTCCGGGGGAGCGGGCGGCGTGGTTGGCGGCCGTCGCCGACGCGCTCGACGCTGCTGCCGGGGAGTTGTTGCCCCTCGCCGCGGCGGAGACGCAGCTGCCCGCCGAGCCGCGGCTCGCGGGGGAGCTCGCGCGCACCACCTTCCAGCTCCGCCTCTTCGGCGAAGTGCTGCGCGACGGCGCGTTCCTCGGCGCGACCGTCGACCACGCCGACCCCGGGTGGCCGATGGGGCCACGCCCGGACATCCGCCGCACGGTCGTGCCCATCGGGCCGGTGCTGGTGTTCGCCGCAAGCAACTTTCCCTTCGCGTTCAGCGTCGCCGGTGGTGACACCGCCTCCGCGCTCGCGGCCGGCTGCCCCGTCGTGCTCAAGGCCCACCCCGGCCACCCCCGGCTTTCCGCCCGCACCGGCGAAATCGTGCGGGACGCGCTGACCGGCGCGGGCGCCCCGCCGGGGATTTTCGACGTGATCTTCGGGGTCGAAACGGGAGTCACCGCGCTCAAGGACCCACGGATCTCGGCGGCATCGTTCACCGGCTCGGTCGCCGGCGGGCGGGCGCTGTTCGACATCGCCGTCTCCCGGCCGGTGCCGATCCCCTTTTACGGCGAGCTGGGCAGTGTCAACCCGGTCATCGTGACCCCGGGCGCGGTCCGGGCGCGCGGCGCGCGGATCGCCGAGGGCTACGTCGGCTCCTTCACCCTGGGCGCGGGGCAGTTCTGCACCAAACCCGGGCTGCTGTTCCTGCCCGAAGGGCACGGTCTGGAAACCCCGCTCGCCGAAGCCGCGCGGGCGGTCGGCGCGCGGCCGATGCTCAACGACCGCATCGCGGAAGGGTTCCAAGCCGGCGTGGCGCGGCTACGCGAACAGCCCGCGGTGACCGTGCTGGCCTCCGGTGGTCCGTTCGAGCCGACGCTGCTTTCCGTGCGGGCGGCGGATTTCCTGAAAGCGGACGAGGTGCTGCGCTCGGAATGTTTCGGCCCGGCGTCCATTGTGGTCACCTACGCCGGTCAGGACGAGCTGCTGGAGGTGCTCGCCGGGCTGGAACCCGGGCTCACCGCCGCGGTGCACGCCGAGGATTCCGAAACCGAGGACGTGCGCGAGCTCCTGCCGTCGTTGACCCGGCTCGCCGGGCGTCTGCTGTGGAACGACTGGCCCACCGGTGTCACGGTGACCTGGGCGCAGCAGCACGGCGGCCCGTACCCGGCGACGACCACGCCCACCACCACCTCGGTCGGCACCGCGGCGATCGAACGGTTCCTGCGTCCGGTGGCGTGGCAGGGTTTCCCGGACGCGCTGCTGCCGCCGCCGTTGCGGGAAGCCAACCCATGGGATGTGCCACGTCGTGTCGACGGGGTCCGGTAGGGGCACACTGTCGACATGGGAATCGTGTCACCGGGCTTTCACGGGCGTCGCCGCGACGAGGGTGTCGTGCTGCCGCCGGGGCAGTACCTGACCAAGGACTTCCCGGTCCTTTCCGCAGGACCGACACCGCGCGTGGCCACCGAGACGTGGGAATTCACGATCACCACCGAGACCGGGGAGGTGCACGAGTGGTCGTGGCCGGAATTCCTGGCGCTGCCCAGCGAAACCCCGGCGGTCGACATCCACTGTGTCACCAAGTGGTCCAAGCTCGGCACGCACTGGCGTGGTGTTTCGCTCGACACGTTGCTGGCGGAGGTCGACAGCGCGGCGGACTACGTGCTCGCCCATTCCTACGACGGTTACACGACGAACCTGCCGTTGGAGGACCTGCTCGACGGCCGCGCGTGGATCGCCTACGAGTCCGACGGTGATCCGCTGGAGCCTGAGCACGGCGGGCCCGCGCGCTTGCTCGTGCCGCACCTGTACTTCTGGAAGTCGGCCAAATGGGTGCACGATCTGGAGCTGACCCTGACCGACGAGCCCGGCTTCTGGGAGGCCGGCGGCTACCACAACTACGGGGACCCATGGCGCGAACAGCGCTATCAGGGCGACTGAACTGGCGGGTGGCGCGGCTGGCCGGGGTGAGGGAGGAAACGTCGAGCGCGCGTACGCTCGTGCTCGACGTGCCGGGCTGGCCGGGGCACCTGGCCGGGCAGCATGCCGATGTCCGGCTCACCGCGGAGGATGGGTACACCGCGCAGCGCTCGTATTCGCTTGCTTCCGCGTCCGGTGGTGAGCGGATCGAGCTGACTGTGCAACGCGTCGGCGACGGTGAGGTTTCCCCTTATCTCACCGAGGTTTTCACCGTTGGCGACCCGGTGGAGGTGCGCGGCCCGATCGGCGGCTGGTTCGTGTGGCGGCCCACGGACCCGGCGCCGGTGCTGCTCGTCGCGGGCGGTTCGGGGATCGTGCCGCTGATGGCGATGATCCGCACCCGGCGGGCCGAGGGTGCGCGGACCCCGTTTCGCCTGGTGTATTCGGTGCGGTCGCCGGAGGAACGGTACTACGCGGGCGAACTGCGTGACGCCGCACTGTCCGGCGTCGAAGTGTCCTATGTGTACACTCGGTCGGCGCCGGACGGTTTTTCCCGCGCGCCCGCCAGGATCGGGGTGGCGGATGTCAACAGCGGTGGCTGGCCCGCCTCGTTCGAGCCGGCGTGTTTCGTTTGCGGGCCAACGGGTTTTGTCGAGGCGGTGGCGGACATGTTGCTCGCGCTCGGCCACGACCCGCGCCGCGTGAAGACGGAACGTTTCGGTCCCACCGGCTGACGCCGGGCTCAGGGGCGCGGGATATTGCGCAGGTTCGAGCGCGCCAGGTCGATCATCTTCCCCACCCCGCCGCTGAGCACGACCTTGCTCGCCGCGAGCATGAAACCCTTGACCTGACCGCCGGTGATGTGCGGGGGAATCGACAGTGCGTTCGGATCGGTCACCAGGTCGACGAGCGCCGGGCCCGGATAGGCGAGCGCCTCGCTGAGCGCGTCGCGCACCTTCGCCGGATCGGTGACCCGGATGGCGTGCAGTCCGGCGCCGCGCGCGATTGCCGCGTAGTCGACCGAATCGTGGTCGGTCTCGTAGTCGGGCAAACCGTCGACGAGCATCTCCAGCTTGACCATGCCCAGCGAGGAGTTGTTGAACACCACGATCTTCACCGGCAGCCGGTGCAGTTTCACGGTGAGCAGCTCGCCCATCAGCATGCCGAGCCCGCCGTCGCCGGACATCGAGATGACCTGGCGGCCGGGCTCGGCCAGCTGCGCGCCGATCGCGTGTGGCAACGCGTTCGCCATGCTGCCGTGCAGGAACGAGCCGATCACCCGGCGACGGCCGTTCGGGGTGAGGTAGCGCGCGGCCCACACATTGGACATTCCCGTGTCCACAGTGAACACCGCGTCGTCCGCGGCGAGGTCGTCGAGCACGTCGGCGACGTACTCGGGGTGGATCGGGACCTGCTTTTCGACGTTGCGGGTGTAGGCGTCGACCACGTTTTCCAGTGTGCGAGCGTGATCGCGGAGCATCTCGTCCAGAAAGGTACGGTCGCGCTTCTGCTCCAGTTTCGGCAGCACCGCCCGCAGGGTCTCGCCGACGTCACCGTGCACGGCCAGATCCAGCGGCGTGCGGCGGCCGAGGTGGGTCGCGTCATGGTCGATCTGGATCGTGTGCGCCTGGGGCAGGAAGCCGTCGTACGGAAAATCGGTGCCCACCAACAACAAAACGTCGGCCTCGTGCATCGCGCGGTAGCAGGCGCCGTAACCGAGCAGGCCACTCATCCCGACGTCATAGGGATTGTCGAACTGGATCCATTCCTTGCCACGCAGGGAATGCCCGATCGGCGAGTGCAGCTTTCCCGCCAGCTCCATGACTTCCTTGTGCGCGTTCTTGACGCCCGCGCCGCAGAACAACGTGACCTTCTCCGCGTTGTTCAGCGCGGCCGCGAGACGGTCCACAGAGGACGGTGATGGGACGAGCGTCGGGCTGTCGGTGACGAACGAGCCGGCTCCGGTCGGCAGCTCCGTCTCCAGATGCGCGACGTCGCCGGGCAGCACCAGCACGGACACCTCGCCGCGGGTGAGCGCATGCTGGATCGCGATGCGCAGCACGCGCGGCATCTGCCCTGGCTGCGTGATCTGCTCGCAGAAACCACTGCAGTCGACGAACAACCGCTCTGGATGCGTCTCCTGGAAGAACGACGTGCCGACCTGGGCGGCCGGGATGTGCGAGGCCAGCGCCAGCACCGGCGCCCCGGACCGGTTCGCGTCGTAGAGACCCTGCACCAGATGCGTGTTGCCGGGCCCGCAGCTGCCCGCGCACACCGCGAGGCGCCCGGTCAGCTGGGCTTCGGCCGCGGCCGCGAACGCGCCGGCCTCCTCGTTGCGGACATGCACCCAGTCGATGCCCTCGGTCCGCCGGATCGCGTCCACGATGGGATTGAGACTGTCCCCGACCACCCCGTAGATACGGGAAACACCCGCTTGGACGAGCACCTGCACGAACTGCTCGGCGATGGTGATCTTGGGCATCGGCCCTCCGCTTTCCTCAGCTGATAAGGATGTCTCCGATTCTGCTGGGGCGCGGGCACCGGCGCACCCGGATGTGCGTCACCAGGTGTCGTGGACGTTTTCCGTGTCGGCGCCCGGAAGCGGTGGTGGCGTGGGTTTTGCCGTGGGGGTACGGGAAAACCGTGGCGCGGGCGCGGCCTGCGTCACGCCGTCGAGGGTGACAAGGGTGTCACGGGCGGACAGGTGAGGGTGCACGGTGGCCTCCTCGAACGTCAGGACGGGCGTGACACACGCGTCGGTTCCCTCGAAGATCGCGGCCCACTCGTCGCGGGTCTTGCCGACGATCACGGCGGTGAAGCGGGCACGCAGGGCCGGCCAGCCGGCACGGTCGTACTGCGCGGGCAGGTCCTCGCCGTCGAGCCCGAGACCGTGCAGGAACGCCGCGTAGAACTGCGGTTCGAGGCAGCCGACCGCGATGTACCGGCCGTCGGCACAGGTGTAGGTGTCGTAGTAGGGCGCGCCGCCATCGAGCAGGTTCGTGCCGCGTTCGTCGCTCCAGCCACCGGACCCGCGGAACGACCACGTCATCTGCGACAGCACGCTCGCGCCGTCCACCATCGCGGCGTCCACGACCTGGCCCTGGCCAGAACGAGCGCGCTCCCACAACGCGGCCAGCACCCCCGTGACCAGGAACATCGACCCGCCACCGAAGTCGCCGACGAGGTTGAGTGGTGGCACCGGGCGTTCCCCGGCGCGGCCGATCGCGTGCAGTGCACCGGTGAGGGAGATGTAGTTGATGTCATGCCCGGCGCGCTGGGCGAGCGGGCCGTCCTGCCCCCAGCCGGTCATCCGCCCGTAGACGAGACGGGGATTCACCGCGAGGCACTCCTGTGGCCCGAGCCCGAGCCGCTCGGTGACGCCGGGCCGGAACCCTTCCAGCAGCACGTCGGCCTTCTCGATCAGCCCCAGCACGAGAGCCCGGCCGTCGTCGGATTTCAGGTCCGCCGCGACCGAACGCCGGTTGCGCAGCACGTGGTCGGACGGCCCGACGGGGTCGAAACCGGCCTGGGGCCGCTCGATGCGGATCACGTCCGCACCCAGGTCACCCAGCACCATCGCCGCATGCGGGCAGGGCCCCAGCCCGGCCAGCTCCACGACCCGCAGTCCCGCCAGTGGTCCCGCCACGTCATTCCTCCTTGCGCACGTGCATCAGCCTTGCCCAGGCTGCCGCACCGGGCGCCGGCGCGGAAGTGACACACACCTCGCCACCCACACGCGAAACCGGGCGCGCCGGGGCCGAACGCGGTGCCCCCCGAAGCGGCCGGTCCCGGCACGCGTCACCATTCTCGCTGGTCATCGCGCCGTGCGCTGGTTTCTCAGCCGAACGGGCGGAACGGCTCGGTGCCTTCGCCCGGCACTTGCAGCAGCTGGGCGAACATGTCGATCAACACGAACGGCGGTTCGCCGGTCGCCTCGATTTCCCGGATCGCCGGGTACACCGTCTCGTCGACGACGACCGGTTTGGAGGTCTGCAGCGAGGCAGGGCGGCCCTGCGCGTCGAGGCTGAGCACCACGGCCGTCGCGTCCGCCAGCCGCATGATGGTGGTGCCGGCGGTGTCACTGTGCGGGGTGATGAACCGGGCGCCGGTGCCGACGTAGAAGGCGCGCAGCCCGGGGTCGACGCGCTGCCAGCGGTCGTCCGCGTCGGCGACCAGGCGCGGGTCCCCGGCCGCGGTCAGTTCCTCCCGCACGTCCTCGACGACCTGCCGGATCGGGGCGTTGACGTCCACCGGCTCGACCACCTCGTACAGCCGGAACCGGGTCTGTTCGCCGGCCGGTGGCAGCAGGAACAGGTGCAGCAGGGTGAAATGCCGATCCGCCGCGCGCGTCGACTCGATCAGCTGCCGCACGACAAGGCCCCGCAGGCGGGCGGCTTTCTCCGCGCTCATCCCGGCCAGGGTCGGTGCCAGCGACTTCACACCCGCACCCTACAAAGGCCACGCTCCGTGACTCGACCAGGCGGCCGCGCTCACCGCTCGAGCGCCTTGTCCAGCCACTGGACGGTCTCCGGGGTGACCTCGTCGGCGACATCGGCCTGGTCCGGGTGCTTGCGCAGGAACGACGCGACCAGCGGGCACACCGGCACGGCGCGCTTGCCTCCGGCGCGCACGTCCGCGAGCGCCCCGGTGACCAGCACCTTGCTCAGCCCGCGCCCGCCGAAGGCCTCGGCGATTTCGGTGTGGTAGAGGATCCGCTGGTCGCCGCGGTCGGCGTACTGGGCGAAACCCGCCAGCTCGCCGTCCACGCTGATCTCGTACCGGTGCTTCTCGTCGTTCCTGCTTACGTCGGTCATCGCTGCCCTTCGGGGTGGTTGCGGCGTGGGGCGAGGCGGGTGCGGGGAAGCTCGGGCGCGGGAAGGCGGTTGCCGGGATAGCCCTCGACCCGGCCGAACTGGCCGTCCTCAGCCTGCCATGCGGCCCGGAATTCAGCGATCTCGTCGTGGCTGCGGCCCACGAAGTTCCACCACATCACGATCTCCTCGGGGAACGGCGTGCCGCCGAGTAGGAGCACCCTCGCCGGCTCAGCCCCGGTGTTCGCCAGTTCGAGCCGGTCGGCGCCGGGCGCGACGTAGGCCATGTCCCCGGTGGTGAGCGCGGTGCCGGCGACGGTGAGTGACCCGGTGTCCTGCAGGATGCCGTGTTCGAACTCGCGATCGACCGCCGGCACCAGCCGCGAACCCGGCTCGAGCACCAGCTCGGCGCCCAGCAGCGGAGTGAACGCCGGCACCGGCGAGGTTTCCCCGAGGAAGCTGCCGAGGAAGACCCGCGCCGACACGCCCGGCAAGGTGATCCGCGGCGGGGCGTAGTGGTGGAAGTCGCGGGCGGTGTGCCGGTGCTCGTCCGGCAGCGCGATCCACAGCTGAACTCCGTGCAGCACCGTGGTTTCCGGGGTCGAGACCTCGGAATGCGCGATACCGTGCCCGCTGGTCATCAGGTTCAGCTCGCCGGGCCGGACCATCGCGTGCGTGCCGAGGCTGTCCCGGTGTTCGACCTCGCCGCTGAACAACCAGCTCGCCGTCTGCAGCCCGGTGTGCGGATGCGGCGCCACATCCATCGCGGTGCTCGCCGGCCCGTAGTGGTCGGCGAAGCACCACGCGCCGATCAAGGACCGTTCCCGCTGCGGCAAAGTGCGGCGCACCCTGATGGCGCGCGGACCACCGAGCGGAACGTCCCGCGCGGTCAGCACGGTGACCCCGGTGCCCGGCCGGTCCTGGCAGAACAGTTCGGCCGGCGCCTGTTCGAGATTGCTCACCAGGCCATTGTGCCGTTGCAGGCAAGGTGGTGGGTTCAGGCGCCGGCGAGCAGGGTTACGCCGATCGCGAGCATGGTCGCGGCGACGAGCCCGTCAAGGACGCGCCAGGAGGACGGGCGCGCGAAAATCCCGGAAAGCAGGCGCGCGCCGAACCCGAGTGCGGTGAACCAGCACAGGCTGGCCACCACCGCGCCGAAGGCGAACTCCCACCGCAGCGTGCCGTGGGTGGCGGCGATGGAACCCAGTAACAGCACAGTGTCCAGATACACGTGCGGATTGAGCCACGTCATCGTCAGGCAGGTGAGCACCGCCCGGCGCCGGGAACCCGCGGCGGCGCCTTCGACCGTCATGGCGGCAGGCCGGAACAGCCGGCGTGCGGCCAGGATCCCGTAACAGACCAGGAAAAGCCCGCCGACGATTCCCACGACCTTCAGCGCCGCAGGCTGCGCACGCACGACGGCACCGGCGCCCGCCACGCCGAGCGAGATCAGCACCGCGTCCGAAGCCGCGCAGATGGCGACCACGAGCGGCACCGACTCGCGGCGAATGCCTTGGCGCAGCACGAAAGCGTTCTGCGCGCCGATGACGACCAGCAGCGACATCCCGGCCCCGAACCCGGTGGCGATGGTGAGCACGGCACCGACGTTAGGGCGGGGCATACCATCAGTCCAGCTCATGATTCTTACGTAACATTAGCTGTTGTGACGTCCTTCTTTCCGCTGGACCAGATGCGCACGCTGCTCGCCGTCGTGGACGAGGGCACATTCGACGCGGCCGCGGCGGCGCTGCACGTGACGCCGTCGGCGGTGAGCCAGCGGGTCAAGGCACTGGAGCAGGGGACCGGCCGGGTGCTGCTGTTGCGCACGAAACCGGTGCGGCCCACGGAATCGGGTGAAGTTGTGCTGCGGCTCGCGCGCCAGCTGGTGCAGCTGGAACGGGACGCGCGGGCGGAACTGGGCGTGGCAGGCGAACCGGCCACGGTGCCCATCGCGGTGAACGCCGACTCGCTGGCGACCTGGTTCTTGCCGGCGCTGACACGGGTGCCGGAGGGAATCTGTTTCGAGTTGCACCGCGAGGACGAGGAACGCACCACGAGGCTGTTGCGCGAGGGCGTGGTGATGGCCGCCGTGACGTCGTCAGCCGAGGCGGTGCAAGGCTGTTCGGTCAGCGCGCTCGGGCGCATGCGGTACCTGCCGGTGGCGAGCCCGGATTTCGTGGCGCGGTGGCTGGACCGTCCGTTCCGGCGGGTGATCGGCGACGTGCCGGTGGTGGTGTTCGACCGGCACGACGAATTGCAGGACAAGTTCGCACGGACGCTGCGGCGGCCAGGCGCGGGCCCGGCCCGGCATTACGTGCCCGCGTCCGAAGGGTACGTCGACGCGGTGATCGCCGGGCTGGGCTGGGGATTGGTCCCCGCGGCGCAGGCCGGTCCGCGGCTGGCGTCCGGGGCGCTGGTGTTGCTGGAGCCAGGGCGCACGATGGATGTGCCGTTGTACTGGCAGCAGTGGAAACTGCACTCGCCCGCGCTCTCGGCCACCGCGCGGGCCGTGACCGCGGCGGCGAAGGATGCACTGGTCCCGCCGAAGCCGCGGGACCGCCCCGCCTTGCGATTGTCCTCTTTGGACACCTAGACTCGCCGTACTTTCGGCGGTTTACACCAATGCCCCGGCGCGGTAAGAAACATTCAGGCGGTCGACGATGCTGCCCGAGGAGGTCTCGACCAATGTTCCGTCCTCGCTGGATGGTGACGGCGGCCGCGTTCGCCGTGGCGTTGCTGGGGTTTGCGGTGCCCGCGGCTTCGGCCGCTCCCGCGCCGCAGTGGCAGCGCCTCACGCCGCCGCTGAGCACGCCGTGGACCGGTCAGGTTTCCCCCGGCAACGCGCTGCCCGAGTACCCTCGTCCGCAGCTGACCCGTGATCGCTGGCAGAACCTCAACGGGGTCTGGGAGTTCGCCGCGGCGGGGCCCGGCGAGGCGCCGCCGGTCGGACGCGATCTCGCCGAACGCATCCTCGTGCCGTACCCCGTGGAGTCCGCGCTGTCCGGCATCATGCGCCACGAGACGCAGATGTGGTACCGGCGCACGTTCAGCGTCCCGCGGGACTGGCAGATCGGGCGCGGGCAGCGGCTGCTGCTGCATTTCCAGGCGGTGGACTACGACGCGACGGTGCTGGTCAACGGCAAGACCGTGGCTCATCACACCGGCGGTTACGACTCGTTTTCCGTCGACGTCACCGATGCGCTCACCACGGCACAGGAGCAGGAAATCGTCGTCGGCGTCAGCGATCCGAACGACCAGGGCGGTCAGCCACTGGGCAAGCAGCGCTCGCCGGGTGACGGCATCTTCTACACGCCCAGCTCGGGAATCTGGCAGACGGTGTGGCTGGAACCCGTGGCACCGGCGCATATCGACCGCCTTGACGTGACGCCGGACGTCGCGGACGGTTCCGTGTCGGTGAACGCGATCGTCGGCGGGCCGGTGCGGCAACGGGCCGAAGTCGTCGCGTACGACCACGGCAAAGTGGTCGCGCGGGCGAACGGCAACGCCAACCAGCCTGTCCGGCTCGCCATTCCCGGCGCGCACTTGTGGTCGCCCGACGATCCGTTCCTGTACGACCTGCGGGTGCGACTGTCCACTGGGGACGAAGCCGGTTCGTACTTCGGCATGCGCTCGATCAGCGTCGGCAAGACCGCGGACGGCAAGCAGCGGATGTTGCTCAACGGGAAGTTCGTGATGCAGCTGGGCCCGCTGGACCAGGGTTTCTGGCCCGACGGCAGCTATACCGCACCCACCGACGCAGCGCTGAAATTCGATCTGGAACAGGAAAAAGCGCTGGGCTTCAACATGGTGCGCAAGCACATCAAGGTCGAGCCCGACCGCTGGTACTACTACGCGGACAAGCTCGGACTGCTGGTGTGGCAGGACATGCCCGCGATGAAGGACGACATCGAACCCTCGCCCGCCGCGCGTGCCGTCTTCGAATCCGAGCTGCACCGGATGATCGATCAGCACCGGAGTTTCCCGTCGATCGTGATGTGGGTGCCGTTCAATGAAGGCTGGGGTGACTACGACGTCGGCCGGATCGCCGATCAGGTCAAGACCTGGGACCCGACCCGGCTGGTGAACGCGGAGTCCGGCGTGAACTGTTGCCGGTCCGAACCGGACAGTGGCCGTGGCGACATCTACGACGATCACACCTATACCGGTCCCGGTTCCCCGGTGCAGACCGGCGCGCGTGCCGCCGTCGATGGTGAGTACGGCGGGCTCGGGTACAAAGTGGACGGTCATCAGTTCGACCCTGACGGCAGTTTCGCCTACGAGATGGAGCCCGACAGCGCGACGCTGACCCGCCGCTACGGCGAGCTGCAGCAACGGTTGCGGCTGGTGGCGCAGCAGTGCGGGGTGTCCGCGGGTGTCTACACGCAGACCACCGATGTGGAGAAGGAAGTCAACGGCTTCCTCACCTATGACCGCCAGGTGCGCAAGATGGACTTCGCCGCAGCGCGTGCCGCGAACCTGGCGGTGATCAACGGGGTGACCGGCGATCCTGCGCCGGGTCCGCCTGTTTCGCCTGGTACGCCGGGGATCGACGGTATCGCGGCCTATCCGTTCGACGGGAGCACCGAGGACGTCGCCGGGGACCACGACGCGACACTCGTGGGTGGCGCGTCCTGGACCGAGGGCAGGCGCGGTTCCGCCTTGGCGCTGGGCGGTTCCGGGCAGTACGCCGACACCGGCGCCGCGCTGCTGAACACCGAGGGCAGCTACAGCGTCGCCGCCTGGGTGAAGTTCACGTCGCTGGGCGACGGGTTCCAGACGGTGGTGAGCCAGGACGGTGGTGACCACAGCGCGTTCTACCTGCAGTACTCGGGTGTGGAGCACAGGCTGGCGTTCAGTTTCGCCGGGATCCGCGCGCTGGCTCCGGACACGCCGGAGGCGAACCGCTGGTACCACCTGGTCGGTGTCCGCGACGCGGCCGCGGGCACGTTGAAGCTCTATGTGGACGGACGTCTGACCGGCACCACGAACGCGTGCCTCGGCGATCAGGCGACCGGCCACACGGTAATCGGACGCGGCCAGTACGCCGGTGGCCCGGTCGATTACGTCAACGGTGCGATCGATCAGGTGCATCTGTATGACCGCGCACTGTCCGATGTGGAGGTGTCCACTTTGTACTCGAGCGGCGCGTAGCCAACGGCTTCGAGTCGGCCGGTCTTTGTACGTCGCCGTAACAGACAGATCGCGTCGATGGACCTGCGCTGCGTGAGGCGAAGACTCTCTGGTGTGGGCGCTTCGGCCCGATCAGTAACGGGGGCGACGGAACAAATGCCGGACCTTTCTCGCAACACTCCCGTTGGACGCGACTACATCTGGCTCCAGTTCCTCGCCCTCGCCACGCAACACACCGGTGAAAGACGCGAAGGTCTCGGCGAACAAATCGGTGTCGACGGAGCCGTCGAAGGCCCAGACGCCCTCGGGCACGCTCAGCCGTGGCATCTTCTCGCCGAATGACTCGAAGCGGCGCAGCACGTGCTCATGGATCTCCTGCACCAGCCCGATCCGCGCCTCGTCCTCACCGAGATGTGTGTCGTAGCTTGGGTCCATGACGCCGTTGATACGAACCGTGGCGAGGACGAACCACCACTCCCGGACCTCCAGCAGCCAGCCCGGCGGCTCGGCCGTTCGGTCGATTTCGGCGCACACCAAGTACATCCACGTCTCGGTGTGGGCGTCGGGCGCCCAGAAACCGACGCCCCGGAACCCGATGAATGTCCTCGGCATGTCCCTGATCCTTTGTGCTTCATCAACTGGGTGAGCCAAGCCGGCTCAGGACGGCGATTCGTACGTCACCGTGAGCAAAGTAAGGCGCCGGGCGCTGATCGCGGCGGCGCCGACGTCGGGCAGGACCTCGGATTTCGTCTCGCCGGGCGCACGGTAGGAGATCGGGCCGGTGAGGGTGAGGTCGCGGTCCTGGTCGTCTTCCGAGGCGCGGCTGTAGGTGCGCAGGCGCCCGGTCACGTAGCTGCCGTCGTCGAGCAGGCACCCGACATAGATGCGGGCGCCGGGATGTTCACCGAACAACAGTGTCCAGCCGGAGGTGTAGGCCTCGTGCTCGCGGCGGCGGAACCGGGGACTCGCGGCCAGCAGGGCCAGCCCGGACGCGGCGGCGAGCAGG
The DNA here is from genome assembly GCF_009707865.1 of Amycolatopsis pithecellobii. GTDB lineage: Bacteria > Actinomycetota > Actinomycetes > Mycobacteriales > Pseudonocardiaceae > Amycolatopsis_E > Amycolatopsis_E pithecellobii. The sequence goes on from NZ_WMBA01000050.1 coordinate 27,882, forward strand.
CCGGCGGCCCACGCGGTCACCGAGCCGAGATGATCGATGCCGTAGCGCCCCGGTTCGCGCAGGAGTTGCCGGATGTCGGGGGTCCAGGACGGGACGATGGTGCGCAGCAAGGCGAACAGGCCGAGGACCACGGCATCGGCGGCGACGCTGACGAACGCCAGCTCGATCGTCTCCCGGAACACCGACACGTCCCGGCTCGACGCGACGCGCTCGCGGCGCAGCGTGTAGGCGAACCCGGGGACCAGCAGCACCAGGAACACCAGCAGCCCGACCAGCGTCGTCGGCACGATCATCACTCCCCCGTCACGTTGCGTGTGCGGGTAGCCTAAAGGGTCGTAACCTGCGGAGGGGGAGTCCGTTGACTGAGCAGCCCGATCCCGGCGAATCCACCGAGCCGCCGTCTGCCCCAACTCCGCCACCTGAACCTCGCCTGAGTCTATCGTCCGGATTGGACGGTGGTTCGGTCCATGTTCCGTTGCACCCCGGCGGTGGCCAGTTCGTGCACGACTCCATGCCACCGCCGCAGGCGTTCCATGAGCCGGTGTCGCAGCAGCCCGCCGGCGGGCAGTTCGTGCACGACTTGACCCCACCGCCGCGGCGTCGCCTGGCGCCTCCGAAGATGCCGGCTTCGTCGCTGCCATCGCCGTTGCCGCCGCCCGAACCGTCGCCGGATCCTGAACCGGCGGACCGGAAATCGCTGTGGCGGCGGCTTTTCCGGCGCTGATCAAGGAGGCGGCGATGGCCCTCCGGCTGGCGAAAACCCCCGGCGGCTGGTGCGTACTCGGGGACAGCGGCGCGGTCATCATGCTCGGCCGGCTCCCCTCGGGCACCACGCTCGGGTCACTCCTCGCGTTGCCCGCCGCCGAGTTCGCCGACCGGCTTGCCTCGGTGCCGCTGACCCAAACTTTGGCCCCGCAACTCCTCGCGCCCGTCGACGACGACACCGAGGTGTGGGCCGCGGGCGTCACCTACGAAGTGTCCCGCGAGGCGCGGATGCACGAGAGCATCGACGCGGACGTGTACGCGCGGGTTTACCAGGCGCCACGGCCCGAGCTGTTCTTCAAGAGCATCGGCTGGCGGGTCGCCGGGCCGGGCGGCCGGATCGGCGTGCGTGACGACTCGACGTGGGATGTGCCCGAACCGGAGCTGGGCATCGTGTGCAACGCCGAAGGCGCTATCGTCGGCTACACGATCGTCAACGACGTCAGCTCGCGCAGTATCGAGGGTGAGAACCCGCTGTACCTCCCGCAGGCCAAGATCTTTCGCGGCGCGTGCGCGGTCGGGCCGTGGATCGTACCGGCGAGCGAAATCGCGAACCCATATGTACTCGGCATTTTTGTGCGCATCAACCGTGGCGGCGCGCCGTTGTGGTCGGGGGAGACCAGCACCGCACGGCTGCACCGCAAGCTCGCCGACCTGGCCGCCTATCTCTACCGCGGCGACGTGTATCCGCGCGGGGTCATCCTCGCGACCGGCACCTCCGCCGTTCCCGGCGACGAGATCAGCCTCCGGCGCGGTGACGAGGTGATCATCGACGTGGACCGGGTGGGGCGGCTGGACAATCCGGTGGGGTAAGCCGCCGATCCGGGACCTGGCAAGGAAATCGTCAGAGCCCGGCGTGGATATGCGCTGCCCACAAGGAAGGACTGGCCACGTAGTCGTCGCGGAGCCGCCGGATCGCTTCGTGCAGCGCGTAGGGGGAGCGGTCCGGCTGGGGCGTGCCACCCTCGGTCAAGGTGGTATAGACCTCTCCGGCGACGCGGGTGGCCACGGCGTCGCCGACGGGCCAGAGTGTGCCGATGACGTGCGGGTACCCGGCGAGCTGGAAAGCCGACGTGATGTGCAGGGCTTCATCGGCGAGCCACGGACTGCTCTGCGTCGTACTGCACGCCGACAAGTACGCGAGACCGGCCGAACCGGGGCGCGTGGTACCCGCGCGGTGCACGGTGAACGGGTTCTCCTCGTGGTCGTGCAACAGCAACCGGCTGGCGTCAGGATTGCTGCGATCGTTGATCCCGTGGCACGCCAGGTGCGCGATCCAGTGCGACCGGAGGCCTTCGCTGACCGCGGCGGTCGTCGCCGCCGGCCCCGTCAGCATCCGCGACCCCGGCACGAGCGCCTCGATCCGCGCCGCCTCCGCGAGGACACCGGGAAGCGGTGCGGCACCAGGGGTTTGCGGCATCGCGACGATGAGCGCGCCGGCCGCCGTGTCCTCGGGCGGCTCGACGGCACGCGCGTGCCGCAACGCGCGCAGCGTCGGCGTGTACGAGGACACGACCCGGTCGAGCACGGTCGGCGGTGCCCCGTCGGCTTCGCGATCGTGGTGACCGGCCGCGTGGATCGGCAGCAGGGCGAGCTCACCGGCGGGACACCACCACACCCGTGGGCCGTCGCGGTCGGCGGGGCCGGTGAAGCCCAGCTCGTCCAGCACCGGCTCGGCGACGACGTCCCACAGCCAGCCCACGAGGTCACTCAGGTCACGCTGCGCCCGCATCCGCTCCGCGGCGGACCGGCCCGGCGCATCGCCCGTCACCCGCAGCAGGCGGTCGACCTGCTCCCGCACTTTTTCCGGTGTGAGGCCTGGTAAGGGAACGACGCGCGGCGGCTCGTCGGTGACGATCAGCGCGTGCGCCCCGTACTCGCTGACGGCAATCATCACGACCGGGCCGGCGGGCGGCTCGCCGGTCGACGGGGCGCGCTGGAAGTCGGCCAGGCCATCGACCGCGCGGATCCGGCCGAGCAGATCGTCCCGCCAGCGCTCGAGTTCCCGGCGCCAGGCGGTGATCCACGCGGCGAGCTGCTCCGGTGAACCGTCCCGGTCGAATTCGATGCCCTCCGGTTTCCACACCGGCGCGTCCAGGCCCGGGACCTCGAGGATGACCGGTGGTGTGTGGTTGAACTCCTCGGCCAGTTCCAGCGAGTCGCGCAGTTTCGCGTACTCCTCGGCCAATTCCGGTGCGCGGGCAGCCAATTCGGCTTGGTCACCGCGCCAGCCCATCGCTTCGGCGAGCAAGGTGCCGCGCGCGCGTTCGAGCAAATCCACGGCCTGCGCGGGATCTCCGGCCCTGATCGCCGCTGTGGCCGCTTCGGCGGCGAGCCCGCTCAACCCGGCCAGCCCGGCTTGCCGGTCCTGCCGCCAGAAGCGCGGCGCGGACACTTCGGTCAGCAGGTCGATCGCGTCGCCGTAGGCCCGCATCGCCGCGCCGGGGTCGTCCTCGGTCAGGTCGGCCCACGCGATCTGGCGCTTGGCCCAGATCCGCAGCTGTGCGGCACGGGAGGCGCGCTCCGCGGTGGTGAACGCCTTCCGCGCCTCGCCGACCAATGCGAGATTTCCGGACCGCTCAACGGAAAGGCGCAGGCACCGCCCGAGTTGCGCGAACATCACGCCCGTGTCCTCAGCGCCCTGCGGTAGCGCGACGGTCGCCTCCCGGGCGAGTGCCAGCGCTTCGGACAGCGCTTCATCCGTCCCGGCCGCGGCGAGCAGCACCGAGAGATTGGACCGGTTGCGGGTGAGTTCCGCGCCCGTGCTGCCCGCGAGCGCCTCGCGCGCTTCCGCGATCGCCTGTGCCAGTACGGCTGTCGTCGGATTGGTAACGGACGGCACAGTATCGGGCTGCTGCTCGAACAGGGCGAACCGGATCATCGCGAGATTGCCGAGATACTGCGCCCGTTTCGGCGTGCCGGCCGGGAGGGCGTCCAGCGCGCGGCTGGTCACTTCGATGGCTTCGTGCACGGCGGCGACCTCACCGGTGCGGGTGAACAGAATGCGCAGCATGGCGCCGAGCGTGACCAGATTCCCGGCGCGATCCGGCGCGTCCGCCGGGCCGGCCGCGATGGCCTCGCGTGCGGTGCGGATCGCTTCGCGCAATACACCCATGCTCGGCTCAGCCTGATAAAGCACATACAGCACATAGGACAGGTCGTGCAGCAGCAGCCCGCGCGCCGGGTGATCGGGCGCGGCGGCGGCGACCCCGTCGCGCCCGGCGGCGGCCGCGCGTTGCAGCAGGGACACTTCCTTGGTCACGGAGTACTGATCCATCAATACATGCAGCAGATTGTCTTGGTAGACCGCGTGATTCGGATCGGTCTTCGGGGTCAGCCGAAGCGCGGTTTGGCCGTGCCGCACGGCGTCGGCGAGTGCGTCCGTGTCGTTCCGCACGCGGTAAAGCTCGCGTTGCACGGTCATCGCGTGGTGGGCGAACGCCGCGGGATCGGGCTGCTCGTGCGGCGCGATCGTCGCGGCGCCGACGGCCGCGCTCGCGGCGTCGCTGAGCAGCTGCTGATCCCCGTTGACCTGGTAAAGCGCGAACTGGGCACGGGAAATCGCGAAAAAGATCGAAGACAGGCCGGGACTGAACGGGGGATAGGCGTCGACGCTCTTGGTCAGCAGCGCGAGGGAAACCTCGAGCAAGTCCGCTTCACCGCTCAGCTCGAACAGTTCGCGCAATGCGTCTCCGAGTCCGTAGAGCATGGTCAGTGCGTCAGGCTGGTCCGGCTCGACCAGATCCACCAGCTCGCGCCCCACCCGCACCGCCTCCGCCGGAACCTCGGCCAAATTGGTCTGGATATACCATTTTTTGAGGAACAGCCCGAAGTTGCACAGGATCGTGGCCCGGCTCGCGTGTCCCGGAGGGGCCGCGGCGAGCGCTTCGCGATGACTTGCCTCGGCTTCTTCCAGCAGGGGGCGCGGATCGGCGCTTTCGTCGCACAGCATCACGAGTACGACAGCCTTTTCGGACAGCGTGGCGGCGTATCCGGGGTGGACAGCCGGGAGCAGGCGCAGCGCGCGACGTTGCAGCGCAAGCGCTTCTTCGAGATCGGCCCGGGTGCGTGAAGCGGGGTCACGAGTGAAAAGTTGTTGTGCCGCACGGGCATCCCGCATGAGATCGTCATTGGCTGTCCCGGCCGAACGCTCGATCCGTGCCCAGTTCTTCTCAAGGAAGTCGCGGTACAGCTCGGGTACGAGTTCCGGATGCGTCGGGTAGAGCTGCGCATACAGGGTCACCGCCGTGGAACCGTCGGCGGCACCTTCGTCGCTGCGGGGACGGACCTGAAAACGCGCCTCGTAGAACGAGGCCGCGACGCTGATGACCGCGATGTCGGTGGCATTTCCGAGCTGTGCGAGCAGTTCCGCCGCCTCGGCCGTGGCTTCCCGGTCGAGAATGTGCGATGGATCGCCGGTCCGCTCGAACTTGCTGACCCTGGCCTTGACACGCCTGAGCAGTTTCGCGCGTTCCCGCATTCGGCCCCCTCCGATCGGCTGTCTTGCGTAGGGTAGTGGCCGACCCACGGGTAGTCATGGCTTTTGGGAAAGGAAGTGGGGCCTGATGACGTCGGCGAGCGACCGGGTCGAACGTCTGTGCACCATGCTGGATGACGCCGGGTTCGAGCAGCTCGCCGGCAGTGCGGGCGCGGGTGACGTGCTTCGCCGCGTGCTGACCGCCATCCGCGAAGGCGGTGCGGAGCCGGACATCGTGTCCGACCTGGACACCCTCGATGACCTGCTGGCCAGGGCCGGGATGGGCATGGTCACCCAGCCCGGCCGCGGCTACCGGCCGCTGCCGGCCGGCCACTCACTCGCGTTCTGGGGCTGCCCGGCCGAGCGCCCGTGCGCCCGGATCGTCACGATCCCCGCCATCGAGACCGGCGGGCCGCCGCGGTGCGCGATCACCGGGCGTGTCCTGGGCCGCCGGAGCCTCGGCGCATGAACGCTTTCCTGTCCGCGCTCGGCGGGAAGCTGGCCGAGAAATGGTTGAGCCTGCTGGTCTTGCCCGGCGCGCTGTACCTGGCCGTGGTCGCGGCGGCCGTCATTCTGCGCCACCACAGGCCATTCGAAATCGGCCTGCTGCGCGAGACCATGGACCGGGTGGCGGCCAGCCCCGCGTCGTCCAGTCCGGGCGCGATTTTACTGACAGCGGCGGGAATCCTGGCTGCCGCGACGTTCGCCGGGCTCACGGTTTCCGCGCTGGGCCGCGGAATCGAGCGGCTCTGGTACGCCGAGGGCACCGGGGTGGTGGGACGGCTGCGCATCGCCTGGCGCCGGCGACGGTGGGATGCCGCGGACGCACGGCTGCACCGGTCACTGAAAGCCGGGCCCGCCGCGCGCCGGAAAGCTCTTCGCGCACAAGCCCGTCGCGACCGGATCGGCCGCATCCGCCCGCACGGGCCGTCCTGGATCGGGGACGGGGTTTTCGGTGTGGAGCAACGGATCCGGCACTGCTATGCGATGCAGCTCGGGCAGATCTGGCCGCTGCTGTGGCTGGTGGTGCCGGACCAGTGCCGAGCCGAAATCACCGCGGCCCGTGACGCGCAGGCCGCTTCCGCACGGCTGTCCGCGTGGGCGGTTCTTTATCTGGTGGCCGGGGCGGTGTGGTGGCCCGCGGTGCCGGTCGCGGTCGTGCTTGCCGTGACGGCGCGGTTCCGGGCGCGGGACAGCGCGGTGAATCTGGCGGATCTGGTGAGCGGCGCGGTGGACCTGCACGGCCGGGAACTCGCGACGCGGCTTGGTGTCGCGGCGGAGGGACCGTTCACCCGGGACACCGGGGCCGCCGTCGAAGCCGCACTTCGTGGCGGCGTCCCGGAATGAGGACCGGCTATCGGCTGGTGCTGCGGAACGTGGCCCGGTAGGCGCTGGGGCTCACCGTCGTATACGCGCGGAACCGGGCGCGGAAGTTGCTCGAACTCGGGAAACCGACCTGTGCCGCGATGCGCTCGACCGGGTGGTCGGTGCTTTCCAGCAGCTCCTGAGCGTGTCGTACTCGCACGCCGATGAGCCATTCGAGGGGCGTGCACCCGGCTTCCTGCTGGAACCGGCGACTCAGGGTTCGCACGCTCACGTGTGCGGCAGCGGCGATATCGGCCAACGTCAGCTCGCGATGCGCGTTCTCTTCCAGCCAGGCGAAAACGTGTTCGAGACTCGTCGCCGTCCCGTCGGACAGGCTCGGCATGCGGAACTGGGCTTGACCGCCGCTCCGGTGCAGCGGGGCGACCGCGAGCCTCGCCGCGTCAGCGGCCACCGCGGCGCCGTAATCGCGCCGGATCAGATACAGACACAGGTCGATCCCGGCTGTGGCGCCGGCGGAGGTGAGGACCTGGCCGTTGTCGATGTAGAGCACATCGGGGTCCACCTCGACCGTGGGGTACTTGCGGCGCAACAGGGACGCCGCCCGCCAGTGCGTGGTCGCGCGGAGCCCGTCGAGCAGGCCGGCCTCCGCGAGGGTGAACGTGCCCACGCAGATGGAGGCGACTCGCGTGCCGTTGGCGAAGGCTTTCCGGAGCGCGGACACGAATTCCGCGGGTGTTTCCAGCTCGGGATTCGTCCGGCCGGGAACGACGATCGTGTCCGCCCGATCCACCGTTTCAAGGCCGTCGTCCACACCGAGCCGAACCGGCCCGGCGGCGACCTCCGGTTCGCTCCCGGCCACCAGCACCCGGTACGCGGGCTGCCCGCCGGGCAGCCGGGCGCGCCCGAAAACCTCGATCGGTGTGGCTAGATCGAAGACGATCGCATCAGGGACGGCAAGAACGACCACGGTGTGCACCTGGCCACTTTAGCTGCGATGCCGGTGGCCAGATCGAGGCGGAACATGGCTGTCTGGCCGATGGCGCGTGGCGTATCGGGGCCGAAACGATAAGCGGCATGACGACGTACGCACAGATCTTGTTGTTCGACGGGTTCGACCCGTTGGACGTCATCGGTCCGTTCGAAGTGCTCGCCGCCGGCAGCGACGCACTGGGCGGGGAGCTCGATGTCCGGCTCGTGTCGGCTGATGGCCCCGGCCCGGTGCGGTCGGGCACTCGCGGTCTGCTGCTCGACGCGTCCGGAATGCTGGATCCCGGACTACCCGGATATGTCGTCGTGCCCGGCGCATCGGGGCCGGTCGCCGGTGATCCCGATGACGGCGTGGAGACGATCCCGGTGCTGCTGGCCCGGTTCGCGGCGAGCCCGAGTATGCCGGTACTTTCGGAAATGCTGGCGAATCCGCGGGTCACGGTGACCTGCGTCTGCGGCGGCGGGCTGGCGCTCGCGATGGCGGGCTTGCTCGACGGCCGTAACGCGGTGACCCATCGGCTGGGCATGGATCTGCTGGATGCCACCGGAGCGACGGCCATCGACGCACGTGTGGTCGACGACGGCGATCTGATCACCTCAGGTGGTGTCACTTCCGGGCTCGATCTCGGCTTGTATTTACTGGAACGGGAATTCGGCTCCCAGATAGCGCGGTCGGTCGAGCAGCTTTTCGAATACGAGCGCCGCGGGACCGTGTGGCACGCCGCCGGACGCACCCCTGTGGAGGTGTGAAATGACCGGCCCGGCGGACAATGCGATCAAGGAACTCATCGGGATCTGGGATGTCACCATGAAGACCCCGATAGGTTCACTCAGTGCCGTTTATGTGTTTACGCACAATGGAAACGAGGTCGTCGGAACCGCTACGGGTGCGGGGGAAGAAACGCCCGTCACCGCCGTGCGCGTCGAAGGGCCCCGGGTAACGTGGCGGCAGAGCGTCCGGAAACCGTTACGGCTGAACCTCGAATTCGACGTCGAAGTGCGCTCCGGTGAGATGCTCGGCCATTCCCGCGCCGGCCGCCTACCGAAAACCCAAGTCTCCGGCCACCGGCGATCGGGCTAGGGCGCCGGCATCCTGTCCCTCCATTGTGGACTCCGGCGCGCGTCATGTTGCCCCGAAGACACCGGCATCGGCAAACTGCCGGATGGTCTCTTCGTCGTAACCGAGCAGCTCACGCAGCACAGTATCCGTGTGCTCGCCCCGGAATGGCGCTCGCCGGTGCCGGGTCACCGGTTCGCCCACCCGCACCGGCGAATCGACCTGCCGCACGGTGCCGAACCGTGGGTGCTCGGTCGACACGATCAGCCCGCGAGCCTCCGTGTGCTCTTCCCGCAGCGCCTGGGCGACATCGTTCACCGGCCCGCACGGCACCGAGGCCGCTCGCAGCGCGTCGACCCACTCGGCCACCGTGCGGCTGGACAACACTTCGTCGAGGATGTCCTGTACGGCCTGATGATTCTCGCGGCGCGCAGTGAACGTCCGGAACCGGGCGTCGGTGGCGAGTTCGGGTCGGCCGACGACCTCGGTGAGTCGCCGCCAGAACTTTTCCTTCGCGCAGGCAATCACGAGCCAGCCGTCCTTGGCGGTGAACACTTGGAAGGGCACCAGCGAGGGATGTGCGGAGCGCCGGGTCCGCGCCGGCTCATACCGCTCGGTCAGATGCCAGGTGGCGGGATAGGTCAGAAGGCTGAGCGCCGTGTCGTACAGGCTCACGTCGCAGTCCATTCCCACACCGTCGCGCCGGGCGGCATGAATTCCGGCGAGCAGCGAGATCGCCGCGACGAACCCGCCCGAGTAGTCGACCAGTGACAATCCCGTCTTCTCCGGTGGCCCCGCCGGATCGCCTGCCAGCGTCATCCAGCCTGCGAGTCCTTGCAGGACATAGTCGTATCCTGGCTCGTCGGCCCGTGGGCCGGTCATCCCGAAACCGGTCAGCGAGCAGCACACGATCTTCGGATTGACATGCTTGAGGTCGTCGTAACGGATGCCGAGTTTGGCGGGCACGTCGCCGCGGAGGTTCGAGTACACGGCGTCGGCGTGGCGGACGAGGTCCTCCAGCACGGTGCGCCCGTCGGGGTGCCGGACGTTCAGGCTGACGCTGCGTTTGTTCCGGTTGAAGGTTTCGAAGAACAACGAGTCCTCGCCGGCCGCGTAGGGCGGGACGTAGCGACCGACGTCGCCTCCCGCGGAGGGGTCCTCGATCTTGATCACGTCCGCACCGAGACTCGCGAGATGCAGGGAGCCGAATGGACCGGCGCCGTACTGCTCCAATGCGATGACGCGCACGTCCTCCAGCGGGCTCATGCCGGACGCTCCCAGTCGTGAACCACCAGCGGTTCCTTCGGTTCCGGGAAGCCGGCCCCCGCGCGGGGTGCGCCGCGGCGGTGAATGTAGAAGGTTCGAACGAAGGAGAGCACCTCATCTCCATGCTGGTTTATGGTGCGGGTCTTGATGGTCACGATGCCCGCGTCGGGACGGCTGGCCGACTCTCGCTTGGCAAGGACGATGGACTCCGACCACAACGTGTCGCCCGCGTATACCGGATGTGACAGCCGCAATTTGTCCAAACCCAGGTTGGCGAACGCGTTCTGGGTCGTGTCGATGACACTCTGCCCGATGGCGATCGCAATGGTCAGCGTGGACACGACAAGCGGCTTGCCGAATTCTGAGGCCTTGCCGACTTCGGCGTTGAAATGGGCCTCGTTGGTATTCATGGTCAGCAGGGTGAACCACGTGTTGTCCGTGTCGGTGATGGTGCGGCCCAGCGGGTGCTGGTACACATCGTCTATTTCGAAGTCCTCGAAGAACCGACCTTCCCACCCGGCTCTCACTTTCATGACGCCTCCCTAGCGAAACAACGGCGCGGTACACCCACCCGCGCAACCCTGCGACAGGCGAGTGCCGTGGCCGTTTCGGAATTTCGTCCCAGTGGTGTCCGGCTCTTACTGCTTCGGTGCCGGCTCGTCTTTGTTTCGGTCGATGGCCTCGTAATGGATGCGCAGGTAGCGCAGATGTGCGCGCGTCGCCTCCCGGGCACCGGCTTGGTCGCCGCTTTCGAGGTGACCGAAGATTTCGCGATGATCGTGATCGACCTGGACCCAGAAGTCCTCGGACGCACGTTCGCGAAGAAATCGCTCCTGCAGGACCCGGAAAACCGGCTCGGCCATCATCTCCATGAGCGGGTTGTGGGTGGCCCGCAGCACCCCCAGATGAAAACTACGATTATCTGAGAACACGCTTTTGGGGTTGACGTCGACGGGATCGAAAAGCGTTTCCCGGATCGCCGCGAGCTCTTCCTCGCTGCGATTGCGCGCCGCGATTTCGGCCGCCGGGACTTCGAGCATTTCGCGGATATCGACGAGCGCCCGCACGGTCAGGTCGGTGCCGTCGGCGAGGAGGGCAAGGTTCAATCGCAGCGACTCGCTGATCTGCGCGGGCGTTGGCCGCGTGACGAATGTGCCACCACCGACGCCCCGTTTCACCATCACGAGTCCCTGGCTGGCGAGCGCCCGTACCGCCTCGCGCGCGGTGTTACGGCTGACCTGGTAATGGTCCGAGAGTTCCGATTCCGTGGGAAGCTGATGCCCCGCGCGCAGTTCGCCCGAGAGGATCTGCTCGCGGATATGTGCGGCAAGCCGGTCGTACGCCGTGGTCGCGCCTCGCGATTCGACAGTCAAAGCACGTCCCTTTGCCGGGCGACATGACACTCGGATCCGCTGGAGGTCAGAGGTTCACCACAGAGCCTCGTCATCTTCTCCTCCCGGACAGTGAAACCGCCCCATGCTCGATGAACCGCGAGGCGAAGTTACCGGATTTCACTGTTGACGTTAAACCTTGGAGGTTTAGCTGTCAAGGCTGCTCGGCTGGGTCGCGGAGGCCTTGAGTGCTCCCGTTGACGGCGGTAGGGGGCGGAGTTAACCTACCCCAAAACTCGGAGGTTTCGACAAGTCTGGCGTGCATTGGCATCGGCTTCTCCGCGCATATCGGGACGCCGAGAGAGGGGCTTCAGCATGAATTCGTCACCGCAGTCGCCGAACGGTCGTGTGGTGTCGCCAAGCCAGTACGAGGTTCGCATCGACCGCGGGGTGCGAATTCCCACGGCGGACCCGGAGACGAGTCTCGGTGCGGTCGTCTACCGGCCGGTGACGCCCGATGCGGTGCCGCTCCTGCTCATGCTGACGCCCTACCGTGGTGACTTCGTCTCCGGGGCGGCGCACGCCGGCCCGGCTCGATGGTTCGCGGAGCGCGGGTACGCCTGCATGCTCGTCGACATCCGCGGAACCGGCTCATCGGACGGGCTCATGCGGCCATTCAATGATCCGGGTGAAGCCGATGACGCCCTCGCTGCGATCGATTGGGCCACAGCGCAGTCCTGGTGCACCGGCAGGGTCGGCATGTGGGGCTTGTCTTACGGTGGCTACACGACCCTGCGCACTGCGACGCGGCAGCCGAATGCGCTCAAGGCGATCATTCCGATGATGCCGCCTGTGGACACCGAGTTCGATGCGGTTCATCCCGACGGTGCACGTGCCGACCTGCACACGCTGGTGCGTCGCGGTGGCACCAATTTGTTGCTGCAGCTACTGCCGCCGCTGGACGAGTTGAACGATCCGGCAGCACAGCGGCGGTGGCGGCGCCGGTTGCACGAGAGCGAGCCCTACTTCGCGGACCTCGCTCGCTGTCGGCTGCGAGACCCGGACCTCCGCGCGCGGGCGATCGAGCCGGCCGAGATTGTGACGCCGGCGTTGTGTGTCGGTGGCTGGTACGACCTCTACTGTTCGGCAATTGTCCGGGTCTTCGAACGTGTACAGGGACCGAAAAAGTTGTTGATAGGGCCCTGGATGCACAGCATGCCCCAGAATTCTCCATTCGGGGCCATCGATTTCCTTGCCATCGCGCTGCGTTGGTGGGATCACTGGTTACGCGACGTGGACGACGGCGTGCTCGAAGAACCGCAAGTAGTCGTCCATCAACAGGGCAAGGATCCGGGGTGGCGCGCCTACGACAAATGGCCGGCTGAGCCGGATACCGGTGGGGAAACGCAACGGATCGTGCTGCCGCCAACCCGGTCGGGCGCCGGTGGAAGCACCTGGTATCAACCGGATCCGACCATCGGAACCACCGCCGGCTTATGCCGTATCGGTGTCGGGGGATTCGGTCTTCCCATCGACCAGCATGATGATGACGTGCGCTCGGCAACCTTCACCACGGCGCCGCTGCAAGACGATGTGCTGGTGACCGGCCGGCCTCGTGTGTCGATGAGACTGGCGGTACCGGCGCAGGGCGGGTATCCACCACGGCTGGTGGTGAGGTTGACGGCAGTCGACCTCGACGGAAGTTCCACATTGATCACCAGCGGGGTTCTGTGCCCCGAAGGTCCCCGCGACAGCTATTCGTTCACATTGTGGCCGATTTTCTACCGGGTCGCCGTCGGCCAACGGCTCCGGATTTCGGTGAGCGACTCGGATTTCCCTCGACTGCGCCCGCTCGCCGAGCCGATCGCCTTCGAGATCTCGTCCGTGGAACTTGAAATCGCGGAGCCGGACCATGCCGGTGTCACCCACGACCTTCCCGCGATCACCGCGCCACGCACGAGCAACGCCGGACGATGGGAGATCACCCGAAGCCCGGGCGACGGTGGGGTTGCCGTGACAGTCGGCTCGACAACATCGGGCCGAACACCGGGCGGTGGATTGCCGTTCGAGAAGAAGGACAGCACGACAGCCACGGTGCGTCGAGATGCTCCGCAGGACTGCGTGATCCGGGGTGAGTTCAGTGCGGTCGTGCAACTCGACACGGGTGAGCTGATCGTGGTCGAGGCGCGGTTCCGCTGTCATCAGGCGACCTTGTGGGTACACGGCGAAGTGACGATCGATGGGTTGACCATCTTCTCCAGAGCGTGGGAGGCCTCGCTCGACGACGGCTCCGCCGATCTGGTGATCACCGACGTCGGCTCACGTGCTGAAGCCCGGGCATCGGCGAGGCGTGCCCCTCTGGCGCCGGTCGGTGAGCAGTTTTCCTCGCTGCTCACCGGGTGACGCGGCAAGCGAAAGTACAACCGGCATAAGGGAGTGCACCGGGTTGAGGCGGCAATCGCGGTTCAGCCCGGTGCACTCAGGGGACTAAGGATGGGGCAAGGCGGCTGAGTCGATCGCGTCGGCCGCCTTCCTCGCACGGTCGGCGGACTCGAGGGAGATGGCGGTGGAAAGGCCGATATATGAACTGGGATCAGCGAGATCGGCGAGGTCCGACGAACTCAGGTTTTCCGAGACTCGCGGGTCCTTGGCGAGGGCGTCGGCGAAGCTCGTCCCGTTTCGGGCGGCCGACGCTGCATTGTGGACAATCTCATGGCTGTTCTGCCGGCCTACGGAAGTTCCCAGCGAAAGCATCACGGCCTCCGACGTGATGAGACCACCGGTGAGATCCAGGTTCGTCCGCATTCGCGTTTCGTCCAGCTCGAGCCCGGACAGAACGAGCACCAGTCTCGTGAGCAGATCCCCCGTGAGCATGATCGCCTGCGTCATCGCGTTGTCCATCATGGACTGGCAGGCCCCGTCGGCTTCGTGTTCATGAAGCACAGCCTCGAGGGCGAGCGGAACCAGCGTCCTTATCTGGGCGGACAACGCGGTGATGTCCTGGCACAGTTGTGGATTGACCTTGTGCGGCATAGTGGAGCTTCCGATGGTTTCACGCGGAGCCGGTTCCCGTACTTCACCCAGTTCTGTCTTCATCAGAGTTGAGATCTCGCGTCCGATTCGTCCACCGGTGGCGGCCAGCATGGCGAGCAAACACACATATTCCGCGAATGGATCCGCCATGGTGCGCGCGGGCACGTCGGCAGGGCGGAGGTCGAGACGATCCGCCACCCCCTGTTGTATTCGCGGTCCAAGGGAGCCGAACGACGCGAAGTTCCCTACCGCCCCACCGACAAGAGCGACAAAGAGCCGGTCTTCCGCTTGGGCGAATCGATCGACGTGCCTGATGAGGTCGTCGATCCACGTCGCGACCTTGAAGCCGAAGGTGATCGGCACCGCGTGCTGGCCATGGGTTCGACCGGCCATCACGACCTCGGCGCCGCGTTCGGCCAGTCCCGCTGCGGCGCGCAACGCGCGGCCGAGCCAGGTGCGAAGGAGGGAATGTGCTTGCCGCACCAGGAGAACGTCTCCGGTCTGGGTCACGTTCTGCGTGGTGACTCCCCAATGGACCCACCCCCCATGTGGTTCCCCAGCCACCTCGCTGAGCTGGGTGATCAGGGGCATCAACGGATGGCTGGTCACTGCCATGTCATGCTGCACGCGAGCCAGATCGAAGTTGCTCAGCTGTGCGGCGCGCGCGATCACGGTGGCGGATTCTCCCGGAATCACGCCAAGTTCCGCTTCGGTGAGTGCGAGCGCCGCTTCGACGTCAAGCCAGCGTTGCCACCGGTTCTCCCTCTCGAACAACGGGCTGATGCCGGGCTCGGGAACCCGGCCATCGGTGAAACGGGTACTGGTGCGCATGGGACGAGTTACTCCTCGGCTTTCATTCCGTGCCGCTGTGCGCGGCGGACATCCTGGACGATCGCGACTTCCGGGGAACGCTCGCGGTCCATCCTTTCGTAGCTGGGAACCAGTGAGCGCAGGTGCCGGCGGGTCGCGGCTTCCGCCGCGGCGGAGTCGCCGGCTTCTATGCACGCCAGGATTTCCTCGTGCTCGTGGTTGATCGTCTTCCATTGCCGATTCGACACCCGTTCGCGGGCGAAGCGTTCCTGGAGCACACGTTGCACGGGACTGGCCAAAATGGACAGCCAGGGATTGTGAGCTGCGGTGATCACGCCCAGATGAAACCCATAGGTGTAAGTGAAGATGTCGTTGACATCGACTGCGCGCGGGTCGAACAGCGCCCTCCGCAGCGAGGCGAGATCTTGTTCGGTGCGGCGCACCGCCGCGAGTGCACTGGCGGGAACTTCCATGATCTCCCGGATCTCCATGAGGCCGGACAGGGGGCCGTGGGCGCTTGCCACCATGAGAGACATGCTGCGCTGCAGGAAATCACCGACCCGGCTCGGGCTCGGCACGGTGACGAAAGTGCCACCGGACACCCCTTGCTTGAAGATCACCAGGCCTTCCGTGGCCAGCGCGATGAGGGCGCTGCGGGCGGTGTGCAGACTGACGTCGTACTGGGCAGCGAGTTCCGGGCCCGTAGGCAGTTGGTCTCCTGGTTGGAGTGCGCCCGAAATTATCTCTTCACGCAACCGCGTCGTGATCCGGTGCCACTGTGTCGACTGCCCGCTCGGGTTCGACGGTCGGGTCGCGGAGCCACCGGCCCTTCGCCGGCCGGCGGGCGATACCTTGTCTCCCTTGCTCATCGAGCACACCTGGAAATCTGCAAATTGCTTTTCGTTACCATTCCGATGCCTCGCTCTTCCGGTCTCCTCCGGCAGGTCGTTGACGTTTTCTGAAACGCTAAGTTAACATACCCAGCAAAACATTACATGTTTGACGCAAGCCGGAACCCCGCCCGGGAGCGGGCGTGCTAGTGGCCGCTTCGCGCAGGTGGCCGGAAAAGAACCGTGTCCTTTGTGGACACAAGTGTCCCTTGTGGCAATTCGAGAGAAATGACAACGAGGTCAGTGACATGGTCAGCATCTTGCGAATCTGGCGGACGGCGTTGAGGAGAGTCCATGGTGGATGGTCACGGCGTGCGCTGGGATTCGGCGCTGTCGTGGCCATGTTCGTGGTCGCAGCCTGCGGTGGTGGTGGGGCGGGCAGTGGTGCATCGCGGGTGCTGAATCTCGCTATGGCGCAAGGTCCGACCAGTCTCGATCCGGCGCAGTTCAACACCGCGTTCAACTGGTATTGGGACCTGGCCTATGAAACACCGATCAGCATGGCGCCGGACGGAAGCCTGCGGCCGGGACTCGCGACGAACTGGGGGTACGTCGGCGACGGGAACCGGGTATTCGACCTGACGTTGCGGCCCGATGTGAAGTTCAGCGACGGATCTCCGTTGACCGCCCAGGTGGTCAAGGCGAACCTCGATCGGAACAAGGAAAAGGGAAATCAGGCGGCAAGCAGGTGGGCCGACAAGACCGTCGACGTGACAGGACCGTTGAGCGTCCGGATCACGAGCGAGAAACCTGACCCCTCGATCCCGTGGTCGCTCACGTCCACACTGGCCGGCGGGCATGTGGTCAGCGACGGGGGCTTGAACAGCCGAGATCAGCTGGGGACTCACACGCTCGGTGCGGGCCCGTACGTGCTGGACGCCGCGAGCACAGTCGCGAACGACCACTACACGTACGTCCCGAACCCTGACTACTGGAACAAGAACGATTTCCGCTATGAGCGGGTTGTCATCAAGGTCATGCCGAACCTCAACTCGGTTCTCAACGCGATGAAGACCGGGGAGATCGATGCGGCTCCGGGCGACTATACCGTGGCCGGTGCCGCGAAGAGCGCGCGACTGACGGTGACCTATCAGCCTTCGCTGATGATGGGCCTCGATTTGCTCGACCGCCGCGGAGAAATCGTGCCGGCGCTCGGGGATGTGCGAGTTCGCCAGGCACTCAACCTGGCCGTGAACCGTGACACCATTTCGTCGGCTCTGTTCGGTGAGTACGGCAAGTCGACCGATCAGACGGTCGTTGTCGGACAGCCTGGCTCCCTGCCGGCGGCCACTTATCAATATGATCCCGAGAAGGCGAAGAAACTGCTGGCCGACGCGGGTTATGGCAATGGCCTCACGATTCCGACGCTGACCACTTCGTACAACGGGCAGAGCAGGGTGGTCCAGGCGATCGCGGCGGACCTGCAGAAGGTCGGCGTGACTCTTGACCTGAAAAACATCGACTACGCCAGTTATTCCGATGAATTGCGTTCGCGAAAATACGGAATAGCCGGAATCGGGTTCGGAACGCTGCCGAACATGCACATTCAGGGGCCTACCCTGTATTTGCCGAACGCCGCGACCTACAACCCGTTCAAGTCGGCGGACCCGACGATCACCGCCACCTATGACAGGGCCGCCGGTGCTGCGACCGACCAGCAGAGCGCGTTGTTCCAGCAGGTTCAACGCCAGCTCGTCGACCAGGCTTGGTTCGTATTCGTCACGGCCGCACCGAAGTTCTACTTCGCGCGACAGGGCATCACTGGTCTGGATGTCCCCGCCGTTCGCCCCTTGGCCAACGCCACGTGGATACGCCCGGCGAGCGGGTCCGGGGCGTAACGTCGAAAAGAGGTTGAAGACATGGGCCGTCTCGTGGTGAAGCGTCTCCTGCTGTCGCTGCCGTTGGTTCTCATCGTTTCCATGCTGACCTTTGTCATGCAGTCGCTGGCACCGGGTGATCCCGCGAAACGAATACTGGGCGACCAGTACACCCCGGAGCAGTACGCGACCTTGCGGGCGCAGCTCGGGCTCGACGCACCGATCCACGTCCGTTACTGGAATTGGTTGAAAAGTGTGTTCGAAGGATCGATGGGACAATCGCTGTACAGCCACGAACCCGTGACAACAGTCCTGAATGATCGCGTCGGAGTCACCATCTCCCTGGTTGCCGCGACTTTGGTGGTTGCCGGTGTCATCGCGATCGGCCTCGGCATCCTCAGCGCTGTTCGCAAGAACGGTGTCCTGGCCCGGGTGGTCGACGTCGTCTCGCTTGCGGGGCACTCGGTGCCGACGTTCTGGCTCGGGTTGGGGTTGGTGGCTGTTTTCTCGGTGCAGCTGGGGTTGTTCAACTCGGGGGGATACATTCCGCCGGAGCGTTCCCTGACCGGCTGGGCGTGGAGTCTGATCTTGCCGGTTGCGACCTTGTCGTTCGGGGCCGTCGCCCTGATCGCGAAGCTCACTCGTGATTCGATGCTCGAGGTCCTGGACCGAGAGTTCATCACCACCCTCAGAGCACGGGGTGTGCCGGAACGCACGATCATCTTCCGGCACGCTTTGCGGAGCGCGGCTATTCCGATTGTGACGGCATTGGGTTTGCTTCTCGTCGGATTGCTCAGCGGCACCGTGATTGTCGAGACCGTGTTCGGCTTGCCAGGGCTGGGCGGCGCGGCGGTGCTCGCGACGACGAAACAGGATGCGCCGCTGATCCAGGGCGTCGCTGTGTACTTCACACTCATCGTGGTCGTCGTGAATTTGATCATCGACATCTTGTACGCCTGGCTGAACCCGAAAGCGAGGATCTCATGACGGTTTCCCCGCCGGAAACGGACTCCCCATCGTCGGCCGCCCCTCGCCGGGCGACCATGCTGCACCGGATCCTCCGGCGTCCGCTCGGCGCGGCAGCCCTGACTCTCTTGGTGTGCCTGGTGGCCGCCGTGTGGGCGGCACCCCTGGTCGCGCCGTACGACCCGCTGGCGCAAGACTTGCAGTCGGTTTTCGCCGGACCATCGTTCCAGCACTTGCTCGGTACCGACGATCTCGGCCGTGACGTGCTGAGCCGGCTGCTCTATGGCGGTCAGGTCAGTTTCATCGGTGTGGCCTATGCGGTCGGAGTGATGCTCCTGTTGGGAGTGCCGCTTGGCCTGTTGGCCGGGTTCGTCGGCGGGCGTGCCGACGCCGTGATCCGTTCGATCACGGATATCGTGCTCGCGATTCCGAACATCATGGCGCTGCTCGTCGTGGTGTCGACGTTCGGGCAGAGCCAGGCAGCTGCGATGGTGACGTTGGGCTTGCTCGGCGCCCCAGGAACCGTCAGGATCGTGCGGGCGGCGACGATAGCCGTACGCAAGGATCTCTACGTCACGGCGGCTCGCGTGTACGGCCTCTCGACGTTCCAGACGATGGTCAGGCATATCTTGCCGAGAATTTCCGGTCCCATCATCGTCAAGGCCTCCCTGTTCGCGGGAGCGGCCTTGCTCACCGAGTCCAGCTTGGCGTTTCTCGGGCTGGGCGTGCAGGAACCACAACCCACTTGGGGCGGCATGATCAGCAGCGCATCGCTGTACCTGAGCGACCACAGCTGGGAGATCGTGCCGCCCGGTCTCACCATCGCGCTGACCGTGCTGGCGTTCGGGCTTGTCGGGGACGCATTACGTGACGCACGAGGCCCGGTGACGGCGAGCAAGGTGCGACGCCGTGCCCGGCCGATTGTTGACCGGGGCACGGACAACACTCGAGATCTCGGGTCCGAGAACAACGCGCCGCTCTCGCCTGACGCTTGTTTGGCCGTCCGGCACCTCACCGTCGATTTCACAACTCCTGAGGGCCGCCGGACGGTCGTGGAGGACGTGGGATTCGAGATCGGTTACGGGGAGACAGTTGGACTGGTCGGCGAGTCCGGTTGCGGAAAGAGCATCACAGGGCGTGCACTCCTCGGTCTCCTGCCGGCCGGGGGAGAAGTGGTGCGGGGAGAATGCCGGTTCGAGGGAAAGGACCTGTTTCGGCTCGGTAGAGCGGAGATCGGCCGGCTTCGCGGCCGGCGTATCGGGTTGATCGCACAGGAACCGATCGCGAGCCTCGATCCCAACTTCACCGTGGGCAACCAGATCGCCCAAGTCTTGCGCCGGCACGACAAGATGACACGCCGCGCGGCCAAGGCACGCGTGGTGGAGTTGCTTCGTCAGGTGGAGATGCCCGACCCGGAGGGCGTCGCGCGGAAGTACCCTCACCAGCTGTCTGGAGGTATGGCACAGCGGGTTTCCATCGCCGGCTCGCTGGCCGCCGAGCCCGCACTGCTGATCGCCGACGAACCGACGACCGCGCTCGATGTCACCGTCCAAGCCGAAATCTTGAAGCTGTTGCGAAGGATCCAGCAGGACACTGGCATGGCGATTCTCCTGATCACCCACGACTGGGGGGTCGTCGCCGACATGTGCAGCAGAGCGATCGTCATGTACGCCGGTCAAGTGGTTGAATCCAGTGAGGTCCGCACCGTTTTCCGTGAACCACGCCATCCCTACACCAACGGGCTCCTTCTTTCGAATCCCCATGGCGCTCAGAAGGGGTTACCACTGCCGGCCATCGCCGGCACGGTGCCGGCTCCGGAGAATTGGCCGACGGGCTGCCGGTTCCACCCGCGTTGCCACATGAGTACCGCGGACTGCGCGGCTGGGCGCATCCCGCTGTTGGAGCCAAGCGCCGGTCATCGAACCCGGTGCATTCATCACGAGGACCTGAAGCGGGAGGCGATCCTTCGATGAGCGCAGACCTGCTGCGACTCGACAATGTCATTGTCGACTATCAAATCGGCCGGCGGAAGCGCCAGTTTCGTGCCGTCTCCGGTGTCAGTATGAATATCGGGGCCGGCGAAACATTGGGGCTCGTGGGCGAATCAGGCTCGGGCAAGAGCACGGTGGGAAATGCGATCTTGGGTTTGGTGCCCCTGTCTTCCGGCAGCATCGCATTCGACGGTCGCGACATCACGCGAGCAAATCGTGCCGAGCGCCGTCTCCTCAGCAGGGACTTGCAGGTTGTGTTCCAGGACCCGTACAGCTCCCTCAATCCCGCCAGGACCATCGGGAAAACGCTTGCGGAGCCGCTCTTCGTTCACGAGAAACTCAGCCGTCACGAAGCGAGCAAGAGGATTGCGACGGCGCTTTCCAAGGTCGGCCTTCCACCGGAGGTAGCCGACCGCTATCCGACGCAGTTTTCCGGAGGGCAGCGACAACGAATTGCCATTGCCCGCGCACTCATTCTGTCACCGAAACTGATCGTGTGTGACGAAGCCGTGAGCGCGCTGGACCTGTCCGTTCAAGCACAAGTGCTCAACCTCCTCGTCGAGTTGCAGCACGACCTGTCGCTGAGCTACTTGTTCATATCGCATGACCTGGAGGTTGTGCGGTACGTGGCGCACCGCGTCGCCGTCATGCGTCGCGGTGAGATCGTCGAAGAGGGACCGGCCGAGCGGGTTTACCAGGAGCCGAAACACGTTTATACCAGGGCATTGCTGGCGGCGGCACCTGCACCCGATCCTGACGAGCAGGAGCGTCGGCGTCCACTTGCGATGGGTTGCAGCGGCAAGCTCTGATTCCCCCTCGACTTGCACATCGCCCCCCCAGCCCGGGCCTGAAGTTCTCCGTTCCCTGCGGCACCCCTTCCGATACGGTACACTTCCGTATCGTAAGTTATCGCGACTCTCGGAAGGAGCAGGCATGCAGGTCGAGGCGTTTGCGGCGATGAAGGCCGGAGGTCCGCTCGAGTCGTATCGATACGACAGTGGGCCGCTGGGGGCGGAGGAGGTCGACGTCCGGGTCACTCACTGCGGCATCTGCCACACCGATGTCGACATCATCGACGACCACCACGGGATCGGTCGCTTTCCCGCCGTGGCAGGGCATGAGGCCATCGGCGTGGTGGAAGCGGTCGGCGATGGCGTCGACACTGCCCGGATCAAGGTGGGGGACCGGGTCGGCGTGGGTGCCATCGCCGGGTCGTGTATGCGATGCACCACCTGCATCGCGGGGCGCACGCAGTTCTGCGCGCACCGCGACGACACCGTCTTGCGCGGTGTCGGGGGCGGCTTCGCTCGCTATGTCCGGGCCAGCCAGTGGCGGCACGTTCAGCCGATCCCGGACGCCATTCCCTCGGCTGAGGCGGCGCCGCTGTTGTGTGCCGGCGCCACGGTATTCGCGCCGATCCTCCGCTACGGCGTCCGGCCGACCGACCAGGTCGCAGTGGTCGGCCTCGGCGGTCTCGGTCACCTCGCCGTGCAGTTCCTGGCCAAGTGGGGCTGCGAGGTGACCGTGATATCCCGGTCCCGCAACAAGGAACAGGACGCCTATTCGCTGGGCGCGACCGATTTCGTCGCCTCCGGTACGCCGGGCGAACTGGAGGCGGCGGCCGGACGATTCGATTTCGTGTTGTCGACGGTCACCGCGGATCTGCCCTGGGGAGATTACCTCGACACATTGCGCCCCGGTGGCACGCTGTGCTTCGTCGGTGTCCCGCCCTCGTCGATCACCGTGTCCGCGATGAACCTGCTGCCCAATGCCAAGACGATCGGCAGCGGGATTCCCGGTGGTATCGAGGACACTCGCCAGATGCTGGCCTTCGCCGGACGGCACGATATCCGGTCACAGGTGCAGACGTATTCCCTTCCGGACCTCGACAAGGCGCTCGACAGTGTGCGCGAGGGCAGTGCCCGCTATCGCGCCGTTCTCGAGCTGTGACGTACGACGAGTTATCGTTTTCGTCGTGACGACGGGACGACCACGAGACCCGCACCGCGACAAGGCGATACTCACCGCGGCCAGGGAACTCATCGCCGAGCGCGGCTATGCGGGTCTGTCGATCGAAGGCGTCGCCGCGAGGGCCGGGACGGGGAAGACCACCATCTACCGGCGGTGGCGCGAAAAGCGTGAGCTGGTCCTCGCGGCGATGGACGACTACGTCGGTCACAACGACGCGGCGACCGAGGACACCGGATCGCTGCGGGGTGATCTCCTCGCCTACGGGCGCAGGCTCGCCACGCTGTTCAACGGATTCGACGGGCGCTTTTTCCTCGGTCTCATGCAGGGCTACACCGCGGATCCGAGTTTCGCCGAAGCGGTCGTACGGAACAGCGCCAGCGGGATACACCTCCCGCCGGCGGTCATCCAACGGGCCGTCGAACGCGGTGAGCTCTCCGGCCCGGTCGATCACCAGCTGTTCGAGGAGATCGTGCCGGCGCTGGTCATCATGAGACTGATGCGGGGCCAGTCGCTGGACGGCAAGTTCGTCGACCATGTCATCGACGACATCGTGCTGCCGGCCTTCGAGAAGGCCGGCAGCGCATAGGCCTTACCCGGCCGGAAGGGGCTTCCCGTCCAACCAGTCGCGGCCGTTCGCGTAGAGCGCCTCCACTTCCGGACCGCGGAGGCCGGGGACATCGGTGTACACGTTCATCCCCGCCTTGCGCTGGCAGAAAAGCAGATGCCGGCAGCCGTACGGAAAAGCCGCCAGCGCTTCGTGATCGAGCCGCGGCGCCCGGCCGGGCGTCACGGGATCGATCCTGTCCTTCTCATAGACCGGCTCGCGGAGCACGATTCGCCACGCTCCGTCGCGGCGCTCGAAGAAGTCGTAGAACCGCCCGACGCAGGTGACGTCGACCTCGGCGTCGTCCAACGTAAGCCGTTGGGAGATGGACATCTTCGTCTGTGCGACAGCACGCGAGCCGGACACTTCGATCGCCGATCCGCCGAGAAAATGATGCACCATCACGCCCTTGTCGAAGCCCGTGCGCGAGGCGTTGACGAAATCGTCGGCTGATCCCCGGAACCAGGTCGTTTTCATGCGGCCGTCGTCATGCCACGTGGACCGAAGCTGCTCCCAAGCACCGGCGTCGCGCCACACGGCCCATCCTTCGATGACAGCACGGATCTCGGAACTGTCCATTCAGGACTCCTTGTCTCATGGCGCCAGTACGCCCGAATCGAGAACGTCGTCTGTGGTCCGGCGCAGGTGCCGTTCGAGGGATTCGACCGCCAGCGGATCCCGGGAGGTCGCCAGCCGCATCAGTTCGCGATGTTCGGCCGGAATGTCACGCTCGGCGAACCGGGAACCACCCTCCGACAGCTGCCGGTAGAGCTCGGCTCCGTCGCGCAGAGAGTTCGTCAGCGCGAGCATCCGGGGGTTCGGGCACGCGGACACCAAAGCGATGTGGAACGCGGCGTGCGCATCGCTCCAGGCCTGGGTGGTCCCGGGTTCGCCAGCCAGCGTGAACGTCGCGCGTTCCAGCACATGGTGCGTGGAGACGACCGCGGCCTCCCATTCCACGTCCCCGTGCTCGATCGAAAGACGCAGCGCCTCGCCTTCGAGCAGGACGCGAAGATCGGTGATCGCGATCAGGTCCGAACGCGAGATGCTGACCACGCGGAAGCCTTGATTCGGGCTGAGCTCGGCCAGGTTGTTTTCCGCGAGCCGGGTGAGCGCCTCACGCACCAAGGACTGGCTCGCGTCGTACTTCGCCGCCAGCGCGGCCAGGCGCAGCGGTTCCCCGGGGGCGAGTTCGCCGCGCAGAATCGCTGATCTCAAGAGGTCGTGCATCCGTGCCGCACGCGTCGTCGGTTTGGTTGGCGCCACAGCGGCAACGTACCACATCCACATGAATCAGCTAGATTCTCAAAAATCTATTGCATCTTCGTGAATCATCGGACATGCTCGGGCCACTCAACGACGAGGCCCCGAGGAGGTGGTCCCGTGAATACGGGCCACAGTCAGTACTTCCGCACTCCCAAGCCACGCCCGATCCGGCCGCCGAAGCTCCATCACGCGACCTTCATGACGATGGACGTGGACGCCATGGTTTCCTTCTACGAGCTGGTCGCCGGGCTGCAGCCGGTCTACTACGCGCAGCACGCGGCGTGGCTCACCAACGACGACGCGAACCACCGCATCGCGCTGCTGCGGCTGCCCGGTGTGCACCCGCCGGTCGACAAGCCGCACAGCGCCGGACTCCACCACACCGCGTTCGAATACGACACCTTCGACGGGTGGATCGACAACTATGTGCGCCTGCGAGACGCCGGTGTCCTGCCGACCGTCTGCCTTGATCACGGCATGACGATGTCGATGTATTACCAGGATCCCGATGGGAACGGCGTGGAGATCCAGGTCGACGTGTTCGGTGACTGGGCGGCGTCGAAGGAATGGATGTGGGCTTCGCAAGAGTTCAGCGAGGACCAGATCGGGCCACAGTTCGATCCGGAAGAGCTCGTCGCCGCCTACCGATCGGGCGCGACCAGCGCGGAAATACACACCCGCGCACGCAAAGGCGAATTCGCCCCTGAGCAGCCCCGCACGGTGCTCACGTTGGACGATCCCTGGCCCGCCAGGATTTCTTCGGATCCCTCGCTCGCCGATGGTGTTCCCGCACCCGCAGACTCGAAGGCCTGAACCACGATGCGTATCGCGAATCTCTCCCAGCGGGCCGTGCTGATCACGGACAGCACGACAGCCGTCGATATAGCCGAGGCGAGTGCCGGGCGATTCGGTCCGTCGCCACGGCAGGTGTTCGAACAGTGGGATGCCTTCACGGCGTGGGCCGAAACCGCGGATTTGAGCGGTGGTAAGGCTTTCGAACCGGCGGACCTCGGCGCTCCGGTCCCCGATCCGCAGCAGGTGTTCGCCATCGGGCTCAACTACCGTGACCACGCCGACGAGGCACAGCTCGCACATCCCGAACATCTCGTCGTGTTCACGAAATTCGCGTCCTCGCTGGCCGGGCCGAATGTGACCGTTGAGCTGCCGAGCGAAAGCGTGGACTACGAAACCGAGCTTGTCGTGGTCATCGGCCGCGAGACCCACCAGGCCGATCTCGAGACCGCGGCTGCTGCGATCGCCGGCTACTCCGTCGGCCAGGATTACAGCGACCGGGGTGTCCAGCTGCGCGGCCCCGCGCCCCAGTTCAGCCTGGGCAAGTCGTTTCCCCACTTCGGGCCGTTCGGGCCTGCCGTGGTGACAGGTGACGAACTCGACGATCCCGGAAAGCTGCGGATCACAGCGGTCCTGGCGGGGCCGAGCGCAGGAGAAGCCGGGACCCGCACGGTGCAGGACGGCACCACTGCGGACCTCATTTTTCCTGTTGATCGCATCATTTCCGACCTCTCTCAGGTCGTGACGCTGCATCCCGGCGACGTGATCTTCACGGGTACGCCCGCCGGCGTGGGCCAACCCCGCGGCCTCTTTCTCGAACCCGGCGACACGCTGACGAGCACGATCGACGGTATCGGCACGATGACGAACAGATTCACGTCGCGATGAACGACACCACAGCCCACGGCGAGACGATTCTGTGGGAGCCGGAAGCCGACGCGATGGCCGGCCTGATGGGGAGGTTTCTCGCTGCGGCAGCCGAAGAGTGTGCCGTCGACCTTCCGGACTACCGGTCGGCGCTGGCGTGGTCGACCGACGATATCGCCGGCTTCTGGGACCGGGTCCGCCGTTGGTTCGATCTCGTCGGCGACTGGCGCGGCCCGGTGCTCACCGACGAGCGCATGCCGGGAGCGAAGTGGTTTCCGCTGTCCCGCCTCAATTACGCCGAGAACGTCTTACGTCATGCACGAGGCGCGCTTGCCTCACAAGCCGCCATCGTCGATATCGACGAACATGGCCACCAACGCGAAATGTCTTGGCGTGACCTCAGTGATCGCGTCGCATCCGTGGCGGCGTCGCTGCGCCGGCTCGGTGTCCGTCGCGGCGATCGCGTGGTGGCCGTGCTGCCGAATGCGCCCGAAGCGATCATCGGCTTGCTGGCGAGTGCGAGTATCGGTGCGACCTGGTGCATCTGCTCACCCGACCTGTCGGCGACGGCTACCGTCGCGCGGCTCGGTCAGCTCGACCCGAAGGTGCTTATCGGATCACTCGGGTATCGCTACGGCGGTAAGTGGTTCGATCGGCGCGATCATCTCGATGAGATCGTCGCCCGGCTGCCCTCGCTCGAGCACGTCATCGAGGTCGGGCAGGACACGACGCGCATGTCTTTCGCGGAGCTGACAGCCGAGCAGGCGGAGCCCGGCTTCGACCGCGTCCCGTTCGACCACCCGTTGTGGGTCCTGTTCACCTCGGGCACGACAGGCTCGCCGAAGGGGATCGTGCACGGTCACGGCGGCATGGCCCTCGAGGCGGTGAAGGCGTGGGGTCTGCAGTTCGAGATGACGCCTGAGGACCGCTATTACGTCGCCGCCAACACCTCGTGGATGGTCTGGAACACGCTGCTGGCCAGCCTGATGTCGGGCGCGTCCATCGTCACCTATGCGGGCTCTCCCACCTTCCCGCGCGTCGACCGGCAGTTCGAGATCGTCGCGAATTCCGGAGCGACGATGTTCGGCACGGGCGCCGCATACCTCAAAAGGGTCCAGGAAGCCGGCCGATATCCGGGCGGCGAATACGACCTCTCCGCGTTGCGGCTGGTGATGTCGACGGGCTCCACATTGGCGGATGCCACGGCGAACTGGCTTCATGACACGGTGGGCGCCCGGGCGCGCCTCGCCGATACCAGCGGTGGCACCGATATCTGTTCGGCATTCGTCGGCGGCAATCCGCTGGAGCCGGTGCGTCTGGGCCGTATGCAAGGCGCGTTCCTCGGGGTGGCGCTGGATGTCTTCGACGAGAGCGGGAAAAGTCTGCGCGATACGGTCGGCGAGCTCGTCATCACGCGACCGATGCCTGCCATGCCCGTGTCGTTCTGGAACGACCCGGATGGGGCTCGCTATCGCGCCGCGTACTTCGAGGCGTATCCGGACGTGTGGACACACGGGGACTGGATCACGCTGAGCACCGATGGCACGTGTGAGATCCTGGGGCGCTCCGATGCGACGCTGAACCGGCACGGCATCCGGCTCGGCTCGTCCGAGATATACGGCGCGCTACAGCCTGTTTCCGGCGTCCTCGACGGGCTCGTCATCGGCGTCGAGCTGCCGGCCGGCGGGTACTGGTTGCCCCTGTTCGTCGAGTTGGACCAGAGCCGGAACTTCGACGACGCGCTGCGCGAACGAATCACGACAGCCATCCGCTCGAACGCGTCACCGCGCCATGTGCCGGACGAGATCATCCCGGTGCCCGCCATCCCGGTGACGCACACGGGCAAGAAAGTCGAGCTGCCGATCAAGAGACTGTTCGCCGGCGCCGATCCGGACGCGATCGATCGCGGTGCACTGGCGAATCCCGAGGCCATGGACTGGTACATCGACCGGGCGCGCGAGTTCCTGGCGTCCACAAAGGAGAAATCGTGATGAGCGCGGGAAACGCGAAGGTGTTCATCGTCACCGGTGGGCTCGGCGGGATCGGCGGCGAGGCAGCGCGTTTACTCGCCGAGTCCGGGGCGCATGTCGTCGTGACGGATGTGGTCGAAACGGGCGGCGCCGCTTTCGCCGCGGAGCTCTCCGCTGACGGGCCTGAAGCGTTCTTCGTCCAAGCCGACCTCACCGAGGAGGACGAGGTGCGCGCACTCGTCGAAAGCACGGTCGAGCGTTTCGGGCGCCTGGACGGCGCGTTCAACAACGCGGGAGTGACCCAGCACGAGAAACCGCTTGTCGAGCTGACCACCGACGATTTCATCCGCGTGATGCGCCTCAATGTCGTCGGGACATTCCATTGCCTCAAGCATGAAATGCGGGCGATGACCGGCGGAGGGTCCATTGTGAACACTTCCTCCGCACTCGGTGTGATGGCATTGCCGAACAGAGCGGACTACATCGCGTCGAAGCATGCCGTTTGCGGATTGACACGTGCCGCGGCGGTCGAAGGCGCGCCGCTCGGCATCCGGGTCAACGCGATCCTCCCTGGCTCGATACGCACGGCGATGGCCGAGGCCGTTTTCGGGTCGACGGAGTCCGCGGCGTACCTCGAGCGGGCGGCCGGCCTCCATCTGCTGGGCCGGCCGGGCGAACCGGTGGAGATCGGCCATGCGGCGCGGTGGTTGCTGTCCGACGAGGCGTCCTTCATCACGGGCGCGCTGATTCCCGTCGAGGGCGGCCTGACCGCGGGCCGACAACCATAACAACTGAGAACTGAGCAAAGGAGCTTGGTGACATGGACAACTCGGATTCCGTAATCCGCCGCCGCGCGGCCGCCGGCATTCTCGCGGTGATTGCGATCCTCGCCACGGCTTGTGGCACGACCTCCGGTGCGGCGCCCGCGCCCGGTGAACGGTTGTCCCTGGTGGTCGGCACGCGGGACGTCACGGCCTACGCATCATCCCTGTACTGGGCGAAAGCGCAGGGATACTTCGACAAAGAGAACCTCGACGTGTCGATCAAGGTCGGAGAGGCAGCGCACACCGCGCAGCTCGTCTCCGGGCAAACGGATCTCTATTGGGGCGCCCAAGGCGGACTGTTCGGGATCATCAACTCCGGCAAACCGGTTCAGACGATCTACGGGGTGGACGCAGGAGCGTACGGCTATGTCGTCACCGCGAACAAGGCGATCAAGACACCGGCGGAATGCCGGACCGTCAGCACTTCGACGCCCGGAACCGTGGTCCACGCATGGACGCGACAACTGGAGAACATCTACCACGTCAAATGGGAACTGTCCCAGCTCACCTCGGTTCCGGCCGTTGCCGCGAACGTCGTGAGTGGCCACACCGACTGTGCGGTGGGGAATGTCAACTGGTACCAGAGCGCCATCGAGGCAGGCCAGCTCGCGGTCATCCTCGATCCCGCCGACAAATCGAAACTCCCGCAGGGGTGGCCGACCCTCGGGGTGGAGGACGTCGTCGGTGGACTTCCCGCGACGTTGCACAAAAAGGCACCGGCCGTCGAGCGGTTCCTGCGGGCCTATGACAAGGCGCGGAAGGACTTCATCGCGGCCGACCCGAAGGGGATCGCGCAGTCACTCATGTCCTTCGACGCCGCCTGGAAAACCTATGGCTCCGTGGATGTGCTGGCGACCGCGATCGAGGAGTTCCGGCCGTTCCTCAGCCCGAACGACGGCTTCGTCTCCGCCGAGACCTGGTCGAAGACGCTCGACTTCTTCAAGGCTGGTGGTCTGGACTTCATCTCGCCGGACACCGCCGAGCTCGGCTACGCGAAGGCAGTCGACATGTCGTACTTCAAGACGGCGATTGGACAACGATGACACCTCCGCTGCAGTTGTCGAAGCGATCCCTGCCGGCCAAACCGTCCGACGGCATCGGGGGCACGACGGGTGCCTCGATCGAATTCCGCGACGTCGGCTACCGATATCCGAGCGGGCTCGAGGTCATCAAGGGCCTCGACCTCGGTATCGGCCGGGGACAGAGTATCGGCGTCGTGGGTCCCAGTGGATGCGGGAAGAGCACCGTGCTCAGCCTCATCGCCGGGCTCCGCGAGGCACAGGCAGGACAGGTTCGAGTGGACCCGGACGGCACGGGTCGTCACCTGCTCAGCATGGTCTTCCAGAAGGACACCGTGCTGCCGTGGCTGACCGTCGAGCAGAACGTCCGGCTGCACCACACCTTTACGAAGGCAGGACACGGAAAGCGCTCGCGGCAGTCCCGGCAAGCCTTCGACGAACGGATTCGTGAGCTCATCGCCATGGTCCATCTCGAGGGCTTCGAGAAGGCCTATCCCTATCAATTGTCCGGTGGGATGCGCCGGCGAGTGGCGGTACTGACCGCCGTCGCCGCACTTCCCCAGATCCTGCTTCTCGACGAACCGTTCTCCGCGATCGACGAGCCCAGCCGCGTGGCCATCCATCAGGACGTGTTCGACATCGTCCGTGAACTCGGGATCACCATGGTGCTGGTGACGCATGACCTGGCGGAGGCCGCCAGCATGTGCGATCAGGTCTACATCATGGGGCCCCGGCCGACCTGTGTGTTCAGCAAGCACGACGTTCCGTTCGGCGCGCATCGCGACATGATGTCGTTACGGGAGAGCACCGATTTCCTCGATTTGTACAGCACGCTGTGGCGGGACTTGCACCTTCAGATCACCGCACAACAGGCAGGAGAAGCGACTCGCGTCGACGGTGAGGTGAACGAGTAATGGCGGCAACGAAAGTGGTCGATCAGTCCACTGTGGACCTGGCGGGCCAACGCGCCGGGGATGTGCGCAGGCAACGGCTGAGCACCCGGTCGAGGAGCGTACGAATCGCGACCCAGGTGCTCGTCGCCGCGGCGGTGCTGCTGGCCTGGCAATACCTTCCGCAGATCGGGAATCTGTCCGAGTGGCGATTCCTGGATCCGTACTTCATCAGTTCGCCGGAACTGGTCTACGACAGCCTGGTGAAGCTGCTTTTGGGGCGGAGCGGAGTACCTGCCGTCTGGCCATTCCTGTGGCCGACGTTCTTGGCGTCACTCATCGGACTGGTGATCGCCATGGTCGCCGGCGGGCTGTTCGGCCTGCTGCTCGGAAGCTTCGAGTTCGCCGGGGCGGTGTTCCGCCCCTTCGTGGTCGCGCTCAACGCGGTGCCCCGCATCGCGCTCATCCCGATCGTGGTGGTGCTCTTCGGCAGCGGCCTGGCCAGCTCGATCGTCGTCGCCTTCCTCGTGGTGTTCTTCGTGGCGCTGTTCAACGCCTACGAGGGCGCGCGGACCGTCGAGGTGCACGTGCGGCACAACGCGCGTCTGCTCGGTGCCTCGGGGTGGAACATCATGTGGCGGGTGCGTTTTCCTTACGCGCTCGCCTGGACGCTGTCGAGCCTGCCGGTGGCGGTGAGCTTCGCGATCGTGTCCGTCGTGACGGGGGAGATCCTCACCGGCGGCGCGGGTATGGGCCTGCTGATCACGACGGCGACCAACGCCTCGAATACCAGCATGACCTTCGCGGTGATCATCGTCCTGTCCGTCTGCGCCCTGGCGATGCTGCGGGTGGCCGACGAGTTCAAGCGCCGGGTGCTGCATTGGTGGATCCAGGCCGAATGACCCCCACGATCATGAACACAGGAGGATCTCGATGAGTACACCCGCCTCCGGCGACGCCGCTCGCGTCGTCGCCGTCACCGGGGCCGGTTCCGGTATCGGGCTGGCCACCGCATCGGCTTTCGCCGCGGCCGGGATGACCGTCGTCGGGCTCGACCTGCGCGAAGGCCCGCCCAGCGAGGGGGTCGGCTGGATTCCGTGCGACGTCGCCGACGACGCTTCGGTGAGCGCCGCGTTCGCCGCTCTCGGCGATGCGCACGGAAAGCTCGACGTCGTGGTCAACAACGCCGGGATCGGGGGGAAGGGGACGGTCGAGACGGCGACCGACGAAGCGTGGCTCCAGGTCTTCGGCGTCAACGTGTTCGGCGTCGCGCGAGTCAGCCGGCACGCGATTCCCCTTCTGCGGGCGGGGCACGCGGCCACGATCGTCAATGTGGCGTCCAGTGTCGCCGTCGCCGGGACCCCGCTGCGCGCGGTGTACAGCGCGTCCAAAGGCGCGGTCGCCGCGCTCACCCGGGCGATGGCCGCCGATCTCGTCGCCGAAGGCATCCGGGTCAACGCGGTCTACCCGGGGCCGGTACACACCGCAGTCACCGGTCGCTACGACGCCGATCCGGTTGCCGCGCGGCAGATGCTGACCGCCCGGATGCCGTTCGGGCATCTCATCGGCGCCGACGAGATCGCGCGGGCGATCGTGTACCTCGCCGATCCCGCCAACCGCTCGCTGACCGGCGCCGAGTTCCGCTATGACGGTGGAACCACCGAGCTGGTCAACTTCGGCACGGCATAAGGCTTTTCGGCTACCAAGAAAGGGCAGGAACATGGCAGGTCTCGTTCAGGTCGCCGTGTGCACGGCGAACATGCCGCGCACGATTCGCACGCTGGTCGAGGTTTTCGGCTTCACGAGCGCGGGCGGCCGGCCCCGGTGGGGCGAGTTCGCCGCCCGTCTCCAGCAGTTGCCCAGTGGTGATGACACCGCGGTCATGCTGTGGTGGATGCTCGGACGTCAGGAATTCGCGCAGATCGAACTGTTCCACCACTACAACCCTCCGCAGCGGCCCCGGCCCGCGGGGTGGCGGCCGTCGGACCTCGGCTGGGTGCGCTACGGCATCACCGTCTCCGACTTCGACGCGGTGCTCGAGCGGCTGAGTGCGGCGGGGGAGTCGACGCTCACCGACCCGGTGACCGTGGACGGGGCGCGGCGGGTCTGCTTCCGGGAGTCCACATCGGACGTCATCGTCGAGATCATCGAGGAGACCGGGGAGACAGCCGTTCCCGGCGTGCGGCCCGGCCCGGCACTGACCTATGCCGCGGCGTCGGTGTCGGATCTGGAGCTCGCGCGTCGCCAGATCCGGGAGGTCTTCGGGTTCGCCGAGATCGCGTCCGACGCCCTGCACCGTCCCGAGCACGAGGCATTGTGGGGACTCGAAGGCGCCCGGCGAACCTGCGCGGTCTTCCAAGCCGGCGAAATGCTGCTCGAGGTGATGGAGTACGAAACCCCCGAGCCGAAGGCCCCGGCTCCCGGCGCACTCCTGAGCGATCAGGGCTTCATGAACGTCGCCATGGGGTACCGGGATCGCGATGAACTCCTGCGTGCCCGCGACGCGTCCGAGCGGCTCGGAATCCGTTCGACAGCCGGGATGCCGGCGGTATCGGGCGGCTTTTATCTGCGTCTCGTGGACAACCTCTCCGTCGAGATGCTGCTGGCGCCCGAAGAGTTCGCGAGCTCGTTCGGCTTCGAACCGCAGGAGATCGCCCCGCCGGGAAACCCGTTCGCGCGGAAATAAGCCACCGGAGATTCGTATGCCGAGGTGCTGGGCTTCGGAAACGCCGGCGGCCGACCGCGCTGGGGGGGGGGGGGGGCCGGGGCGGG
>NZ_WMBA01000051.1 GCF_009707865.1 Amycolatopsis pithecellobii
GCGTGCGGTCACCCCTCGCCCGCCACCAGCCAGCCCACCTCACACCGGAGCCATCAATTCTCCGCGGCCTTCGGTGTCAGGTCGGCCAGCAGGCGGCGCTTGCTTTCGGCCAGGGTGGTGCGCATCTCCTCCACCAGATCCGGCGGCGCCTTCAGTGGCGAGCCCGCGTCGAACGGGGGCTGCGGGTCGTATTCCATCCCCAGCTGGATCCGTTGCGCGACGCGGTCGCCCGCCAGTTCCTGCGCCAGCCGCAGGCCCATGTCGATCCCCGCCGAAACGCCCGCCGCCGTGATGATGCGCCGCTCCGGGTGCACGATCACGCGCTCGTGGTCCGGATCGGCGCCGAACGCGGCCAGCTCGTCGTAGGCGACCCAGTGCGTCGTCGCGCGCAGGCCCTTCAGCAGGCCCGCCGCCCCCAGCAGCAGCGCGCCGGTGCACACCGACGTCGTCCACTGCGTCCGCGGGTGCACCTCCCGCAGCCACTCGATACACGGGTCCCCCACGATACTCATCCGCCGCGTCACGAAACCGCCCGGCACGATCACGATCTCCGGGTCCCGGTAATCGTCGAACGTCCTCGTCGCCGTCACCGCCAGCGCGCCACAATCGTCCACGACCGGACCCGCTTTCGCTGCCACAAAAGAGATTTCCCGCCCCGGCAGCATCGCCATCACCGCATACGGTCCCAGCGCGTCGAGCGCCGTCATCTTGTCGTAGACCACCACCGCGATCTTCATTGTCCGTCCTTCGCTCGTGCGGTCGCGATCACCTGCGCCGCGATCTTTTCCCGGCCCTCCAGCAAATCCACGCTCACCACGTCCAGCAGTTCCGCCACCAGCGCGTGCCCTGCCTGTTCCGCGCCCCACGTATCGATCTGCGGATCCGGCACCCGCCCGGCGAGCGCCAGCGCGGCACGGTAGGCGTCCCGGGCGACCGCACCGTCCACCACGCCGCTCACCGATTCCAACTCGGCCGCGGTACGCGCGGCAGCCACGACCCCGTCACCCACCGGCAACGTCCACGTGTCACGCAAATCCAGTTCGCCGAGCACCGCCAGTACCCGGTCGTTGTCGGCGGCCCGCGCGACGGTGACCCGCACCCCCTTGCCGTCGAACAGCCGCGGCACCAGGCCCCGCTGTTCGAGCGCCTGTGCCAGCCGCGCCGCACCGGAACCCGCCGGCAGCCACAGGAAATTCGCCTGTGACCATCCCAAACCCAGCCCCATCGCGCGGATCGTCGCGGCCATCCGCTCCCGCTCGGCCACGACGCGCTCGGCCCGTTCCCGGACCTGCGCGGCGTGGCGCACCGACTCGATCGCCGCGACCTGCCCCACCGTGCCGATGTGGAACGGCGTCGACAGCGCACCGACCCGGTCGACGATGGCGGGATGGCCCAGCAGGTACCCGATCCGCAGCCCGGCCAGACCGTGTGCCTTGGAGAACGTCCGCAGCACCACGACGTTGTCGTAGCGGTCGATCAACGCCGCCCCCTGGTCGATATGGCACGCCGTCACGAAATCGGCGTAAGCCTCGTCGACCACGACAATGCAGCCTTCGGGTACCCGGCTCGCGATCCGCGCCACCCGGTCCGCACCGAGCGCGCCGCCGGTCGGATTGTTCGGACTGGCAAGGAAAACCAGCCGAGTCTCCGGCCGCAACCCGGCGACGAGCGTGTCCACATCCGGCACCGTGGCCGGCATGTCGGCGACGTGGACCGACGCGCCCGTCCACGTCGACATGATCCGGTAGAGATCGAATGTCGGGCCCGGCACCAGAACCGCGGAATCCCCACGCAACTCCGATCGCACCAGCTGCGCCAGGATCCCGCCCGAACCGGCTCCGACGGCAACGCGGCCGGGGTCCACTCCGTGATAAGCGGCGATTGTGGCGCGCAGTTCCGTCGCCCGTAGATCGGGATAGCGGTTCGCGCCGTCGTCTCCGGTGACGGCCCGCAGGATCGCGTCCCGCACCGAGGGCAGCGGCCCCCATGGCAGCTCGTTCGACGACAGCTTCACGACGTCGGAAATCCCGTACTGCTGCTGGATTTCGGCCGCGGACCGGCCCGCGCGGTAGACGAGGCTCATCGCACCGGGTCCAGGTTTTCGGCCTTGAACTTCTCCAGGAACCGCAAGTGATCGGACAGGGTTTCGTTGCCGATTCCCTTGCTGCTCACGGCAAGGTGGCTCACGCCGAGCTTCGCCCACTCGCGGCATTCCTGCCCCCACTGTTCGGCGGGCATCCGGCTGGTGACCAGCCGCGCCTGGATCCCGAACGCAGCGGGATCACGGCCGTGGGACTCGACCAGCGACCGCACGCGTTCGATCTGCGGCCCCAGCTCCGCGGTGAACGTGCCGCCCGGGATCCAGCCGTCCGCCAGCCGCGCGACCCGGTCGATCGCCGGTTCGGCCGGGCCGCTGCCGAGCCACAGCGGAACCGGCTCGGTGGGCCTCGGGTTGATACCGGCGTCGATGATCGTGTGGAACTCGCCGTCGACCGTGGTCGTGTGCTCGCCCCACAACGCGCGCAGGACCGAAATCTGCTCCTCGTAGCGGGCCGCGCGCCGGCTCCACGGGACGCCGAGCGATTCGTACTCGACCTTGTTCCAGCCGAGGCCGACCCCGAGCCGCAGCCGGTTTCCGCTCAACAGAGCCACTTCCGCGGCCTGCTTCGCAACCAGCGCGGTCTGCCGTTGCGGCAGGATGAACACACCGGTCACGAACTCGATCGAGATCGTCACCCCGGCCAGATAGCCGAACAACACGAACGGTTCGTGAAACAGGTTGTCCGCGTCGTAGGGACCGGTCCAGTCCGGCCGCGTCCCGCGCCCGGCGCCGAGCACGTGTTCGTACTGCAGGATGTGGTCGTAGCCAAGGCCTTCCACCGTCTGCACGAAGTCGCGGAGGTCACCGGGGTGCGCGCCGACCTCGTCATGCGGCAGCAGTGCGCCGATCTTCACTGTCAGCTCCTTTTCAGCGGCTCGAGTGTCCGCGGGAACAGCGACCGCCGCGTCGGCGCGGAAATCGCGGCGGCCGACATCGGGACGTCGACCACCGTCGGCACCGGATCGGCCATGAATTCCTTGACGATGCCGTCGATATCGCGGGGATCGGCGAGGGTGTGCGCGGTCATCCCGAGCGCGCGGCCCAGCGCGGCGAAATCCGTGCGGTGGAACCGGGCCAGCTCGCCGTCCGCGCCCTTGAAGTTCAGCTTGTGGATCTCGGACCCGAACCCGCCGTCGTTCATCACCAGCACCAGGACCGGCAGCCGTTCCACCGCCAGCGTCTGCAGTTCGCCCAGATGCATCAGCAGGCTGCCGTCACCTTCGACGAGCACGAGCGGCGTTTCCGTACCGACCGCGACGCCGATCGCGGTCGGCAACCCGTGCCCCACCGCGCCGAATCCGTAGGCGTAGGTGAACGACGCGGGGCCGGGGCGGGTCAGCCCCATGGCCGCGAACGACCAGAAATGCCCGACACCGAACACGGCGCCGACCGCGGGCGGCAGGGTTTCGTCCAGGACGCTGATGACCTCGGCCGGATCCACGGTGCCCGGTTCGGGCTGGATCGGCGGCACATCGGGAATGGGGTCGGCCAGCTGCGCGCGTATCAGCTGGGTGCGCAGCCCCGCGGCGCGATAGCCCCGCTGGTCCAGTTCCGTGTGCAGCGCGCGCACCCCGAGCCGGGCGTCGGCGTGCACCACGACGGAGTCGAGGATGACGCCTTCGTTCTCCAGCCTCGGTTGCGCGTCGATCCGGATGATCCGCTTGCCGTGCAACAGTGCACCATTGTCGGTGGTGAAGTAGCCCAGCGACGCGCCGACCGCGACGACAAGATCCACCTCGCGCACGATTTCCTTGGCAGCGGCCGAAATCAGGCCGCCGACGAGGCCGACGTCGAACTCCTCACCGAGGAACAGGCAATTCGCCTTGAGGGTGGTGCCGAGTACGGCGCCGATCGTGCCGGCCAGCTGGACGATGTCCTCCCGCGCGGCCACGGCGCCCTGCCCGGCGAGGATGAGCGGCCGTTCGGCGGTCATGATCTCGTCCGCCGCGAGCACGATCTGGTCGTGATGAGATATCACCGGCGGCGCGCTCACTCGCACATCGGCCGAGCGCCGGTACGGGTGCGGTGGCCGCCACGGCACTTCCTGCAGGTCGTACGGGATGCTGAGGACGACCGCCGTCCGGTCCCGGTATGCGAGGGAGAACGCTGAGCGGATCGTCTCGAACAGCTTGCCGGCGTTGCGCAGCGGCAGATAACGCGCCCCGGTGGCCTGGACGAAACCGGCCGTGTCGCCCTGCTGCGGGTTCCACGCCATGCCGGTGGGGATCTCGCCGGCGAAGACCACCAGCGGTGTCCGGTTGCGCACCGCCGCGGTCAGCGCGGTCGAGATCTGCGAGACGCCGGGCCCGCACGTGACCGAGGCGACCCCGACCCGGCCGGTCGCCCTCGCCCACCCGTCGGCCATCGCGACGGCCGCGTTCTCGTGGCGCACATGCACCAGCCGGATCCCATGCCGCGCGGACATGTCCGCCAGCGCGAGCATGTTCCCGTCGCCCATCAACGCGAAGACGACGTCGGTTCCCTCACCGGCGAACGCGTCCCCGATCGCCTGGTACATCGCGGGATCGGTGTTCGGCGCGCCCACGTCAGACCGCGCTGACCCGCGCGCCGTTCTCCGTGCCCTTGCGGTGGATGAAGCCGCCGTCGTCGGCGCCGGTCTCCCACGGCTTGGCGCCGTCGAGCACCTCGCCGGCCCAGGGCCGCCAGCGGCGGATCCGGAACTTCCACTCCCCCTCGACCCGCACGATGGTGTCGACGTAATAGCCGACGAAAACCAGCGAGTGCT
This sequence comes from Amycolatopsis pithecellobii, assembly GCF_009707865.1. GTDB lineage: Bacteria > Actinomycetota > Actinomycetes > Mycobacteriales > Pseudonocardiaceae > Amycolatopsis_E > Amycolatopsis_E pithecellobii. The sequence continues at coordinate 4,848 of NZ_WMBA01000051.1, forward strand.
CGTTTTCGATGCGGCGCGGCGCGAAACACATGGACTTGACCACGACCTTGTCGGGTCCGTCGCTGTCGTAGACGGAATTGCCGACCCAGTGCTGCAGGCCGCGGGACCGCGGTCCCTGCTTGACCTCGCGAGCGAGCTCGCGCAGCTCGTCCGGGCCGGTGTAATACCCGCCCATGCCGTCGAAAACGCCGTCCTCGGTGAACAGGGCGACGTACTCGTCGAAGCTTCCGGTGTCACCCGCCCACGCATAACGCGCGAACAGTTCGGTGATCTCCGCGCGATCCTGCGCGGAGACGGAGGTGCCTGCCATGGTCACAGCCTTTCTGGGAAATGGTCACGCCGACCAGGGTGCGGGGAGAACGATCGAGGGTTCCAGTTCAGCCGCGGACGTCACGCCCAGCACGGCCAGCGCGATGTCCAGCTCCTTGAGGTACAGCTCGACGCTGTGCCGCACCCCGTCGGCGCCGCCCACGGCCAGGCCCCACAGCAGGGGCCGTCCGATGAGGACGGCATCGGCGCCCAGCGCCAGCGCCTTGACGATGTCGCTGCCGCGCCGGATCCCGCCGTCCACAAGGACATCGACGCGACCGGCGACCTGCTCGACGACGGCGGGCAGTGCCGATGCGGTGGACAACACCGTGTCCAGCTGCCGGGCGCCGTGGTTGGACACCACGATCCCCGCGGCCCCGGCCTGGATCGCCAGTTCCGCGTCGCCCGGTTCGAGCAGGCCCTTCACGATCACCGGCAGCGGCGAGGACGTCACCAGCTCCGCGACGTCCTCCCAGGTCTGTGCGGGTTCGAGGCTGCCGGGCGCGAGATCGGCGAGGTTGGGTGAGCCCGGCCGCGCGAACTGGGCGCGCATCGAGCGGTCCCGGCGCCCGGCGACCGGCTGGTCCGCGGTCAGCACCAGCGCCTCGAAGCCGCCCCGCACGGCCCGGTCGACGAGCCGCTGGGTGATGTCGCGGTCGGGAAAGATGTGGATGTGCATCCAGCGGGTGGTATCGGCCGCCTGCGCGGCGACGTCGTCGGCGTGCTGGGACGCCCAGCAGGACATCGTGTAGATGCCGCCGGCCGCGCCGATTCCCTGGGCGGCGGCGATTTCGCCGCCGGGGTTGGCCAGGGTTTGCCACGCCATCGGCGCCATGATCACCGGATGCGGGCGGCGGACCCCGAGGATCTCCACGGAAAGGTCGCGTTTGGACACATCGACCAGCACCCGCTGCCGCAATGCCAGCCGCTGCCACGCGACCACGTTGTCCGCCAACGTGATCTCGTCACCGGCGGCGCCGGCGAAGTACCGCAGGACACCGTCGGGCAGTACCTCGGCGGCTCGTTCCGCGAACTCGGGGAGGGTCAGCGGTAAGGTCGATGTCATTGCGGCACTCCAACCTCGTCGCGGAACCGCTGGAGCAGTTTCAGGTGTTCGTCCACTGTGGACGCTCCGCTCCAGATCGTGGAAAAGCAGAAGTGCGTGAAACCCATCTCGAGGTAGCGCCGGTAGTGCTCCACCCAGACGTCCGGACCGCCCTGGCGGGCGGAAAGCCGTGCCTGCAACCCCATTTTCCCCGGATCGCGGCCGGCTTTCCCGGTCAGTTCGCGCAGTTTCTCGACCTGCGGCGCGACGATGTCCGGCTCGCGCGAATCGGGCATCCACCCGTCGGCGAGCCTGGCGACCCGGTCGAGCACCGAGTCCGCCCGTGAGCCGTACCAGATCGGGATGGGCCGCTGGACCGGCAGCGGGTTGAGGCCCGCATACGTCACGTCGTGCCACTTGCCGTGGAAATCGACGACGGGCTCGGTCCACAGGTTGCGCAGCAGCTCGATCTGTTCCTCGATGCGCTGTCCGCGCCCACCGAACCGCTCGCCGAGCGCCTCGAACTCCACGTCGTTCCAGCCGATCCCGACGCCGATGCGCAACCGTCCGCCGGTGAGCAGGTCGACTTCGGCCGCCTGTTTGGCCACCAACGCCGTCTGGCGCTGGGGCAGGCAGAGGATTCCGGTGACCAGCTCGATGGTGGAGGTGACCGCGGCGAGGTACCCGAACAATACGAAGATCTCGTGAAACCGGTCTTCGGAATCGTGGAACTCGTTCCAGCCAGGCCGGTGTGCCGCGCTCGCCCCGAGCACGTGATCGTAGGTGAGCAGGTGATCGAACCCCATGCCTTCGACGGCCTGGACGTAGTCGCGGGTCGCGATCGGGTCGAGTTCCAGGTCGCTCTGCAGGAACGTGGTACCGATGCGCATACTCAGCCCGCTTCCCGTCGCACCGCGGCGACCAGTTCGATCTCCACCGACATGTCGGCGGGCAGCGAGGCGACGCCGATCGCCGACCGGGCGTGCTTGCCCGCGTCACCGAACACCCCGACGAGCAGATCGGACGCCGCGTTGATCACGTCGGACTGGCGCGAGAAACCCGGTTCACAGCTGACGAAACCGACGACTTTCACGATCCGCTCCACTGTGGACAGTGAGCCGAGTGCGGCGGACAGCGCGCCGAGCGCGTTGACCACACACAGCTGGGCGGCCGAGCGGGCGTCCTCGATCGACACCGCGGCCCCGACCGGTCCTTTGTAGACGATCTTGCCGTCCTTTGCCGGTGGCTGACCGGAAACCCACGCCAGCCCGCCGTGCACGACCACCATTTCCAGCGGTCCCGGGCGCGCGGGGAAGGCGGCGAGCTCGTGACCGAGGCCGGCCAGTTTGGCTTCCGGCGTACTCATTTACTGCTCTCCTCGTAGGTCGGCCGCACGACGGCGACATCGTCGGGAATCCCGATCCGGGAGACGCCGCGCGCCCGGTCGGCGGGGTTGAGCGCACCGTCGGAGCCGGCGTCGGTGACGAGCCTGCCACCGAGATACACGCGGCGAAGCTCGTCCAGTGCACCGATGTCGTCGAGCGGATTTCGGGCCCACACCGCGAAATCGGCCACTTTGCCGGGCTCGATCGTGCCGATCCAGTCGTCGGCCCGCATCAGCCGCGCGCCGTTGATCGTCGCGGCGCGCAACGCCTCGGCCGCGGTGAGCCCGACGTCCACCAGCCGCTGAATCTCGCGCAGGCCACTTTCGGCGATCGGGTACTTGTCACCGCCGCTGCAGATCGTGATACCGCTTTCCTTGGCACGCAACACAGTCTCGCGATGCGCGGGAGCCAGCCGGGACGCCTTGGCCCTGGTCGCGTCGGGCCACATGTGCTCGCAGGCGAACTCGTCGTCGTGCGTGACGCCGATTGTCGGCACCAGGAACGTGCCGCGCTCGGCCATCATGTCGATCGTCTGCTCGTCGAGGTCGTAGCCGTGTTCGATCGCGTCGATCCCGGCGTCCAGTGCGTCCCGTGTCGCCTGGCCGCCACCGGCGTGCGCGGTGACCTGCCTGCCGCGGCCGTGGGCGATGGTGCAGATCGCCGCCACTTCTTCTTTCGTCAGCTGCAGATCGCCGACTCCCTCACCGGCCTGCATTCCGCCGGTCACCACGATTTTGATGAGATCGACGCCCATCGTGATCTGCTGGCGGGTCTGCTTCATCGCCTCGGTCGTGCCGTCGATCTCGATAGCGTCCCGCACGTACTGGTATTGCTTGGGCCCGCGGTTGAGGTGCCCGCCGGTGCAGCGCATCAGATGCCCGGCACCGAAAATGCGCGGCCCGGTGAACTGACCGGTCGCGAAGGCGTCGCGCCAGGCGAGGTCGATGTACTCGGCCTCACCGGTGACGCGCACCGTCGTGATGCCGACCCGCAGCGCGTCGATGGCGTTCTGCCCCGCGCGGATGCTGCGCCGTGCCTGGGTTTCGAAGAAACCGTAGTTCGTCGGGTCGGGGATGAGCAGGCCGAGATGCGCGTGACAGTCCCACAATCCCGGGGTGACCCACCCGCCGCCGAGATCGACGACCCGCGCGTTCCGGTCACGCCCGCCAGGTGCCCGGCCCACGGCGGTGATCCGCCCGTCCTCGACGTGGATCTCCGCGCCGCTCAGCACATCCCCGTTCTCGACGTCGATGACCGAGCAGTTCGCCAGCACGAGCGGGGTCACCGGTGCACGTTCCGTCATCCGCTCACCCCGACATTCGCCAGGCACGGGAACCCGCCGAGGCACGGGGAGAACCCGCTGATCTTCTTGCCGTACGCGATGATCTCCAGTGGACGGATCACCACGATCGCCCCGAGCGGGTCGGTGACCAGTTCCTTCGAAACCGACTGCAGCTGGCTCCCCTGTGTCGCCGGATCCGCCGAACTCCTTGCCGCGTCGACGGCCTTGTCGACGTCGGGGCTGCTCAGGTTGCCGGGGTTCGTGGTGCCGCCGGGGCCGAAGACCCGGGCCACACCGGTGGCGAGGTCGAACGGGGTGAAGAAGCCGGTCACCGTGGATTCGAGTGTCTTCTTGACCCACATGCCGTCCGAGACCGCATAGCCCGCCGACGGGATGTCGATCTTGAGCTGGATGTTGAGCTTGGCGAGCTGGGCCTGCATCGCTTCGGTGAGCGACTTGTAGGCGGGCGCGATCGTCGTCGTCAGCGGGAATCCGCCCGCGTAGCCCGCCTGTGCCATCAGCTGCTTGGCCTTCTCGAGGTCATAGGGTGCCGTGACATTGCCGCCGTGACCGATCGTGCCCTCTTGGAACACCTGGCCGGAGATGTCGGCCTTGTCGAGGTACAGCGTCTTCGAGATGGCCGCCCGGTCGAGTGCCAGGCTGATTGCCTGCCGTACCAACGGGTTCTTGTACGCGGGCACGTGATCGGGGTTGACCTGCAACGCGATGTACTTCACGCCGGGCGCGTCCATGGTGTTCAGCTGACCCGCCTGCGCGTCGGCGATCTGCGACGGATCGATCTGGGCCGCGTCGTCCCGGCCGGTGCGCACCGCGTTGAGCCGGGCTGTCGCGTCGGGGATGAAGTCGATCGTGACGTTGTCCAGCAGCACCGATTTGGCGTCCCAGTAAGCGGGGTTCTTCTTCAACGTGATGGACACGCCGGGCTTGTAGGCGTCCATTGTGTACTGTCCAAGACCGACCGGGGCGTTCACGAGCCCGTCGAAACTCTTCGGCGACGCCATCATGCCCGCGCGGTCGGCCAGGTCCATCACGATCAGCGCGTCCGGTTTGGTCAGCGTCAGCTTGACGTGCGTGGGATCGAGAACCGCCGTGCTCTGCAGGCTGGTCAGCAACGCGGCCGTCGTCGAGGACGGGAGCGTCTTGGACCGGTCGAGGTTGGCCTTGACCACGTTCGCGTCGAACGGCGTGCCGTCGGGGAAGGTCAGGCCCTCGCGCAGGGTCAGCGTCAGCGTCTTGAGGTCGGGAGAGAACTGCCACGACGTGGCCAGCCCCGGCGCCGGCTTTCCGCCGGCGTCGACGTGGACCAGGGTGTCGTAGATCAACTGCAGGATATTGTAGTTCGGGCCGCCCGAGGTCAGCGCCGGGTCGAGCTTGTCGACCGCGAGGTAGTAGGCCAGCCGCGCCGAACCACCGGGCTTGGGCGCCGAGGTGGACGTGCCGGTACCGGCGGTGTTCGCGCCGCCGCACGCCGACAGCGTGAGGACCGCGGCGAGGGCCATGGACAGGAACGCCAGATGCGCCGGTCGTGCCGAGCGGGCTGATGAGAACACCGCTACCTCCGGGGAGTTTGATTTCAAGTATTTTATCAATTATCTGGCCAGACCGCGACGGCGTTTCCGAACCGTTGCGGCTAGCTCTCCGGCGTCGTCAGCAGGTGACACGCCGCGGAACCACCGCCCGCGACCGGGACCGGCGCCGGTTCGACGTTCCGGCAGATGTCCATCACGCGCGGGCACCGGGTGTTGAACCGGCAGCCCGCCGGGACATGCCGCGGATCGGGAATGTCCCCACCGAGGATCACGCGCTCACGATGCCGCTGCGCCCGTGGTTCGGGCACCGGCACGGCCGACAGCAACGCCTGGGTGTAGGGATGCGCCGGTGCCGCGAAAAGCCGCTCGGTCGGGCTCTCTTCGACGATGCGACCGAGGTACATCACGATGATGCGGTCCGCGATATGCCGCACCACCGCCAGGTCGTGCGAGATGAACAGATACGACATCTCGAGCCTGCGCTGCAAGGTTTCCAGCAGCGCGACGATCTGGTTCTGCGTCGAGACGTCCAGCGCCGAAACGGCCTCGTCACAGATCAGCACATCCGGTTCGACGGCGATGGCCCGCGCGATGGCGATGCGCTGCCGCTGCCCGCCGGAGAACTCGTACGGATACCGGTCCAGGAACGCCGGGTTGAGCCCCACCAGCCGCATCAGCTCGGCGGCCCGATCGGACCTGGCCCTGCGGCCGGAATCGGTGTGCACCCGCAGCGGCTCCGTGATGATCGTTTCGATCGTCATGCTGGGGTCCAGCGACGAGAACGGATCCTGGAACACCATCTGCACCCCGCGCCGGTACCCGCGGAACCGCCGGTCGGACAGCGCACTGATTTCGGTGCCGTTGAGCACGACCCGGCCCGCTTCCGGTTTGACCAGGCGCATGATCGCCCGCGCGGTGGTCGACTTGCCCGAACCGGATTCACCGACAAGGCCGAGCGTCTCCCCACGATCGAGGGTGAACCCGACGTGGTCCACCGCGCGGACATTTGCCTTGCTGCGCAAGGGAAGTCCGCGAACGGGGAAGCTCACGCTCAGGTCCGACACCTCGAGTCGCGTGGTGCCCACCGGGGCGGCCAGTTCACTGGTGGTCATGGCGCGCCCTCACTGTGCCTGTCGTTGACAATCCGACCGCAGTCACGGCTGTCCGCGTGGCGTAGCCCGGCTTCCGGTTGATCACGGGCGGCCTACATTCGGTCGGATTGCCAAGTGGAGTTCGTCGGCACGGATACATCGGTGCTGTTCCCCTTCCGGACCCGTGACCAGTGCGACCGTCTCGTGCGCGCAGGCCTCGACGGCGAACGGGCAGCGCGGCTCGAACCGGCACCCGGTCATCGCGGCCGGATCATCCGGCGGCCGGCCGGGGATGGACACCAGCGGCCCCGATATCCGGTCGATCGTCGGCGTCGCCCGCAACAGGCCACTGGTGTAGGGCTGCCGTGGATGCGCGAAGATCTCCTCGACGGTGTTGTGCTCGACGACCTGTCCCGCGTACATCACCACGACGCGATCGCACACGTCGGCCACCACACCCATGTTGTGCGTGATGAACACCAGCGCCAGCCCGAGTTCCCGCTGCATCCGTTTGAGCAGCTCGAGAATCTGGGCCTGGATCGTGACATCGAGCGCCGTCGTGGGTTCGTCGGCGATGAGCAGCCGTGGATCGGACGCGATCGCCAGCGCGATCATCACCCGCTGCCGCATCCCGCCGGACATCTCGTACGGGTAGCTCTTCGCCCGCGACGCCGCGCCCGGAATGCCCACCAGATCCAGCATTTCCACGGCCCGCTTATGCGCATCGGCACGCGAGCAACCGCGGTGGCGCCGGACGCCTTCCGCGATCTGCGCCCCGACCGTGAACGCGGGGTTCAGGCTCGTCATCGGCTCCTGGAAGATCATGCTCATTTCGTTGCCGCGCAAGTCTTCCAGCTCGGAACGGCGCAGGCCGACGAGTTCCTTTCCGGCGAGCTGGATACTGCCCGAGCCGACCTTCGACGTGCGTTTCGGCAGCAGCCCCAGCACCGCGAGACTCGTGATCGTCTTGCCGGAGCCGGATTCACCGACGATGCCCAGTGTTTCGCCGGCGTGCACATCGAAACTGACGTCGTCGACGACCTTGCGCCAGCCGCCGCCGGACAGCAGTTCCACGTCGAGATCGCGCACCCGCAGGGTCGGTTCGGTCATCGTCGCGACTCCCGGCCGATCGAATCGCGGATCCCGTCCCCGAACAGGTTCAGCGCGAGCACGGTCAGTGCGATCGCGGCACCGGGAAACAGGATCAGCGTGGGTGCCTGGCTGATCCGGCTGAACGCGTCCCCCAGCATCGTCCCCCAGCTGGCATCCGGTGGCCGCACGCCGAGGCCGATGAAGCTCAGCGAGGCTTCGACAAGCATCGTCGCGCCGGCGAGCAGTGACGTGAAGACGATCAGCGGCGGCAGCACGTTCGGCAGGATGTGCCGGAAGATGATCACCGGGGTCGAGGTCCCGATACTGCGGGCGGCCTCCACATAGGTTTCTTCCTTGATGTGCATGGTCGTGCTGCGGACCAGCCGCAGCACCCGCGGGGCGACGATCACGCCGACCGCGAGCATCGCGTTGGTGACCCCGGCCCCGGTCACGCTGATCACGCCGATCGCGAGCACCAGCGCGGGAAAGCTCATCAGCGCGTCGGTCAGCGCCATGATGACCTGATCGACGCGGCGGCCCAGATAACCGGCGGCAAGACCGGGGATCACGCCGATCACCAGCGCCGTCGCGGTGGCCACGCCCGCGGCCTGCAACGAGACCCGGCCCCCGTACAGCAGCCGGGAGAACACGTCACGGCCCAGCAGATCGGTGCCCAGCCAGTGGCTTCCGCTCGGCGGCAGCAACGACGCGCTCAGGTCCTGCGCCAGCGGATCGTACGGGGCGATCAGCGGTGCGAGCACACACGTGACCAGCACCAGCAGCAGGAAGATCAGGGCACCGACGGCGAGCCGCTGACGCACGAACCGGCGCAGGAACCGGTATCGCACGCGCCGCGCCGGAACCCCGCCGTCATCGCCCGTGCCGGCCAGCGCCGCGTAACGGTCCCAGGCGTCGACCGTGGTTTCCGGTCCGGCTCCGATGGCCGGGTCGTTTCGCAGTGTCACGTCGCACGCACCCGCGGGTTGAGGTAGCCGTAAGCGATGTCGGTGAGCAAGTTGACTCCCATCACGATCAGGGCGGTCACCATGACGACGGCCTGAATGACCGGCAGGTCCTTCTGTCCCACCGCGGAGATGGCGAAACTCCCGAGCCCCGGCAGGTTGAAGATCTGCTCGACGACGAGAGAACCACCGAGCAGGAACGAAACCTGGAAACTGAAGATGGTGAGAATGGGGGCGCCGGCGTTCTTCAGCGCGTGCTTGAGATTGACCTTGTGCGAGCGGATGCCGATCATCCGCGCGGTCCGGATGTAGTCCTGCTGCAACGTTTCCGACAGCGCGCTGCGGGTGTGCCTTGCCAGTTCCGCCGCCGCCGCGAGGCCGAGGGTCACCGCGGGCAGTGTGATGTGCTCGAGCCAGCCGCCGGGGTCGGTCGTCCACGGCACGTAGCCGACCGCGGGCAGCACGTTGAGTTTCAGCGAGAACCCGATGATCAGCAACAGCCCCAGCCAGAAGGCGGGCATCGCGATACCGACCGTGCTGAGCGCGGTGATGGCCCGGTCGAGCACCGTGCCGCGGTGCGTCGCCGCGAGAATACCGACCGGAATCCCGATCGCCAGTGCGACCACGAGTGCGGCCACCGTCAGCGAGAGGGTGACCGGGAAGCGTTCCTGGATCGAGGACACAACCGAGGTCTGGTCGTACAGCGAGGTGCCGAAACGGCCCTGCGCCAGCCCGGAAATCCAGTGCCAGTACTGCTCCCAGACCGGCTTGTCGAGGCCGAGCTGGCTGCGGATCGCCGCGACCTGTGCGGGATCCGCATCCTGGCCCGCGATCGCCGACGCCGGGTCACCGGGAATCAGGTAGACCAGGCCGAAAGCGCCGATCGAGACCAGGAACAGCAGCGGGACCATCCGCGCGACGCGCCACGCCGTCAGTCTCAGCATCGCTCACCCACCGTCCAAAGTGCAGTCCGGTCCGCCGCTGGCCGAACCGGAGCCGCACGGTGCACACTGGGACACCGTTTTGGCCTGCCGGGTCGGTTGGTGCGGTTCAGCATGAACTCGGGCTGACCACATGTCAATGTCTTTTGATCTTTGATATGTAATCCAAGCACTCCCACTGCGTTGATCCTCGCGCATCGCCAGAGATTTGACAACAGATCAAATCTGGCCTTAACGTTCCCGCAACAACCTCGATCGATGGGACCCCCGTCATGGAAATGACCGGCGGCGAGGCCCTGGCCCGCCAGCTCGTCCTCGAAGGTGTCACCGATGTGTTCGGCGTCCCCGGTGCCCAACTGGACTGGGCTACCGACGGACTGGCACAGGTGGCCGGCAAGATCCGCTTCCACAACACCCGGCACGAGCAGGCGACGACGTATCTGGCCGACGGTTACGCGCGGGCGAGCGGCCGTCCCGGGGTGGCGATGGTGGTGCCCGGCCCTGGGGTGCTGAATGCGCTGTCGGGTCTGGCGACCGCGTGGGCGTGCTCGTCGCCGGTGCTGCTCATCGCCGGGCAGATCCCGTCGCACACACTCGGCCGTGGTTTCGGGATGCTGCACGAGATCCCGCGCCAGTCCGAGATCATCGGTGCGCTCACCACGTGGCAGCGGCTCGCCCGCCGCCCGCAGGACATCCCGCGGCTGGTCCGGGCGGCGTGCACCGAGCTGGCGACCGGACGTCCGCGCCCGGTGGCGCTGGAGATCCCGCCCGATATCCTGCAGGCCACGGCGGAGGTCGAACTGTGCGCGCCCGAGCCGGGTTTCGACGGGCGGATCCACCCCGATCCGGCGGTCGTGGAGCAGGCCGCGGCCGCGCTGCGCGGGGCGGCTCGTCCGGTGATCGTCGCGGGCTGGGGGGTGCAGGCGGCGAACGGGTCGGCGGCGGTCACCCGGCTCGCGGAGACCATCGGTGCGCCGGTGGTGACGACCCTGAACGGGCGTGGCGCGATCTCCGACCGCCACCCGCTCGCCGTCATGCCCACGCCGGGGGTGGACATCCTCGCCGAGGCGGATGTGGTGGTCGCGATCGGCACGCGGTTCATGTTGCTGTCCGGCGATCCGGTGCCGGTCGCACCCGGGGCGCGGGTCATTTCGGTCAACGCCGACCTCGACGATTTCGCGGCACCACGGCCGGTGGACGTCGCGGTCCAGGCCGATGCGGCACTCGGCGCGGAAGCCATCGCCGAGGCCTACGGTGCCCCGGCCGACACCGGTCCCGCGCGGGAACGGGTGGATGCGGCGCGGCGCGGCGCCGAGGCCCGATATGCCGCGGTCACACCGCAGGCGGAGTACGCGAAAGCCTTACGTGCAGCCATTCCCGATGACGGGATCCTGGTGAACGAACTGACTCAGGTCGGGTATTTCGCCAATGCCGCGTATCCCGTTTACCAGCCGCGGACGTTTCTTACACCGGGGTACCAGGGCACGCTCGGCTACGGTTTCCCGACCGGCCTGGGCGCCAAGGTCGCGCGGCCGGATGTGCCCGTCGTATCGATCAGCGGTGACGGTGGTTTCGGCTGGAACCTGCAAGAACTGGCGACGGCGCGGCGGTTCGGTATCGGGCTGGTGGCGGTGGTGTTCGTGGACGGGCAGTTCACCAACGTCAAACGCCTGCAGCAGGCCAAGTTCGACGGCCGGGTGATCGGCTCGGACCTCACCAACCCGGATTTCGCCGCGCTGGCGGAAGCCTTCGGCGTGACCGCCCGCCGCGCCGACTCCCCGGAAACCCTGTCCCACGAACTACGGTCGGCGATCGCCGCCGATGAACCGGCCCTGATCGCCGTCACGGTCGGGACGATGGCCGACCCCTGGCCGCTGCTCCCCACCCGGCCGGGCTGACTCCGGTCGGGTGGCATGGCCCACCGCCGCCCGCCGGAGCACCACTCACCCGGCCCCGCACAACAGCCACTCACCCGGCCATGCGGCGGACAGCGCCGAAGGGCACACCCGTCACGGCGCGGGCGCCGATACGAGCTACTCCGCCGCCGCGCGGGTTGCGGCCTCCTCGGCGCGTGCCACGGCCACCGCACCGTTGTGCATCACGTGGTCGTACATCAGCTGGCCCGCGGTCGCCGCATCGCCGGCGCGGATCGCGTCGATGATCGCGGCGTGGCCGAGGACCTCCCGGTCGGCCTTGCGGATACTGCGCAGCTCGGAGTTGAGATTGACGAACGGCGCCGACGCGCGCAGGAACCGCACGAGCAGCCCTGACTCGCCTGCGTCGTTGATGCGCTGGTGGATCGTGTGGTTCACGCTGCGCGCGGTGACCGCGTCGCGCGCCCTGATCGCCTTCCACATCTGCTTGTCCAGCTTCTCCAGCTCGTCGAGCTCCGCGCCGGAGAGGTTTTCGACCGCACGTTCGGTGAGCGTCCGCATGATGAACGCGTGCATCTCGAACACGTCCGCGACGTCGGTCGGGGTCAGCTCGACCACCTGGAAACCGCGATGCACGTGGCCGGTGACCAGCCCCTGCCGCTCCAGGATGGCCAGCGCCTCTCGCACCGGAGTCGTACTGACGCCAAGACGTTCGGCGAGAGGCACGAGCCGGAGCGAGCCCGGTTCGCGATGCTCGCCGGCAACGATTTCGGCCCGCAACGTGTCAGCGATCTGGTCGCTGAGCTTGACCGGCCCTACCGAGTCCACCACGAACACGTTGTGCCACACCGGGACCGCACTGTCAAACGCCCACGCCGGAAAACGGCCGACAGTGTTCCGCTGATTTAATATTTGGTTTAAGATTAGATATGCTTCGACAAGACGCGCTCTACCTCGGCGGCGAGTGGATTCCATCGGCGGCACCCGGGCGAATCGAGGTGGTGAACCCGGCGGATGGCAGCGTCGTCGGCGCCGTCCCGGCCGGTGCCGCATCGGATGTCGACGCCGCCGTCGCGGCAGCCAGGGCCGCGTTTCCCGCCTGGTCGCACACCGACCCCACTACGCGCCTGGATTACCTCGACCGGATTCACGCGGGCATCACCGAACGCGCCGAAGAGATCGCGGCCCTCATCTCCCGGGAAATGGGCTCGCCGTTGTGGTTTTCGCGCGCGACCCAGGTCGGCTCGTCACTGGCGGTGCTGGCCTCGATGCGGAGCTCGTTCGAAGCCATCCCGCTGGAGGAGGAGATCGGTTCGGCCGTGGTGGTCCGCGAACCGCTGGGAGTCGTCGGTTGCATCACGCCGTGGAACTACCCGCTGTTCCAGATCACGCTCAAGATCGGGCCGGCGCTGGCGGCCGGCTGCACGGTGGTCGTCAAGCCGAGCGAACTGGCCCCGCTGAGCGCGTTCGTCCTGGCCGAGATCGTGGACGCGGCTGGGCTCCCGCCGGGCGTGGTGAACCTGGTTTCCGGCACGGGAGCCCCGGTGGGTGAGGCGCTGGCGGGCCACCCCGGCATCGACATGGTGAGCTTCACGGGGTCGACCCGCACGGGCTCCCGCATCGCCGCGCTGGCGTCGCAGACCATCAAACGGGTCGCGCTGGAACTCGGGGGCAAGTCGCCCTTCCTGATACTTGATGACGCCGACCTGACGAAGGCCGTCCCGCACGGGCTGGGGAAATGCTTCGGCAACTCCGGTCAGACCTGCGTCGCGCTGACCCGGATGCTCGTGCCGCGCGCCCGGCTCGGCGAAGTCGAGGAGCAGATCGCCGAGCGGATAGCCGAATTCCCCATCGGGGACCCGCTCGCCGAGGGCACCCGGCTGGGCCCGCTGGTGTCGCAGGAGCAGCGCGCGAAGGTTATCAAGTATATCCAGAGCGGCGTCGCGGACGGGGCGCGGCTGCTGGCCGGCGGCGCCGACGTGCCGCCGGAACTGGGGCAGGGTGCCTATGTCGCGCCGACCGTTTTCACGGACGTGAAGCCCGATATGCGGATCGCGCGCGAGGAGATTTTCGGGCCCGTGCTGTGCGTGATCCCGTTCGAGGACGACGAGGACGCGATCCGCATCGCGAACGACACCACCTACGGGCTTTCAGCCGCCGTGTGGTCCAGCGACCCGGCGCGCGCCGACCGCGTGGCACGTGAACTGCGCGCCGGATCGGTGTTCGTCAACAATGCGCAGATGGACCTGCTGGCCCCCTTCGGCGGCTACCGGCAATCCGGTATCGGCCGGGAGATGGGCCGCTACGGTATCGAGGAGTTCTTCGAGCTCAAGACCTTGCGCTCACGGGCCGCGTAGCGGTGTTCACGGGCGGAGCACGGCGATGACCTGCTCGACGGCGCGGCGGTTGAGCGCGCGCAGGGCCGCCGTGCTCACCCCGGCCGCGTGCGGGGTCAGCACTACCCGCCCGGTTGCGACGAGGCCGGAAACCGTTGCGGCGCTTGGTGGTTCCTCGCTGAACACATCGAGCGCCGCAGCGCCGAGTTCGCCCGTGCGCAGTGCCTCGATGACGGCGTTCTCGCTGACCACTCCGCCGCGCGAGGCGTCGATGAGGATGCCGTCCGGCCCGATCCGCTGGAGTTCGTCGCGGCCGATGAGGCCGCGCGTCGCGTCGGTCAGCGGCAGGTGCAGGCTGACGATGTCGCTGCCGTCCAGCAGCTCGTCGAACGACGTGGCCGTCACGCCAGGGACCGGATCGGCGTAGGGGTCGAAACCCAGCACCCGCATCCCGAACGTCGCCGATGCGACGTGCGCGAGGCCGCGCCCGATATGGCCCAGCCCGACGACACCCAGCGTGCGACCGGTGAGCTGGTGCGAGCGCCCGTCCGCGAATCGCGCGCGCCAGTCCCAGGTGCCGTCGTCGAACCGGCGCGCGGCGAAGGCGAACCGGCGGCTCAACCCGATCATCGCCCAGATCGCCCACTCGATCACGGCGTCCGGCGCGGCACCGGCACCGCTGACCACCGTGATCCCCCGTTCTTCTGCGGCCCGTAGATCCACGTGCTCGGTTCCCGCGGTGACGGTGGCGATCACCCGGAGCCGGGGTGCCCGCGCCAGCAACGCCCGGTCCACCACGGTGGGCCACACCGCGATCAGGCCCTCGGCCTCGGTCAGCTCCTCCAGCGCACCGATCCGGATCCGCGCCCGCCCGGCCAGCCAGCGCTGGGCATCCGGATCGGACAGGTTCCGGCTCAGCACGACGATCGGGGCACCGTCCATTGTGGTCACTCGGTCCTTTCGGCATACGGTTGCACCGACAGCTCGTCCAGGCGCCCCGTCGTCGTGAGGCTCACGACGATCGCCTCCGCGACTTCCCCGGGCGTGAGTGAGCGCCGGCCGGCCAGCAAACCCGCGGCACGCCACCGGGTTACGTAGGAGGCGAACTCCTCGGGCGGGAAATGTGCTTCGAAACCGGTGCGGGTGGGGCCGACGACCAGCCGCGTCACCCGCAGCGCGGGGACTTCCGCCCGCACCCCGCGCACGAGTTCCTCCAGCCCCGCCCGCGCGCACGCATACGGCACCATGCCGGGCCACGGCCTGCCGACCATGGTCGAGCTGAGCACGACGAACCGGCCGTCGTGCTCCAGCAGCGGCGGGATCGCCGCCCGCAACGTCTGTGCCGCACCGACCAGCACGGTGCCGAGAACGTCTTGCCACAGCACGGAACCGGCGGCGGTCAGCTCGGCCAGTGGCGAGATCCCGGCGGCGTAGACGACCGCGTCGAGCCGCCCGAAGCGTTCGAGCACCGCGCCCACGGCGGCCGTGCACTCCTCCTCGGCCCTTACGTCGCAACGGATTCCGAGCCCGGCAACCTCCGCGGCGAGGTCACGGGCGAGGTCGTGCCGCCGTCCGGCCACGGTCACGTCGGCGCCGCGGGCGGCGACGGCACGCACGGTCGCGAGCCCGATCCCGGCGGTGCCGCCGACCACCAGAATCGAGCGGCCCGCCAGGTCGTTCACCGGATCGCGACCGGCGACAGGAGCCGGTCGTATTCGGCGAGCAGTCCAGGATCCGGGGTCAGCTCGGCGGCCTTGACCGTGTCGCTCAGCTGCCGTTCGGACGAGGCGCCCACGACGACCGAGCTCATCCCCGGGCGTTCCAGTGCCCACACCAGCGCGAGCTGCGCGAGCGAAATGCCGGCGTCATCGGCCAGCGCGCGGGCCGCGTTCACCGCGCCCACGGTGTCCTCGTTGAGCAGCCGCGCCATCCAGCGTCCCTCCGGCTTGGTGGCGCGCGAGCCGGAGGGCAGCTCGGCCGCGCTGGTATACCGGCCGGCCAGCACCCCCATCGCGAGCGGTGACCACGCCAGCTGCCCGAGTCCGGCCTTCCGGCACTCGCCGAACACGCCGTCCTCGGGTACGCGATACAGCGCGGAATACTGCTCCTGATCGCTGATCGGTAACGCCCAACCTCGTTGCGTGCACAGGGAAACCGCGTCGGCCACCCCTGACGCGGGCCAGCTGGTCACGCCCCAGTAGACGATCTTGCCGAGCCGCACCAGGTCGTCCATGGTGCGGCAGGTCTCGTCGAGCGGGGTGTCGGGTTCGAAACGGTGGCACTGGTAGAGGTCAACGTGATCGACACCGAGCCGGCGAAGCGACGCGTCGCACTGCTCGACGATGTGCTTGCGGGACAAGCCCTGGTTGTTCGGCGGCTCGCCGATGGGAAAGGACACCTTCGTCGCGAGCACATAGGACTCGCGCGGATACCGGCTCAGGGTACGGCCGACGAGCTGCTCACGATGGCCGTCCTGGTAGAAGTTCGCGGTGTCGAAGAACCGGACGCCGGCGTCGTAGGCGTGTTCCAGGATGCGGGCCGCGTCGGCGTCGTCCTCGGCCGCGGCCGGCCACGAACCGAAGCCGATCACTGAAACCTCGAGCCCCCACCTGCCGACGCGACGGAACTTCATCGCTTCACTCTCGGCATTATTTGATTTATTGTCAAGCTTCTGCGGGAAAGGGTGGTGGGATGCGCACGGTGGACGTCCTGGTCATCGGCGGTGGGATCGCGGGCGTGTCCGCCGCTTGCGAGCTCGCGGCGCACCGCGAAGTCTGCCTGGTGGAGCGGGAAAGCATGCTCTCCGCCCATTCCACCGGCCGGTCCGCGGCGACGTTCGTGCTCGCGCTCGGCGCCCCGGGGGTGCGCGCGCTGACCCGCGCCTCCGCCGCCACGATGACCCGCCCACCGGACATCTTCACGTCCCCGCTGCTGTCGCCCCGGCCGACGCTGTGGTTCTGCGGCGCGGAAGATCTGGCCGCGGGCGAACGGTTCCGGGCCGAGGTCGCCACGCCCGAGGTGGAGGTGCTGACCCCGGCCGAGGCGCACCGTGCCTGCCCGATCCTGCGCACGGAGAACGTGGCGCTGGCGATGTGGGACCCCACGGGGTCCGATGTAGACGTGGCCGCGCTGCACGCCGGGTACCTGCGCGGGTTGCTCGCGCGCGGTGGCACCGTCCACCGTGACTGGCGGGTGGCCGCACTGGAACGTGACAGTACAATGTGGACGGTCCGAGCAGCTTCCGGTGACGTGGTGCGGGCTCCCGTGGTGGTGAACGCCGCCGGGGCGTGGAGCGACGAGGTCGCGGGGCTCGCCCGTGTGCGGCCGGCCGGGCTGACTCCGTTACGCCGCACGGTTTTCCTCTCCCCCAGCGACGCTTTTCCGCCGCGGCGCGAATGGCCGACGCTGGCGTCACTGGGCGGGTTGTTCTACCTCAAGCCCGAAGGCCGGGAATTCCTGTGCTCCCCGATCGACGCGACGCCCGAAGCGCCCGGTGACCCGAAACCCGACGAGCCGCGGATCGCGAAGGCCATCGAGGACATCAACACGTGGACGCGCCTCGGGCTGCGCCACGTCCGCCGCAGCTGGGCGGGACAGCGAACCTACGCCGCGGACGGTTTGCCGGTGGTGGGCTTCGACCCGGTGGCCGAGGGCTTCTTCTGGCTGTCCGGGCAAGGCGGTTTCGGCATCCAGACCGCCCCGGCGATGGCCGGCCTGACCCGCGACCTCATCGTGCCTGGCGAGGTCTCCCCCGCTCTCGCGGCGGCGGGTGTGCACGCGGAAACGTACTCGCCCGAACGGTTGGCATCCGGCGCCTGAATCCGGCCGATCGGCCGATGCGTCACCCTCGCAAATCTGCGGTGATGGGAAACAGTCCAGCTGAGGGAAGGCGCAGATGAAATCCGTTGAGGCACAAGCCCGCGAACTCGCGGCGAGCTCCGGGCGTTCCTACGAAGACGCACTCCGGCTCGTCCGGATCGAACACCAGGCCCGGCTGACCGTGGCGGACGCGAGCTTCGCGCTCGGGCATCCGGTCGCGGTGCTCGCGGACTCCGGACTCGAGCCGTCGGTCACCGGCACGACGGGCCTCGGCCCGCACCTGCGCGATGTCCGCATCGGATACGGCGGCGGAACGTTTCCCGACATCATGGTCGTGACCAGCATCCCGTTACCCGGCGAGAAACCCGACGAGAACCTGCTCGCGACGGTCCTGCACAACTTCCTCGTCTTCCACGACACGCGCCGGGAAGATGCCCCCGACCGGCGGCTCACCTGGCAACAGGCGACGGCGGCCACCCCGGTACCGGTGGAAGTTTCCTTCGCCGGCACCGAAACCCCGGCGACCCAGCTCACGGTCGGCCGGGTGAAAGCCGTGCGCGTACCCTATCTGACCGGTCAGGTCGTCATCGGCAGTCACGGAACCGGCATACCCGCCCTCGCTTTGACGGGCGAACAGGCCACCGGTGAGCGCGGCTAAGCCACCTTCTCCGCCAGCAGCCAGCACGCGCCCACGCCGCCGCCGTCGACCGGGAAATCGGGCGGGGTCTGCTCGCGGCACAGGTCCATCGCTTCCGGGCAGCGGCCCGCGAACGGGCAGCCCGCGGTGGTCGTCCCGCTGAACGCGTCGCCGCGGATCGAGGGGCGGCGGCCCGCCTGCTGGACTTCCGGGTCCGGGACGGGCACCGCCGCGAGCAGGGCCTTCGTGTACGGGTGGGCGGGCCGGCTGAAAACCCGTTCGGCAGGCCCGGTTTCCACGATACTGCCCAGATACATCACCGCCACCCGGTGCGCGATATGGCGCACCACAGCCAGATCGTGCGAAATGAACAGCAGCGAAACGCCGAACTGTGCCTGTAAATCCTTGAGCAGGTTGATGATCTGGTTCTGCGTCGACATGTCCAGCGCCGACACGGGTTCGTCGCACAGCACGGCCTCCGGGTTCAGCGCGACGGCTCGCGCGATCGCCAGGCGCTGGCGCTGGCCGCCGGAGAATTCGTAGGGATAGCGGTCCAGATGCCGTGCCGAAAGACCGACGACGTCCAGCAGTTCGGCCACCCGGTCATGGCGCTCGCGGCGGTTCAGGTTCGTATGCACCACAAGGGGTTCCGCGATCGACTCGGCCACCGTCATCGCCGGGTCCAGCGACGAGTACGGGTCCTGGAACACCATCTGGACCTTCCTGCGCAGCGCACGGAACTCCCGGCTGCGCATCGAGGTCACGTCGACACCGTCGATACGGACCGTGCCGCCGCGCAACGCCACCTGCCGCAGCACAGCCCGCGCCATCGTCGACTTCCCCGAGCCGGACTCGCCGACGACGGCGACCGTCTCGCCCCGCCCCACCGACAGGCTCGCCCGGTTGACCGCGCGCAACAGTTCCCGCTTGCCGCGCCTGCCGGTGCGGACCTTGAACGCGACCTCCAGATCGCTGATCTCCACAATGGACGGCTCGCTCACGACACACCTCCGCCGAGAGTCAGTTCGGCCGAGCGGACACACCTGACCTGACTGTCCTTATGGGACAAAGTCAGCGGAACCGGTTCGTCACAGGAAGCCGAGTGGTACGAGCAACGCTCACCGAACCGGCAGCCCGTCGCGAACTCCGCCGGCAACGGCGTCGAACCGGGAATCACCGGCAGCCGGTCCGCACGGCCGGACAGCCGCGGCGTGCAGCGCAACAACCCTTCGGTATAAGGATGTCGCGGGTTCCGGAACAGCGTCCGCACGTCGGCCTCCTCCACGATCTGCCCCGCGTACATGACGGCGACCCGGTCGCAGATATCGGCGACCACCCCCATGTTGTGGGTGACGAACACGATCGCCATGTCCAGCTGCGCGCGCATGTCCCGCAACAGGTCCAGGATCTGCGCCTGCACCGTCACGTCGAGCGCCGTAGTGGCCTCGTCCGCGATGAGCACGCTCGGCTCGCACGCGATCGCCATCGCGATCATCGCGCGTTGCTGCATCCCGCCGGAGAATTCGAACGGGTAGGCGCCCACGCGGCGCGTGGCGTCCGGGATGCCCACCCGGTCCAGCACCGCGATCGCCGCCGCCCGCGCCTGCTTGCGTGGCATCGACCGGTGCCGCCGCAGGACTTCGCCGATTTGGTCGCCGATCGTGAACGCCGGGTTCAGGCTCGTCATCGGTTCCTGGAACACCATCGCGATCTCGTTGCCACGGCGGTTTTCCAGTTCACGCTCGGACAGTCCCACCAGCTCGACGCCGTCGAGCTGAATGGACCCCTTGCGGATCCGGGCCCCGGAGTCGCCCGCCAGACCCATGACCGCCAGGCACGACAGGCTTTTGCCGGAACCGGATTCGCCGACGAGCCCGAGCACTTCCGAGCCCTGGACGGAAAAACTCACGTCGTCGACGACCGTCACCCAATCCTTGCCGGCGCGGAACGCGACTTGCAGCCCGCGCACGGAAAGGCGCGGAATCTCTTTGCCCACAGTCATTTCCGCCTCAGCTCCCGGCCCAGCGAATCGCGGATACCGTCGCTGAGCAGGTTCAACGCCAGCACCGAGAGCATGATCGCGACGCCGGGATAAATTATCAGCGCCGGTGCCTGCGCGGTGTACTGGTAGCCCTGCCCGAGCATCGCGCCCCAGCTCGCCTGTGGCGGCTGCACACCGAGCCCGAGGAAACTCAGCCCGGCCTCCGCGACCATCGCCCACGCCATCATCAATGACGTGGAGACGATCAATGGTGACAACACATTCGGCAGCACGTGTTTGCGCAGAATGCGCAGCGTCGGGGTGCCGATCGTGGCCGACGCTTCGATGAACGTCTCGTGCCGGATGTCGAGCACCGACGCCCGCACCAGCCGGATCAGCCGCGGCGCGAACACGATCCCGATCGCCAGCATCGAGTGCGTGAGGCCCGGCCCGAGCGCGCCGGCGACCGCGATGGCGAGAATGAGCGCCGGCAACGCCATCACGGCGTCGTTGGCGGCCATCACCGTCCGGTCGAACCATCCCGAGAAGTAGCCGCAGACGATCCCGATCGGCACGCCGATGAGCACCCCGACGCCGGTAGCCTCGGCCGCCGCGACGAGGGAAACCCTTGTCCCGGAAATGATCCGGCTCAGCACGTCACGGCCGAGCTGGTCGGTGCCGAGCCAGTGCCCGCCACCGGGGCCGCTGAACGCGATGCTCAGGTTCTGCTGGTCCGGATCGTAGGGTTGCAGCCACGGCCCGAAAATCGCCACGATCACCAGCAGCACCAGGAAAGCGAACGCGACGACGGCCAGCCGTTCGCGGGCGAACCTGCGCTGAAACCGGCGCCGCGCCGGCACCGGACGATGTGCCGGGCCCGCCGTGGTTTTCCGGGCGGCCGGGCGCCCTGTGGTCGTCGAACTCATCGCAACCGTGCCTTCGGGCTGAAATATCCATAGGAAAGATCGACGAGCAGGTTGACCACAAGGACCGCCAGCGCGGCAATCACCACCACCGCTTGGATGACCGGCATGTCCCGGTCCAGCACGGCGGTCACCGCGAGGCTACCCAATCCGGGGATGGCGAAGATCTGCTCCACGATCACCGCGCCGCCCAGCAGGTAGGAAAACTGCGAACCGATCACCGTGACGACGGGAACGGCCGCGTTCTTCAACGCGTGCTTCAACACCACAGCCGACCGCCGGACGCCTTTCGCCCGCGCCGTGCGGACATAGTCGTTGCCCAGCACGCCGACCATCGCCGCCCGCATCTGACGGGCGATCTCGGCGCCAGGGGCCGCCGCCAGGGTCACCGCGGGCAGCAGGATGTGCACCAGCCAGCCACCCGGGTTCTGGGAAAACGGCACGTAACCGATCGAGGGCAGCAGGTGTGCCTTGACCGAGAACAGCAGGACCAGCAGCAGGCCCAGCCAGAACGCCGGCACCGCGACGCCCAATGAGGACAGCGCCGAGATCGCCCTGTCCACGAACCGGCCACGCCAGGTGGCCGCGACGATCCCGAGGCTCAGCCCCACCACGACCGCGACGAACGTCGCCGCCACGGCCAGCGCCACCGTGATCGGCAGCCGGCTCGTGATCAGCTCGCTGACCGGGAACGTAGTGAAGATCGACCGGCCGAAATCACCGTGCAGCGCATTGCCCGCCCAGTGCAGGTACTGCTCGACGACCGGCCGGTCGAGACCGAGGTTGTGCCGGATCAGTTCCACCTGGCCGGGGGTCGGGCTTTCCCCGGCCAGCCCCACCGCCGGGTCGCCCGGCACCAGGTAGAGGAGGCTGAACGCGATGATGGACACCAGGATGAGCGACGGGATCATCGCGAGGATGCCCCGGCCGACGAGCCGTACCATAGTCGATTTCCCTGGCTGCTAAAGCACTCCGACAGGAGAGCGCGACGGTTTGTGCTCCGGCCATTCGCGGAAGTGCCGCCGCGCGAACCGCCAGCCCTGCGGGGTGTTGCGGATGATGTCGTCGTACCAGCCCAGCTGCAACACCATGCCACCGTCGTCGGCGGTGCGCGGGCCGATGAGCTGTGCGACGAACCGGACTTCTTCGCGGTCGCCGCGGAGTACGACGTTCGACACGTTGTGGAAATGGCTGCGCGGCCCGCCCTGCTCACGCTTTTCCAGCAGATACTTCGCCAGTTCCCGCAGCGAACTCTGGCCTTTGAACACCTGCCTCGGGGTGACGAACTCGCCGTCATCGGTGAACGTCGAGACGAAGCCGTCGGCGTCGTCGGTGTCCAGTGCCCAGTTGTAGACGGCCAGCAGATCCAGGATTTCGAGACGGTCGGCCACGGTGATCTTGTCGCCGGATGATGTCTCTGCCATGCTCGGGTTCCTTTCCCGTCGCGCTACTGCGACTTGCCGACTCCGATGAGCTGCCAGAAATTGGTTGGTGGGACGGTGAATCCGGTGACGCTGCCGTTCATCACCCAGGTCGCGGTGTTGCCGTAGAGGGGCACGATCGACAACGGGTGCAGCGAAATCGTGTGCGTGATCCGCTGCAGCACGCTCGTCCGCTGCGCCTGGTCGTCGATCGTCTGCGCCTGCGCGGCCAGCGCCGTCACGTCCGCGTTGGTCAGGTTCCCGGGGTTGCGGTAGTTGCCGGGCAGGAAGTACGGCATCGCCAGTGACGGGTCGACGACCGAGTTGCACGGGAAGAACAGCGCCTGCCCCGATTTCTCCTGCCACATCTTGGTGACACCGTCGTTGCCCTGGATGTGCACGAGCTTCATGTCGATGTTGACGGCCTTGAGATATCCCGCGATCGCTTCGAGTTCCGCCTGCGGTGTCGTGCCGAACATGGCGGAGAACGAAAATCCTCCCGCATATCCGGCTTCCGCGAGCAGCGCCTTGGCTTTCGCCACGTCGTACGGATACGGGTCGGGCGTGGCCTTGTCGAACGCGATGGACGTCGGCGGGAAGATCTGCGACGTCGGGGTCGCGTTGCCGGCGAGCACGTTCTTCACGATCGTCGGCCGGTCGATGGCGTAGTTGATCGCCTGCCGCACGCGCTCGTCGTTGTACGCCGGGACGGTCACGTTGTTGACCTGGAAACAGGTGAGGGTGTTCAACGGGGACGCGAGTACGTTGAGCCCGCTCGACTTCGCACTGTCGGCCTGCCCAGTGTCCAAAATGGCCATATCGAGCTGGCCGCTTCGGACGGCGTTGAGGCGCTGCGCCGAGTTGAGCACGCTGACCTGGACCTTGGCCACCTTGACCGCCGGAGCGTTCCAGTACCCGTCCCAGCGTTCGACGGTGTAGCCGGTGCCCGGCTGGAAACTCGTCAGCTTCCACGGCCCGGCACCGACCGGGTCGGTGCCGAGATCGGCCTTGTCCGCCAGCGCCTTCGCGCTGACGATCATTCCGTTGCGGCTGGACAGCAACGGCAGGATCGACACGTCCTTCTTCTTGAGCGTGGCGGTGACGGTCATCGGGTCGGTCACGGTGACCGACTGGATGTTCGACAGCTCCGCGGCCAGTGTCGAGGTCGGGAAGGTCGCGCCGCGGTTGCGGTCGAGGTTGACCTTCACGGCCTGGGCGTCCAGCGGCGAACCGTCCTGGAACTTCACCCCGGGCCGCACGTGCATGACCAGGTCGTTGCCCCGGAATTCCCAGGTCTGGACGAGGTTTCCGGAGATCGAACCGTCAGCGCCCTGGGAAAAAAGCCGGTCGTAGACCATTTCCAGGCCCGGGGTGTCTGTGGTGACGGGTGAAAGGGCGGGGTCCCACTGGGTGTTGACGATGGCGAGACCCACCCGCATGGTCGCGTTCGGATCGGGCGCACCACCGCCGGACGCGGTCGTCGAGGCGCAGGCACTGGCGGTGAGTCCCACCGCGGCTGCCACGGCGCACAGCACCGCACGGCTCTTTGTGATCACTTGGCCTCCACTGTTCGCCATCCGTCCTCGAAGGACGATTTGGGGTGACCGCTGTCGGAGTGGACCTCAGTGAACAGCCGCGCTCATATGTTGTCAAGATATATAATCAAATACCTTTGACAAAGGTTGAGCGGCTGGACGCCCGGTCCGGCCGGCCGGCATCATCACGCCCGGCCGGACCCGGCACGTCGAGCCCCAGGTGTTCCCGCAAGGTCGTTCCGGCGTACTCGGCGCGGAAATACCCGCGCTCACGCAAAATCGGCACCAGTTCCCCGGTGATCGCGTCAAGTCCTCCCGGCAGATGCGGCACGAGCAGGTTGAACCCGTCGGCCGCACCGCCGTCGAACCATTCGATCATCTCCTCGGCGACCTGCCCGGCCGTCCCGATCACCGGGTGATGACCGGCCGCCCTGGCGCGGTACCGCAGCAACTCGCGAATCGTGTACCGCTCGTGCACGGCAAGCCGGTAAAGAATCTCGTACCGGGTGCGTCCCCCGTCGAACTCTTCCGGTGGTTTCAGCAACTCCACCGGGAGCGGGCCGTCCGGGTCGCGATCGGCGAGACCGAGATCCCCGAGCACCCATTCCAGCGCCCGCACCGCGGACGGATAGTCGATGGCGTCGGCGATCTCGTCGGCCAGTTCCCGTGCGGCGCGTTCGCTCGGGCCGATGATCGGCATGAGGCCCGGCAAGACCTTGACCGAACCGGGATCGCGGCCCCGCACACGAACCCGGCCGCGGAAGGTCTCCCGGAAACGCCGCGCCGAAGCCAGATCCGGTTGCGCGGTGAAGATGACGTCACCGAACGTCGACCCGAACGCCATCCCGGCCTCGGACGAACCGGCCTGCGCGAAAACCGGGCGCCCCTGCGGGGAACGCGGGATGTTGAGCGGTCCGGCCACCTGGTAGTAAGGACCGGCGTGGTCGATGCGGTGGATCCGGTCCGCCCTTGCCCAGGTGCCGCCCGCCCGGTCGTTGACGACGGCGTCGGCATCCCAGCTGTCCCACAGCGCGCACACGACCTCGAGGTATTCGGTCGCGCGCGCGTAACGCTCGTCGTGCGGTTCACGGTCGCGGCCGAACTGTTCTCCGCCACCGTAGGACGTCACGATGTTCCAGCCCGCCCTGCCGCCGGAAAGATGGTCCAGCGAGGCGAAATACCGGGCCAGGTTGTAGGGTTCGGTGTACGAAGTGGACACCGTCCCGATGAGACCGATGCGCTCGGTCAGCCCCGCCAGCGCGGCGAGCGTCGTGATCGGCTCCAGCGGATGCATCCGTGGGTGCTTGCCGAAATCGTTGTCGTGCCAGCCGAGAAGGTCGGCGATGAACACCGCGTCGAGTTTCGCGTCCTCGGCCTGCCGCACGATTTCGGCGGTACGGCCCAGTGTGGTCAGCTCCTCGACACGGCTGTCCGGGCGCCGCCATGCGCCGGCGTGGTATCCCGCGACCGACAGGAACAGGTTCAGGCACATCTGAGGAGAATCCGGCATCATCGCCTCCCACACTTGACAATAAATCAAATATTGGGCACGGTAAAGGCCCGCTGAGGGGAGGCAGAGTGAGCGAACAACCGGGCTCGGCCACGTGGTTGAGCCGGCTGGTGTCCATCCCGAGCGTCAACCCCGCGCACGCGGGGCCGCGGTCCGGCGCCGGGGGCGAGGCCGCGATCAGCGCCGCCGTGGCAGGCTGGGCCGAGGAGCTGGGTGCCGAGTGGGTACGAACCCACGGCGAAACCGAGCGGCGCAACGTCTACGCGTTCTTCCCCGGCCGGTCCCGCCGGCTGCTGGCCCTCGATGTCCACTTCGACACGGTCGGTGTCGAGCAGATGACCGAAGATCCCTTCTCCGGCGCCATTTCCGGCGGCCGGGTCTGGGGCCGTGGCGCGGTGGACGCCAAGCCGATGCTGGCCGCGGCGCTGGCGATGCTCGAGCAGTTCGCCGCCGACGGCATCCGGCCCGAGCGTGACTTCCTGCTCGTCGGCACGATCGCGGAGGAGTCCGGCGGTTTCCGCGGCGCAGAGCTGTTCGCCGAATGGGTCCGCGAGAACTCCTTGCCCCTCAGCGAACTTCTCATCGCGGAACCGACGGCGGGCGCCCCGGTCTTCGGCCATCAGGGCGGGGTCGGCGTCGAGTTCGTCATCGAAGGGCGCACGGCGCACTCATCACGGCCCGAGGTGGGCGCCAACGCCATCGACGCCGCCGCGGACATCGTGACGGCCATCCGCACCGAACACGGCCGGCTTCGCCAGGCCACCGCCGGCGCGTTACTCGGGCCGGCCAGTGTGTCCACAGTGGAAATCTCCGGCGGCGGGGTGCGGAACATGGTGCCGGGCAAGTGTTCGGTGTTCGCCACGCGGCGGCTGACCGACCACGAAACCATGCAGCAGGCGGCGGACGAGCTCATCGCGATCGCCCGCGCCGCTTCCCCGTTGCCGTTCACGACGACCGTCGGCCGCGGCGGCAACCCGTTCCTGACCTCGGCGGACGATCCGCTGGTACGGCGCCTCGCCGAGCTGTCCGGCCGCAAGCCCGGGGTTTCTTCCTTGGGTACCAACGCGTTCCGCTACGAGGGGCTGGCCGCGCACACGGCGGTCTTCGGTCCCGGCTCCCCCGATCAGGCGCACGCGCCGCAAGAATGGTGCGAGATCGGCGAACTCGAAAAAGCGCGGGCGGTGCTGACGGAGTACCTGCTCACCCCGGTCGAAGACAGTCCACAGTGAACCGAAAGGGCCGCCGGTGATCCCCATCCCCACCGATCTTCCGCTCAAGGTCGACCTCTACAGCGACACCCTGACCAGACCGAGCGACGAGATGCGCGAAGTCATGGCCGCCGCCGCGGTCGGAGACGAACAAAAGGGCGAGGACCCGTCGACCAACGAGCTGCTGGATCTGGTCAAAGCGTTGCTGGGCAAGGAAGAAGCCGTGTTCCTGCCGTCCGGGACGATGTGCAACGAAATCGCCTTCGCGGCGCATTGCCGGCCGGGTGACGAGATCCTGCTCGACGAGAAATCGCATGCGCTGCAGTACGAAGGCGGCGGTCCCGCCGCGCTGGCCGGTGCGCTGGTGCGACCACTGCCCGGCGAGCGAGGGGTTTTCACCGCGCGGCAACTGGAAGGCGCGATCAAACCCGTCAGCCGGTACACGCCGCGCACCCGGCTGGTCTCCGTCGAGCAGCCGTCCGTGGGTGCGGCCGGGCACTGCTGGACCCTGCCGGAAATCCGCGACGTCACCGAGGCGGCGCACCGGCACGGGCTGCGGACCCATCTCGACGGGGCGCGGCTGTTCAACGCGGTGGTGGCGACGGGAACGAGCGCACGGGAGTTCGCGGACGGGTTCGACTCGGCGTGGATCGACCTGAGCAAGGGCCTCGGCGCGCCGTTCGGCGGGGTGCTGGCCGGGGACCGCGAGTTCATCACGGAGGCGTGGCGGCTGAAACAACGCTGGGGCGGTGCCATGCGCCAGTCCGGCATCATGGCGGCGGCGGGCACCTTTGCGTTGCGGCACAACATCGACCGGCTCGCCGAGGACCATGAGAACGCCCGTGTGCTGGCGGACAGGCTGGCCGCCAGCACGCGGATCTCGGTCGATCCCATTGAGGTCGAGACGAACATCGTTCTTTTTGATCTCGTGCACACCGAGATGAGTGCCATGGAACTCAACGAGCGGCTGATCAAAGAAGCCGGCGTGCGGGTCAGCGCCTTCGGCCCGTCCACTGTCCGGGCCGTCACGCATCTCGACGTGTCCACACCGGACATCCTCTACGCGGCGGACGCCATCGCCGGGATTCTGGCCGCCTGAGCCGCCGTCAGCCCCCGGTCCACTCCCCCAGCGCGTCGCGCCATGCCCCGCCCGCCGACGGCCCGGCCCAGGCGATGTAGCCGTCGGGCCGGACAAGGACGGCGGGGCCGTCGTCGGTGCGCTCCGCGTGCCGCAGACCCGGCGCCTCGGGCCGGGCCGCGGCCCGCTCGCGGATCAACACGAAACCCGGCGCGCGTTGCACCACCGTCAATCTCTCGCCGGCGAGCGGGATTTCGGTGGCGCGGGTCCCGACGAGCGCGTGTTGCCCGCCGCGGCGCCGGTACCGCAGCCCCGTCCCGGCGAAGCTGCCGGCGATCGCGTCACGCACCGCCGGGATGCGCGCAAGTCGCGGTGCGACGACGTCACGCAGCCCCCGCGCGACACGCGGATTCAGTGTGACGGCGCGGGCGATGAGCCCCGATTGCCGCAGCACCCGCCTGCCGATCGGATGGCGTTCCGCGTGATACGTGCCGAGCACGGATTCCGGGGCGCCATCGAGCACGGCGGCGAGCTTCCACGCGAGATTGGCCGCGTCCTGGATACCGGTGTTCATGCCTTGCCCGCCCATCGGCGAATGCACGTGCGCGGCGTCGCCGGCGAAGAACACCCGGCCGTGCCGGTAACGCTGGATCTGCCGCTCGTCCGAATGAAACCGTGACAGGGAACCGATTTCCCGCACCCCGAGATCGGCGCCCATCGCCCGGCCCAGCACGTCGATCACCTCGGACGGCTCGGCGGCGACGCTGTCGGGGACCTGGTGGCCGCGGTCCCACACCATTGTCCGGTACCAGGAACCGTCCGGCTCGTCCCGGCCATACGGGGCCAGGAAAGCGAATTCCCGGCGTGTGCTGCCGAGCCTGAGTCCGCCGCCGGGACCGTTACGCAGCTTGACATCGGCGAGCACGACCGACGACAACATCGTCTTCCCCGGGAAGTCGATGCCCAGCAGGCCGCGAACCGTGCTGTGCGCACCGTCCGCGGCGACGACGTAATCCGCCCGCCACGTGCTGCGCTGCCCTGGATCGTCCTTCGACCGCGCGGTGACGGTCACGCCGCCGGAATCCTGATGCAGCGCAACGACTTCCATCCCACGCTGGATGTCGGCGCCCTGCTCCTTCGCGTACTCCCCGAGCGCAGTGTCCACTTTGGTCTGTGGCGTGACCATGACGTACCGGTACCGCGAACGCAGCTGCCGCAGGTCGATCCGCGCACCCCCGAAGATCGAGACGGTCGGGGCCCGGTTCGCGCCCGCGAGCAGATCGTCGGCAAGACCCCGGGCATCGAGCACTTCGAGCGTGCGCGCCATGGTCGCGAACGCACGGCTCGACGGGTGGATCTCCGGCCGGCGTTCGAGGACGGTGACCGACCGGCCGGCGCGGGCCAGATCGCCCGCCGCCGTCATGCCGGTCGGCCCGCCACCCACGACGACGACGTCCGTGACGTTCACCGTGCCGGGGTGGCGTTGCCGGGCTGGGGGTACCAGCGCCGGACGTCGCGCGGCGTCGATTGGGGCGCGAAGTTGAACACGAACCGGCAGCCGGGCTGCGTGCGGTGCGCGTCGTTGACGATCGACTCGAACAGCTCGGTGTGCTCCGCGACGAGCCGGATTCCCGCGCCGATCAGCACGGCGTCATAACGCCTGGCTTCCAGCCATTTCCGGGCTTTCGCGGCACCGGCCTCGCCGAAGCCGATCAGGCAGTTGTCGACCTCGTACCCCGCCGCTTGCAGCCCGGCGACGTTGTGGTCATTGGCCTTGCGCAGTTTTTCCTTGGTGAGCCCGGGAAACTGCCGGAACGCGGGCGAGGAGTAATCGATGGCGTCGGCATCCAGTCCTATTTGGATGACGGTCACGGTCATGGTGCTCTCCTTCCGGGCCAGCCTTGTCAACGGCTGTTGACTTCAACATAGGACCGCGCGCGTGCCATGTCAACGGACGTTGACTAGACTGACGTCATGAGTCGAAGGCCACGCGACGCCGACGCCAGCCGGACCTCGATACTGGCGGCCGCCAGGCTGCAGTTCGGCAGGCACGGATTCGAGCGGACGACGATCCGGTCCGTCGCGGCGGAGGCCGGTGTCGATCCGGCACTCGTCATGCGCTACTTCCAGAACAAGGACGGCCTGTTCGCCGCGGCCGCCCGGCTGGACGTCGAGCTGCCGGACCTGTCCGAAGTGGACCCCGATCGGATCGCCGACGTCCTGCTGCCCGTGTTCATCGGACTATGGGGCCCCGACGGGCCGTTCCTGCCATTGCTGCGCGCCGCCACTTCGAATCCGGTCGCGACCGAGGCGCTGCTGGGCGTGCTGACCGAGCAGGTCACCCCGGCGCTCGCCGTCCTGGCGCCCGACCGGCCCGCGGAACGCGCGGCACTCGTCGGCGCTCAGCTCCTGGGCATCTCCGTGGCCCGCTACGTGCTCGGCGTCCCGCCCATCGTCTCGATGGACGACGCCACGCTGATCGAGTGGTTACGCCCCACCCTGGCCCACTACCTCACCGGCGAGCCAGGAGTTTCGTGACCCCGAATTCGAATCGCTCGTCGAAGGATTCCTCACTGAGAAAGGAAAACACGCTCCGCAGCGCGGGACGCTCCCCGACGGAGGGATGCGACAGGGAACGCTCCGGCAGGGACTGCTCCTCCTGGGCAAGGCCGAGCGTGAAGTAGATCAGGCTCCAGCAGGTCCACGCGGCTTCGCGCGGGGGAAGGCCGCCATCCAGCAACGCCTGGACGAGCGCTTCCGCAGTGTCCAAAGTGGCCGGTTCGGCGGCGTAGGTGCCGGCCACGACGGCGGCGCCGTCACGGTGGGCCAGCAGGGCCTCCCGGTAGCGCCGGACGATCTCGGCGGCGCGTTCGTGCCAGTCCCGCGGCAGGTCGTCGAGCGAGGCGCCGGCGACGATCGCGTCCGCCATCAGCTCCGCCAGCCGCGCCTTGCTCTTGGCATGCCAGAGCACGGTGTTCATCCGCACCCCGAGCCGCTGCGCGATGGCACGCAGGGAAACGGCGTCGGCACCGTGCTCGTCGAGGATCTCGAGGGCAACCCGCACCACATCGGCTTGACTCTTGGTCACTGACCTAGTGTACTGGAGGCGCATTGTTGGTCACTGACCAAGGGAGAGAGTTCATGGAGGACGTGGTCATCGTGGGCGCCGGGCCGACCGGTCTGTGGCTCGCCGGGGAACTACGGCTGGGCGGGGCGTCGGTCACGGTGCTGGAGACCAGGCCGGAACGGGACCCGAATTCGAAGGCGCTCACCATCCATCCCCGCACGCTCGAAATCTTCGACTGCCGGGATATCGTGGAACTGTTTCTGGGCGAAGGCATCCGTATTCCGAGCGGGCATTTCGCCGCGCTGCCCGACCGGCTCGATTTCGCGGCGCTGGACACGCCGTATCCGTTCACTCTGGTGCTGGTACAGGCCCGCACCGAGGAAATCCTCGAAGCGCGTGCCCGCCGGATGGGTGCGACCGTCCGCCGGAATTGCGCGGTCACCGGATTGACGTCCGGTGGTGTCGAATTGCCGGACGGAGAAATCGTCGAAGCGCGTTATGTGGTGGGCTGCGACGGAACGCGCAGCACCGTGCGCACGGCCGCGGGCATCGACTTCCCCGGCACCGATTCGACGACCTGGGGCTGGCTCGGGGATGTGAAGCTCGATGCGCCGCCGGAACGGGGTTTCGCCAACAAGGCGGGCGCCGAGGGCGGCCTGATGATCGTGCCGATGCCCGGTGGTATTCATCGCATAGTGGGCGGTGACCCGAACTCGGACCGGCCGGGCACACTGACGCTCGAGGAGCTACGGTCGGCCGTCCGCCGGATCGCCGGCACCGACTTCGGGATGCGGGACCCGGCGTGGTTGTCGCGTTTCGGCAACGCGACCCGGCAAGCCACGGCTTACCGTAAGGGAAACGTGTTACTGGCCGGGGACGCCGCGCACATGCATTTCCCGACCGGCGGCGTCGGCATGAACGTCGGTATCCAGGACGCGCACAACCTTGGCTGGAAGCTCGCCGCCGTGGTCACCGGCCGGGCGGATGAAACACTGCTCGACACGTATCACGAGGAACGTCACCCGGTCGGCGCGGATCTGCTCGAACACACCCGCGCCCAGACGGCGCTGATGACGACGTACTCCCCCGAAGGGCAGGCGCTGCGCGCGGTGCTGAGCGGGTTGATCACGACGGCTCCCGATATGTCCCGGCAACTCGCCGGGCGGCTGTCCGGGCTCGACGTCACCTACGCGTCCGGCCCCCGCGTCCCGAACCTGCCGTTTTCCGATGGGAGCACGCTTTTCCAGCGGCTGCGCAGCGGCGAACACGTGAAGACCGAAGCCGGGCTGGTACGACCGGACGGACATCTCGCCTGACCGTCCACAATGGAGCGCTTGGGGTTCACCAGTCGTGGAACCCGCGCCCCGTCTTGCGCCCGAGCTCGCCCGCCGCGACCTTGTCCCGCAGCAACTGCGGCGGGACGAACCGCTCACCCAGGGTGGCGTGCAGGTACTCCGCGATGGCCAGCCGCACGTCAAGGCCGACGAGGTCGGTGGAGCGCAACGGTCCCATCGGGTGCCGGTAGCCCAGTTCCATCGCCTTGTCGATCGACTCGGCGTCGGCAACGCCTTCCTCCAGCATCCTGATCGCCTCCAGCCCGAGCAGCACGCCGAGGCGGCTGGTGGCGAACCCGGGCGAGTCCCGCACGACGATGTCGGTCTTGCCGAGTGCCCGCACCCAGCCACGCACCCGCCGCACGACCTCGTCGCCGGTCTGGGGCGCGACCACCACCTCCACCAGCTTCGATGCCGGGACCGGGTTGAAGAGATGGGTGCCGACGAACCGTCCCGGTTCGCGGAGGGCGGCGCCGAGTTCCGCGACGGACAGCGAACTGGTGTTGGTGGCGAGGACACTCTCCGGGCCGACCCTCGCCTCGGCCCTGGTGAGTACGTCGATCTTGAGGTCGGCGCGTTCCGGCACCGCCTCGATCACGAGGTCGGCCTGCGGGGGCAGGGCGGCGAAATCGGTGAGCACGGTCAGCCGGCCCAGCACGGTTTCCGGGTCCTGCGGCAGGGCGCCGCGCTCGGCGGCCTTCGCCAGCCCGTCGGCGACTCGCCGGCGGGCCGCGGAGGCGGCCTCGTCGCTACTCTCCACAATGGACACTTCGCTGCCGAGCCCGGCGAAGACCTGCGCGATACCCGCACCCATCCGCCCGCCCCCGATCACCACGACCACATCCGGCGCACTGTCCACGTTCACGAGCTCCTCCCGTCCGTCGCGTACCACCTTAACCGACCGAACGTTCGGATATTCGCGTGAGCCGCACCACGTGGCCCGCGGGTCAGGAATTGCCGTCGCCGTCCGGGATCCACTCGCCGTGGAAGCCCAGTGGCACGCGGCGCGGGAGCTCCACCGTGGCCACCGGCCCGGCCGCCACATCGCCGGCGTCGAGGACGACCAGGTTCGCCGCGTTGCGGGTCTCGTGGGACACGATCGAGATCAGCCACCCATCGTCCTCACGGGTGCCGCCCAGCGCCGGCACGAACTCCGCCTCCCCCGGCACCCAGCCGTGCTCGAAAGTGTAGGTGGACCGGCCGCCGTTTTTGGTGTCGTACTTGATGATCGACGGCTGCAGGCGGTCACCGATCAGCAGCGGCGCGCTCACCGCATAGACCGACTCGCTCCCCTCGCCGATGCGGTTCTCGTTGATTGTCGGGAATTCGATCGCGAGGTCGTCCAGCCGCTCCTCGGTGGCGGTGCCGGTGGCCACGTCGACGATCCAGCGGTGCAGGCGGCCACCCCCCACGGCGGTGGTCAGCGCCTCGCGCAGTGTGCTGGTCCCGCCGAGATCGGCCCAGATGCGGTTGAACGAGGCCGGGTCGTACTGCACGGCATCCAGCACGAGCTTTCCGGACGCGGTCTCGCGTGCGTTCGCGACATGAAAGGCGTATCCGGGTTCCACCTCGATCCACTTCACGTCCGCGTCCCCACCCCCACGCGGCATCACGCCGATCCGTGCGCCGTAGGTGTCGCTCCACCGGAACGGCATGCCCGGACGCACGGTGAGCTCCCGGTCGAACACGACGGGCAGATCGAGCCACAGCACATAGTTCGGGGTGATCGCGAAGTCGTGCATCATCGTGTATCCGGGCACCGTGATGGGCACGCTGCGCAGCAGTTCGCCGGTCGCGTCGATGTGGTGGAACGTCACGAACGGCGGTCGCGGGCTGACCCCGAAGATGTAGAGGTCACCGGTCGCCGGGTCGAGCTTGGGGTGCGCCGTCATCGCGGTCTTGAGCTTGCCGTGGAAGTCCCACGGCCCGACGCTCTCCAGCTCCTCGCTGATCTCCCACGGAAAACCGTTCTCCACCAAGGAAAGGATCTTGCCGCCGTGGTGGATCACGCTGGTGTTGGAGGTGTTGTGCAGATGCCCGCTCGCCGGATCGGACCGGTCGAACGGCTTGCCGTCCATCAGCGGCGTGTGCACCCAGCGGTTGCGGTACCACTGCGCGCGCCCGTCCCGGATCCGGACACCGTGCAGCATGCCCTGGCCGGTGAAGTTGTGCCCGGGATCGGTGCCCGGCAACGGGTTGGAGCCGTTGCGGAAATACCGTCCGGACAGTTCGGACGGCAGCGTGCCGGTCACCCGCAGGTCGGCGGCGTCGATCTCGTCGGGCACGGGTGCCATCGCACCGCTGAGGTAGCCCGGCCGCTCGGTGGTCGTCATGGTCACTCCTGTTCGAGGGGAACTAAACACCCGTAAAGATACGTCAGCCGGACCGCGGTCGCAATTACTTGCGCGAGGTTATAAACGGCCGTATACTTCCGGCGATGACCAGACCAGCCGTATCACACCAGCGGAACAAACCAGGGGAAGGTTCCCGGCTGCGCGGCCGGATTATCGCTGCGGCGTTCGAGATCCTGGACGAGGAGGCGACCGTCGACGCGGTGACCCTGCGGGCCGTCGCACGGCGAATGGGAGTGACGGCACCCGCGCTCTACGGTCATTTTCGCGATCTCAACGACCTGCGCGGCGAATTGCAGCGCACGGCTTTCGCCGATTTGCACGCGGCGTGTGATGAGGCAGCCGGCGGAATGGAAGATCCGGTGCGGGCCCTGCTCGCCCGCTGTCAGACGATCGCGACGTGGGGCATCGAGCACCTCGGCCGCTACCGGCTGATGTTCACCAAGATCGACGGCGTGCCCAACGTCGCGGGCCAGGCGTCCGTCGACCGCCTGGTGGCGGCCGTCGAGGAGTGCGTCAGCGCGCGACGGTGCGACAGCGACGACCCGCAGACCGACACCGCCCATCTTTTGGCCGCGCTCAACGGACTCGTGCTGACCCGGACGGTCATGGACGGCTTTCCCTGGCCCGCGCTGACCCGGGCGGTGCACGACATCGCGACGAGGATCCTGCGCCTGGCGCCCTGAAATCAGGCGTGCAGAAGCGCGGCGACCGCGGCGTGGATCTTCTCCGCGTCCGGTTCGTCGCCGGTGATCATGTCCGCGTAGAGGAACGATTCGATGATGCGGACGATGAGGTAGGCCAGATCGTGCAACGCCATCCGGTGCGACAGGTGGCCCCGGTCGTGCTCCTGCTCCAGCATCCGCTCGAAGCAACCGACGATGTAGCCCTGCAGCGGGCTGGCCTTCGAAGTCAGCAGCCGCAACGCCCGCTCCGCCTCGCGCCGCAGAAAGGCTTGGAAGAACTGGGTTTCGATGAGCGTCTGCGCGTAGTTGCGGGCGACCATCGCGATCCGCGCGCCACCGACCCCCTCGGCGGCCTCGGCGGCGTCGCGCAACGTGGGATCGGTCAGCGAGATCAGGATGTTGACGACGAGCTGATCCCGGTTGCCCAGCCAGCGAAAGAGGGTCGTTCGGTCGACGCCGAGCCGCGCGGCGAGCTGTTGCATGTCCAGCCGCTCCCCCGCCACGAACGCGCGGCGCGCCATCCGGAAGGCCTTGCCCGCGTCCGGGCGCTCGCCGGAGCGCGACGTCCCGGCGAGGTCTGCGGGTCGCGGTGTGGTCATGGCGAGCATCCTAGGCGTGGTTCATAAGCGGCGGAGCCGCTTGCTGTGGGCCGTCAGCTTGCACCGCTGCGGGTTCTCAGGTGGTTCCTCGCGAGGACAGCGCCGACGTGGTGTATCGGCATACATGAGGAGGCGATCCCGGAGCGAGGGGCCGCCTGAGGTTCCGCCACGCAAACCACATTCGAAACAGTCTTAGGCGTGGTTCACGAGGTTACGCCCGCGATGGCGCTCGTCTCCGGTCATGCGTCCAGCTCCGTGCGGGGCGGAAGACCGGGGAAAGCCGGCGGCCGCCGTTCGAGGTAGCTGGCGACGCCTTCCTTGACGTCCGGACCGCGAAACGACGCCAGCATCAACCGGTCCGCATCGGCGACCGCGGTGGCGAAGTCGGTTTCGAGGGCGCGATGCACCTGGCCCTTGATCTGCGCCATCGCCCACGGCGAGCAGGCGGCGGCCAGGGCCTCGGCGTATTCGACGGCCTCGTCCACCACCCGGCCGGCTTCCTCGACGACCCGGTCGACGAGGCCGATCCCGAGCGCTTCCCGGCCGAGCACTACGCGTGAGGACAGCAGAAGGTCGAGGGCGCGGCTCGTGCCCACGAGGCGCGGCAGCAGCCAGGCGATGCCGTATTCCGCGATCAGCCCGCGCTTCGCGAAGGCCGTCGTCAGCTTCGCGTCCGGTGTCGAGAACCGCAGATCGCAGTACAGCGCCTCGACCAGGCCGAGTCCCGCGGCCGCCCCGTTGATCGCGGCGATCAGCGGTTTGCGCACGGTGAGGGGATACCACCGCGGCCTCGGGCGTGGTGGGAGCTCGTCGAACTCGGTCTCGCCGACGGCTTCGAGGTCGGCGAGATCGGCGCCGCCGCAGAAGCCGCGCCCGGCTCCGGTCAGCACGATCGCCCGGACACTCGCGTCGGCCTCGGCTTCGTCCAGGCGCGCGTAGTACTCCTCCTCGAGCGCGTCGTTCCAGGCGTTCATCCGGTCCGGCCTGTTGAGCGTGAGGACCAGAACAGCTCCTCGCCGCTCGGCGAGGACGAGTGGGCCTTCGGCCATCGGAGCTCCCTTCGTCACCCGAGCACGGTAAGCGGGATCGGATCAGGATGCAACACTTTGTGAATGTGTTGTATCTCAGCTCGGCCGGGAGAGGGCGAGCCGGATCCCGTAGCTTACGGCCGAGGCCAGGAACAGGGCGAGCACCAGCCAAAGCCACCGGGCCAGGTACGGCTGCTGGCTGAGTCCGGTGGCGGCGAGGTGAGTGCCCTCCGAGTCACGGAGGATGCCGGGCAGGAACATCACGAACGTCAGGCCCGCGCCGAGCAGCGGCAGGCGGATGTGGTTGATCAGCGGGATCCGGGTGCGCGGCAGGCGGGTCAGCATGCGGTCCGTGAGTGCGTAGGCGGGGAACAGGACGAGGTCGTGGACCACGGCGGCGCCGACGAACCAGAGGAGAACCGTCGGTGCGGAGGGATCGCCGAGCAGGAACGAAGCGGCGTATGCGGCGAGTCCGAGGCCGGCGAGCATGACGAGAAGTTTCATCGCGGATCCGGGAAATCGAGGGAGCGCACCCACTTCGTGCAGTGGACGCCGGGTAACGCGGGCACGATGATCCGGGCCGGGTACCCGTGGTCGAGGCTCAGGTCGGCACCGTTGACGCGGAGTGCGAGCAACGCGTCCGGGTCGGTCACCTGCCCGGCGGTCAGCGTCGCACTGGCGAAGGGACCGTCCTCAATGGACTTCACGTGCGCCGAACTCGGTTGTGTCACACCGGCGAGCGCAGCCAGGTCGCGCAGCCGCACCCCGGTCCACGTCTGGACGGTGGACCAGCCTTCGACGCAGGCGATGGGCAGCCGCGCGGTGTACTGGGGCAGGGCGAGGAGGTCGTCGCGGGTCAGCGTGCGCTCGACGGCGCCGTTGAGTACCAGGCGCCAGCCGGCCACGGTGATTCCCGCGGCGGCCGCGGTTCTGTTGATGGGAAACCCGTTCGGCCCGTCTCCGGGTTCCCGGCCGCGGGGCAGCAGCAACGCGAGATCGCGGAGCGGACCACCGATGGTCTGCCCGGCGGTGAGGACGGCGACGAGAAGCGACCCGCCGCCGACCACCCCGAGAAACCCGCGGCGGCTGAGCGTCGGCGGCGCAGGATCGGCGGCGACAAGCCCCGTGTCGTCCGGTGACTCCGGTGCGGTGCCCGGGGTTGTCAGTTCGGCGCGCAGCGAGCGGGACCGCAGCGCGCGCACCATGCGGGGCAGTTTCAGCGCGACGTGCACGACGAACGACGCGATGAACACCCAGGCGCCGAGGTAGTGGCCGGTGTAGAAACTGAAGCCGAACGCGTAGTCGTACTGAATGTTGAGCAGCCCGGTGACGATCTCGAACAGGATGCTGCCGACGAGGAGCAGCAGCGATGTCCGTTCGAGGGCGTGGACGAGTGCCCGTCCCGGTGTCCGGGTGAACAGTTTCGGGATGACCGACCAGAGTTTGGCCAGCACCACGGGGACGAGCACGAGCCCGAGCCCGACGTGCAGCCCCTGGGTCAGCCGGAACAGCCACGAGGGGCGGGTGGGCCAGTCGAACGCGGGCAGATGCAATGGCCCCACGTCAGCCGGAATGCCTTGGCCCGGCCCGTAGGCGACGTAGTCGAGCAGTCCGGTGACGATGACCAGCGGGAGGCAGCCCAGCAGGACTGCACCCAGCACCGAGGTGAGCCAGGGCCCCCGCAAGGGACTGCGAAATCTGGGCGGTCGCAGGATGGCGAATCCTTTACCGGTGCGGCGAAACCGGGGCAACGGCACGGCGATCACTCCCTCACCAAGGCGGCGAACCAGCGCCCGCCGCGGTGGGCGAACCACGCCGGGCGCAGACCGCTGCCGCGGGCGGTGTGGTGCAGTGCGTCGACGCCGAGCCACGCCCAGGCGAACCACGCTCCGGGAGGGTGGCCTCCCTCGGTGACGCGGACCTGCCGTCGGCGCAGGCCGGTGCCAGGCCGGTCCAGCTCGACCAGCGCGGTACCGCCGGTGCACAGCAGTTCACCGACGCGGCGCAGCAGCCCGGCGGGGTTGCCGCCGATGCCGATGTTGCCGTCGGCGAGCAGCGCGTGCCGCCAGCGTCCTTCGCCGGGCAGGCGGGTGAACAGGTCCCGCCGAACGGCGGCGGCACCCCGGTCGCGGGTGAGCGCGACCGCGACCGGCGAGAGGTCGACGCCCAGCGCCGGCACCCCCCGCTCGGCGAGGGCGGCGGTCAGGCGCCCCGGGCCGCAACCGAGATCGAGGGTCGGCCCTTCGCACGCGCGCACAAGGACCTCGTCACCCGGATTCGACCTGGCCCGCCACCGATCGACAGGCAGGGAAATCCGCGTCCCTCCGGGCAATTCGAGACTCACCCGGCGACCGAGGAGACCCGGCTCGAACCCGGTCAGCATGGGACCGCCCCACTCACCCGATGCCCCAACCGGCTTGGTCCCAACCCGGCACCACCCCAGCGAACCGGCGACCCAGGACCACCCCCGCGAAACCACCCCGCACCAACGCGCCCCGCCGACCCCATCAACGCGACACCTCGGTGACCGCGGCGGCGAAGCGGCTTCCGGGGATCAGGGTGGCGACCCGGTGCGCGTCGGCGAGAGTGTCCACATCGGACATCTCCGGGAGAGTGCCCACGGTGTGCCCGCGCCGGGCGAGGGCGGTCGCGGTGCGAGCGCCCGTGTCGGCGCGCGAAGTGGGCACGGCACGCAACGCGCCCGCGGCTCGTGGATCGCGCAGGCCCAGGCACCACCAGCCACCGTCCTGGGCGTGGCCCAGTACGGCATGGTAAGCGTCGAGCCGGTCGAGTGCGCCGGCCAGCAAACCGGTTGTCACCTGGGGAGTATCCATACCTATTTGGACGGTGCGGGCTTCGGCGTGCCGCGCGGCGAGGTCGGCGTGCGCGTTGGCGAGCCGGGCGGGAAAGTCGTTGCCGCGCTGGGGAAAAACCTCACACGCGCCCAGCAGTTCAGCCAGTTCACCGCCATGGACCGCATCCCGGAGGTCACCGTGGAGCGCCACCGCGACCTCTGCGCCGGGGGTCGCCAGCGCAGTGTCCACAGTGTCCAGAAGGGCCGCGGCCGCGATCGTCGCGGCCTGCCGCGCGGTCACCGCCGGAGTGAGCCGCGTCTTGACCCGCCCCGGCACCGGAGCCTTGGCGACCACGAGCACGATCCGCTTCACCGCAGCACCGCCGCCATGTCCCGGACCGCCCGCAGGGTCCCGCGCACGGACCCGGACACCTTGCTCCGGGTGCCGGCCGCACGCGGGCGATAGGTGACCGGAACTTCCGTGATGGTCCAGCCCGCGGCCCCCGCACGCAGCAACAGTTCCAGTGGGTAACCGAAAGCCCGGTCGGCCACGCCGAGCGCCACCAGATCCTCGCGCCGGGCGGCCCGCACCGGCCCGATGTCGGTCACCGGTACCCCTCGCCGCCGCACCAACGCCGCCAGCAACCGGTTGCCCGCCCTGGCATGCCACGGCCACGCTCCCCGGCCGGCCGGCCGCCGCGCGCCGACCACCAGCGTCCGCGGCCGGGTCAGCGCCACCAGTGCGGGCAGTTCGGCCGGGTCGAGTGAGCCGTCGGCGTCGAGCACGCACACCACATCGGCGGTCGCCACCTCCAGTCCGGTGTGGACGGCCGCGCCATAGCCACGCCGGGGCTCGTGCACGACCTTGGCGCCATGCTCGGCCGCGATCTCAGGCGAGCCGTCGGAGGAGCCGTTGTCCACGACGATCGGCCGGTACCCCGGCGGTATCGCGGCGAGTACGCGGGGCAGGGCGGCGGCCTCGTCGAGGCAGGGCAGGATCACATCGGGGAAGTCGGTCACGAGGGCTACGGTATGTCCACCTTGGACGGACAGAAACCCTTTCGCTCCTTACGAAATCCTGACGGTACCGCGAATATTACGGACTTCTGACGGACGCCGGCGCACACTCGCCGGCAGCCGTGCGAGTCGGCTACGGTCGGCCCGGTGAGCGCGCTCGTGTCCGCCCCGCCGGCCACCCGCCACGGCCACCGCGCCGACGTGGTCGCCGGGTGCGTGGTCGTCCTGTTGGTGGCGGCCGCCGTCGCGGGCTGCCTGTGGTGGAATCCCGGACGCCGGCTCGGCCCGGGCGCGTTCGCGGGCGCCGGCCCGCGGTTCGGCGAGTGGCCGGTCCTCGGCACCCTCCTCCCCCACGCCGGCCCGGCGACCGTGACGACGGTGTTGTTCGCGGTCGCGGTCGTGTTCTACGGTCCCGGTCTCGCCGAACGGCTGCCGTGGCACCGCGCCCTCGCCGCGGCGTACGGCGGCGCGGTCGCGTGGACGTTCTCGCTCGCGCTGATCGACGGCTGGCAGACCGGAATCGCCGGACGGCTCACCGCGAGCGGCGAGTACCTGGCGGAAGTGCCGCATATCACCGATATCGGCGTCATGCTCCGCACGTTCACCGGGCGAATCCTCGATTTCCAGCCGGATTCCTGGCCCACGCACGTCTCCGGGCATCCACCCGCCGCGACGCTCGTGTTCGTGTGGCTGGACCGGATCGGCCTCGGCGGCGGAGGCATCGCCGGGGTGGTCTGCATTCTCGCGGGCGCAGCCGCCGCCGTCGCCGTTCCCGTGACGATTTCCGCGCTGGGCCACCGGGATCTGGCGCGCGCCGCGATCCCGTTTCTCGTGTTGTTCCCGGGCGCCGTGTGGGTGGGTGTGTCCGCGGACGGGCTGTTCACCGGCGTCACCACCACCGGGATCGCGTTGCTCGCCCTCGGTGCCACCGGACGGCTCGCCTGGGCAGTCGCCGGCGGTGTGGTGCTCGGGTTCGGGATCTTCCTGTCCTACGGGCTGGTTCTGCTGGGTGCGATCGCGCTCGCGGTCGTGCTGGCCGCCCGCCGCTGGGCCGCATTGGCGCTCGCACTCGCCGGTGCGCTCGCGGTGGTCCTGGTGTTCGCCGCGGCCGGGTTCTGGTGGCCGGCCGGATACCACCTTGTCGTCGAACGCTACTACCAGGGGATCGCCACCCAACGACCGTACGGGTACTGGGTATGGGCGGACCTGGCGTGCCTCGCGCTGGCCACGGGACCGGTGGCCGGCCCAGGGCTACGCCGCGCGTGGCTTTCCCGGCGCACCGGTCTCACCGCCGTCCTCGCGGGAGCGGCCGTCGCGGTGCTCGCGTCGGACGTTTCGGGCCTGTCCAAAGCCGAAGTCGAACGAATCTGGTTACCGTTTGGGGTGTGGCTGGTGGCCGCGGCGGCGTTTCTGCCATGCTCATCGCGGCGCTGGTGGCTCGCCGCGCAGGCGGTGACGGCGCTCGCGGTCAACAGCATTCTGGTGACGAACTGGTGAGGTGGAGATGCGGCAGGAACCGGTGACCGGCCGGGTGCTCGTCGTCGACGACGACGTGACGGTGCGGGATGTCGTGTGCCGCTACCTGGAGCGGGACGGGCATGAGGTGACCGCCGCGGGCAGCGGTGAGGAGGCGCTCGCCGCGTTCGCCGCCCGGCCACCGGATCTGGTGGTGCTCGACCTCATGCTGCCCGGCATCACCGGACTCGAAGTGTGCGACCGGTTGCGGCGGACGAGCGCGGTGCCGGTGATCATGCTGACCGCGCTCGGCGAGGAGGAGCACCGCATCGCGGGGCTGCAACGGGGCGCCGACGACTACGTGGCCAAGCCGTTCAGCCCCCGCGAGCTCACGCTGCGCGTCGCGTCGGTGCTGCGCCGCGCGCAAGGCGTCCCGGAGGAGACCGCCGCTCCCGTGTCCGACGGCGATCTCGTGATCGACCCGCGGGCCCGCAAGGCATTGATGCGCGGCGCCGAACTGCCGCTGACCGGCCGCGAATTCGACCTGTTGTTGTTCCTGGTGACTCATCCGGGCACCGTGTTCAGCCGGGAGGAACTGCTGGACCGGGTGTGGGGCTGGAACTTCGGCGATCAGTCCACTGTGACCGTCCACGTGCGACGGCTGCGGGAGAAGGTGGAAAAGGACCCGGCCGAGCCCCGGCGCATCGTCACCGTGTGGGGCGCGGGTTACCGCTACGACCCGGAGCGCACGGAATGATCACCTCGGGCGAACCGCTCGGCACGCTTGTCGAGCACGCACTGCACATTCTGCCCGTCGCGCTGGCGCTGGTGCTGCCGGTGGTCGCGGTCGGCGCGGTGCTGCTGCACTGGGTGCGTGCGCGCGCACTGTCCACGACGATGACGCTGCTGGTGCTCATCCCGCTGGTCGCGATGCTCGCCGGGGTGCTTGGCGTCAGCGGGTTCATGTTCACCGCCACGCTCGCCACCACACTGCTGGTGTGCCTGCTCGTCGCGGTCGTCGTCGTGCCCGTCGCAGTCCTGATAGGACGGTTGATCGCACGCCGCAGCGTCTGGGAACGTGAGGCGCGCCAACGGGAACGCGCCGCCGAGGCGTCGCGGCGTGAGCTGGTGGCGTGGATCAGCCATGACTTGCGCAGCCCGCTGGCCGGAATCCGGGCCATGGCCGAAGCGCTCGCCGACGGCGTGGTGACCGATCAGGGCGAGGTCGCCGGGTACGCGGCCCGCATCAGCGACGAGTCCACCCGGCTGTCCGGCATGGTGGACGATCTGTTCGAACTGTCCCGCATCACCGCCGGTGCGCTGCGGCTGACGATGGCGGCCGTGCCGCTGCGTGAGGTCGTCGGCGACGCGCTCGCCGCGCAAACCCCGGTGGCGCACCGGAAAGGCGTGCGGATGCTGGCCGACGCCCAGACTTGGCCGACGGTACTCGGCAGTGACACCGAACTCGGCCGCGTAATCCGCAACCTGCTCGCCAACGCGATCCGGCATACCCCGCCTGACGGCACCGTCACGTTGCGGGTGCGCCTCGACGAGGGTGACGCGGTTCTCGCCGTGGACGACGCCTGCGGCGGCATTCCGGAAACCGAACTGGCGCGGGTGTTCGACGTCGCCTTCCGCGGCGCCGCCGCCCGCACACCCGAGTCCGGCGACCAGCCCGCGGGCGCCGGACTCGGCCTGGCGATCGCGAAAGGACTGGTGGAAGCGCATCACGGGCGCATCGACGCCAGTAACCACGGCCCCGGCTGCCGGTTCGAGGTACGCCTGCCGCTGGCCGCGAGCTGACTCAGCCCGCGACGGGATCCCGCAGCGGGTCCCGCGCGAACGCCGACACACCATCCACAAAGGACACTTCGGCCCGGAAACCCAGTGCTGTCAAGGCCCGCCGTGGATCGGCCACCACATGCCGCACATCCCCCGGCCGCGCGCCACCGACGACCCGCGGCGCCGGACCAGCGCAGGCCCGCGCCAGCTGACCGGCCAGCTCCCCCACCGTGTGCGGGTCACCCGAGCACACGTTCACCGGTGTCAGCGCACCCCGCTCGCCGGCCCGCTCGACCGCGAGCGCGTTGGCCAGCGCCACATCGTGGACATGCACGAAATCCCGGCACTGCAAGCCATCCTCCAGCACCGTCGGCGCCTCGCCACGGGACAACGCCGACCGGAACAGCGAAGCGACCCCCGCATACGGCGTGTCGCGCGGCATCCGCGGGCCGTACACGTTGTGGTAGCGCAAAGCCCACACCTGCCCGCCGGTCTGGCGCGCCCACGCCGACGCCAGATGTTCCTGGGCGACCTTCGTCGCCGCATAGGTGCTGCGCGGATCGAGCCGGGCGTCCTCGGTCACCAGCCGCCATTCCACCGGACTGCCACACTCCGGGCACGATGGCTCGTACCGTCCTCGCTCGAGATCCTCCGGCGTCCGGGGCCCCGGGCGCACCGGGCCGTGCCGGTCACAGGCGTAGGCGCCTTCGCCGTAAACG
Organism: Amycolatopsis pithecellobii; assembly: GCF_009707865.1. Taxonomy (GTDB): domain Bacteria; phylum Actinomycetota; class Actinomycetes; order Mycobacteriales; family Pseudonocardiaceae; genus Amycolatopsis_E; species Amycolatopsis_E pithecellobii. The sequence goes on from NZ_WMBA01000051.1 coordinate 49,659, forward strand.
ACCATCGACGAGGCCAGCACCAGCCGCTTGCGCCCCGCCGCGAACATCGCCGCCAGCAGGACGGCCGTGCCGTAGTCGTTGTGCGCCGTGTACGCGGGGCCGTCGGACGGGTCGAGCCCGTGGCCCACCACCGCCGCCTGATGGCACACCACATCCGCGTCCCGCACCAGCTTCGTCACGAGCTCCTCGTCACGCACGTCTCCCCGGACGAAGTCGTGCTCGGCCACCCACGGCGGCGCAAGGTTTCCGCCGTGTGCCTTGTCGAGCAACACATCCAGCAACCGGACCTCATGCCCTCGCGCGGCCAGCACATCCGCGACGTGCGACCCGACGAAACCAGCACCACCCGTGATCAGCACCCGCATGCGGCCCACCCTAGGGGCGGCTGAACTGGCGGACAGGCCGGCGGGCGAGTTGGTCAGGGACTCGTAATATCTCGTCTCCTACGGCCGGAGTGTCCACAATGGAGTCCTTACCGCTCCTCGCGGATCAGGTCCCCGGCGCGCCAGGCCAGTGCCATGGTGGGGGCGGCGGTGTTGCCGGCCGGCTGCTCGGCGAACACCGACGCGTCAATGACCCGCAGACCGTCCACACCGCGCACCCGCAGCCGGTGATCGACGACGTCTTCCGCGTTCGGGCCCATCGCGCACGAACCGATGGCATGATAAATACCGAGCGGGCCGGCGATCGCATGGTTGATCACCTCGTCCGGCGTCGAGACCGACGGCCCCGGCCGGTCCTCTGCCTCCACGAGGTCGGCCAGCGGGCTCTGCGCGACCATTTCCCTTCCCCAGTCCAGAATGCGTGACGTCGCCGCGCGGTCTTCCGGTGTCTCCAGGAAACGCGGGCTGATCACCGGAGCGTTCTCCGGCAGGGACCCGCTGATGTGCACCTGACTGCGGGTCGTCGGGCGGACCTGGTAACCGACGAACATCGCGCCGGAATACTTCGCCAGTTTCATCTTGTCCGCACGGGTGTCCAGCGCCATCGGCAGCCAGATGCCCTGGATATCCGGCCGGTCGAGCGCGGCCGAGGATTTGCCGGCGCAGACGAGGTCGTATCCCGCCGTGGCGATCGGCCCGCGACGGGTCAGCAGGTATCTGGCGCCCTGCAAACCCTGTTTCGGCACGGTGTTCAGCTTGTGGGTCAACCCGATCCTGCCCTTCAGCTTCACCTGCATGCTCACGCCGCGTTGCTCGATGACCCGCTCGCCGAGGTTGGGACTCTCGACGCGCACCGTCACCCCGGCCGCGGCCAGCGTCTCCGGCCTGCCGATCCCGGAACGTTCGAGGAGCAACGTGCTTTCCACCGTCCCGGCGGACACGATGACCTCGCGTGCGGCCGTGTAGTCCTGATAGGACGGACCGGTTTTCGCACGCACACCGGCAACCCGGTTCCCGTCGAAGCGCAGGTACCCCACCCGGGTCCGGTACAGCACCGTCAGATTCGGCCGTTTCGCCGCCCGCCGTAGGAACGCACTTGCCGCACTGACCCGGATTCCGTGCTTGATGGTCGACGGCGTGAAACCGATCCGCTCGTCATCGTCCTCATTGAAGTCCGCCGTCTGGCGAAGGCCCATTTTCCGGCCCGCACCGAGAATCGCGTCGCACACCAGATCATCCTGGGCGGTAATGGACACACCGAGCGGCCCGCCCGCGCCACGCGAAGCCGACGGCCCCAGATCATGGTCTTCCATCGTCCGGAAAACCGGGAGCATGTCCTGCCAGCCCCAGCCGGGATTCCCCCGCTCGACGATCGCGTCGTAGTCCGCCCGCGCCCCGCGGATGTACATCATCCCGTTGACCGAAGTGGATCCGCCGCCCACCTTGCCCCGCGTCCACGACTCGGGCCGGCCGCCGGGACCGACGGGCTGCGTCGGATAGTGGTAGCAGTAACGATCTCCCTGGAGCGTGAAGTAGAAGCCCTTCGGGATGTACAGCAAGGGATTGCCGGCACGACCGCCGAACTCCAGCACCAGCACGCGCACCGACGGATCCTCCGTCAGCCGGTCGGCCAGCACACACCCGGCCGCGCCGGCGCCGACAATGATGTAGTCGTAAGTAGTCATGAGTCATCGTCCTCGGTTACCTCGGTGAAAGCTCAGCAGTGCGCCGGAACTCGCTGGGGTTGATGCCGCGGACCCGTTTGAACGCGGCGCTGAACCCGAACGGGTCGGAGTAGCCCACGGTGCGGGCGATGTCCGCGATGGTCGCGGCTTTCCGCTCGAGCAGCAAGTCCGCCGCGAGCGTCATCCGCCAGCGCGTGAGGTAGGTCAGCGGTGGTTCGCCGACCAGGCAGGCGAACCGTTTGGCGAGCGTCGAGCGGGACACCCCGGTGCGGCCGGCCAGCGCGGCGACCGTCCACGGTGCCGCCGGTTCGTCGTGCAGCAGGCGCAGCGCGGCGCCGATCACCGGGTCACGCTGGGCCGCCCACCAGGCCGGGGGTTCCCCGCCGGGGCGGTCGAACCATTCGCGCAGCGTGCAGACCAGCAGCCAGTCCAGCAGCCGGTCGAGCACGACCTGCTGGCCCGGTGTGTCGACGGCGACCTCGGCGGCGAGGTGGTCCAGCACCGGGTCGGCCGTGCCCCCGGCGTCCGCGCGCACCACGACGGGTAGCGCGTCCAGCAGCCGCCGGCTCAGCTCGCCGCGCACCGGGTACGCGCCGACGATCAGGGTCGTCGCATCGCGGCCGGTGTCCTCGCCGGGGTCGTGCCAGCCGCGCCGGTGCCGGGCCCCGCCCTCCTCCGGCGCGGCGCAGTGCTCGCCGAACGCGATCGGTTCGGCGCGGCTGCCGACCTCGTCGACGAAGGTGAACGTCGCGGGCCCGCGCACGATGATCGTCTCGCCGGCACGAAGCTGCTCGGGCGGGCGGTGCTCCGGCACGATCCAGCCGCCCCCGGTGAGGACGGTGCACAGGGTCAGCGGCGCGCCGTCCACGAAATGCAGCGTCCACGGCGGGGACAGGGTCGAGCTGCCGAACAACGAACCGTGTGCTCGCACCTCGCGGAGCAGATCGCTGAACGTGTCCACCCCGGCGAGGTTAGACGAATACACAGGCAATCCGGCTTTTCACCTATGGGATTGTCCGAGCCGGCCAGGTTGACTGATGATCAGCCCGCGACCACACCCTCCCGGAAAGGCTGAGATGAGCAGTTCGCTGACCACCGAAGATCTCGCGTTCCTCCGGCGCCCGCTGCACGGATTCCTGTCCGTCGCCGACGGGCCGGTGCCGCCCCAACCCCGGCCGGTGTGGTTCGAGGTCACCGCCGAGGGCACGATCCAGCTGTTCACCGCTCCGGATTCGGTCAAGGCGCGGCGCCTGCCTCGTGATCCCCGTGCCTCGATCGTCGTCGCCGCCCCGGTCGGTGAACGCGAACGCTGGCTGTCGATCGCCGGCCACGCCACGGTCGAACCCGACGGCGGACACGACCTGGCCGCCCGCCTCGCCGCCCGTTACTGGAACCTCGACGACCCCACCCGGGCCGACGACCTCGCCGGAATCCTTGCCACAGAACAGGTTCGGTTCGTCATCCAGCCGGAAACCGTGCGTCGCTACGCCTACTGAAGGGCAGCCGGCTCGTCGTCAGCGGTCCACGACTTGCCGGCCAGGAAAGCGCGGAGGCGGGCGATCAGGTAGCCGGGTTGCTCCTCGCCGACCCAGTGCCCGCATCGCGCGATGGCGCCACCTTCGACGTTGACCGCCGCCATTTCCAGGCACGCCTTGGGCAACTCACCGAGACACGCCTCTCCGCCCATCGCGAGAACCGGCATCTCGAGTTTGACCTTCGCGTGCTCGCGGTTCTGTTCCGCGGAAACGAAATAGTCCCGGTAAAAGCCGAGGCTCGCATGGAGCGCACCCGGATGTCGCATGGACCTGACGTACTGGTCCATGCGTTCCGGGCGGACGGCGTCGGGGTTGTACGCGTAGGACTGGAAAAGGTTGTTCAGATAGTCCGCCTCGCGCCCCGATATCAGCACCTCCGGCATCACCGGCACGGACTGGAATCCCATGTGCCACAAGAAGTTCCCGCCCGCCTTGGGGACCATGGCCTCCTCCATGAGGCCGAAGCCCGGCAGGACCATCTCGAAGATCGCGAGCCGCTTCACCTGATCCCGGTACCGCGCGGCATAGGCATACGCCGCCGCCCCACCCCAGTCGTGACCGACCAGGGAGATCTGGTCATACCCCAAGTGCGTTACCAGCGCGTGGACATCGGCGGCGATGTTGTCGGTGTCGTAACCACTTTCGGCCTTCGCGGTGAAACCCAGGCCCCGCAGATCCGGTGCGATCACGGTGTAGCTGGACGCGAGATCCGCGATGGTCTCGGTCCATGCGGCCGCGGTCTGCGGCCAGCCGTGCAGGAGAACGACCGGCTCGCCCTCGCCGGCTGTCATGTAGTGCACCCGGTGATCGCGGACCGTGGTCGTGTGATGTTCGATCGGATGCTCGCCCATGCTGACGGCCTTCACCTTTCGTTCGAGCGGTGCCTGTGACGACCCGGCGAGCCACACGGTAAACTGTATGTAGTTTTGCTGTCAACCCGCGTACGGTGAACCCGCTTTGCTAATGGCGCCCTGATACTGAATACACTTTTGAGGTGCGGCGGGCGTCAGCGGGCGGTACCGGGGCGGCGTTTGCGGGGCGCGGCGGAGCGGGGCGGCCGAGCCCGCATGTGATCACGAACGCGGGTCATGACCTCGCCGAGGTGACGCACGTCGGTGGCCGACAGCGGCTCGAAGAGCAGCCGCCGGGACACCTCGATGTGACCGGGAAGGACTCGCTCGAAGAGGGCGGCGCCCTTCTCCGTGAGGGTCACGACCGTCGCGCGCTCGTCGTCAGGGAAGGTGCTCCGGGTGATCAGGCCCGCCTTTTCCAGCAGGCCGGCCTGGTAGGTCAGGCCGCTGCGGCTGTAGACGACGCCGTCAGCCAGTTGCGTCATGGTCAGCGGCCGGTCCGAGTCCGCGAGGCGAGCCAGGAGCTGGAACTGTACGTAGCTGATACCGCCTTCGGCGCGGAGCTGTTGCTCGACGTGGTGCTGGAGCAGGCTGACCGCTTCCATGAGGGCGAAGTAGGTCTCGAGCTGCCCGGGATCGAGTGGCCGGGCACCGCTGGTGGTCATACCCCTCAACGTACCTGCTGCGAATTCGCAGCACTGTGACGACACCCACGCCGATGCGGACTGTTGCTTCGAACTCGAAGCGGTCTAGGGTGGCGTCAGCTGCTTCGAGTTCGAAGCGAATGACGGAGGGAAGATCATGAAGGCCATGCGGTACCACTCCTACGGCGACAGCGACGTCCTGACCTACGAGGACACCGACCGGCCGGTGGCCGGGCCGGGACAGGTGGTGGTGCGGGTCGCCGGCACCGCGTTCAACCCCGTCGACGTGGCGATCCGCGCCGGCTATCTACGGGAGGTGTTCCCGCTGACCTTCCCGCATGTGCCGAACTTCGACGTCTCCGGCGTCATCGACGAGGTCGGCCCGGGGGTCGACGGGTGGACGGCCGGGGACGCGGTCGTGGCGTTCCTGCCGATGACCGCGCCGGGAGCCGCCGCCGAATACGTCGCCGTGCCGGCCGAGACACTGGCCGCCGCGCCGAAGATCGGTGAACTGGCCGACGCCGCGGCGCTACCGGCGACGGGACTGACGGCCTGGCAATCGCTGTTCGAACACGGCAAGCTGACGGCCGGGCAGACGATCCTGATCAACGGCGGCGGCGGTGCGGTCGGTGGGTATGCCGTTCAGCTGGCCAAGCAGGCGGGCGCCACGGTCACCGCGACCGGGAGCGCTCGCAGCAGCGACCGGCTGCGTTCGTACGGCGCCGACCGGATCGTCGACTACACCACCACGGCGGTTCTGGACGCGGTGGCGGGCGAGCGGTTCGACGTCGTGCTCAACCTGGCGTCGACCAGTCCGGAAGAGACCGGGCGGCTGGTGGAACTGGTCACCGACGGCGGGGCGTTCGTCAGCGCCACCACTCCCGGCCCCGAACAGGCCGGGCGCGGGGTGCGGACGGTGCGGGTCTTCGTGCGCAGCGACGCCGCCCAGCTCGCCGGACTGGTCGCCCGCATCGACGCCGGTGAGCTGCGGATCGAGGTGGCAAACCGGCGGCCGCTGACCGACCTTGCCGCCGTGCACGACGAGGCCGCCGCGGGCCGGCTGACCGGCAAAACGGTCCTCATCCCCTGAGCCTGCGGCTCAGGAGCAGACATGTCCCGCCGCCGTGCAGGAACAGCACAGCTGGGCGGCATCGCCTTGCGCGATAAGGGCTTCCAGCACCGTGCGGCGGGTGGGCACATCGCCGACCGGCGGCGGGACATGCTCGGCACGCCGGGTCACCGCCGACCGCCTCCGGGTGAGCTCACCGCCTGGCTTATGCGGGCAGCGTGGCGGCCCACTCCGTGACGAGCTTCGCGTATCGCGGCGGGTCGAACTGGTGCATCATGTGCAGCGCGTCCGGCGCCGAGTGGTATTCGACCTTCACCCCCGCCGATTCCATCAGCTTGATCGCGTGCTGGGCCTGCTCGTCGGACAAGGCTCCGAGCAGCTCTCCCGTTTCCGGCTCGATGGCATGCAAGTGGTGGGTCACCAGCACGGGTGTCTTGACCTGCCGCAGCATCCGGTCATGCGGGCAGCTGACGCTGACGGTCCCTTCGTAGAACGCCCGGGCCCACTCGGGGTCGTACTCCTTCAGGTGCTGCGGCGGCTCGTCCGGATTCCCGAAAAGCTGCTTGATGACGACCTGCATCATCTGGGACGGGGACTTCTTCGCGGCTTCGACATAGCCGGCCCAGTCGTTGACACGCCACTGGTCGCCGAGGTGGGTGGTATACAGCTCGAACAGCGGCCCAGCGCCCTGCCGGATCGAGTGCCCGACGGCCGGGTTCAGTTCGGAGGAGAACAGCGGCGCGTCCTCGGCGACGGCGCCCCGGATCTGGCCGGGCATGGCGTAGGCCGACAGCCAGGTGGCGAGGACTCCGCCCGAGGAGTTGCCCGCGACGATGACCGGGCGCTTGATGACCAACGCGATGAAACGGACCAGGTCGTTGCCGAAGGTGTCGAGGCTGTACCGCTTGGGCGTCCAGGTGCTGCGGCCCTGACCACGCAGGTCCACGGCGAACACGTGGAAATCCTGGGACAGCAGGCCCATCGCTTCCTCGTAACCCCACCACGACCCGGTTTGCTCCGGGACCAGCAGCAGGGCCGGCTTGTCCGCCGATCCGGCCTCGGCGTAGTTCATGGTCACCTCGCCGAGGTCGACCTGCTTCTCGGGATATGCGTGCGGGACGAAAACGTCACGCTGCGCGGGACTACCTGGCATTTCTTCTCTCCTTTACGGGGCAGGGCGATAGCTCATGCGGAATGGGCTCCGGTCATCAGCGCCGCGAGGTCGTCGGGGGCCAGGAACGATGGGGGCGGCGGTGGGCCCCACTGGTAAAGCGAGCGAGCATCTTCCCAGACTCCCGGCGTCCACAATGCGTCGTCGACGATGCAGTCGAGATCGGCGTAGTACTCGGAGAAGTTCCCCGCGGGATCCTTGAGGTACCAGAAGAAGTTCGAGCCGATGGCGTGCCGGCCGAGGCCCCATACGTGGCGCGACGGATCGGCCTCCAGCATCGCCGTCGCTCCGCGCCCGACCTCGTCGACGTCGTCGACCTGCCACGACGTGTGGTGCAGGAAGCTCACCGGCGAACGCTGGACCAGGACGTTGTGGTGATCGGTGGAGCACCGCAGGAATGCTGCGGCCCCCGGGACGGTGTCGCTGATCTTGAGCCCGAGTCCGTCGGTGAAAAAGCGTTGCGAGGCCTCCTGGTCGGTGGAGCCCAGCACGACGTGACCGAGCTTGCGTGGCCGGACGCGCTCGTTCCGGTGGATGGCGTCGGCTCGCTCGTTGAGGCGCGCCGCGTCGCCCGGCTGGTTGTACACCGGACCGGTGGCGGGTTCCGGCGCTATGCGGGGCGCAAGTTCGACGCGAACCCGCACCTCGGTGCCGGGATCGGTCGCCGCGACCGAAGTGCCGGAACGCTCGACCGCGACACCGAGTCGTCGCAGGCCGGCCGCCGCGCGGTCGAGATCGTCCGGGTCATCGACCCCGATGCCGAGGTCGAGCAGGCGCCGGCGCGCGGCGTGCCGGATAGCCAGTTGCTCGCCGCCGTCCGTCGTGGCGAACCGCTGGGTCCGCCCCACCGGGATGAGGCCGAAGTCGGTGTAGTACGCCGCCGCCGAGGCGACGTCGGGCACCCCGAGGGTGATCCCGGTCAGTCGGTGCATGGGCACGGACGGGTGTCCTTCCTACTCAAAAGCCGACGCAGCGCTGCCGCAGCCGGCCGATCCCCTCGACAGTGGTCTCCACGACATCTCCCGGACGCAGGAATCGCGGTGGTGTGCGCGTCCCGCCGATCCCGGCCGGGGTGCCGGCGAAGACGACGTCCCCCGGCAGCAGCGGGAGCACCGCGGACAGCCGTGCGATCAGCTCCGGCACGGAGAAGATGAGGTTCCCCGTGCTGCTGTCCTGGACGGTCTCGCCGTTGACCGTGCAGGTGATGCGCAGCCTGTCGGGGTCCGGGAGCTCGTCGGGGGTGACCAGCCACGGACCCTGCGGTGCGAAGCCGGGAAACGACTTCCCGAGGGAGAACTGGGCGGGCGAGCCGGTGAGCTGGAGGGCGCGTTCGGAGTAGTCCTGCCCGACGGTCAGCCCGGCGACGTACGACCACGCTTCGGCGGCGGCGACCTTGTCGGCCCGGCGGCCCACCACGACCACCAGCTCGGCCTCCCAGTCGACGGTCTCCGCGGGCAGGACCAGCTCGCCGACCGGGCCCGCGAAACTTCCGACGAACTTGGTGAACGTCGCGGGTGAGACGGGTGGCTCCAGTCCGGATTCCTCGGCGTGGTCGCGGTAGTTGAGCCCGATCGCGAACACCTGCCGTGGATCGGGCGAGGGCGGCCCCAGCTCCTCGAACGACAACGCGTCACCCTCGCGGTCTCCCGCCACAGTCGCCCAGCCGAGGAACTCGTCCCAGCGTTCGTAGAGCCCTCGCGCGTCGGGGCCGAATGCGCCGTCGCCGACCTTGGCGACGTCGAGCGTTGTGGTGCCGTCGGAGGAGACGAGCACTGCCCGCCCCGCCCGCGTCGCCAACCTCATGAGGCTCCTTTCGATGGTGCGCCCCCGCACAACAGAGGCAGGTCGACGGTCGTGAGGTCTGGACCACGCCAGGCGATGTGCTGATCGGGCCGGACGACGAGAAAGTCCCCGGCCCATTCCTGCGGCCAGCCGGCGGGGGCCGGCAGGATCGTCAGCGGTATTCCTTGTGCCACCGCAAATCCCGCAACCGCGTCAGGGTCGGCAGCTCGCGGGTGGAGCACCGTCAGTCCACGGCCGAGGTCGTCGTACAGCGTTCGGCCGGGCGCGGTCCAGGCGTGCGGAAGCCGGCTTCCCGGATGTGTCGAGGGCACGTAACTCGACACGTCGAGTGCCGGTGGCTCCTCGCCGTTCGCGACCACCGGGGATCCGGCATAGGAGTAGCCGAGGACGAGCCCCAGCGAATGGAACTCCTCAGTCTTGCTCGCCTGGATGGCCTCGGCGATCGGCGCCAGTGCGGGTCCCGTCGCTTGGAGGTTGCGCACCGCGGAGGCCAGCGTCTGCTCGGCGACACCCCGGCGTTCGGCCTCGTAGGACGCGAGCAGCCCCGGCC
>NZ_WMBA01000052.1 GCF_009707865.1 Amycolatopsis pithecellobii
TCCTCTAAGAAGACCTCCGCCCCGAAGCCCCCGCCGTCGACGACACCCAGTGTCACCACCACCGCCGCCAAAGCGACGACGGTCGCCCAGCAGATCCTCGCGCTTGTCAACGAGCAGCGCGCGACCGCGGGCTGCGGCGCGCTTACCGCGGACGACAGGCTCGACAGCGCCGCGCAGAAGTTCAGTGAGGACATGGCGAACCGCGACTATTTTGCCCATACCACACCGGAAGGCGTCACTTTCGATCAGCGGATCACGGCGGCCGGCTACCCGAGCCCGGCCGCGGAGAACATCGCGAAGGGCTCGACGACCGCCGCGCAGACCATGACCATGTGGATGAACTCCGACGGCCACCGCCGCAACATCCTCAACTGTGCCTACAAGAAGCTGGGCGTCGGGCTCGACAAGTCCGGCTGGTACTGGGTTCAGGACTTCGGGTTCTGACGAGCCCGTTCGATGATCGCCTTCGTGTCCACAGTGGACGGTAGAGTGCCGAACGCGATACCCCAGTCGCCACCGAGACGGGATGCGCAGAACGCGTCGGACACCGCGGCCGGCGCGTAGCGGACCAGCAGCGAACCCTGGAGTACCAGCGCCATCATCTCGACCAGCCGCCGTGCCCGGAACTGGATCTCGTCCACATCGGACAGTTCCTTGCGCAGCCGCTCCATCGCGTCGTCCAACCGCGCGTTCGCACCCGACGCCAGCGCAACCTCACCGAAGAAGGCCTCGACGGTCTCTGGCTGCTTTCCCATGGCGCGCAACGCGTCCAGCGCAGCGACGTTACCCGAGCCCTCCCAAATGGACAGTAACGGCGCCTCGCGGTACAGCCGTGGCATCCCGGATTCCTCGACGTAACCGTTGCCGCCAAGGCATTCCAGCGCTTCGGCGGTGTGCGCGGCACCGCGCTTGCACACCCAGTACTTGGTGACGGCGAGCGCGAGCCTGCGGAACGTCGCCTGCGCCGGGTCACCTGTCGCGCCGGCCAGCCGCAGCGCGACCGTCGTCGCGGCCTCCGACTCGATGACCAGATCGGCCAGCACATTGGCCATCGCGGGCTGGTCGATGAGTTTCGCACCGAACGCCCTGCGGTGCGCGGCATGATGGGTCGCGTACACAATCCCTTGGCGCATCAGGGAAGTCGTACCCAGGACGCAGTCGAGCCGGGTGTTGTTGACCATCTCGATGATGGTCGGCACGCCGCGTCCCTCCTCGCCGACCCGCCAGCCGACGGCGCCGTCGTACTCGATCTCGGAGGACGCGTTGGACCTGTTGCCGAGCTTGTCCTTCAAGCGCTGCAAGAAAATCCGGTTACGCGAGCCGTCGGGCAGCACACGTGGGAGAAGGAAACAGGAAAGCCCGCCCGGTGCCTGTGCGAGGGTGAGGAACAGGTCCGACATCGGCGCCGAGGTGAACCATTTGTGCCCGGTCAGCACGTAACTGCCGTCGCCGGCCGGCTGTGCTGTGGTCGTGTTCGTGCGGACGTCGGAACCGCCCTGCTTCTCGGTCATCGACATCCCGGCGATGAGCCCGCGCTTGGTGGTCGGTACCCGCAGGCCGAAGTCGTACTCGGGCGAGGCGAGCAAGGGTTCGTACGTCGCCGCGAGCTCGGAATTGTGGCGCAACGCGGGAACCGCGGCATAGGTCATCGAGATCGGGCAGACGTGACCGCCCTCGGCTTGGTTCCACACCAGGACTTTCGCGGCGCGGGCCACGTGCGCGGCGGGGCGTTCGTCGCGCCACGGCGCCGCGTGGAGGCCGTGTCCGACGGCGACGGTCATCAGCTCGTGCCACGCCGGATGGAACTCGACCTCGTCGACGCGGTGGCCCATGCGGTCGTGCGTGTGCAGCTTGGGCGGGTTTTCATTGGCCTGACGGCCCCATTCCTGCCCCTGCGCGCTGCCCGCGAGCCGGCCCAGCTCGTGCACTTCGTCCTCGGCCCAGCCGGCACCTTCGCGACGCAGCCCGTCGAGCAGCGCGGCGTCGTCGGCGACGTCGTAGTCGACCAGGGGCGGGACCTGGTTGAAAACCTCGTGGGTATCAGGCATCGGTGGCTCCCAAAGCTCGCAGGATGAAGGGGCGTAACTGCCCGACCGCGCCGGCATTGTCTGTGGTGAGCGGGCCTATGAGCACTTCGGTGACACCGCCGACGAGCGCGGCCGCGGTGAGGACGGCGTCCTGTGGTGGCAGCGAACCCTGGCTGACACCTTCGCGGATGTGCTTGGCCGCGACATCACGGAACACTCGCCGGAACACGATGCGCTCCGCTTCGATGGGCGGATCGACAGGCTCGGCCAGCAACGCGTACGCGCGACGAGGCGCCTTCAACGCGCGGCCGGCGAAGGTCTCGAACACGGCGACGACACGTTCGGCCGGGTCACCGGGCACTTCGGCCGCGGCGGTGACGGCTTCGACCTCGTGCCCGACAACGCCGCGGAACAGCTCGACCACCAGCTCGGCCTTGCCGGGGAAGTGCTTGTAGACGCTGCCGGTCGCGACGCCGGCCGCCTCGGCCACGGCCGCGACCGAACAGCCCGCATAGCCACGCTCGGCGAGCAGTTCGGTTGCGGCGCCGAGGATCGCGGCGCGCTGGGCGTCCAGGCGCGCCTGCACCTGCGGCGTCCGGCGGTACGGCACACAAGAAGTGAACCACCCATTCACTTCTTCGTGCAAGAGGACGTCAGTCGGCGTGGCCGTAGCGGGTGGCGATGTCGCCGTAGCGGGCGAGCACCGCTGCGCGTAAGTCCGGATCCGTCCGCGGAACCGGTTCGATGAAGACCTCGTGCACGTCCGAGTAGGCCTCCTGCAGTTCCCCGGCCAACCGGACGCAGGCGCGCTCGACGTCCGCGGCATGCAACGTGTCGTCGAAGTCCACCCGAGCGCACACCAGGATCAGATCGGTACCGAGCAACATGGTCTGCAGATCGACGACCGCCTCGATCTCCGGCGCGGCGGCCAGCAGCTCACGGATTCCGCGCACCACAACGGGATCCGCCTGGCTGCCGATGAGCAGCCGCAGGTTGGTCAGGCCGAGACTCCACGCGACGAGCGCGAGCAGCACCCCGATCAGGATCGATGCGACGCCGTCGTACAGCGAGGAGCCAGTGAGCTGGTGCAGCAGCAACCCGAGGAAGGCGAGAACGAGGCCGATAAGCGCGGCGGAGTCCTCGAAGAACACCGATTTCGGTGCGGGGTCGTCGACCATACGCAGGTAGGCGGAGATGGAACGGTTCTGCGCGCGGGATTCACCGCGCACCTGACGCATCGCCTGCAGCCAGGAAACGCTTTCCAGCACGAACGCCAGCGCGAGCACGACGTAACCGACGATCGGTTTCGTCTGCTCCGTCCGCTCCCCGAACACGGTGGAAAAGCCTTCGTAGAAGGCGAACATCGAACCGGACGCGAAGATCGACACGGCGGCGAGGAGGGACCAGAAGTACCGTTCCTTGCCGTAGCCGAAGGGATGCGCGAAGTCGGCGGGTTTGCCCGAGCGGCGCAATGCCGTCAGCAGCAGGATTTCGGTGAACGTGTCCGCGACGGAATGGGCCGCCTCCGACAGCAGCGCGCCGGAACCGGTGAGGACGCCCGCGATGGCCTTCATGATCGCGATGGCCAGGTTGACCGCACCCGCCAGCACAACGGTCAGGGTGCTCTCACTGCCGGATTCAGCCACCCGATGAAGATACTGCGGCCGAAGCGCCGCCGCGGGAGGGACGGCGCGGCGCGACCGGCTGGGGCTAGATGCGCTGCAATCCCGCCAGCACGCGACGCATGAGGGCCATCGGGGGACGGCCCTCGGCGGTGCGCGCCGTGCCGTGGATGTGCAGCAGGCCCAGCTCCGCCATGTCCGACAGCAGCACCCGCACCACCCCGAGCGGGACCGACAGTTTGGCCGCGATTTCCGCGACCGACACCGGGTGCGCGCACAACGCCCGCACCGGCTGGTACTCGCTGTTCAGCGCGACGCCGGTCCAGCGCGCGTCGGCCCGGACGTTGACCAGCGTCTCCAGCGCGAGTTCATGCGTGGCCTGGGTGCGCCCCCTGGTCAGCACATACGGGCGGACCCGGGGGCCGTTGACATCCTCCGCCGCGACATCCTCGCCGAATCGCGGCAGTCGTGCGCCCGGCTCACGCTCGGGCCACCGGTGCCGCGATTCCGGCTCGTCGAACGTCTCGAGCTGTTGACCCGGCGGAAACCAGGCACCAGTACGAGCGCGAACCGGCGTTTCCGCCGGATCACCGCCAGTACCTGTACCCATGTCAAATCCCGTTCGCGTAGTTCCGAATCACTCGCGGACGACGTTGGCGGCGAGGGAACCCAAGAATAGCTTGGGTGTCGACCCCCAATAGGGGTAGTACGCGATTAATCGACCTCCAGCGGGTCAGCCCCGGCGTCGGGAATGGCCTGGTCAGCGGGCACCGCTACCGCCTGAGGTTGCCGCTTCACCGCCTTGAGCAGCAATTGCGAAACGTCGACCACCTCGACTTTTTCGCTGGCCACACCATCGTTCTGCCGCGCGGTTACCCCATCGGTCAGCATTACGCGACAGAAAGGGCAACCAGTCGCAATCTTTGACGGCGCCGTGCCGAGTGCCTCGTCAACGCGCTCGATATTGATTCGTTTCCCGATTTTCTCTTCCATCCACATCCGGGCCCCGCCGGCACCACAGCACATCGACCGATCACCATGCCGCGGCATTTCGCGGAACTGCGCGCCGGACGCACCGACGAGCTCACGCGGCGCCTCGTAGATCTTGTTGTGGCGGCCCAGATAACACGGGTCGTGGTAGGTCACGTCGTCGGCGATCGGCGCCACCGGAACCAGCCGCTTCTCGCGCACCAGCCGGTTCAGCAGCTGGGTGTGGTGCACGACCTCGTACCGCCCGCCCAGCTCCGGGTACTCGTTGGCGAGCGTGTTGAAGCAGTGCGCGCAGGTCACGACGATCTTGCGCTGGTCCCGTCCTTCGAACACCGAGTTGAGCACCTCGACGTTCTGCTGCGCGAGCATCTGGAACAGGAACTCGTTGCCCGCACGGCGAGCCGGGTCACCGGTGCAGGACTCCTCCGGCCCGAGCACGGTGTACTTGACGTCGGCCAGGTGCAGCAGCTCCGCGACCGCACGGGTGGTCTTCTTCGCGCGGTCCTCGAACGCGCCGGCGCAGCCGACCCAGAACAGGTATTCGGCGTCGCCGAGTTCCCCGCCAGAGTCGCCGAATACCGGCACCTCGAAGTCCAGGTCGTCGGCCCAAGCGAGCCGGTCCTTCGCGTTCTGGCCCCACGGATTGCCCTTGTTCTCCAGGTTCTTGAACATCCCGTTGAGCTCGCTGGGGAAGTTCGACTCGATCATCACCTGGTAGCGGCGCATGTCGACGATGTGGTCGACATGCTCGATGTCCACCGGGCACTGCTCGACGCAGGCGCCGCAGGTGGTGCACGACCACAGCACGTCCGGGTCGATCACACCGCCGTCATCACCGACCAGCGAACGCTCGGCTTCCGCGATCGCCAGCACGTCGATCCCGGCGTACGGGTTGTCCCCGGTGAGACCGACCTCGTCACCGGCCATGTCCTTCTTGCCGCCGGCGAGCAGATACGGCGCCTTCGCGTAGGCGTGGTCACGCAGCTGCGTGATGACCAGCTTGGGAGACAACGGTTTCCCGGTGTTCCACGCCGGACACTGCGACTGGCAGCGGCCGCATTCGGTGCAGGTGGTGAAGTCCAGCCAGCCCTTCCAGCTGAAGTCCTCGATCTTGCCGGCACCGAAAACGTCCTTGTCCGGGTCGGCCTCCTCGAAGTCGAGCGGCTTGCCGTCGCTCATCATCGGCTTGAGCGCGCCGAGCGCGACCCCGCCGTCGTCCTCGCGCTTGAAGTAGATGTTGAAGAACGCGGAGAACCGGTGCCAGGCCACACCCATCGTCAGCGTCCGGCCGACGACGAGCAGCCACACCATCCCGGACAGCAGCTTGATCAGCGCGGTGATGGTGACCGCCGCCGTGCTCGCAGGCAGGATTTCGGCGATGCCCTTGGTGGCGAAGCTGCTCCACCAAGACGGGTCCTCGATCCCGCTGGAGATCTTGAACGCCTTCACGCCGAGGATGCCGAGGCCCTCGATGATCACCACGGCTTCGACGAAATACGCCTGACCGAAGTTCGACCCGGCGAAGCGGGACTGGCGGTCGGCGCGGCGCGGATGGTTGCGCTGGCGGATGATCGCGAGCGCGACCCCGCCGATCACGGTGCCGAGCCCGAGCAGTTCGGTGAGCAGCAGCCACGGTTCCCACGCGCCGATGATCGGCCAGTGGAAATGCGGGTCGAACGTCTCGCCGTAGGCCTCGAACCAGGCGAGCGAGCCGATCAGGAAGCCCCACATCACCATCCAGTGCCAGGGGCCGACGGTGCGGAACTTGTTCATCCGCGTGTGTGCGGCGAATTCCTTGACCAGCGTGGCGAAGCGCGCGCCGAAGGGGCCGCCGCGGGTGGGGTCCGGCTGTCCGAGGCGAATGATGCGCACCATGCGCCACACGCCGGCGACGAACACGATCCAAGCGACGATGCTTATGGCGACGCCGACCACGCCGAGCGTGATCTGCAGAGCACCCATGATCGGGGCCTTTCGTCCGTATGTGGTGGTTGTCGGGAGACTAACGGCAAATACCCGTCAGTAACCAATCGGTGTGGCGTACGACTCCCTGGAAAACGGGACGATCGTTCAGGTAGTTTAGCCCCTGTGCTCGCCTATTTGCTGCTCGCACTCGCCATCGCGGCCGAGGTGACGGGCACGGTCTCGCTCAAGCTCTCGGACGGCTTCTCGAAACTCGTCCCCTCGCTCGTCGTGCTCGCCGGCTACGGAACCGCGTTCGTGGCACTGGCCCTCGTGCTCAAAATGGGACTCCCGGTCGGGGTCGTGTACGCCATCTGGGCGGCCATCGGGGTCGCGGCGGTGGCGCTGATCGGGGCCCTGTTCCTCGGCGAGCACCTGAATCCCACCATGATCGGCGGGTTGCTGCTGGTCATCGGCGGGGTGGTGCTGCTCGAACTGGGGTCGGCGCAGTGAAGGCACAGCGCGACGGCCGCAAGGTGCGTGGCGAGCGGCGGCGGCAGGACATCATCGACGCGACGCTGCGGGTGATCGAGCGCGACGGGGTCGCCGGCGTGACGCACCGGACCGTCGCGGCGGAGGCCGGCGTGCCCACGACGTCGACGACCTACCACTTCGCGAACCTCGACGAGCTGCTGATCGCGACGCTGATCTCGTGCGCCAAGGACATGGCGACCGAGGTCTACTGGACGATCGACCGCGTCCGCTCACGCGGCAGTCTCGGCGCGGCCGAGGTCGCCGGCCTGCTGGCGGAGGCGCTCGGGCCGCGCCGGGGGCGCACGATGGCCGAGTACGAGCTCTACCTGCTCGCCGCGCGGAGGCCCGAACTGCGGCCCGCCGCGCGGCGATGGCTGGATGTGCTCACGTCCATGGTCCGGCCCGATGATCTGACCGCGCTGCGGGCGTTTCTCGCCGGGATCGACGGGCTGCTGATCCAGGGCCTCATCGACGACGAGCCGCCGACCGCCGACGAGCTCAAGCCCGTCGTGGAGTACTTGCTGCGGCCTCGGTGAGCGCTCAGCCCTTGACCTCGAACACGGGCACGATGGCCGCGCGGCCGAGCGTGTGGCCGAACAGGTTGAAGCCGAGGAACGCCGGCGTGGCCTCGCCCGGGATGTCGAGGGACTCCACGTCCAGTGCATGCACGACGAAGAAGTACCGGTGCGGGCCGTGCCCCGGCGGCGGAGCGGCACCCACATACTGCGTCAGCCCGGCGTCGTTCTTGAGCGTGACCGCGCCGGCGGGCAGGTTGTCTCCGCTCGGGTCGCCCGCATCCGCGGGCAGCTCGGTGACCGAGGCCGGGATGTTGAACACCGCCCAGTGCCAGAAACCGCTGGCGGTGGGCGCATCGGGGTCGTAGCAGGTGACCGCGAAGCTCTTGGTCTCCGCCGGGAAGCCTTCCCACGACAGCTGGGGCGAACGATCCTCACCGCCGGGCACGCCGAAGGCGCCGCTCGACTGCGGCGCGGGGAGCGTCTGGCCGTCACTGACATCGCTGCTGCGCAGGGTGAAACTCGGCACCGAGGGCAGGAACTCGTATGGGTTGGGTGGCTGTGCCATCAATCCTCCTTGTCCGCGAACAAGATCAGCTCGAAGCCTAGGTAGGGGATACCCCCGGTGGCGAACCGGGGGCTTCCCTGATGTGCGGAAGTACTACCCGGTTTTAGCGTTTGCCGCACAGGAAAACTGACTGGGGAGGACGCAATGGGCAGACCGGCACTCGCGCTCGGTGGAGTGGCCCTGATCGGCGCGGGTGTCGCCGTCGCGCTCGGCTGGTGGTGGCCGCAGACCGCCGAAGCCCACGAGCTCGTGCCCGGTGTGCAGAGCGTCCGGCTGGACGTCAGCTCCGGCGACGTCCGGGTCCGCGCGGGCGACGCGGGCTCGACGTCGGTTGTCGAGCGGTTCCGCTACTCCGGCTCCCGGCCGGACCACGCCTACCGGCTCGACAGCGGTCAGCTCGTGCTCGCCGACTGCGGGCACGACTGCTCGGTGGACTACGAGATCGTCGTGCCGCGCGGAACTTCCGTCACCGGCAACGCGAACTCCGGGGACATCGAACTCGCCGGGGTCAGCGCCGACGTCAGCAACCGATCGGGCCAGATCGACGTGCGCGACGCGACCGGGCCGGTGAAGGTGCACACGAACTCCGGTGACATCTCGGTCAGTCTCTCCAGCCCGCAGGACGTGACCGCGCAGGCGTCCAGCGGCGACGTGGACCTCACCGTGCCGGACGAGCGCTACCGAATCGACGCGCGGACGAGTTCCGGCGACCGGAAGATCGAGATCCCGGCCGACCCCACCGGGCTCCACCTGCTCGATCTGCAGGCGTCGAGCGGCGACATCACGGTCCGGCACAGTTACTAATCCGGCCGTTTCCGCCGTGGCTGCCGGCGGACTAGTAACGAACGGCACAGTTAGTGAGCCACGCCGGGAACAACCCTGCGCACCCCATCGTTGGACTGGCAGAAAGGTTGAGCGCTCCCGGCTCAAGTCTGGTTTGACGGGGGGCGGGGTCGCGAGATAAAACTTGCGCGGGGCCCGCTCAAGACGGGCGCGACACCGCAGCTCAAGCAGCGTATATCAGGAGGAGAGCAACCATGGCGCGAGCGGTCGGCATCGACCTCGGCACGACCAACTCGGTCGTCGCCGTCCTTGAAGGCGGCGAGCCGACGGTCATCGCCAACTCCGAAGGCTCCCGGACCACCCCGTCCATCGTCGCGTTCGCCAAGAACGGCGAAGTGCTGACGGGGCAGCCTGCCAAGAACCAGTCCGTGACCAACGTCGACCGCACGATCCGGTCGGTCAAGCGGCACATCGGCACCGACTGGAAAACCGAGATCGACGGCAAGACGTACACCTCGCAGGAGATCAGCGCCCGCGTGCTGATGAAGCTCAAGCGGGACGCGGAGTCCTACCTCGGCGAGGAGATCACCGACGCGGTCATCACCGTCCCGGCGTACTTCGAGGACGCGCAGCGCCAGGCCACCAAGGAGGCCGGCCAGATCGCGGGCCTGAACGTGCTCCGCATCGTCAACGAGCCCACCGCCGCTGCCCTGGCCTACGGCCTGGACAAGGGCGAGAAGGAGCAGACGATCCTGGTCTTCGACCTCGGTGGTGGCACCTTCGATGTCTCCCTGCTGGAGATCGGCGAGGGCGTCGTCGAGGTCCGCGCCACCAGTGGTGACAACCACCTCGGTGGTGACGACTGGGACGAGCGCATCGTCAAGTGGCTGGTGGACAAGTTCAAGGCGTCGCACGGTATCGACTTGACCAAGGACCGGATGGCGCTGCAGCGCATCCGTGAGGCGGCGGAGAAGGCCAAGATCGAGCTGTCCAGCTCGAACAGCGCGAGCATCAACCTGCCCTACATCACCGTGGACGCGGACAAGAACCCGCTGTTCCTCGACGAGACCCTGTCGCGGGCGGAGTTCCAGCGGATCACCGCGGACCTGCTCGACCGCACCAAGGCACCGTTCAACAACGTCATCCGTGACGCGGGCATCTCGGTCGGCCAGATCGACCACGTGGTGCTCGTCGGCGGTTCCACCCGGATGCCGGCGGTTTCCGACCTGGTCAAGGAGCTGACCGGCGGCAAGGAGCCGAACAAGGGCGTGAACCCGGACGAGGTCGTCGCGGTCGGCGCGGCGCTGCAGGCCGGTGTGCTCAAGGGTGAGGTCAAGGACGTCCTGCTGCTCGACGTGACCCCGCTGTCGCTGGGCATCGAGACCAAGGGCGGCGTGTTCACCAAGCTCATCGAACGCAACACCACCATCCCGACCAAGCGGTCGGAGATCTTCTCCACGGCGGACGACAACCAGCCGTCGGTGCAGATCCAGGTGTTCCAGGGTGAGCGCGAGATCGCCGCGCACAACAAGAAGCTCGGCATGTTCGAGCTGACCGGGCTGCCCCCGGCGCCGCGTGGCGTGCCGCAGATCGAGGTCACCTTCGACATCGACGCCAACGGAATCGTGCACGTGACCGCGAAGGACCTCGGCACGAACAAGGAACAGTCGATGACCATCACCGGTGGCTCCGCGCTGCCGAAGGACGACATCGACCGGATGGTCAAGGACGCCGAGGCGCACGCCGAGGAGGACCGCAAGCGCCGCGAGGAGGCGGAGACCCGCAACCAGGCGGAAACGCTGGTCTACCAGACCGAGAAGTTCGTCAAGGACAACGAGGACAAGCTGCCCGAGGACACCAAGGGCAAGGTCAAGACCGCGATCGACGAGGCCAACGAGGCGCTGAAGGGCACCGACACGGCCAAGATCAAGGAAGCCATCGAGAAGCTGAACACCGCTTCGCAGGAGCTGGGCACCGCGCTGTACGCGAACGCGCAGCAGTCCGAGGCGGCGGCCGGTGCCGACGGGGGCGCCGCGGGCACCGCGAGTGCCGGCGGGTCTTCTTCGGCCAAGGCCGACGACGTGGTTGACGCCGAGATCGTGGACGAGGACGAGAAGAAGTGACCGGAAAGCACGCCAGGGACACCGAAGAGCAGGAACGGGAGGTGCCGGAGCCGGTGGTGGTACGGGATCGTCGCAAGATCGACCCGCAGACCGGCGAACTGCGCCAGCCCGAGGCGGTGCCGGAGGAGTCCGGTGGCCCGTCGCTCGGCGAGTCCATTGTGGACGATGCGGTCGGTGCGGAGTCGGATATCGAGAAGCAGCTCGCCGAGCGCACCGCGGACCTGCAGCGGCTGCAGGCGGAGTACGCCAACTACCGCAAGCGGGTCGACCGGGACCGGGAGGCCGTCGTCGTCGCGGCGAAGGCCTCGGTGGTGAGCGACCTGTTGCCACTGCTCGATGATCTCGAGCGGGCCGAGCAGCACGGCGATCTCACCGGCGCGTTCAAGTCGGTGGCGGACAAGCTCGTGGCCGGCCTGCAGCGGGCGGGCCTCGAACCGTTCGGCGCGGAAGGCGAGCCTTTCGACCCGAGCGTGCACGAGGCGGTGCAGCACAGCACCTCGCCCGACGTCGCGGGCCCGACGGTGACCACGGTGCTGCGCCGCGGTTACCGGTTCGGCGAGCGCATCCTGCGGGCGGCGCTGGTCGGGGTCACCGACCACGAACCGGCCGGGCCACCACCGGTTGAGGCGGCGGTCGAAGGTGAACTGCCCGTCGACCAACTGTCGGATGAAAACAAGTAACTCGCAGAAAGGAGGAGACGTCCGGTGAGTGCACGGGAGTGGATAGGCAAGGACTTCTACCGCGAACTGGGCGTCTCCTCCGAGGCGTCACAGGACGAGATCAAGAAGGCCTACCGCAAGCTGGCCAGGGCGAACCACCCGGACGCCAACCCCGGCAACACGGAGGCCGAGCAGAAGTTCAAGGCCGTGTCCGAGGCGTACGGCGTGCTGTCGGATCCGGCCAAGCGCAAGGAGTACGACGAGGCGCGGCAGTTGTTCGGGGCCGGCGCCGGGGGCGGCTTCAACTTCCCCGGTGGTGGCGGCTCGGGCACGTTCGACGTCGGGGACCTGTTCGGCCAGACCGCTGGTGCCAACGCGGGCGGTTTCGGCGGGCTCGGTGACATCCTGGGCGGGTTGTTCGGCCGCCGCGGTGGTGCGGCGGGCGCAACGGCCAATCGCGCGCAGCGTGGTGCGGACGTCGAGACCGATGTCCGGATCGACTTCACCGAGGCGGTCAAGGGTGCGACCCTGCCGCTGCGGTTGTCGAGCCCGGCGACGTGCAAGACGTGCGGCGGCAACGGTGCCAAGCCCGGAACGAGCCCGCGGACCTGCCCGGTCTGCCAGGGTTCGGGGCTGGTGAACCGCAGTCAGGGGGCGTTCGCGTTTTCCGAGCCGTGCCGGGAATGCCGTGGCCGCGGCAAGATCATCGACACGCCGTGCCCCGAATGCGCCGGCGAGGGCATCAGCACGCAGACCAGGACGCTGACCGTGCGGGTGCCCGCCGGCGTCGATGACAACCAGCGGATCCGGCTGGCCGGGCAAGGCGAACCGGGCCGGGGCGGCGCGGCGGCCGGCGACCTGTACGTGCGGGTGCATGTGACGCCGCACAAGGTGTTCGGCCGTGCGGGCAATGATCTGACCCTCACCGTGCCGGTGAGCTTCCCGGAGCTGACGCTCGGTGCGACGATCACGGTGCCGACCCTCGACGGGAAGGTGTCGCTGAAAGTCCCGCCTGGCACGGGAAACGGCCGCGTGCTGCGGGTGCGCGGAAAGGGCATCAGCAAACGCGACGGCTCGCAAGGCGACCTGCTGGTGACACTGCAGGTTTCCGTCCCGTCCAAAGTGGACAAGGCGGAGAAGGAAGCGCTGGAAGCGCTTGCGGCGGCGGCCAAGCATGATCCCCGGCCGGAGATCACGGAGATGCTCAAGGAGCGGTGATGGCTTTCGGTGGTATGCCTCACGGGGCGGACGAGGACACGCCGGTCTTCGTGATCTCGGTGGCCGCTCAACTTTCCGGCATGCACGCCCAAACGCTGCGCGCGTACGACCGGCAGGGACTCGTGTCCCCCGGCCGTACCGCCGGCGGCGGGCGGCGGTACTCCATGCGGGACATAGCTTTGCTGCGCGAAGTGCAGCGGCTCTCGCAGGAGTCCGGGGTGAACCTGGCCGGTATCAAGCGGATCATCGAACTGGAGAACCAGGTGGACGCGCTGCGCGCGCGGGTCGCCGAACTCACCGAGGATCTGGCCGCCGCCTACGCCGCCGCCGAACAGGCAACGGCCGCCGTGCATGCCTCGTACCGCAAGGACCTCGTGCCGTTCCGCCAGCAGACTGCGCTGGTGGTATGGAAACCGAAGCGGAACCGCTAGCGCAGGTGCTTCGCGAAGAAGGTGAAGACGCGGCGCCAGGCGTCTTCGCTCGACTCGCGGTGGTAGCCGATCCCGGCGTACCGGGCCAGCATGTTGAGCGGGGCGATCGGGAACTGGTTGGCGAAGCTGTGCCCCGCGCCGGGATACTCCTTGATGTCATGCGGAATCCCGCGGTCGGTCAGCTCCTGTTCCAGTTTGCGCGCGGTGCCCGCGAGCATCCGGTCCCGTTTTCCGAAGCTCGCCACGATCGGGCAGGCTTCGTCCAAAATAGACAGATCTTTCGGCAAGCCGCCGTAGTACGGCGCGGACGCGTCGAAGCCCTGCGTCGCGGCGACCAGTGCGAAGCCGCCGCCCATGCAGAAGCCGACGACACCGACCTTTCCCGTGCAGTCCGCCCGTTCGGCGAGCAACCGGCGCGCGGCGGAAATGTCCGCAAAGGACTGACCCTGCGCTGTCGCCAGTTCCCGGAAGACCGTCTTCACACAGCGGAAGAACCCACCGCGTGAATACAGGTCCGGCGCCAGCGCGAGATAACCCGCCGTGGCGAACCGGTCCGTGATGTTCCGCGCGTCCTCGGTCAGGCCGACCGCGTCATGGATCACCACGACCCCGGGCCACGGTGGTGCACCGGAGACATCCCGGTGGGGCTCAGCCAGATAACCGCGAATGGTGCCGTCCGCTACGGGAATCTCCATGGCAGCGAGGCTACGCCGGCCCCTCACCCACCACCGCCCTCAACGGACGCGCTACGCGCGACTGTCCTTAATCGATCGTGAACGGGTCGTACCGGATCTGATCCAGCGCCGTGCCCGCGACGAGCATCCGGGACACGGTCGCCCGGATCATCGCCGGTGAACCCGACACCAGCACGTCCCGCCCCGGCCACGCGCCATGACGGGTGACGACGTCGGCGAGTGTGCCCTGCTCATACCCGGTCACGCCCGGTCCGTTCTCGATCACCGGGGTCACGGTGAGCCACGGGTTGGCCGAAGCCAGCATCCGCAGACCTTCGAGCGCGTACAGGTCCTCCCGGGTGCGCCCGCCGTAGAACAGCCGAACCTTCGGGTTCTCGCCCCACTGCGCGAGATCGTCGAGCATCGCCTGCAGCGGCGCGATCCCGGTGCCGCCGGCGATCATCAGCACGTCCCGCCCGGCTTCGCGGTCGACATACAGCCGCCCCAGCGGCGAGCCGAACCGCCACACATCGCCCTTCTGCGTGTGGCTGACGATCGCGCGTGAGACCCAGCCGCCGTCGACGGCGCGGACGTGGAACTCCAGCGAACCGTCGCCGCGGGGTGCGTTGGCCGGTGACAGATACCGCCACAACCGCGGCCGCTGCGGCACCTCGACGCTCAGGTACTGCCCGGCGCGGAACGGGATGGCCTGCTCCGGCTCGACCCGGATCACCGCGAGATCCCACGACAGCCGCCGGTGCTCGGTGACGATCGCCGACCAGCTGGCCGGGTGGGTGTCGGCGGCCGCCGCCTCCTGCATCTGGCGGGCGATGATGGTGAACGCCTCGGCCCACGCACGCTCGACCTCCGGGGTCCAGTCCTGGCCGAGCTGGCTGCGCATGGCCGCGAGCAGCGCCGTCCCGATCGCTTCGTAGTGCTTCGGGATCACCCCGAACTTGCGGTGGTCACGGCCGAGCTGGCGCAGGAACGGCACGAGGTCGTCCGGCTGGTCGACCATCTGCACGACGTGGACGAGCGCCCGGAACATCCGGTTGCGCTGCACATCGATGTTGATCGGGAAGAAGTCGCGTGTCGCGGGCGCGAGGGTGAAGAGCATCCCGTAGAAGAACTGCGTCACTTCCGGTAAGTAGGGTTCCGCCTTCGCCCAGGAATCCTGGATGAGCCGCACCATGGCGGTGACGGCTGGCGGCGCCTCCCGGTGGACGGACCGGGGGACGGGGCTGACGGGTTCGGCGGTCATCGGTTTCGAAGTGCTCCGGGGTGCGCGTTGATGCTCGGGCTCGATTATTCACGAACGCGCAACAGCAACGGTTCGCAACGCAGAGCCAGGCCACAGGGGGCGTCACAGCGTGAAATGATCACGAATATTCCACCCCATTCAGTCAAGCGTAATCCGGCTAGTGGGAGCTGATTCGCTCGAAGAGTAACCGCTTCCGAGCCGATCGCCCGCACAGTTGCTCCGTCCGAGTGGTAACCGTGATCAACTTCGAGTGGGCGGGCTCACGCCGTTGATCGTTGTTCAACACAATCACGGTCCGTATAGTTGCATGTGACAACCAATCAGGAGGGTGTCCATGACCCTGTCGGAGCAAGCCGGGATCGAGCTCGTGCAGCAGTTGCGGGCCGCAAGCCAGCTGATGCAGGCGTGGGTCACCAGCTCCTGGCAGCACGACGAAACCGGCCTGCACCCGGCCTCCGCGATGCTGCTGAGCGACCTCGTCGTCAACGGCGAATCGCGCCCTTCCGAACTCGCCAAGCGCAAGATGGTCGACGTCTCCGTGATCAGCAGGCAGATCGCACAACTGGTCGCGGCCGGCCTCGTCGAGCGACGGCCGGCACCCGAGGACGGCCGCGCCGCGCTGGTGCGAGCGTCCGAAGAAGGTCTCACCGTGCTCAAGCGCTGGCGGGAGAAGCACCTCGAGTTCGTCCGCGCCGCGCTGAACGACTGGAGCGAAGCAGAGGTCACCGCGCTGACCAGCCGGCTGGGGTCGATGAACGACGCCCTGCGGCGCACGATCGGGGAAAAGTAGCCCGGGCCCGTACTTGAGCGGAACACACTCAACTTTTCTGACGTTGTTCTTATCGATAGACCAGCCGTTCAAGATGGAGTGTGGGATGGACGCTTTCAACCCGACGACGAAGACCCAGCAAGCGATCTCGTCGGCGGCGCAGGCGGCGACCGTGGCCGGCAATCCGAGCATCGCCCCGGCGCACCTGCTGGGCGCGTTGCTCGCGCAGAGCGACGGTATCGCCGGCCCGTTGCTGACCGCGGTGGGCGCCGATCCGGGGCAGCTGCGCACGGAGCTCGAGCCGATCACCAACGGGCTGCCCTCGGCCACCGGCGCGACCGTGTCCACTCCGCAGTTCGACACCTACGCGCTCAAATCGCTGACGCACGCCCAGAAACTCGCCACCGAGATGGGCGACGAGTACGTCTCGACCGAGCACCTGCTGGTCGGCCTCGCCATGGAAGACGCTGGGGGTGGCTCCGTTGGCGCCCTGCTCAAGCGTCACGGCGCGACGCCAGACGCACTGCGTGAGGCGTTCACCAAGGTGCGCGGCTCGGCCAGGATCACCAGTCCCGACCCCGAAGGCACCTTCCAGGCCCTCGAAAAGTACGGCCTCGACCTCACGGCGAGGGCTCGCTCCGGCGAGCTGGACCCGGTGATCGGGCGGGACACCGAGATCCGCCGCGTGGTTCAGGTGCTGTCGCGCCGTACCAAGAACAACCCGGTGCTGATCGGTGAGCCGGGCGTCGGCAAGACCGCGATCGTGGAAGGCCTCGCCCAGCGCATCGTCGCCGGTGATGTGCCGGAATCCTTGCGGGGCAAGCGAGTCGTCGCGCTCGACCTCGGTTCGATGGTCGCCGGCGCGAAGTACCGCGGTGAGTTCGAAGAGCGGCTCAAGGCCGTGCTCAAGGAGATCACCGAATCGGCGGGCCAGGTCATCACGTTCATCGACGAGCTGCACACGATCGTCGGCGCAGGCGCGACCGGCGAAGGTGCGATGGACGCCGGGAATATGATCAAGCCGATGCTGGCGCGCGGTGAGCTGCGCATGGTCGGCGCGACCACGCTCGACGAGTACCGCCAGCACATCGAGAAGGACGCCGCGCTGGAGCGGCGCTTCCAGCAGGTGCTGGTCGGCGAGCCGTCGGTCGAGGACAGCATCGGCATCCTGCGTGGGCTCAAGGAGCGCTACGAAGTGCACCACGGTGTCCGCATCACTGACGCCGCGCTGGTCGCCGCCGCGACGCTGTCCGACCGCTACATCACCGCGAGGTTCCTCCCGGACAAGGCGATCGACCTCGTCGACGAGGCCGCGTCCCGGCTGCGGATGGAGATCGACTCGCGGCCCGTCGAGATCGATGAGGTCGAACGGGCCGTGCGCCGGCTCGAGATCGAGGAAATGGCGCTGGCGAAGGAAGAGGACATCGCCTCGCAGGAGCGGCTCGCCGCGCTGCGGGCCGAACTCGCCGAGAAGCGCGAAGCGCTGTCCGCGCTGACCGCGCGCTGGCAGAACGAGAAAGGCTCGATCGAGAAGGTCCGCAACCTCAAGGAGGAGCTGGAACAGCTGCGGGGTGAGGCCGACCGCGCCGAGCGCGACGCGGATCTCGGCCGGGCCGCGGAGTTGCGTTACGGCCGGATTCCCGCGCTGGAGAAGGAACTCGAAGCGGCGCAGCAGAACACCGCGGCGAGCTCGTCAGGCGCCGACGTGATGCTCAAGGAAGAGGTCGGCGCGGACGACGTCGCCGACGTGGTGAGCGCGTGGACCGGCATCCCGGCCGGGCGGCTGCTCGAGGGTGAGACCGGCAAGCTGCTGCGGATGGAAGACGAGCTCGGCAAGCGCGTGGTCGGGCAACAGGAAGCCGTGACCGCGGTTTCCGACGCGGTTCGCCGCTCGCGGGCGGGTGTCGCCGACCCCGACCGGCCGACGGGCTCGTTCCTGTTCCTCGGCCCGACCGGCGTCGGCAAGACGGAGCTGGCGAAGGCCCTGGCGGAGTTCCTGTTCGACGACGAGCGGGCGATGACCCGGATCGACATGAGCGAGTACTCCGAGAAGCACAGCGTCGCGCGGCTGGTCGGTGCCCCGCCGGGATATGTCGGCTACGACCAGGGTGGCCAGCTGACCGAAGCCGTCCGGCGCCGACCGTACTCGGTGGTGCTGCTGGACGAGGTGGAGAAGGCGCACCCGGACGTGTTCGACGTGCTGCTGCAGGTTCTCGACGACGGGCGGCTCACCGACGGGCAGGGTCGCACGGTGGATTTCCGCAACACCATCCTGGTGCTGACCTCGAACCTCGGTTCGCAGGCCATCGCGGACGCGTCACTCGACGAACGGCAGCGCCGGGACGCGGTGCTCTCGACGGTCCAGCGGCACTTCAAGCCGGAGTTCCTGAACCGCCTCGACGACATCGTGGTGTTCCACTCGCTCGACACCGAACAGCTGACCTCCATTGTGGATATCCAGATCGAGCGCCTCGGGCAGCGCCTGTCGCAGCGGCGGCTCACCCTGGACGTCACGCCCGGTGCCCGGGAATGGCTGGCGCTCAACGGTTTCGACCCGATCTACGGCGCGCGCCCGCTGCGGCGGCTCGTGCAGTCGGCGATCGGGGACCAGCTGGCGAAGAAGCTGCTGGCCGGCGAGATCCGCG
The DNA here is from genome assembly GCF_009707865.1 of Amycolatopsis pithecellobii. Taxonomy (GTDB): domain Bacteria; phylum Actinomycetota; class Actinomycetes; order Mycobacteriales; family Pseudonocardiaceae; genus Amycolatopsis_E; species Amycolatopsis_E pithecellobii. The sequence goes on from NZ_WMBA01000052.1 coordinate 18,722, forward strand.
ACGGTGACACCGTCCGGGTTGACATCCCGGAGCTCGATGCCGCGGACGCCTTGACCGTGGCCAGGGGCTGAACCCGAACGGGTGGTAACGACACGGGCCGCTGAACTTGGTTCAGCGGCCCGTGACGATACCCTGATCGCGTGGGTATTCCTACGTGGGTCTGGTTCGTCATCGCCGCCGTCGCCCTGGTGGCGGGCCTCGTGCTGCTCGCCGCCGACCGGACGAGAGAGGGTTCCCGCAACCGGGAGCGCATGCGATGGGCTGACCTGCGCGGATGGCAGTTCGTCGAGGAGGACGAGCGGCTCGCCAAGCAGTGGTCGGCAGGTGCGATCGGCTACTTCGGCGCGGAGGCTGCCGTCAACGTCGTCGCCGGATCGACGTTCACGTCCGACGGCCGCCGCCCGGTGTTCGTGTTCGACATCGAGGCAGGCGGGCAGATCCCGGCTGTCGTGGTGGCCGTCCGTTGTAACCGCGTGCACCCCGCGCTGGTCGAACTGTGGCTGGCGAGCGTGCCGTTCCAGCGTCCTGACATGCCCGAACTACTCGGCCCGGTCGGTCAGCGTTACGCGTTCGCCGACGACGCGGAAGCCGCGCGCCGCGTGATCACCCAGGAACTGGTGGACGCCGCGGACGCGCTCGGCGGCGATGTCGGGGTGGCGTGGCTGGAGAACGAATGGGTACTGGCGAGCGCGGCTCCGCAGGCAGGCCCGTCCCGGTTGGAGCGGCTGTTGCGTGACCTCGGGGAGATCGCCGACATCGTCGACCCGTTCGACGAGGACGCGGAAGCGGGACGGCATTGGCAGGCGCCCGAAGCGGCGCCGCAGCAGGATCGCCACGCGTGACCACCGCGCTCGTCACGGGCGCCACGTCCGGTCTCGGCAAGGAATTCGCCCGGCAGCTCGCGCGCGAACGGTATGACCTCGTGCTGGTGGCCCGCGACGAAGCGCGGCTGCACACCGCCGCGGCCGAGCTTTCCCGGCAACACGGGATCTCCGCGGCCGTGCTGCCCGCGGATCTGTCGACCACCGAAGGCCGCGCGATCGTCGAGGGCCGGCTCGCCGGCGAGCCCGTCGACCTGCTGATCAACAACGCGGGAATCGGACTGGGCAAGGATTTCCGGGATGCCTCGCCGGACGAACTCCAGCGCCAGCTGGACATCAACGTCACCGCAGTGCTGCGGCTGACCCGCGCCGCGCTGCCGGCCATGATCGAGCGTGGCTCCGGCGAAATCCTCAATGTGTCGAGCGTGGCGGGATTCTTTCCCGGCTCCCCGTACAGCGCGAGCAAGGCCTGGGTCACGTCGTTCACCGAGGGGGTCGCGGCGGAGGTGCCACCCGGCGTGCGCATCACCGCGCTGTGCCCCGGTTTCGTGCACACCGAGTTCCACCAGCGGGCCGGCGTCTCGATCTCGGCGCCGGCGATGTTCTGGTTCACCCCGGCGCGAATCGTCACCGAAGGGCTCGCGGATCTGCGCCGCGGCAAGGTCGTCTCGATCCCGGGCGCGCACTACAAGACCATCGTGGCGCTCGGCAGACTCGTCCCGCACCGGCTGGTCAGGTGGCTGAGCAGGCGTGTGTAAGACTCTGAGCCGTGGTGAAACCGGGGCTTGATCAAGACGCGAAATTCGAACTGGCTCGACTCGTCACGGACCTGGCCGTGGTACACGGCAAGGTCACGCTCTCCTCGGGCAAGGAAGCCGACTACTACATCGATCTGCGGCGGGCGACGCTGCACCACGCGGCCGCCCCGCTGATCGGCTCCCTGATGCGGCAGCTGACCGCCGACTGGAGCTACGGCGCCGTCGGCGGGCTGACCCTGGGCGCGGATCCGGTCGCGGTCGCGATGCTGCACTCCGCGGCGGCGGACGGTGTCGTGCTCGACGCGTTCGTGGTGCGCAAAGCGACCAAGCAGCACGGAATGCAGCGCCGGATCGAGGGCATCGAGGTGTCCGGGCAGCGGGTGCTCGCGGTGGAGGACACGTCCACGACGGGGTCGAGCGTGCTCACCGCCGTCGAGGCGCTGCGCGAAGCCGGCGCGACCGTCGTCGGGGTGGCCACGATCGTCGACCGGAACACCGGGGCGCGCGAGGCGATCGAGAAGGAAGGCCTGGCCTACCGGTATCTGCTGTCCGCGGAAGATCTCGGGCTCGGCTGAAAGTCATTCGCTCGACGATCACACTGTTAGTTCCCCCTTTCTCAGGAAACCCGGAGTACGTTCGGGTGTAAGGGATCTGTGAAAAGGGGAGGTCACGGGTGTCGGCGTGGAGAGTACTGGCGGACATCACGGTCGGTATCCATCTGCTCGCGTTGCTGTACATCGGCTTCGGCGGATTCCTCGCCTGGCGATGGCCCAAGAGCATTTTCGTCCATGTCTTCTTCGCTTTGTGGGGCGTCGCGGTGAACGTGTTCCCCATTCCGTGCCCGCTGACCGCACTCGAGGACTTCTTCCGCAGCCAGCAGGGTCTCGGCTCGCTGCCCGGCGGGTTCAACGCCTACTACCTCTACGGCACCGTGATCCCGCGGGCGATGTTGCCGCTGGTGGCGGCGGTGGCGATCGGGATCGTGGTGTTCTCCTACGTCGGCGCGTGGCTGCGCTACCGGCACCGCGACGAGGCACCGACGCATCGCGTGCGTCAGGCCTGAGCGAAAATCGCGGGGTGGAGCTGGACAACGCGGGGCCGACGGAATGGACGGCACGACAGGAGGTCGGCGTCGGGCCGTGGCCCGGTGAATGGCCGGACGACGAGCGCTACGACCCGGAACTGCTGGCCGAAGGCGACCGGCGCAACGTCGTGGACGCATACCGCTACTGGCGGCGTGAGGCGATCGTCGCCGATGTCGATCGGCGGCGGCACCCGTTCCACGTGGCGATCGAGAACTTCCAGCACGACCACAACATCGGCACGGTGGTCCGGACCGCGAACGCGTTCGCCGCGGCGGCCGTGCACATCATCGGGCGGCGGCGCTGGAACCGGCGTGGCGCGATGGTGACCGACCGGTACCAGCATCTCGAACATCACGAGGATGTGGCTTCGCTGAGCCAGTTCGCGGGCGCGCACGGGCTGGTCATCGTCGCGGTCGACAACACCCCCGGCTCGCGGCCGATCGAAACGGCGCGGCTGCCACGGGAATGCGTGCTGCTGTTCGGGCAGGAGGGGCCGGGTTTGTCCGCCGAGGCGCAGCAGGCGGCGGCGCTCGTCGTGTCGATCGCGCAATTCGGCACCACGCGTTCGATCAACGCCGGCGTCGCCGCGGGGATCGTGATGCACACGTGGATCCGGCAGCACGCCGACCTCGCCACGGCCTGGTGATGTACGGCGAGTGGGCCGCGGCGGCGGAGCGGGCGATCATGACGCGGCATGTGCGCCGGGTGTGGGCGCTGCCGGGGACCGCGCTGGGCCGCAGCGGCTGGCCGCCGACCGCGGAGCAACGGGTTTTCCTGCACTGGAACTACTGGTGGCAGGCGCATCTGCTGGATTGCCTGATCGACGCGCAGCAGCGCGATCCCACGCCGGCGCGCGAAGCCCTGATCGACCGGTTCCTGTCCACCATCCGGCTTCGTAATTTCGGCAAATGGACCAACGACTACTTCGACGACATGGCGTGGCTCGGGCTCGCGATGCAGCGGACAGGCCGGGATGTCGGGGCGATACTGGCCGAGTTGCGTCGTGCGTGGACACCCGAGGGTGGCGGCGGGATTTGGTGGAGGAGGGGCGATCGGTTCAAGAACGCCCCGTCCAACGGCCCGGCGGCGATCCTGCACGCCCGCGCCGGTGAAACCGAACGTGCCCGGGAACTGTTGTCGTGGCTGGATTCCACGCTCGTCGATCCCGAGACCGGTTTGGTTTGGGACGGTCTGCGGGTGGACGACGGCGAGCTGGTGACGGCGATTTACACCTACTGCCAAGGAGTCTTCCTCGGCGCCTGTCTCGAACTGTCCGAAGTGGACGCTGCCGCGCGGACGGTGCGGGCGGTCGCCGCGCACTGCGCGCCCGGTGGGGTGCTGCGTGGCCAGGGCGGCGGGGACGGCGGATTGTTCGCGGGGATCCTGGCCCGGTACCTCGCGCTCGCCGCACACCGGTTGCCCGCCCCGGAAGCCGCGGTGGCCCGCACCCTGGTCCTCGATTCCGCCCGCGCCGCCTGGGACGGCGCGGCCGGCGCACCGGGCGGTCCACTGTTCAGCTCCGAGTGGTCCAGACCAGCTCCGGACGCGGACGCCCGCGACCTGTCGGTCCAGGTGGGCGCCTGGCTCCTGCTGGAAGCCGCCGCCACCCTCTGACCACGGTCAGCAACCGCAGGAGTGGCGGTGCATCAGGCGGGGTGGCAGGCGGACGGTTTCGGCCGCACGGTCGGGATCGGCGATCCGGGACAGCAACAGGCGCACGGCCGTGCGGCCGATCTCCTCGATCGGTTGCGCCATCGTCGTCAGCGGCGGCTCGACGAGATCGGCCCAGTCGGCGTCGTCGAACCCGGTGAGCGCGAACTCCTGGCCGACGCGCAGTCCCCGACGCCGCGCCTCGTGCAACACGCCGATCATCATCGCGTCGTTCGCGACCACGAGCGCGGTCGGCGGCTCCGACAGCTCCATCAACCGGCGCAGCGCCGCGGCACCGCCGTCCTTCGACGAATGCCCGGTCTCCACCAGCTCCGGGCTCCACGACAGGCCGCCGCGCCCCAGCCCGAGCCGGTAGCCGAGCGTGCGTTCCTCGCTCGTGCTCAGCCCGGGCGTCCCGCTGACCAGGCCGATGCGCCGATGCCCGAGCGAAGCCAGATGCTCGGTCAGCGCCGAGGTCGACTGGATGTTCTCCGCGCCGACCTGGTCCACGTCGGTGCGGGTGGTCAGCCGGTCGACGAGCACGACCGGCACGCCCAGCGACACCAGATCGCTGATCACCGCCCCGTCTCCGGCTGCCGGGGTGAGCAACAGCCCGTCAACGCGACGCGAGCGAAGCGCGCGCACGGTGTCTTGCTCCGTTTCGACCGTGTCGTGCGTGTCAGCGAGCAACACCGTGTACCCCGCCGAAGCCGCTTCGCGCTCGACGGCCTGCATCAACGCCGCGAAATACGGGTTGGCCAGCAACGAAATCGCGAGACCGATCGAGCGCGTTCCGCCCGTGACCAGTGAACGGGCGATCGCGTCCCCCGTGTAGCCCGTCTGCTCGACCGCCGCGAGTACCGCCGCCTTCGTCTCCGGCGCCACCGCACGCGTCCCGTTCACGACATGGGACACGGTGGTGATGGAGACTCCGGCGAGCTCCGCGATGTCCCGCTGCGTGGGCCTGGCAGAGTTGTGCTTCGGCATGAACCGCTCCCGTTGACCAAGTTGCGGCAAGCGTTTGCGCAAACGCTTGCGAGATCAGCATAGAGATCCCTACGGTCCAGGCAGCAAGGTCCCAGCCTCGGAGGTCCCGTGAGACGCCATGTTCTGCTCGCCGGGCTCTGCACGGTCGATGTCGTGCAGCGCGTCACCGAACTGCCGGCGCCCGGTGAGAAGGTGCAGTCGTTGTCGGTGGACGTGGCCGCGGGCGGCCCCGCCACGAACGCCGCAGTCACGGTTGCCGCCTTGAATCGAGCGGCGGCGCGAAGCGCTTCCGTTGAGGGTGGCGGTGTGGGAGCGGAGGCGGGCCGGGCTCGGCTGGTGACAATCCTTGGTGCGCATCCGCTCGCGGACCTGGCGCGCGCCGATCTCACCGCGTGCGGCGTGGATCTCGTGGACGCCGCACCGTCCTTTGTGGACCCGCCGGCGCTGAGCGCGGTCGCTGTCCGTGACCGCGACGGCGAGCGCACGGTGATCTCCCGCAACGCGGCACACAGCCCCGATTTCCCAGGCACACCATGGGAAACGGACGACGTGCGCACGGTGCTCGTCGATGGTCATCATCCCCGCCTGGCGCTCGGCACCGCCCGCTGGGCGCGCACACAGGGAATCCCGGTGGTACTCGACGCGGGAAGCTGGAAACCTGTGCTCGACGAGCTGCTGCCACTGGTGGACATCGCCGCGTGCTCGGCGCAGTTCCCGGTTCCCCCGCTGGAGTTGCTGGCCCGCGGGGTGTCCACGGTGATCACGACCGCGGGCCCGGAGCCGGTGCGCTGGCGGACAGCGTTCGCGGAAGGCGAAGTGGCGGTGCCGGTCGTCAACGCGCGAGACACCCTCGGCGCGGGCGACGTCTGGCACGGTGCGCTCGCCTACGGGGCGGGAAGGTTCGATCTGCCGGAGCTGATCCGGTACGCCAACGAGGTGGCCGCCATGAGGGTGCGCCACGCCGGGCCACGCGCCTGGGTGGGGAAGGTGGGAGTGCGATGACGATGTCGTTCGACGAGTTGCTGGACCGCGCGGAAGCCCTGGTCGCGCGCGGCGGGCGGACCATACTCGGCATCGTGGGCGCGCCGGCCTCCGGCAAGACGACACTCGCCTGGAGCCTCGCGAACGCACTCGGCAACCGGGCGACGGTGGTGGGGATGGACGGGTTCCACCTGGCGCAGGTGGAACTGCGGCGCCTCGGCCGCGCCGAACGCAAAGGCGCGCCCGACACGTTCGACGCGCACGGGTACGTGCACCTGCTGCGGCGGATCAAGACGGGACGGGAAACCGTGTACGCGCCGGAATTCCGGCGCGAGATCGAGGAGCCGATCGCGGGTGCCGTGCCGGTGCCGCCGGATGTGCCGCTGGTGATCACCGAGGGGAACTACCTGCTGGTGGACGAGGAACCGTGGGCGGCGGTGCGCGGGCTGCTCGACCAGGCGTGGTTCGTCGCCCCCGACGAGCACGACCGGATCGAGCGGCTCGTCACCCGGCACCGCCGATACGGCCGGTCGCTCGTCGAAGCACGCCAGCGAGCGCTCGGCAGCGACCAGCGGAACGCGGACCTCATCGCGCCGACCGCGGCGCGGGCCGACCTGGTCCTGGAGCATCTCCCGCTGGCGAACTTCGCGATCTGAGCTGCAGTGCCGTGAGTCCGGCGTGACGCCGACGGACGCGTCGCCTGACCCGGCCTTGAAGTTGTCCACAGGTTGTGGATGACTCGGCGAGTTGTCCACAGATTCTGGAGAAAACGCTTACTGCGTTCGCACGTCGGTAGCCTGGCCGGTGGGGTACAGGAAAGGACGGCTGCCGTATGTCCACGCTGACCGGCGTGCATCACCTGGCGCTCACGGTGACGGATGTGGATCGCAGCGTCCCGTGGTATGAGCGGGTGCTGGATTTCAAGGAGGTCGCTCGCCGCGAGGACGCGGAGACGGGGATCAGGAAGGTCGTGCTGCGCGGGCGGGCGGGCGAGTTCGCGGTCGTGCTCGTGCAGCATCCGGACACCGAACTCGGCGACTTCGACGAACGGCGCCCCGGGCTCGACCACGTCGCTTTCACCGTGGATTCCTACGGCGAGTTGCAGGAGTGGGAGAGGCGGCTCGCGGAGTACGGCGTGACCCATAGCCCCGCGAAAGCCTCCCGCACCCTGCCCGGCTCGGCGGTCGTGGTGTTCCGCGACCCCGACGGGATCCAGCTCGAAGTGTGGGCCGACCCGGCGACCTGAGGCGTCAGCTGTCCTGCATGAGGCCGATCGGGTTGCCGTCGGCGTCCGTCACCGTGGCGACCATCCTGCCGCCGCCGACGTTCCGGACGTCCTGCTGCACCTGCGCGCCCGCATCCAGCAGGGTCTGCACGGTGCCCTTGATGTCGTCCACCGACCAGTAGACGACCGGCCCCGTCATGCCCTGGCTGTGCCCGTTCGGCACCAGCCCGATGTGCCTGCCGCCGGTCTCGAAGCTGACGTAGTACGGCTCGTCGGAAGTCGGGTCGACCCCCAGCAGCGCCTTGAACAGGGCTTTCGTCTTGGCAAGGTCACGCACGGGGAAGAGGATCGTGGTGGGCTGCTCGGACATTCGGTGTGCTCCCTTCGTGTCGCACCGGCGCCTGTTCGCCGATGTGACACGAGGCTAAGCCGCGTACCACCGAGGTCGCTTCTCGATTCCTGACCGGTCCGCGCGGTTCAGGCGGCCTCGCGCAGCGAGGAGTCGGCGCTGCCGCCGGGACGCCCGGCGTCGTCCACCGGGCGACGCATTTCCTGGCGGTAGCGGACGATGCCGTAACCGGTGCCGCCGACGAAGAACGCCACGGACAGCCACACCAGCACGGTCTTCACCCACGGGATCACATCGAGCAGCCCGGCGCCGTAGTAGCCCAGCAGCACCAGCGTCGGAACCCACAGCAGACCACCCAGCGCGGTGGCGAACAGGAACCGCCGGGGGTTCATGCGCGCTGCGCCCGCGATGAGCGGAGCCAGCGTCCGCACCCATGGGATCCACCGAGCCGCGACCACCGCGAGGAAACCCTTCCGGTCCAGGAACTCGCGCGCCCGCTCGAGGTTGGCACGGTTGAGCACGCGCCCACCCCGGCGGGCGATGAACCTGGTACCGGTGTGTTTGCCGATGTAGTACCCGACCTGGTTGCCCACCACGGCCACGACCAGCGCGGCCACCGAAAGCAGCCACGCGTTCGCGTCGGCGCCGTGCGAGGCCAGCACGACACCGGCGGCGAAAAGCAGCGAGTCACCAGGCAGGAACAGGCCGACGATCAGTGCGCATTCGACGAACACGAAACTGAGCACGATCACCCAGACCAGCACCGGCCCCGCGGTGTCCAGCCAGCTCACGCCGAGGCCGGACGAAGCGGCGTAGTCGATACTCACCCGCCGAAGCCTACGTGGCCGAAGCAAGCCATGGTCAGTCGAAGGGGCCAATCGTGGGTTTCCGGGAGCGATTCACGCCCGGATGGTTGCTCACATCTGCGGCAACGACTCGCCTTGAACGGCCTCGATATCGATCTCCACCTTCACCGTGGTGCCGATCGCGGCGACCCCCGCGCGGACCATCGCGTTGTAGTTGATCGCGAAGTCGTTGCGGTGCAACAAGGTCTCGGCGTGGAACGCGGCACGCACGCCGCCCCAGGGGTCGGGACCCCAGCCGCCGTAGGTCAGGTCGAGTTCCACCTGCCGCCGCTCGCCGTGCAAGGTGAGCTCACCGGCCAGCGCCCACCGGTCCGCGCCGCGCTGGTGCAGCGCCGTGCTGGCGAAACTGATCGTCGGGTACGTCTCGACGTCGAGAAAGTCCGGCGAGCGCAGATGGTCGTCGCGCATCTGGATGCCGCTGTCGATGCTCGCCGCCTTGATCTCCGCGTGCACCGAGGACTGCTCCACCGGCCTTCCGATCGTGATCCGGCCGTTGACCTCACCGAAGCGGGCCCGGATGCTGGCGATGCCCAGGTGCCGGGCCGTCGCGACGACGGTGGTGTGCACCGGATCGATCGTCCACGGTCCGGCCGGCGGCAGCTCGACCGAACCTGCCACCGGCTGCAGCGGGATCTCGCCGAGCGAACCGGCGCCGTCCGAGCCGATCTGCGCCGTACGGGCCACCGGGTTGTACCCGGCCGCGGTGAGCACCGCGGTGTAGACGCCCGGGGGCAGCGGCTCGGTGGCCACCGCCCCCTTCGCGTCCGCCGTCGCACGGGCCACCTGCTGGCCGGCCAGATCGGTCACGGTCAGCACCGCACCCTCGACCCCCCAGCCCTCGACCGTCTGGATCCGCGCGCGCAGCCCGCTCATGCCGGCTCGCCACCGAACTCGTCGATCACCTGCTCGTAGCCGAGCCGCACGTCGTGCACGGACTCGCCGCCCGGCAGCTTGACCTGGCTCGTGGCCGGCGGGTACCCGCTGGCCACCACCGTGTAGTCACCCTCGGGCAGGTCGCTCACCAGGTACCGGCCCTCGTCGTCGGTCCTGGCCACCGCCGCGACGTTGCCCTGCGCGTCGAGCACCGTGATCCGCGCGTCGGGGACCGCGCGGTCACCCTCCGTGCGGGCGGTACCGGCGAGCACGACCGCCGAGGCCAGCTCCAGGTCGTGGTGCAGCACGCCGCTGTCCGGCACGGTCAGCATGTCCGCGACCGGGCGCATCCGCTCCGCGCTCGCGACCAGCGTGTACGAGCCGGCCCCGACACCGGTGAAGGTGTAGGCGCCCTCCGCGGTGGTGATCGCCGCACCGGTGACCTCACCGCGCGAGTCGGTCAGCGTGACCGTCGCACCGGGGAACGGCGTGCCCTGCCCGGCGAGCCGGACCACACCGCTGAGCTCGCCCGACCCGACCAGCGTGAGGTCCACCCTCACCGGGCCTTGCCCGACGACGACGCTCGAGGCCTGCGGCTGGTGCCCACTCGCCGAGACGATCAGCACATACGTGCCGGCGCCCGGGGCGTTGATCGTGTACGCACCGTCCCCACCCGCGGTGGCCCGCGAGACCTGGCGGCCGCGCTGGTCGATCAGCGTCAGCGCCGCGCCGAGCACCGAAGAGCCGTCCTGCCTGCGGATGTGTCCACTGATCGGCTGGCCGTCGGTCTCGACGGGGCTGCTCATGCCGGCCGTCGCGGTGAACGGCGCGGTCTGCGCGGCGAGCTGGTAGTTTCCGTGCCCGTTGGTCTCGCTCGGGGCCGAATGCCGGCCGCCGACGAGCACCGGTTCCCGGTCCTCGGCGTCGAGTGCAGCATCCGCGTCGGCCCAGGTGTCCTCGCTGACCAGCGCGGCCGGCGCCGCCGTCTCCACCGGTGCGTCCGTAGCTTCGACCGGCTTCGCCGGCGTCGGGGCCGAACCACCGCCCAGCGGGATCTCCCGCATGAACAGCAGCACGATGCAGGCCAGCAGGGCGACCCCGGCGGCGACGTAGAACACGCCGTGCATCGAGTTGGTGAACCCGGTCAGCACCGGGACCTTGATGGCTTCGGGCAGACTCTGCAGCCCGCTGGTGTTCGACTGCAGCTGGGTCAGCGCACCCGCGTTGAACTGCGCGGGGAGCCGGCCGCCGAAGGCATCCGAGATCCGGTTCGGGAGCAGGTTGAACAGGATCGTCAGGAACACCGCGACACCCAGCGTGCCGCCCATCTGCCGGAAGAACGTCGCCGCCGCGGTGGACACACCCATGTCACTGCGCGGTCCCGCGTTCTGCGCGGCGATGATCAGCGTCTGCATACAGCCACCGAGGCCGAGGCCGATGATCAGCGCGTACGCCAGCGGCTGCCACAGCGGGCTGTCGAAGTGCACCTGCGCGTAGAGCACCGCACCGATCGCGATCACGAACGTGCCGACGACCGGAAGGAACTTGTAGCGCCCCGTCTTGGCGGTGATCCGGCCGGACAGCTGCGAACCGAGCATGATGCCCAGCACCAGTGGCAGCATCATCAGGCCCGCGTTGGTCGGCGAGTAGCCACGGACCACCTGGAAGTACTGCGGGACCATGGTGATGCCACCGAACATCGCGACACCGACGATCGTGCTGCCGGCGATGACGATGCTGAACGTCGAGTTCTTGAACAGCCGCAGCGGGATGAGCGCCGCGTCCTTCATGACGTACTCGACGAAGATGAACAGGACCACGCCGAACGCCGCGACGGCGTAACAGATCACCGCGTTGGTGGAGCCCCAGCCCCAGGTGCGGCCCTGCTCGGCGACCAGCAGCAGTGGGATCACCGCCACCGCGAGTGCGATGGCACCGAACCAGTCGATGCGCTGTGGCTGCTTCTGGTGCGGGATGTTCAGCACCTTCGCCACCACGAACAGCGCGAGGATGCCGATCGGCACGTTGATCAGGAAGACCCAGCGCCAGCCGTGCAGCCCACCGAGGGTGGACAGGCCGGAGAAGAACCCGCCGAGCACCGGGCCGAGCACGGTGGCCGAACCGAAGACCATCATGAAGTAGCCCTGGTAGCGCACGCGTTCACGCGGCGGCACGATGTCGCCGATGATCGTCATGGCGAGCGACATCAGACCACCGGCGCCAAGGCCCTGGAAGGCGCGGAACGCCGCCAGCTCGTACATCGAGGTGGCGAACGTACAGGCCGCCGAACCGATCACGAACAGCGCGATCGCCGTGAGGTAGAACGGTTTGCGGCCGTAGATGTCGGAAAGCTTGCCGTACAGCGGTGTCGCGATCGTCGCGGTGATCAGGTACGCCGTGGTGGCCCAGGCCTGCTCGCTGAACCCGTTCAGGTCGTTCGCGATCCTGACGATCGCCACGCTGACGATGTTCTGGTCGAGCGCGGCGAGAAACATGCCCAGCAACAGCCCGGACAGCACGGTCATGATCTGCCGGTGCGACAGTTGCGGCCCGTCGTCCGCCGGCAGCGCTCCCCCTGCTGCCGGCGCCGCGGGTTGTCGGGTGGAACTCGTCATGCGGTCAGGCCCCCTTTGCCTGCGCCGACGCGGGGTCGGCAATCTGTGGAATGCTTGTCTCGATACCGGAGTTGAGCCGGTGCAGCAGCCGGTTCAGCGTCTGCCGGTCCTCCTCCGGCCAGTCGGCCAGCACCGTTGCCAGCCATTTGTTGCGTTGCCTGCGGTTCTCCTCGAAGACCCGCAACCCCTCGCTGGTGGGTGCGAGCAGGCACGCCCTGCCGTCCACCGGATCGGCCTGGCGCTCGACCAGTCCGTGTTGCACCAGCGCGCTGCTCTGCCTGCTGATCGTGGAGATCTCGGCGTGCAGCGCATCGGCGAGCTTGCTGGTGCGCTGCGGACCGTCGTGGATCAGGTGGAACAGGATCGCGTAGGCGGCGCGCTCGATGCCGTCCGGCCCCTGCTTCCCGACCTGCGACTTCGCCTTGTTGAGGGCACGGATGAAGCGGACCATCTGTACGCCGAGCTCGTCGGCGACGTCGAGGTCGGCCGCCGTGAAGGCATCTTCGCGCGTGGCTGCCGCCGCCATGGTCATCACTTCCTCACCAGCTTGATTGGCCTCTGCAACTAGTTGCCCTAAGCAAGGATGCACCCGAAGTGATTGGTTGCGCCAGTCAAATAGTTCTTCTGTGTTCGAGAACACTTTAGTTGTCGAACGCAACTGAATTACTCTGTGGTGCTCTGTCCGGTTCGTACCGTTCACTCGTTGTGCATGTGGCCGACGTTAGCGATCGGGTACGACAATTTGCGGCATGACCGATCGTGAGGCACTGACCACGCTCCTGTCCGACAGCCGGTTCGGCGTATTGGCGACCATCAAGCGCGACGGGCGACCGCAGCTGTCGACCGTGTCCCACTTCTACGACGCCGGAACCGGCAAGATCCTCGTGTCGGTCACCGCCGACCGGGCGAAGACGCGGAACCTGCGCCGTGACCCGCGAGCGACCTATCACGTGTCGAGCGCCGACGGCTGGTCCTATGCCGTCGCCGAAGGTACCGCCGAGTTTTCGCCCGTCGCACAGGACCCGCACGACCAGGCCGTCGAAGAGCTCATCGAGCTCTACCAAAAGATCGTCGGCGAGCACCCGGACTGGGACGAGTACCGCGCGGCGATGGTCGCCGACAAACGCCTGGTGCTGCGAATTCCGGTCGAGCGGATCATCGGCGCCGTCCGCTGAGAAAATTCGGAAAAGTTCTTCCGCACTGTGGACAAATGAGCCTTACGATAGGCACATGGGCACCGAAGCATTGCTGACCAAGCTCCAGGAAGCGGCCGGGAAGGACGCGGTCCTGACCGACCCTGACGTCATCGGCAGTTACTCGCGCGACATGATGCCGCTGGCTCCGTCGGGGCGGCCGCTGGCGGTGGTGCTGCCCGCTTCGGTCGAGGCGGTGCAGGCGATCGTGCGGGCCTGTGCCGAGGCGAAGGTGCCGATCGTCCCGCGCGGCGCCGGCAGCGGCCTGTCCGGCGCCGCCAACGCCATCGACGGCTGCGTGATGCTCGTGATGACGAAGTTCGACCAGGTGCTGGAGGTCGATCCGGGCAACCGGCTCGCCGTCGTGCAGCCCGGCGTGGTCAACCTGGATTTCCGCAACGCGGTGGAGAAGCACGGGCTGTTCTATCCGCCCGACCCGTCGAGCTACGACTGGTGCACCATCGGCGGCAACCTGTCCACGAACGCCGGCGGGCTCTGCTGCGTGAAGTACGGCGTCACCACGGATGCCGTGCTGGGGCTGGAAGTCGTGCTCGCGGACGGCTCGCTGCTCAAGACCGGGCGGCGCACCGTCAAGGGAGTCGCCGGGTACGACCTGACGAAGCTGTTCATCGGCAGCGAGGGCACGCTCGGGGTGATCACCCAGGCGACGGTGGCGTTGCGCCCGCTGCCGCAGGCGCCGGGCACGCTGGTCGCCGGGTTCGACCACACCGACAAGGCAGGCGAGGCGGTTGCCCGTGTGGTCCAGGAGGGACTGGTGCCTTCGCTGATGGAGATCATGGACGCCAGCTCCATCAAGGCCGCGGAGCACTATCTCAAGACCGACCTCGGCGCCGGCTCGGATTGCCAGGCGTTGCTGCTGTGCCAGTCCGACTCCGGCGGCGAAGTGGCCCGGCGTGAACTGGCGGCGCTGGAACAGATCTGCGTCGACTGCGGGGCGACGATGGCCTACGCGACCGACGATCTCGCCGAAGGCCGGATGCTGCTGCAGGCCCGCCGGGTCGTGCTCACCGCGCTGGAGGAGTACGGCGTCTGGCTGACCGACGACGTGTCCGTGCCGCGGACGCGGATCGCGGAGCTGATCAAGGCGTGCGAGCGGATCAGCGCGGAGGTCGGCCTGCGGATCGCGGTGGTTGGGCACGCCGGCGACGGGAACATGCACCCGACGATCGTCTACGCAGCCGACTCGGAGGACGAGTTTTCCCGCGCCCACAAGGCTTTCGACGAGATTCTCGACGTCGGATTGTCCCTCGGCGGCACGGTGACCGGCGAGCATGGGATCGGCAAGATCAAGAAGGAGTGGCTGGAGCGCGAGATCGGCCCGGTCGGCATCCGCGTGCACCGGCGGATCAAGCAGGCGCTCGACCCGGACAACCTCTTCAACCCGGGCTCGATGTTCTCGATGACGTAAGTACTACACAGATGTACTACACTTGGCCAGATGACTCGGGTACCGGTTCGAGAACTGAACCAGGACACTGCCGGCGTGCTTGCTCGGGTGAAGGACGGCGAGGAGGTCGAGATCACCGAGCGAGGTGCAGTGATCGCGCGGCTTGTCCCGGCACAGCCGAGCCCGGTGGCGGACCTGGTAGCGGCCGGCAAGCTGCGGCCGGCCAAGCTCACCGGGCCGATTCCGGCGCCGAAGGGTCCCGTCAGAACCGATCAGGAAGCCGGAGAGCTCCTTCGACGACTCCGAGATGACGAACGGTACTGATGATCTACCTGGATACGGCCGCTCTCGTAAAGCTGATCCGCCGGGAACCGGAAAGCGACGTATTGGTCGAATGGCTCGCCGGACAGGCGGACACGATGCTGGTCTCCTCCGCGCTCGCCGAGGTCGAGCTGCCGAGGGCATTGTTGCGGACCGAGCCCGAACTTATTGTCGAGGTCCCCGGTGTGCTGGAACGGATAGCGCGATACGAAATCGACGATCTGGTTCGTAGCACCGCTGCGAGTTATCGCGTACCCGAGCTTCGCTCACTGGATGCGATCCACCTGGCGACCGCGCACACGGTGTTCGGGGCGCAGTTGACCAGTTTCGTCACCTATGACAAGCGGTTGCGCGCTTGCGCGGAGTCACTCGGGCTGGCGGTCCGCAGCCCCGGCGCTTGACCGTCAGCGGTCGATGCGGGGGATCTGCTGGGTGACCTCCGCGTCCGCTTCGGCGGACGGGGCGTTCTTGCGTTCCCGGCGGCTGCGGGCCCATTCGATGACGATCGGCACCACCGACACGAGCACGATCAGGATGAAGATCGCCTCGATGTTGTTCTTGATGAACGAGATGTTGCCGAGCACGTGCCCCAGCGCGGTGATCCCGCCTGCCCAGAGGATGCCGCCGATGATGGTGTAGGTGAAGTACCTCTTCGCGTCCATCCGGCCGACGCCCGCGATCCACGTGATGAACGTGCGCACGAACGGCACGAAGCGGGCCAGCACGACCGCCTTCGGGCCGTGCTTCTCCAGGAAAGCGTGCGTCTTGTCGACGTACTCCTGCTTGAAGAACCGCGAATCCGGCCGCTTGAACAGCGCAGGCCCCGCCTTGTAGCCGATGAAGTACCCGACCGCGTTGCCCAGCAGCGCCGCGACGCTCACCACCAGGCACACCAGCCACAGCGGGGTGTGGATCGAGCCTTGCGCGACGAACAGCCCGGCGGTGAACAGCAGGGAATCACCGGGCAGCACCGGGAAGATGCTGCTTTCGATGAAGATGACCAGGCACAACCCGAGGATTACGTACCCACCGAACTGGGTCAGCAGGTACTCCGGGTTGAACCAGTTCGGCATCAGGGCGAGTGTCGTCGTCTCGGCGAGGTACACGCCATCAAACGGTACAGGGTGACACTGTGTTGTTTCCGCTGCCTCAGAGCAGGGTGATGAGCCCGATCACCGCGCCGGTCGCGAGGCCGAGCAGGACCGCGAGCAACAAGATCCAGTAGGCGGGCAGCGGCCCGGACGGCGTTTTCGAGCGCACCGCGGGGTGGCGCACGGTCGGTGGTTCGAGCGCGGCGCTCTCGCGCGCCAGCGCACCGTCACCGGTGCCGGACAGCAGACCGTACTGCGGCGGCAGGCTCGTCGGCTCCGGCACCGGGCCGGGACCCGCGGGCGGAGCGCTTCGCGCCTGCGCGCGCAGTGCCTCGGCCAGCAG
The DNA here is from genome assembly GCF_009707865.1 of Amycolatopsis pithecellobii. GTDB lineage: Bacteria > Actinomycetota > Actinomycetes > Mycobacteriales > Pseudonocardiaceae > Amycolatopsis_E > Amycolatopsis_E pithecellobii. Next base: position 35,288 of record NZ_WMBA01000052.1, read on the forward strand.
GCGCTCCGGGTCCTGAAGCTCGCTCACCCAGAGCAGCTTACCGATCCGACCAAAAGCAGGCAGACCCCCGAGCAGCGCGTAAATGTTGCCACGCAAGCCGGATAGCCGTGACTGTGGTCGGATTGGTAACGAAAAGCACGGTGTCCCGCAGGCGCGAGGATTTCGTCAACTGACCCACTCGCCGGCACGCAGCACCTTCACCGGGCGCAGGTCGTCGTCGAGCACGACCACATCGGCGGCGAGGCCGGTTTCCAGCGAACCGGTGCGGTCGCAGATGCCGAGCAGCTCCGCGGGTCTGCCGGAGGTCGCACGCACCGCGTCGGGGATACCAAGTCCGGCGCCGCGCACCAGGTTGCGGAACGCGACGTCCATGGTCAGCGTGCTGCCGGCGAGCGAGCCGGTGTCCGCGAGCGTCGCGACGCCGTCGCGGACGTCGACTTCCAGTCTGCCCAGCTGGTACCGGCCGTCGGCCGCGTCGGTGGCCGACATCGCGTCGGTGATCAGCACCGTGCGCCCGCGGCCGGCATGCGTCGCGGCCAGGCGCAGCACCGTCGGATGGACGTGCACGAGGTCGCAGATCAGCTCGACGGTGACGCGTTCGTCGTCCAGCAGCGCACCGATCGGGCCCGGCTCGCGGTGATGCAGCGGGCGCATGCCGTTGAACAGGTGGGTGCCGACGGTCGCGCCGGCGTCGATCGCGGGCCGGATCTGCTCCTCGGTACCGTCGGTGTGCCCGATCGCCGCGATGACGCCGGACTCGGTCAGCTGGCGGACGGCGCGTACGCCACCGGCCAGTTCGGGCGCGAGCGTCACCATGCGCACCGCACCGTGCCCCGCACGCAACAACGCGGCGACGGACGCGGTGTCGGGTTCGAGCAGCACGCCGGGATCGTGGGCGCCGCATCGGGCTTCGGCGATGAACGGGCCTTCGAGGTGGACACCGGCGAGCTCACCTTCGTCGACCAGCTCGCGCAGCGCGGCCAGCTGGTTCACCAGCGACCGGATCGGTTCGGACACCAGGCTCGCCAGCATCGTTGTGGTGCCGTGCCGCCGGTGCGCGGCGATCGCCCGCTCCAGCTCCTTCGACTCACCGCTGGAGAACGATCCGCCTCCGCCGCCGTGGCAGTGCGTGTCGATGAAGCCGGGAACCACCAGCTTCCCGTTCAGTTCCACCTGGTCGCCCGGCGGTGGGGTACCGGTGCCGATGCCCGAGATCCGCCCGCCGGAGACGGCAAGCCAGCCGTCGTCGACAAGTCCTTCAGGCAGCGCCAGCCGGCCGCCGGTCAGCACGAAGTCCGTCACGCACTCCAGCATATATTGGTCTAAACCATACTCGCGATGTCAGCCGTTCATCGCCTTCTGCAGCGACTCCAGCGCACGGCTCGCGGTGGACTTCACGGTGCCCTTCGAGATGCCGGCCGCGTCGGCGATCTCCGCTTCGGAAAGTCCGCCGTAGTACCGCAGGACAAGCACTTCCCGCTGGCGCGGCGGAAGTTTCGACAACGCGCTGACCACAGCCTGATGCTCATTCGAGAGCATCGCAAGACTTTCCGCCGACCGCGCGTTGACCATGTGCGGCGGCACGTACTCACGCGCCGTCTTGCGGCGGCGCAGCACGCTGCGCGAGCCGTTGACGACAGCGGTGCGCAGGTAACCGACGGCGGCCTGTGCGTCCCGCAGCCTGCTCCAGTTGCGGTACAACCCGGTGAACGCCTCCTGCACGACGTCCTCAGCGGTGGCCTGCTCGTCGACGAGGAGGATTGCCAGCCGGACCAGGCGCATGCGATGCGTGCGGTACAAATCCTCGAGGGTCAGTGGCACGGCAGGCTGCGCCGGCGCCTGCGGTAGCCCGTCAATGGTGCGCAAATGCCCGAGCGTACGCTCGACGCTACGCTCCGCGCTGCCTTCCGGCATGTAGTCCTGCCCGTCCTCGGCCCTCGTTCGTGCGTTCCCCGCTGGTTCCACGCGCGCCAAGGGTATCGGGTGCCGTGACGCCCCCATAGTCGCAAGTAGCGTGCGGACAAAGTTTCCAGCACTTGGAGGTAATCGTGGCGTGGTTCCTGGTCGAGACCCGGTATGTACCGGAAAAGTACGGCGAAGTCCGGCCGCGGCACCGGGAGTGGTTGCAACGCCTGAGCGACGAGGGTGCCGTCGCGATCGCCGGGCCGCTCGGTGACGACAGCGGCGGGGTGACGCTGATCCAGGCCGACGACGCGGCGGCGCTGGAGAAGATCCTCGACACGGACCCGTACCACCTCGAAGGCGCGCTGGCCACGCGCACCGTGCGCGAGTACCGGCCGGTGCTGGGCGCCTGGCTGCCCTGATTCAGCGGATGGCGGCCTTCCCGCCGTGACCGACGACGGCCGCGTCGCGGGAACCGCGAGCCTCGATGTCCGCGAGCGCGTCGCGGTCGGCGGCCGGCACCCGCAACCGCGCGCCGAGTTCGATGATCGGCGGCAGGAACGCGCGGACGAGCTTCAACGCGACCACCCAGCGCGGCACGTGGATGGCCCGTGCCCGCTTGAGCACGCCGGCTTCGATGAGGTCGAGGGCGACCTCGAGGGGATAGGTCTTGCCGAGCGGGCCGGGCATCGACCCGCGCAGCTTGCCGAACACCGGGTGCGTGTCCGCGCTGTCCACCATGTCCGTCTTGATCCAGCTGGGATGCGCGACGCCGACCTTGACGCCGAGGTGCGCGACCTCGGCGCGGAGGCTGTTGCAGAACGCTTCGACACCGGCCTTGGCCGCACTGTAGTTCGCGAGACCCGGCGCGTGCGTGATCGCCGCGAGCGAAGAGATGGCCAGCAGGTAGCCCTTGCGTTCGATGACATGGGGCAGCGTGACGCGGAAGGTGCGCCACACGCCGAGCAGGTCGACGTCGATCACCTTCTCGAACGCCGCGCGGTCGACCGAGCGGACGAAACCCGCGGTGGCGATGCCCGCGTTGGCGATGACGATGTCGATCCCACCGAAGTGCTCGACGACGCCCGCGGTCGCCTTCTCCAGCGCAGCCCAGTCGGTGACGTCCGCTTCCCAGGCACGCGCCGCCGGCCCGATCCGGGCGGCGACCTGCTGCTGTTCGTCGGCCTCCAGACCGACGAGGGCGACCTTGGCGCCGCGGGCAGCGAGTCGTTCGGCCAGCCCGGCGCCGATGCCGCGCGCAGCTCCGGTGATGAGCACGACCTTGCCGTTGACCGTGGGCATGACCGAACGGTACCTCACCCTACCGCGAGTAAGCTACTCCTGAGTAAGATCAGGATGAGGCCTCGTCGAGGCTCCCGAGCTCGGCGGCACTGAGTTCCAGTTCGACCGACGCCAGCAGGTCGGCCAGCTGCCCGACGTTGCGCGCGCTTGCGATCGGCGCGGCGACGGTCGGGCGCGAGGCCAGCCACGCGATCGCGACGGCGGCGGGTGAGGTCTTGTGCGCGGCCGAGATGTCGTCGAGCGCCTCCAGCACCCGTTCGCCGCGATGGTCCAGGTACTCCACGGCGCGGGCCGCGCGCGGGCTGCCCGTGTCCGTCTCGCGGGACCGGTACTTTCCGGTCAGAAAACCCTTCGCCAGCGCGAAATACGGCAATGTGGACAGTCCCTCACGCTGCACCAGCGGCAACAGGTCCGTCTCGTAGGCGCGCTCGACCAGGTTGTAGTGCGGCTGCAGCGCGACAAACCGGGCGAACCCCGAACTGTCCGAAATAGACAGTGCTTCGGCGAGCCGGTCCGCGCTGAAGTTGGACGCGCCGAGGAAGCGGACCTTGCCCGCCCGCACCAGCTCGTCGAACGCACCGAGGGTCTCTTCCAGCGGCGCGTCCGCGAGATCCCGGTGCGCGTAGTACAGGTCGATGTGGTCGGTTTGCAGGCGCCGCAAGGAATCCTCGGCCGCCGCCCGGATGTTCTTGGCGGACAGCCCTGGCCGCGCCGCCGCGTTGCCCACCTTCGTCGCGATCACGACGTCGTCCCGGTTGCCCCGCTTCGCCAGCCAGTTCCCGATGATCGTTTCGGAGCCGCCGTCGGAGTAACTGTCCGCCGTGTCGATGAAATTGCCGCCGGCCGCGGCGTAGGCGTCCAGCACCGCGAAGGACTCCTGCTCGTCGGCCGTCCAGCCGAACACGTTGCCGCCGAGGTTCAGGCGGTGGACATCCAGGTCACTGTTGCCGATTTTCATGGACCCCACGCTAACCCGGAATGCCGCCGCCAGGTGATCGGTTGTCCGTTGGCATGGTGAATGCACTCGGTCGGCTCGGCGCCTCCCAGCCCTATTCGACGTTCACGCCGGACCTTGCGGTCCAGCTGGAGAAACTCGGTTACGGGGCGCTGTGGGGTGGCGGGTCGCCCGATGCGGACCTCTCCCTCGTCGAACCTCTGCTCGACGCGACCGATCACCTCGTCGTCGCGACCGGCATCGTGAACATGTGGAAAGACGACGCGGCGCCGGTCGCCGAGTCGTATCACCGGATCGTCGCCAAACACCCGGGGCGGTTCCTGCTCGGCGTCGGCATCGGACACCCGGAAGCAACCAAGGAATACCAAAAGCCCTACGACAAGATGGTCGAATACCTCGACCAACTCGACGAAGCCGGCGTACCGGTCGCCGACCGGGCACTCGCCGCGCTCGGCCCCAAGGTGCTCAAGCTCGCCGGCGACCGGACCGCCGGGGCACATCCGGCCATGGTCACCCCCGAGCACACCCGCCAGGCGCGTGCATTGCTCGGCGAGGGCCCGCTGCTCGCGCCCGCACATCCGGTGGTGCTGGAGCCGGACGCGGCGAAGGCACGTGCGATCGCACACGAGGCGATTCGGAACATGCTGAACCTGTCCAACCACCGCAACAGCTGGCGACGCCTCGCGTTCACCGACGAGGACTTCGCGAACGGGGGCAGTGACCGGCTCGTCGACGCCGTGGTCGCAGGAGGCACACCTGACGTGATCGCCGCGCGGCTGACCGAACACCTCGACGCCGGCGCGACCCACGTCGTGGTCCTGTCGCTGGGCGACGACCCACTCGCGGCGTTCCGGGCGGTTGCACAGGTCCTGCTGTCGTAGTGCCGATTCTTTGAACCTGCCGTTGCCCCGGAATGCTCGCGCCGGGTGACCGGTTGTCCGGGGCATGGTGAATTCACTCGGCAAACTCGGCGCTTTCCAGTTCCACGACACCGTCACCCCTGAACTGGCGGTCGCGGTCGAGAAACTCGGCTACGGCACGGTTTGGACGGGCGGCTCGCCTGACGCGGGTCTGTCCTTCGTCGAGCCGCTGCTCGAGGCAACCGATCATGTCGTCGTCGCGACCGGCATCGTGAACATGTGGAAAGACGACGCGGCGCCCGTGGCCGAGTCGTATCACCGGATCGTCGGCAAGTACCCCGGTCGCTTCCTGCTCGGGCTCGGCATCGGCCACCCGGAAGCGACCAAGGAGTACCAGAAGCCCTACGACAAGATGGTCGAATACCTCGACCAACTCGACGAAGCCGGCGTACCGGTCGCCGACCGGGCACTCGCCGCCCTTGGTCCCAAGGTGCTCAAGCTCGCCGGCGAACGGACCGCAGGGGCGCACCCGTATCTGACCACGCCGGAGCACACCCGCCAGGCCCGCGAACTGCTCGGCGAGACGCCGCTGCTCCTGCCCGAGCACAAGGTGGTGCTCGAAACCGATCCGGAGAAGGCCCGTGCGATCGGGCGGCCGCGGGTTCAGCGCCCCTATCTGCACTTGAGCAACTACCTCAACAGCTGGCGGCGTCTCGGCTTCACCGATGAGGACTTCGCCGACGGCGGCAGTGACCGGCTCGTCGACGCCGTGGTCGCCTGGGGCACGCCGGAGGCGATCGGCGCGCGGCTGACCGAACACCTCGACGCCGGCGCGAACCACGTCGCGGTCCAGGCGCTGGGCGACGACCGGCTCGCGGTGTACCGGGCTGTGGCGCAGGTCCTGCTGTCGTAGTGCCCTCCGGTCGTACCTCGTACGATTCGGACAGCAGGTGAACCACGCTAGGAGGACGAACGATGCCCATCGCCACCCCCGAGGTCTACGCGGAGATGCTCGACCGGGCCAAGGGAGGCGAGTTCGCCTACCCGGCCATCAACGTGACCTCGTCGGAAACACTGAACGCGGCACTGCGCGGATTCGCCGACGCGGAGAGCGACGGCATCATCCAGGTGTCCACCGGCGGCGCGGAATTCGCGTCCGGCACGCATGTCAAGGACATGGTGACGGGCGCGACCGCGCTCGCCGAGTTCGCGCACGTGGTCGCCGCGAAGTACCCGGTCAACATCGCGTTGCACACCGACCACTGCCCGAAGGACAAGCTGGACTCCTACGTCAACCCACTCATCGCGATCTCGCAGGAGCGGGTCAACCGTGGTGAGAACCCGCTGTTCCAGTCGCACATGTGGGACGGCTCGGCGATCGACCTCGACGAGAACCTCAAGATCGCGGCGGAACTGCTGGAGCGGGCGGCCGCGGCGAAGATCATTCTCGAGGTCGAGATCGGCGTCGTGGGCGGCGAGGAGGACGGCGTCTCGAACGAGATCAACGAGAAGCTGTACACCGCCGAGGGTGACTTCGTGAAGACCGTGGACGCGCTCGGTTCGGGCGAGAAGGGCCGGTACCTGCTGGCCGCGACGTTCGGCAACGTGCACGGCGCGTACAAGCCTGGCGCGGTCCAGCTTCGGCCGGACGTGCTCAAGCGTGGTCAGGAAGTGGCGGCGGACAAGCTCGGGCTCGGTGCCGGCGCCAAGCCGTTCGAGCTGGTGTTCCACGGTGGTTCCGGCTCGCTGCTGGAGGAAATCCACGAGGCGGTCTCGTACGGCGTGGTGAAGATGAACGTCGACACCGACACGCAGTACGCGTTCTCCCGCCCGATCGCGGACCACTTCTTCAAGAACTACGACGGGGTACTGAAAATCGATGGCGAGGTCGGCAACAAGAAGACCTACGACCCGCGCAGCTACCTCAAGAAGGCCGAGACGTCGATGGCCGAGCGGGTCGTCGAAGCCGCACAGGCCTTGAAGTCCGCGGGCACGAAGCTCTGAGGTTTCACCCGCAGGTGTACTTGCCGCGGGCATCACGGGCCCGGCATCGTGTCGGCCCGTGATGCCCAAACGTCTCGTCGCCGCTGTTCTCGTCGCGTGCCTGGTGCTGCTGGGTAGCGGGGTCCTCGCAAGCTTCGTCTTCTAGCCAGGCAGGATGGCGGTATGACGAACCTGCTGGGGCCGGAACCGACCCGGCTGCCCGACCGCCCCGACGCACAGGCCGCGCTCGACGCGGGCACCGATCCCGCCGAGGTCGCCGCCGAGCACCCCGATTTCAGCGAGGCGTGGGCCGCGCTCGCCGAACGCGCGCTGGAGTCCGGCGAGATCATCGCCGCCTACGCCTACGCCCGCACCGGCTACCACCGCGGCCTCGATCAGCTGCGCCGTGCCGGCTGGAAGGGTTTCGGCCCGGTGCCGTGGGACCACCGGCCGAACCAGGGTTTCCTGCGTGCCCTCGCCACGCTCGGCAAGGCGGCCGGGCGCATCGGCGAGACCGAGGAGTACGAGCGCTGCCGCACCTTCCTCGCGGACTCGGACCCGGCCGCGGCCGAGGCGACCGGACTCAAGTAGTCCACATCGCGGAACCCTCGACGGGATCGGCCGGATCGCCGTAGCTTCGGATCATGGGGTCTTGTCAGCTCGTGATCGTCGGCGCGGGCCCGCGCGGGGTCGGGTTGCTGGAACGGATCGCAGCCAACGCCGCGGAACTGCTGCCCGATGGCAGGCTGGTGATCCATCTCGTCGACCCGTTTCCGCCTGGCCCCGGCCGGATCTGGCGGTACGAGCAGTCGCCGCTGCTGCGGATGAACTCGATGTCCGAGGACGTCACGATGTTCACCGACGAGAGCGTCGAGATCGAGGGACCGGTGCGGCCGGGACCGTCGCTGGCCGAGTGGGTCGAGCAGGTGCGCCGCGGTGAGATCGAGCATGAGCCGGCCGGGGACCTGCACGAGGAGTTCGGCGAGCTGCTGAGCACTTCGTTCGCGACGAGGCGGCTGCAGAGCGAGTACCTGGCCTGGGTGTACCGGCGGACGCTGGGTGAGCTGCCCGCCAACATCGATGTCGTCGAGCACCGCACGCGTGCCGTGCGCATCACGGATGACCAGGTGTGGCTGGAAAACGGCGAGTCACTGCACGCGGATCAGCTGGTGCTGACGATCGGGCATCTCGACGCCGTGCCGGACCCGGCGGCCGCCGGACTGGCCGAGTTCGCGCGCGAGCACGGCCTTTCCTACTACCCGGCCGGTTACACCGCTGACATCGACTACAGCGCGATCCCGCCCGGGGAGCACGTGCTGGTCCGCGGGTTCGGGCTCGCGTTCGTCGACCTGATGCTCCTGCTGACCGAAGGCCGCGGCGGCCGGTTCGTCGAACAGGACGGCGGTGGTCTGCTCTACGAGCCGAGCGGCCGGGAACCGGTGCTGCACATAGGTTCCCGGCGCGGCGTGCCCTACCACGCGAAGCCGGGTTACCGGCTGCAAGGAGAACCCCTGCGGCTGGCCCGGTTCTTCAACCCCGAGTCGATCGGGGCACTCGGCGACGGGCTGAACTTCTTCACCGACATCTGGCCGTTGGTGGCGAAGGAGATTTCCTGGGGCTACTACAGCGAACTGTGGACCGGGCACCCCGAGCGCGTCCGGCTCGGTTTCGCGGAGTTCGAGGCCGAGTTCGCCGAACTTGCTTGGGACAGCGAGGAAATGCACCGGCTGATCCAGCGCGCGGTGCCGGCCGAAGAGGACCGGCTAAACCTGCACCGGCTCGACCGGCCGCTGGCGGGTGAACGGTTCGAGAATGCCGAAGAGTTCGGCAAACACCTGCGTGAGTACATCGAGGCCGATCTCGCGCGGCGCGCCGATCCCGAGTTCAGCGCGGATCTCGGCGGGTTCATGGCGCTACTCGCGGTCATCCGGCAGTTCGGTCACCTGGCCGGCAAGCTCGATCCGGCGTCTCAAGTGTCTGATGTGGACGGTTGGTTCCACGGGTTTTTCAGCTTCTACGCGAGCGGCCCGCCCCCTCGAAGGCTCCACGAGCTGCTCGCACTGGAACAGGCAGGCGTGGTTTCCTTTGCCGGCGCGGAAATGCGCGTGATCACCGAGGGCGGGCGGTTCGTCGCGAGCACGTCGAGCTTTCCCGGCACGATCGCGGCGCGCACGCTGATCGAGGCCCGGCTGCCGGAGGCAAGCGTCGGACTCGCCTCCGACGAGCTGGTCCGGTCCCTGCGGGATTCCGGTCTGCTGACCGAAGAACTGGTTCAGGGCCTGCCTTCGGGGCGGATTCACACGCAGATGTCCGACGGGCGGCTGATCACGGCCGACGGCACACCGCATGAGCGGTGGTACTCGCTGGGACCGCACACGAGCACCCGGTCCGTGGCCGCGTTCGCGCGGCCACGGACGAACGCCCCGTCGTTCCGGCAGAACGACGCGACGGCGCGGGAAATCCTGCTCAGCAGCGGTCGAGCATCCCGCTGAGCGCCGAGTACTCCGCGCTGTTGACGGTCAGCTTCCAGGTGTACTTGACCTTGATCCACATCTCCGCGTACGTGCACCAGTAGCCGGTGAGCGGCGGCTTCCACTTGTCCGGCGAGGCGTCGCCCTTCGCCTGGTTCACGTTGTCGGTGACGGCGATCAGCTGCGGGTCGGACAGGTCGTTGGCGTACGCCTGCCGCTGCGCGGTGGTCCACGACGAGGCGCCGGTGCGCCACGCGTCGGCGAGCGGGACCACATGGTCGATGTCGACGTCGGACGCGGCCGTCCACGTCGCGCCGTCGTACGGGCTGTACCAGCTGCCGGACGTCGGGGCGCAGTCCGAGCCGGTCTGCACGTTCGTACCGTCCCGCTTGAGCACGACCTCCCGGGTGTTGCAGCTGCTGCCCTGGTCGATCCAGTGCGGGAACTTGTCACGGGAGTAGCCGTCGAGGCTGCCGTCGGCCTTGACGGTCAGCGACGCGAGCTCGCTGCGGGCGGTCGATTCGGACGGGATTCCGGGAGGCGTGGCCAGCGCGGTGCCGGCGGCGCCGGCGGCGATGACGACGGATGCGGTGAGAACGGTGAGCGTGCGGCGTAACGTACGGGAACCATTCATGCAGCGAGCGTGAACGGCAAAAGTGACCAATGCAATACTGGTGGGTGATTTACCGACGTCCGTAGGTTTACGTTCCGTGGCTAAGCGAGCCCGCGGACGAGCCGCAGATCCTCGGTGTGCCGGTACCAGGTCCAGCGCGTGACCACTCGCGGGAAAGGCACCCCGTCGCTGGTCGGACGCGTTGGTACACAACCAAGTTGGAACGCCCTCCCGGCGAAGATGACAGGCCGTTTGAAGACCAGTCCCTTGGTGACGCGGACGATCAGGCCCGGACCGCCGTCGACATCGGGCGTCACCTCGACCGAGCGCGCGGTACCACGTAAGGCGACGTCGTCGTCACAGTAAGCAACGCCGCGGATAGCGCCGAATGTGCCTCTCCCCACTAAAACGCCGCCGTTGTCGTCCCGCACCAGCGGCACCGGGTCCACCTCGCCCTGCGTCGCGAGGGTCAGCGCACGGGCCGGATCGGTCGGCAGCCGCCACAGCGCGGCCACCTCCGACGTGGGGTCCAAAGGCACGAAACCGACCCGGGTGGTGGCGAGCTTTTCCTTACGCACCAAGCGAAGCACGACGGCAGCGAGGTCCGCGTCGGTACCCGCGACGATGAGCAGACCCTCGTCGAGAAGGGCGTCCACTTCCGCCTTCCCCGGCCGCTCGCCGACCCGGTGCACGACGAGCCCGTCGACCTCCGGCAGCACCGGCGCCGACGCCCCGCAAAGCAGTACCTGTCCCCGCACTTCGCGGCCCTCCGTTACGCTCATGCACCGGCTTCTAAATCCTCGCCGAATACCTGGAGTGTCACATGCCGGCCATCGTGCTGATCGGTGCCCAATGGGGCGACGAAGGCAAGGGCAAGGCCACCGACCTGCTCGGCGACCGTGTCCAGTGGGTCGTCCGTTATCAGGGCGGGAACAACGCCGGGCACACGGTCGTGCTGCCGACCGGCGAGAACTTCGCCCTGCATCTCATCCCTTCCGGCATCCTGACCCCGGGTGTCACCAACGTGATCGGCAACGGAGTCGTCGTGGACCCGGGGGTCTTGCTGGAGGAGCTCGACGGGCTGGAGAAGCGGGATGTGGACACCAGCCGGCTGTTGATCTCCGCCGACGCGCATTTGATCATGCCGTACCACGTGGCCATCGACAAGGTCACCGAGCGCTACCTCGGCAGCCGCAAGATCGGCACGACGGGGCGCGGGATCGGGCCGTGCTACCAGGACAAGGTGGCCCGCGTGGGGGTCCGCGTGCAGGACCTGCTCGACGAGAAGATCTTCCGGCAGAAGGTCGAGGCCGCGCTGGAGTTGAAGAACCAGGTGCTGGTCAAGGTCTACAACCGCAAGGCGCTGGAGCCCGACCAGGTTGCCGACGAGGTGCTGGCCGCGGGCGAGAAGTTCGCGCACCGCATCGCCGACACCCGGCTACAGCTGAACAAGGCGCTCGAACGCGGCGAGACGGTGCTGCTGGAGGGGTCGCAGGGCACGCTGCTGGACGTCGACCACGGCACGTACCCGTTCGTGACGTCGTCGAACCCGACATCGGGTGGGGCGAGCGCCGGTTCGGGCATCGGGCCGGGCCGGATCACGACGGTGCTGGGCATCTTGAAGGCCTACACCACGCGCGTGGGCTCGGGCCCGTTCCCGAGCGAGCTGCACGACGAGATGGGCGAGCATCTGCGAAAGGCCGGCGGTGAGTTCGGGGTCACCACCGGCCGGTCGCGTCGCACGGGCTGGTTCGACGCGGTGATCGCCCGCTATGCCGCGCGCGTCAACGGGATCACCGACTACTTCCTGACGAAGCTCGACGTGCTGTCCGGGCTGGAGCGGGTGCCGGTCTGCGTCGGGTACGAGGTCGACGGCTTCCGCACCGAGGACATGCCGATGACCCAGACCGATCTACACCACGCGGTGCCGATCTACGAAGAACTGCCCGGCTGGTGGGAGGACCTGTCGGAGTGCCGTTCGTTCTCGGACCTGCCCGCGAACGCGCAGGCCTACGTCGAACGGCTCGAAGAACTTTCCGGCGCCCGGATCTCGGCCATCGGCGTGGGGCCGGGCCGCGACCAGACGATCGTCCGGCACGAGTTCCTCTGAGCTGTCAGCAGGAACCGTTGTGCGGGGTCACGTTCGTCACGGTCACCGGGATGTAGAAGATGTTCGTCTCGAGACGGCTGACGCAGTACGAGCTGGATCGTGTCGTCCCGTCCGGGAACGTGTAGGACCATTTCAGGTCGGCGGCGCTTGACGTGTCGTTGTAGAACGTCAGCGCCGGGACATTCCCGGCCCATTCTCCGTAGGTCACCAGAGACGGGGTCTCCGGCGGGGTCGTCGTGTCCTGATCGTGGTAGTCCGCCCACACGCAGAATGCGCCCTTCGGGCAGTTCCCCGGGTTCCACCCGGTCTCGTCGGCCGACGCGGCGGGTGCGGCGGCCAGCATCCCGGCCGCGGCAACGGCCGCAGCGCCGACGACAACAGTTTTTATGCCCATGGTTTTCCCTTTCCGGTACGGATCGGTGATCCGTAAACGAAGCTACCGAGGAAAAAGTTGAACTTGCAAGTAAACGCTTTCGGCTTGCCCGATCGGCTCTTCGATCAAGCCGGGCCGGTTACTTGAGGGCGGTCAGGGCTCCCGAGGTCTGGGACCGGGGCTCAGCCCGACCGCGACGTGAGGGTGTTCGTCAGCGCCAGTTCCTCCAGATCCAGTTCCCGCAACACCTTTCGCACCACTTCGTCGTCGACGTCACCCGCCTGTCGGCAGTCGAGGACGGCTTCCCGTTGGGCCAGCAGGAGTTCGCGGCGCGCCTTCACGAATGCCGCGTGCGGGCTGGCTTCGCGATCCTCGGCGGACAGCGAGATCGCGGCGATCGCACCCTTGTAACGTGATTCGACGAGAGCACGCAGGCGGGCGAGCAACCGGTCGGCATGCTCCCGCGATATGTCCACTTTGGACAGTATCTCCGGCAGCAGGTCGTCGAGCCGCACCATCGCCGCGCGCATCGCCTCCTCGCGTGCGTGCTTCTCCTCCACCTCGTCCTGGGCGGCCTCGGCGTCGTTGTTGACCCCGAGCGTCCGGATGAGCAACGGCAGCGTCATGCCCTGCACGAGCAACGTGCCGACCGCGACGGCGAACGCGAACAACTGGATTTCCGCACGGCCGGGGGTCCCCAGCGGCACACCGGTCGCCGCGGCGAGCGTCACCACACCGCGCATCCCTGTCCACGACAGCACCGCCAAGTGCCGCCACGGCGGCGCCGCCCGTTCCCGCCCGAACAGCCGCACCGCCTGCGGAAGCGAGGCGGCGAGGAACACGTACGGAATGCGCACGAAGATCACCACGGCGAGCACGACGAGCGCGGTGACCGCCAGGGTCCCGTTGGCAGGCGCGGCGGCGTCCATGTTGTGCAGCACGAAGGGCAACTGCAGGCCCATCAGCGCGAACACCAGTGTTTCCAGCAGCACGTCCAGCGACGCCCACACCGTCGAATCCTGCAGGCGGGTCGCGGGGCCCGCGTGCAGCGACTGGTTGCCGAGGTACAGCCCGGCCGCGACCACCGCGAGCACGCCGGAACCGCTGAAATCCGGGGAGAACGGGTGCAGGTGCTCGGCGATGACGTACACCGCGAACGGCACGATGATGCCGAACACCGATTCCATCAACGGGTCGTCGAGTTTGCGGCGGATGTACCCGACGAGCACCCCGGCGAGCAACCCGACGCTGGTGCCGAGCACGGCGGCGACAACGAAGATCAGCAAGCCGTGGCCGATGGACCCCGCGGCGCCGAGTACCGCGGCGAGCGCGAGCTTGTACAGGGTCAGCGCGGCCGCGTCGTTGACCAGGCTTTCGCCGGTGAGCACGGTCATCAGCCGGCGCGGCAGACCGAGACGGCGGCCGATCGCGACCGCGGTCACCGCGTCCGGCGGCGCGACCACCGCACCGAGCACGAGCGCCGACGCCGTCGGCAACTGTGGCAGGAGGAGGTGGACGACGAACCCGACGACGAGCGCGGTGACCACCACGAGCACCACGCCGAGGGCGACGATCGGCCTCGACGCGGCGCGGAACTGGGCGTAGGAGCTGTCCAGCGCGGTCGAATACAGCAGCGGCGGCAGGACCAGCGTGAGGATCAGTTCGGGTTGGAGCTCGACCTTGGGCATGCCCGGGATGAACGACACGGCCAGCGCCACCACGACGATCAGCAGTGGAGCCGGCAGGCTGTGCCGTCGCGCCAGTGCGGTCAACCCCAGCGCGACGGCCAGCACGCCCATCAAGGTCAGGAGCTCCATGCCCCTGATCCTCGCTCACGGTGCCGGGTTACGCGGCGGTGGCGACCTCGTCGGGCTTCCCGTCGGGCTCCTCCGCGGGAACCGCGGGTTTCTTCGGGAGGAACAGGGTCGGGATGATGCAGACCGCGATGAGCACGAGCGCCCACAGGAACGTGGAGGCGAACGCGTCCGCCGACGCGCCTGCCGCGGCCTCGTGGGTTTGCGGGTTCGTCAGCAGTGCTGTCGCGGCGAGCTGGCCCTGGCTGGTCGGCACCCCGAACTTCCCGGCGAGCAGGCTGGCCAGGATGATCGACATCACGGCCGAACCGATCCCGCCCGCGGCCTGCTGCACGATGTTCATCGCGGTGGACGCGCGCGCCACCGACCGCTGGGTGAGGGTTTGCAGCGCCGCCGCGCTGATCGGCATCATCGTGGCGCCCATGCCGAGGCCCATCACGAACAGCCCGGCGAGCAGCACCGGGTACGGCGTGTCGGCACCGACCTGGGTGAACACCGCCAGGCCGGCGAGGATCACGATGATGCCGGGCAACACGATCTTGCCCGGCCCGATCTTGTCTGCCAGGCGCCCGCCGAGTGGCATGGTGACCATCGCGCCGATTCCCTGTGGCGCCAAGAGCAGTCCGGCCTGGAGCGCGGTTTCCCCGCGCACCAACAGGAAGTACGTGGGCAACACGAGCATCGCGCCGAGGAACGCCACCATGAAGAAGGTCATGGTGATCATCGCGACGGCAAATGTCCTGTCCTTGAACAGTTTCAGGTCCACCAGCGGGTTCTGGACCCGCGCGGCCCGCAACACGAACGCGACGATCAGCGCGAGCCCGGCGACCGCGGGCAGCCACACGCCGACCGACGAGACGCCGCCTTCCTGCGGGATCTTGGACACGCCGAAGATCAGCAGCGCGAGCCCCGGGGACAGCATCAGCATCCCGGGGAAGTCGAACTTCTCGGCCGGCCGCGGGTTGTCCTTCGGCAGGATGCGCCAGGCGAGAATGAGGGCGATCGCGCCGATCGGCACGTTGATGTAGAAGATCCAGCGCCAGCTCACCGCGTCCACGAGCCAGCCGCCGAGGATCGGGCCGCCGATCGGGCCGAGCAACATCGGCACCCCGAGCACGGCCATGACCCGGCCGACCCGGTGCGGGCCCGCGGCCCTGGTCATGATCGTCATGCCCGCCGGCATCAGCATGCCGCCGCCGAGCCCCTGCAGGATGCGGAAAATGATGAGGGACTCGACGTTCCACGCCATGCCGGCGAGCATCGAGCCGAGCAGGAACAGTGCGATCGACAGCATGTACGGGCGCTTGGAGCCGAACCGGTCGCACGCCCAGCCGGTGACCGGGATGACGGTCGCGAGCGCCAGCATGTAGCCGGTGACGACCCACTGGATGGTGTCGAAGGACGTCTTGAACTCCAGGGTCAGCGCCTGGAGCGCGACGTTGACGACCGTCGTGTCGAGGATCGCCATGACGGCACCGAGAACGACGACACCGGCGATCTTGAGCACCGCCGGGTCGAGCTTGTCGGAGTCCGCGGGGCTGGGCTCAGCTGTGGTCATGACATCCGTTTCAGGTCAGGAAGGAACACAGGAGGCAGCCGAAGAAGTACCGCCCCCTCGCGAAACCCCCTCAACCTGCCGACAAGAGTATCGAATCGGAAAAACAAGACGCTACACATTTTCGCCGTTGGCCAATTCCCGCGACGACGCGGTTACCGGGAGCAATGCCCGCAATTTCCCAACGACCGTCCGAACGCTACTCTGACTCCGGCCACCAGGCTTCCCCGCGCGATCGCCGGGGAAAGCCCTCGGCGACCGGCTCGGCCGCAATGGTCTGCCGGTTGTTCGAAAAATGAGGTGGTTGCCCATGGGTCACCAGCGCCATAGGCGCCGGCCTGGGCCGAAGGCGACGCTCCGAATCACCATCACGTTGCGCGTGAAGGTGACCGGAGTCGTCGTGGTGATTGCAGGACTGGCGCTCTATCGGTTCGCGGCCGTGCACCAGTTCTGACGCCTCACCCGCCTGGGGTCGTTCCTCGAGAGCGACCCCAGGTGCTTGCATTCTAGGGCGCGTTGCACCGCGCCCCATCGCACCCGCCGCGCCCGGATCGTCGGCGCAGCGTTGCGCTGCACAATTACCATGACTATACAACCTTGATTCGACAAGCATGACCGTAGTTACATGATCAACTATGGTCAGATCAAGGTTGCACGACCAAGGTTGCGGCGTGCCTGCGCCGAACCGAACCGCGACAGCGGCGACCACAGAGTTGGGTCGCCGAGTCCGGGCGCAGCGCAAGAAGCTCGAGCTGACGCAGCAAGATCTCGCCCACAGTGCGGGCCTGACCATCAGCTGGCTCTCCGGGCTCGAACGCGGCAAACGTAAGCGCGTCGAACTGCCCGGCATCCTTGCTCTCGCCGAGGCGCTGGAAATGGACGCCGGGGACCTGCTTCAAGGCCTGAAGGCAGATCCCCAGCGCTGACTTCACTACGAACTGGTCACCGCCAGCAATGCGGTGTCCGGTTGGTCGGCGAAGAAGCCGTCGATTCCCGTGGCCAGGAAAGCGGATTCCTCGGCGAAGATATTGCCCCACGCGGTGGGATCCCCCGACGAACGCAGGTTGGCGGGCAGGAAACTGTTCTCGTTGCGGAAGGTGTAAGGCGCCACCTTGAGCCCGGCCTGGTGCGCGTCCCGGACGACGGCGGTCGGGGTGGTCAGGTTGCCTGCCGCGTCGGGCGGGATGATCTGGTTCTTGTCCGGGCCCAGATAGTCGGCGTAGGTGGCGATTTCCTTGAGCCCGGCCGGCGTGACGAGGTCCGCGTACGTGCGCTTGTCGCCCTTGGCGACGAAGTCCGCCGGCGCGCCGGTGGCCGACGTCAGCTGTAGCAGCGGCACGCGCACCTGCTTGCTCAAGGCCTCGAGGTTCGACACTTCGAACGACTGGATGATCACCGGCGCGTCCCGCCGGTTCAGCCCGTTGCGGGTGAGGATGTCGACCAGCTTCGGCTCGGTCGGGTTTCCGATGCTCGCGAAGTACGTCGAGTGCTTGACCTCCGGGTACGTACCCAGCGTGCGGTGCAGCTCACGACCCAGCCGCTTGGTCAGGTCGAGCACCTCCTGGTACGTGGCGATCTGCCAGCGCCCGTTGTAGATCGTGTTGTGCGGGCGGATGTCGGGGATCCGCTCGGTCGCGCGCAACGTCTTCAACTCGGCCAGCGTGAAGTCCTCGGTGAACCAACCGGTCATCGAGGCCCCGTCGATGACCTTGGTGGTCTTGCGGGAAGCGAACTCGGGGTGCTGCGCGACGTCGGTCGTACCGCCGATCTCGGGCTCGTGCCGGGCGACCAGCTGACCGTCCTTCGTCGGCACCAGGTCCACGTCGACCCAGCTCACACCCTGCCGGAACGCGAGCTCGTAGGACGCGAGCGTGTGCTCGGGCCGGTAGCCGGGAGCACCGCGATGGCCGACGACCACCGGGCCGCGGTCATGCGTACGAGTGTCCTCGACGGCGCTGGACGGGCTCGCCACGCCGAGCAAGGTGAGCCCCGACAACAGCGCCACCACCATTCGTTTCCGTATCTGCATCCGGCCACTTTCGCGCCGGCGAACGGCGATCACGGCAAAACGGATCAACAGGTGACGGTCGGGCGGGTGAACGGCCGGTGCGCGCGCTCCGGCTACGCTCGGTCCGTGCGCGTTCTTGTCATCGGGTCAGGTGCCCGCGAACATGCCCTCGTCCTCGCCGCCTCACACGACCCCGCGGTGACCGCGCTCGCGTGCGCCCCCGGCAACGCCGGTATCGCGTCGCTGGCCGAGCAGCTCGGGGTTGACGTGGCCGATCCGCAGGCCATCGCCGCGCTCGCCACGAGCTGGCGCGCCGACCTCGTGGTCATCGGGCCGGAGGTGCCACTGGTCGCCGGGGCGGCCGACTCCGTCCGCAAGACCGGGATCGCGTGCTTCGGCCCGTCCGCAGCGGCCGCCCGCATCGAGGGCTCGAAGTCCTTCGCCAAGGACGTGATGGCCACCGCGAAGGTCGCCACCGCGCACAGCGAGATCGTCGACAACCCGGCGCGCCTCGACGACGCACTGGCCCGCTTCGGTCCCACCTGGGTGGTCAAGGACGACGGGCTGGCGGCAGGCAAGGGCGTCGTCGTCACCGCCGACTACGACCAGGCCCGCGCGCATGCGATGACGCTGCTCGACGGTGGGCACGCGGTACTCCTCGAGTCCTTTTTGGACGGACCGGAGCTGTCGCTGTTCTGCCTCGTAGACGGCCGCACCGTGGTGCCGTTGCTGCCGGCGCAGGACTTCAAACGCGTCGGTGACGGTGACACCGGGCCCAACACCGGCGGCATGGGCGCCTACGCCCCGCTGCCGTGGGCGCCCGACGGGCTCGTCGAGCGCATCGTCGCCGACGTCGTGCAGCCCGTGGTCGACGAGCTCGCCGCCAGGGACACCCCGTTCGTCGGCCTGCTCTACGCCGGGCTCGTGCTGACCGCCGAGGGGCCGCAGGTCATCGAGTTCAACTGCCGCTTCGGCGACCCCGAGACCCAGGTCGTGCTGGCGCTGCTGGCCACGCCGATCGCCGGGCTGCTTTACGCCACCGCCACCGGCAAACTCGCCGACCACCCGCCGCTCGAATGGCAGCCGGGTGCCGCGGTCACCGTGGTGATCGCCGCCGACGGCTACCCGGGTATCCCGCGCGCCGGTGACGTCATCACCGGTTCCGAAGGCGAAGGTGTCCTGCACGCGGGCACGCGGCGCCGCGAAGACGGAGGCGTCGTCGCACATGGCGGCCGGGTGCTGTCGGTCGTCGGCACCGGTCCGGACCTCGCCGCGGCGCGCGAGCAGGCGTACGAGCGGGTCGCCAAGGTGCACCTCGCCGGTTCGCACCATCGCACCGATATCGCGCAGCGGGCTGTCGACGGCGCGGTGACGGTCCCCGCCCGATAGCGGAACTACCACCCGGGCACGCGCGTCCATTGGTAGCCTGCTGGGGAAACCGGCGGTCACCGTCCGTACCCGGGAGAGTGCGCACCATGGCAGAACCCACCGTGAGCGCGTGGAGCACCGCCGTACCGCAGGTGCCGGCGGCGATGGACATCGAGGTCCGGCCGGATCAGGTGCTGCAGGTCGCCAAGATCATCAACGATCAGGCGGACGAGCTCGCCGACCGGGTTCGGCAACTGCTGGCCGAGCTGAACATCGACGCTCCCGCGCAGGACGTGGTGAGTGCCACCGCGGCGGACGCCTGGAACAGGCTGGTCGCGCGCGGGGACGGCTCGTACGCCCATCGCGTGCAGAACTACATCGAGCAGTTGCGCCATCTCGCCGGCCAGTTGCGCACTGCGGCGGGGACCTACCAGAAGGGCGAGGACGAGAAGATCGCCGCGCTCGGGGACCGCCATGCGGGCCAGAAGTAGCGCGATGATCCTGCTGGCGACGATCACGCTCGGCGGCTGCACCACCAGCATCGACGGCGTCAGCGCACCGGTGTCCGCCACCGCGCCCACGCTCCGCCTTCCCGTCCGCGCCAAGGAACTTTCCTTGCAGGGCACCGATCCCTGTGCGCTGCTCACCCCGGCGCAGCTGGATCAGCTCAAGGAGAACGGCGCGCCGCGGCGGTTGCCGATCGACCTGGAGCGCGACGGACCGACCTGTGCCTTCGACGTCGATGCCGCCGCGCCGACGTACACGTACTACCTGGAAACGGTCCTGACGGCCGATGTCGGAGAGTGGCTCACCGGCGCACACCACAAGACGAGCATGACCCAGCAGCCCGTGGAGGTGCCCGGCTTTCCCGCGCTGGTCAACTTCGCGCCGAGCGCCGGCATCCAGGACTGCGAGACGCTGGTCGGCGTTGCCGACGGCGAGACACTGCGGGCCGAGATGGCCGCGGACGACAAGTCCTTCACCCAGCCGCAGCTGTGCGACATGGCCACCACCGTGGCGAAGATGGCGGTCGAGACCTTGGAGACGGTGAAATGAGCACCTTCGACAGCAGCCGCTACGACGTTCCCGCGCTCGTGGAGAAGCTGCGCGACCAGCGTTTCGACGGTTATGACGCGGAAACCCTCGCGCTGGAGATCGGCAAGTTCCGCAGCGGCGCCGGCACCGCGGGCCTCGGTGACGCGGTGGACGCCCTCAAGCAGGTGGCCGGGGCGCTCTCGCATACCGACACGACGCTGCGCGAGCAACTCGCGGCGCTCGGGGTGTCGTGGCACAGCGAGGCCGGTGGTCAGGCGAGCACCGTGTTGTCCGATCAGGCCGGTTTTTCCGCCGACGCCAACGAAAAGGTCGCCGCGGCGGCGCAGCTGATCTTCCAGCAGGGCGAGGCGTTCAACCGCACGAAGAACAAGCTGCCCGACCCCGCGGCGCTGCGGCAGGGCGAGGACGGCTACACGGTCACCGACACATTGTTCAGCCTGTTCGGGTTCGAGACCGATCACGCGGCGAGCGTGAAAGCGAGCGCCGAGGCGAAGGCGCAGGCCGTCGACGCGCTCAACTCCTACGCGCACGACAGCGGCAACTATCTGGCGTCGTCGCAGCCGGTCGCCGCACCGCAGTCGATGAACCTGCTTTCCTCACCCGGTGCGGCGGTCGAGTCGGTCGCCGGGCCCACCATCGCGCCGGTGCCGCCGGTGCCCGACGTCCCGGAGGTCTCGCCGACGGTCGCGGCGGGTACGAAGGGCACAAAGGTCCACGCGACTCCGGTCGCCGCCACGTCACCATCGCCCGGTCACACCACGGCACACGCACCCACGCCGCCGATCGGCGTCCCGGTGGCGCCGCCCCAGACGGGTGCCACCACACCCGCGCAGGTGACCGCGCCGAACCCGGCCACACACAGTCCGGCGACCGAGCCGGTCACCGGGGTCGTCAACGGCTCCCAGCCACGCGCCGATCGCCAGGAGACCGTGGCCCGGCCGAACCCAGGGCAGCCGCCGCTCGCCGCGGGCCAGCAGGTCACCAGTGGGTTCGTCGGCGCCGGACCGGCCGCCGAAAGAGCGGCTTCCGTGGGCCGGCCAGGCGGCATACCCGCCGAGGCAGGACGGCCGGGCGGCGTGCCGGCTGAGGGGGCCGCCCGCGTACCCGGTGCGGAAGCCTTGCTGGGCAAGGGAAAGTCATTCGGTTCGGTGCCCGGCGCGACGAGCGGGCCGGCGAACGTCGGGCCCGGGTTCACCAACCTCCGTGCGGCTGGTGGAGTGGGTGCGCTCGCCGAGGGCACGCCCGCGATCGGCGCGGCCGGGGTGAGCGGCGTGACGAGCGGCGAACCGGAACGGGAGCGGCCCGGCCGTGGCAGCGCGGCCAAGCGCATACACCGGCTGCCGGTCGGCGAGGTGCCCGGGGAAGAGGAAGCACTGCGCGCCCGCCGGACGGCGCCCCAGCCGCCGAGCACCGCACAGACCCGCGCGATCCTCGAGCCCGCCGCGACGCAGGACGGCGAGGAGGACGCCCACCACGTGCGGCGATACGGCGTGGACGACCACGACCTGTTCACCGATCAGCGCGAAGTCTCCGTCGATCTCATCGGCGGCAAGCCGCTGCCGGAAGAGTGAGCGCCCCCGGCGGCAGCCTTGTGCTGTCCACTGTGGAGTTCGACGTGCTGTGGGAGGCCGAGCGGCTGCCGCCGCCGCACCCCGCGTTGCGCGTGGACAGCCCCGGCCGCACGCATACCGAGCGGCGCGCTCTCGTCGACAAGGCCTGGCGGTCGCTGGGCGAACGGCGGCTGGCTCGCGGCACGCGCGCCTCAGGCGAGCTCGTCGACCAGCTGAACCTGCTCGCCCACCCGACCGTCGGCATCGACGTGTGGGTCTGGACCAACCGCGAGATCAGGGGTCTCGCGGTCAGCAACGGCCGCCAGGCATTGCTCGCTGTGGTGGACCGCGGCGAAGTGTGGCTGATCCCCGCGCGGGACACGTCGCTGCCGGAGTCCGCGGTGTCGGTCGCCGGTGAGCTACAGGCCGGGGTCGGGCATTCGGTGAGCGTCCCCCATCGCGTCCTGCGGGAGGCTGACGCCGACGCCCGGGGCGAACCGAAAGCGCTGGTCACGGCGTTGGAAGACCGCGGTGTCCAGCTCGGACAGGCACAGGAACTGGCCGGCATGATGGTCGGCATGACCGCGCGCGGCCAGTTCGGCGTCGAGCGCGTGCGCCGTGACGGGGGGATGCGCCGGGCGAGCCGGGTCGTCGCGTTCCATGACACCGACGCCGGCCGGTATCTCGTGCAGCTGGGCGCCGGAGCCGACGGGAACTGGCTCACCGTTGCCCCCGCGGACAACCAGCTGTTGTCCACCCGGATCTGGGAGCTGCTGGAAGAGGTGTGATCGGGGGTTCCCGGTGCTAAAAAGATCTCGGGAACCGCCGCCGCGAGGCAGGCGTCGGATCAACGACGCGACGCGAAGGGGGATGACGAAGGTGCTGCAGGGTGATCCGGACTCGATGGAGCACGTGGCCCGCAAGGTCGAGGCCCTGCATGACAACTTCAAGGACTCGAAGCAGAAGATGATCGGCGTCGCGGGGCAGAACCCGTTCGGCGACATCAAGCACCCCGACGACCAGCCCGGCGATCCTGCCGAGCATCCCTCCGAGCACGCGGTCAACGCGTTG
This sequence comes from Amycolatopsis pithecellobii, assembly GCF_009707865.1. Lineage (GTDB taxonomy): Bacteria > Actinomycetota > Actinomycetes > Mycobacteriales > Pseudonocardiaceae > Amycolatopsis_E > Amycolatopsis_E pithecellobii. The sequence goes on from NZ_WMBA01000052.1 coordinate 58,279, forward strand.
CACTCGTTCCGGGACCGCATGCACGGGCAGTTCGACGCGGCGGCCGAGCTGATGAGCTCCACCAGCGGCGCGCTGTACGACGCCGCCCAGGCGCTGCGCGGCACCGACGACGAAGCCGGCTACCAGATCAAGCGCAAGGCCGAGGGTCTGTAGAAAATGGCTGCCAAAGCGGAGTTCCCGCCGAACTGGAACGATGTCGAGACCAAGACGCAGCAGGTCGAAAACGTGCGTCCGGCCGCGATCCAGGATGTCGCGGACCAGTTCCGGCAGGCCTCGAAGGACTCGGCGGACCACACGATCGCGCTGCGCAACGCCACAGCGGGACTCGGCGGCGGCACCTGGACCGGGGGTTCGGCGGACGCCTTCTTCGACTACGTCAAGAAGATCGCCGACGCCGGCCAGCGGGTCAACGACCATCTGGACGAGGTCTCGGACGAGCTGGGCAACCTGCAAAGTTTCCTGAACCGTACGCAACAGGAAGTGCAACAGGTCCGCGACGACGCACACGGCCGGATCGACACGCTCAACCAGCAGGCACAGGCGTCGGCCGACGCGGCGCAGACGCAGCTCGACGCGGTGGCCGCGCAACAGCCTGGCGCCACCATGCCGGCACAGACGCCGGACGCCATCATCGCGCAGAACACCCAGGCCACCACGGCGATCGCGACGGAAGCGTCGACCCAGATCGGGGACAAGCTCAAGACCGCCAACCAGGAGATCCAGCGCGTGATGGGCCTGGTGCAGAAGGAAGTCGAAGGCGGGTACGCGTCCGTACCACCGCTGGGCAAGAAGCCGGTGGTGAAGACCG
>NZ_WMBA01000053.1 GCF_009707865.1 Amycolatopsis pithecellobii
AGGCGCAGCAGGCTGACCCGCGCGTCCTCCGGCCCGGTGACCGACTCGTCCTGGTTCGGCTCGACGTTCGGCGGCGGTGGGGTCGCGGTGTGGTCGTGCTCGAAGTCGGGCTCGCGATCGGCCTGATCCTGCTCGCGATCGACAAGTCCTTGCTGTACGTGGGCATCGGGATCACCGCCGCGGCGCTGGTGATCGCGCTCCTTCGCTGGCGTGGCAAGTGGTTCACCGAGTGGTTCGGGCTGACCCTGCGCTACCTGTTCCGCTCGCACGACCACACCGCGACCCCACCGCCGCCGAACGTCGAGCCGAACCAGGACGAGTCGGTCACCGGGCCGGAGGACGCGCGGGTCAGCCTGCTGCGCCTGGTGGTGCCGGATCTGGTGGTGGCGCACGGCACCGATCACGAGCGCCAGCAGGTGGGCCTGGCCTGGCATGACGGCACCTGGACGGCCGTGCTGCTGGTCGAGCCGGCCCCGGCGCTGATCACCCAGGCGGGTGGCGCGCCGAGCCTGCCGCTGTCCGCGCTCGCGCCGTGCCTCGAAGACCGCGGCGTGGTGCTCGACTCCATTCAGGCGATCTGGCACACCTACCCCGGCAGCGCGGCGCTGCCGTCGGAATCGCCCGCACTCACCTCGTACATGGAGGTGCTGGGCCCGCTGCCCGCGGCCGCCCGGCGCACGACCTGGGTGGCGATCCGGCTCGACCCGCGGCGCTGCCCCGCGGCGGTGCGGGAACGTGGTGGCGGCGTCGTCGGCGCACACCGGGCGTTGATCGGCGCGCTCTCCCGGGTGCGCAATGCGCTGGAATCACGCGGGGTGCCGACCCGCCCGCTGGATCCTGACGAGCTGTTGCGCGCCGGGATTTCCGCGGCCGAGTTGACCGCGGTCGCCGGCAGCGAGGGCCGGATCGCGTTGCGCGAGCACTGGACGAGCGCGACGGCGGCGGGGATCGGCCACGCCAGCTACGCGATCACCGGCTGGCCGAAGGGCAAGATCACGAACAGCCTCAACGCGCTCACCAGCGTACGGGCGTTGTCGGCGACCGTGGCGCTGTCGATCTCGCCGTCCGACGACGAGGGGCAGATCGGGCTGCGCGGTGTGGTCCGGATGAGCGCACGCAATCCGCGCGAGCTCGACGCCGCCGACAGCCGTCTGTCCACTTTGGCCGGACGGGTCGGCGTGTCGCTGATTCCGTTGCGGGGCCTGCAAATCGAGGGTCTGGCCGCGACTCTCCCGATGGGAGGCACGGCATGAGCCTCAGGCTGCGTGATCCGGGACGGAACAACGGTGTCGCGCCGGAGTTCACTGTGGACCCGAAACTGCTCGACGCGATCAGCCCGTCCGGCGATCGCGGCGGCATCGTCGTGGGCTCCGGGCTGAACGGCGAACCGTTGACGATCTCGGCACTGCGGGCGACGCCAACGCGGATCGTGCTCGTCGGTGGTCTATACCTTGCCCGGCAGGTGTCGCTGCGTGCCATGGCGGTCGGCGCCTGGGTGGTCATCGCGACCGGTCGGCCGGCAGCGTGGCAGGTACTGCCACAGGCCGCGGGCAGCGGATCGAACGGAGGACCGTCGCCCCTGGTGCAGATCCGCCGGCTGGCACCGGTCGAACTGCCCCGGCCATCGGAGGACGCGCCGCTGCTCGTGGTGACCGATGGCGGGCCGACCCCGCAGGACCTGTTCCCGCCGCGCTCGCCGTGGCAGACGACGGTGTACGTGCTGCCGTACCTGCACCCGCAGGCAGCCACCATCGCGAACGCCGCGGACATCGTCCTGATGCAGCGGCTGCCGGTCGGCCAGTCCGAGCTGGCGGCGCGGATCTGGCGGCTGCCACCGCAGATGATGCGCCAGCTGACCACCCTCAAGGACGATCAGGTCGTGGCGCTGGGCGCCAACCTGTGGCGCCCGCTCCGCCTGGTCACCACCCAACAGGAACAACACCTACTCGGCCCCGTCCGCCGCGGCGACTAACCCCCACCCGCGCGAGTTGAGCGTTGGGCCCTCGCGAGTTGCGCGTTCCCGTCGCGCGAGTTGCGCGTTCCCGTCGCGCGAGTTGAGCGTTCCCGTCGCGCGAGTTGAGCGTTCCCGTCGCGCGAGTTGAGCGGTCCGGTCGCGCGAGTTGAGCGTTCCGGTCGCGCGGTTTATCCACATCGGTGTTGGTTGTCCACAGATTCGCGGATGTCACGTGCATGCCGTGCGTCCGGCCACCAAAGTCGGAGGCATGGTCGCGTTACCCGAAGGGCTGCACGGCGCCTACACCCGCACCGAAATACGTCGCGTGCTCAGCCCGCACGCGCTTCGCGTCGCCCTCGCGAATCGTCGGCTCACCGTGTTCTCGAAGGACATCGTGATCGACTCGAAACGGCTCGCGGAGTTTCATACCCGAGCTGCGGCCGCCCTGCTCTTCGCGGGGCCGCACGCGGTTCTCAGCGGCGAGAGTGCGCTGGCGCTACACGGGTGCTCGGCGGCCCGCACCGCACCTATCCACGTGACCCTGCCGTACTTCCGCCGAGGCCGTGATCACACCGGAGTGCTGATCCATCACGGATCCGTGGACGCACAGGACATCACCGAGCTCCACGGGCTGCGAGTACACGCGCTCGACATGGCGCTCGCCCAGGTGCTGTGCCGGGCCGATCGCCGCACGGCAATCGCCTGTGCGGACCAAGCTCTGGCGCTGCTGCCGGCCATCGAGCGGGCCGAGTGCCGCGCTTGGACCGAGGAACGGATCCGCAACCGGCGAGATCCTCGAGGACGGCAACAAGGCTTGGCGTTGCTGGACCTCGCGACGGGACTCGCCGAGTCGCCGATGGAGAGCTCGATACTGCTGGCGATCGTCGATGCCGGCCTGCCGGCTCCCATACCGCAGTATGTGATCACCGATCTGGACGGTCGCGACGTCTACCGGCTCGACTTCGCATGGCATGAGCTGCGGATCGGTGGAGAGTACGACGGCTACGAGGCACACAAGAACCGGAAAACGCGCGACGCCGCCCGAGACGAAGATCTGCGTCGACGCGGCTGGCTGATCATTCGTGCCGACGTCGATGATCTGAAAGATCCGAGCCGGCTCATCGCGGACATCAGGGCGGCATTTCGGCACCGCGGGCTTCCGGCGTGACACACGCAACGCGCAACTCGGCCACACGCAACGCGCAACTCGGCCACACGGAACGCGCGACTCGGCCACGCGGAACGTGCGACTCGCGGTTAGGGGGGGTTGCGGATGGCGCGGGTTTGGTCGGCGCGGGACGCGAGTTCTTCGTCCGGGGGGTAGTCGACGGCCACGAGAGTCAAGGCGTGCGGCGGTGCGACAGCGCTGTCCCGGATCCGGCTGCGCAACACCGAAACGGGCCAATCGGGTGGACGGCGGCCGTCGCCGACCATGAGCACGGCCCCGACGAGGCTGCGGACCATCGAATGGCAGAAGGCGTCGGCGGAAACCTGCGCCTCGACGAGATGCGTGTCCAACCGGCGCCAGGTGAACCGCTGCAGCTCGCGGATCGTCGTGCTGCCCTCACGTTGCTTGCAGAACGCCGCGAAATCCCGCAGCCCCAGCAACATCCCGGACGCCTCGTTCAGCGCGTCCACCGACAGCGTCCGGCCCCATGCGAGAGTGTCCCGTCGTAGCAACGGATCCACGCCCCACGGCGCGTCCGAAACGCGGTACCGGTAGTGGCGCCGCACAGCGGAAAATCGTGCATCGAAACCCGAGGGCGCCACGCGTGCCGACAACACCCGCACATCCCCCGGCAGGTACCGGTTCCACCGGTGACACATGCGCGCCAGATCGGGAATCCCGTGCTCGTCCACCGCGAGCCGCCCGGTGGCCGTCCGCAACGGCACCACGTCGACATGCACGACCTGGCCGGACGCGTGCACCCCGGCATCGGTCCGGCCCGCCACCACGACAGACCGCGGCACCGACTCCCCCGGCGGCTGCTTGGCCAGCGCCTCTTCGAGCAGTCCCTGCACCGTGCGGCGCCCGGGCTGCCGGGCCCAGCCGGAGAAATCTGTGCCGTCGTAGCTGAGGTCAAGGCGCAGACGAACGAGCCCGCCCTCCCTCACGGGAGAAGCGGGCTCGTTGCCTGGACCGGAATCCGCCGTCAGGATTCGTCCTTTTTGGACTCAGTGGCAGGGGTTTCCTCAGCGGCACCCTCAGCGGGCTCCGCGGTGGCTTCGGTGGTCGCCGAGACCGGAGCCTCCGCGTCCTGATCCGGGGTCTCCTCGGCGGGAGCCTCGGGAGCCTCGGTAACCTCAGCCTTCGCCTCGTCCTTGGCGAACCGGGTGTTGCGCGCCTTCTCGGCCTCCGCGGTCACGGTCTTCTCGGACACCAGCTCGATGACCGCCATGGGGGCGTTGTCGCCCTTGCGCGGGATCGTCTTGGTGATCCGGACGTACCCGCCCGGACGGTCCTCGAAGAACGGGCCGATCTCCGCGATCAGCTTGTGCACCACGTCCTTGTCGCGGATGACCCGCTGGATCTGGCGCCGGTTGTGCAGGTCGCCCCGCTTCGCCTTGGTGATCAGCTTCTCGGCGAGCGGACGGACCCGGCGGGCCTTGGCCTCGGTGGTGGTGATCTTGCCGTGCTCGAACAGCGATGTGGCCAGGTTCGCCAGAATCAACCGCTCGTGCGCAGGCGATCCACCGAGACGGGGGCCCTTCGTGGGGGTGGGCATTGCTTCTCCTCGTTCAGCTTCACAGCTGACGGCAGCTCAGGAGCCGCCTACAGCTGCTCCGTCTCTGCGTAGTCCTGGCCGTCGTCGTGGCCAGCATCGGAAATCCCGTCGACGCTGTCGGACCAGCCTTCGCCGTCGTAACTGGCGGCGGCGGCCGTCGGGTCGAACCCGGGCGGGCTGTCCTTGAGCGACAGGCCCAGACCCACCAGCTTCAGCTTGACCTCGTCGATCGACTTGGCGCCGAAGTTGCGGATGTCGAGCAGGTCCGCCTCGCTGCGCGAGACGAGCTCGCCCACCGTGTGGATACCTTCGCGCTTGAGGCAGTTGTACGACCGGACCGTCAGGTCCAGGTCCTCGATCGGCATCGCGTAGGCGGCGATGGTGTCCGCCTCCTGCGGCGACGGGCCGATCTCGATGCCCTCGGCGTCGACGTTCAGCTCGCGGGCGAGACCGAACAGCTCCACCAACGTCTTACCGGCCGACGCCACCGCGTCCCGGGGCGTGATCGACGGCTTGGTCTCCACGTCCAGGATCAGCTTGTCGAAGTCGGTGCGCTGCTCGACACGGGTCGCCTCGACCTTGTACGTCACCTTGAGCACCGGCGAGTAGATCGAGTCCACCGGGATCCGGCCGATCTCGGCACCGGCCTGCTTGTTCTGCAGGGCAGGCACGTACCCGCGGCCGCGCTCGACCACGAGCTCGATCTCGAGCTTGCCCTTGCCGTTCAGCGAGGCGATGTGCAGATCCGGGTTGTGCACCGTGACACCCGCCGGCGGCACGATGTCCGCCGCGGTGACCTCACCGGGGCCCTGCTTGCGCAGGTACATGGTGACCGGCTCGTCTTCCTCGGAGGAGACGACCAGTTCCTTGAGGTTCAGGATGATGTCGGTGACGTCTTCCTTCACCCCGGGGACGGTGGTGAACTCGTGCAGCACCCCGTCGATGCGGATGCTCGTGACCGCCGCGCCCGGGATGGACGACAGCAGCGTGCGCCGCAACGAGTTGCCGAGGGTGTAGCCGAAGCCCGGCTCCAGCGGCTCGATGGTGAACCGGGACCTGGTCTCGTTGATCGGCTCCTCGCCGAGGGCCGGTCGCTGTGAAATCAGCACTTTCTTGTTTCCTTTCCTGCCGGCGCCCGCCATATGACGCCGAAAGGGGTGGCGAAGCGACGGCGCGCATGGGACGCGCCGCCGCCATTGATCACTTCGAGTAGAACTCGACGATCAGCTGTTCCTGCACCGGAACCTCGATCTGGGCGCGCTCGGGGAGCTGGTGCACCAGGACACGGAGGTTGGACGGCACGACCTGCAGCCAGGCCGGGATCGGCCGGTCGCCGAAGGCTTCCTTGGCGGCGACGAAGGGCAGCGACTGCAGCGACTTGGGCCGCACGTCGATGATGTCCCACTTCTCGACCTGGTAGCTGGGGATATTCACCTTGACGCCGTTGACCAGGAAGTGGCCGTGGCTGACCAGCTGCCGGGCCTGCCGGCGGGTGCGTGCGATACCTGCCCGGTAGATCACGTTGTCCAACCGGGACTCGAGGATCTGCAGCAGGTTCTCACCGGTCTTGCCGGTGCGGCGCGCGGCTTCTTTGTAGTAGCGGCTGAACTGCCGCTCCAGGATGCCGTAGGTGTGCCGGGCCTTCTGCTTCTCCTGCAACTGCAGCAGGTATTCGCTCTCCTTGACCCGGCCGCGGCCGTGCTGGCCGGGCGGGTAGGGGCGACGCTCGAAAGCCTGGTCGCCGCCGATGAGATCGACCTTGAGACGCCGCGAGATACGAGTCGCGGGGCCGGTGTAGCGAGCCATGTGTTCTTACTCCTCCCCGTTCCTCAGACCCGGCGCCGCTTGGGCGGGCGGCAACCGTTGTGCGGCTGCGGGGTCACGTCCTGGATGGTGCCGACCTCGAGACCGGCGGCCTGCAGCGAGCGGATCGCCGTCTCCCGGCCGGAACCGGGACCCTTGACGAACACGTCGACCTTCTTCATGCCGTGCTCGGCTGCCTTGCGGGCGGCGTTCTCGGCCGCCATCTGCGCGGCGAACGGGGTGGACTTACGCGAGCCCTTGAACCCGACGTGGCCGGAGGAGGCCCACGCGATCACCGCACCGGTCGGGTCGGTGATCGACACGATGGTGTTGTTGAACGTGCTCTTGATGTGCGCGTGGCCGTGGGCCACGTTCTTCTTTTCCTTCCGCCGGACCTTCTTGGCCCCGGCGGTACGAGCCTTGGGTGGCATGTGGGGGTGCTTCTCCTCGTTAGCGCGAGTTGTCGGTTCGCTCGGCAGCAGCGGCGATGCGCGCTTCCTGCTGGCCGCGCCGGATCACGGAACCGGCGTCGGTGTACAGGTCACGCAGCGCCATCGGGCGGGCGTAGAGAGCCTTCGGCGATACGCACGACGTGCGGGAAAGGCGCTGACCGCCGAGCCGCACGACCTTCTTGCCCTGGACGCTCACTTCTTGCCAGCCTTCTTCTTGCCGGCGACCGTCTTCTTCGGCCCCTTGCGGGTACGGGCGTTGGTCTTGGTGCGCTGACCGCGGACGGGAAGCCCGCGCCGCCACCGCAGCCCCTGGTAGGTGCCGATCTCGATCTTGCGCCGGATGTCGGCGTTCACCTCGCGGCGGAGGTCACCCTCGACCTTGAAGTTCTCTTCGATGTAGTCACGCAGCTTGACGAGGTCGTCGTCGGACAGGTCCCGCACCCGGGTGTCCGGGTTCAGGGCCGAAGCCGCGATGAGCTCCTTCGAGCGGGTACGGCCGATGCCGTAGATGTAGGTCAGCGCGATCTCCAACCGCTTCTCGCGGGGGAGGTCTACGCCGGCGAGTCGTGCCATGTCGGCTGTTACTCCTTCGTGGTGTCTTCTCGCTCCAGGTGTGCTCCCCGTCCGGTCCCGGGACCGACTCGCTGTCGTGCCAACCGCTTTCGCGGGTGGTGTCCCGGCCCCGGCCTGGAGTCCGGGGGTGTGCCGTGCCGCTGGTGCGGCCCGGCAGGTACGGGGAGGTTGTCTTCGCTGTCAATCCGCTCCGCGGAGTGCGCGATCAGCCCTGACGCTGCTTGTGACGCAGGTTCTCGCAGATCACCATGATCCGGCCGTGACGGCGGATCACCTTGCACTTGTCGCAGATCTTCTTGACGCTCGGCTGAACCTTCACGTCTCCTGCTTCCTTATGCGTTGCTCACCGTCATCACTTGTAGCGGTAGACGATGCGACCACGGGACAAGTCGTAGGGCGAAAGCTCCACGACGACCCGGTCCTCCGGCAGGATGCGGATGTAGTGCTGCCGCATCTTGCCACTGATGTGGGCCAGGACCTTGTGGCCGTTCTCCAACTCGACTCGAAACATCGCGTTGGGGAGTGGCTCGACCACGCGACCCTCGACCTCGATGGCCCCGTCTTTCTTAGCCATGTCCTCCGCGTTTCGTGATAATGGCTGAGCACCGTTTTTGCCTGCCTGAATGGTGCCGGCACACACGACACCCCGACCCCAAAGCCGCAAATATTTTCACGAGCGCGCTGGACCCGGCGTGCTGAGTACGCCAGCTAGACAGTTTACGCACCCCGTGTCGCACCGTGCGAGGCGGGGTGACGTGTGTTAAACGAGCGTTTGCTCAGTCTTGTTCCGCGGCGGTGAGAACCCAGGGACCGTCGGCCGTGACGGCGACGGTGTGTTCCCAGTGGGCGGCGCGGGAACCATCCGCGGTGACCACGGTCCAGCCGTCGTCCAGCTCGATCGTCTCGTTCGTGCCGGCGGTGAGCATCGGCTCGATCGCCAGTGTCACGCCGACTTCGAGGCGCGGGCCCTTCCCCGGCTTGCCGACGTTCGGCAGGAACGGGTCCATGTGCATTTCGCGACCGATGCCGTGGCCGCCGTACTCGACGATCTGGCCGTAGCCGAGCCCGCTGGCCGCCGAGGCGGCATCGGCCGAGCTCTGCACGGCGTAGGAGATGTCGGTGAGCTTCGCCCCGGGTACCGCGGCACTGATCCCGGCCCACATGGCGGCCTCGGTGGCCGCGGACAGCGCCACGTCGGCCGCGGACACCGAACCGATGGCGAGCGTGACCGCGGAGTCGCCGTGCCAGCCGTCGAGGATGGCGCCGCAGTCGACCGAGATCAGGTCACCGTCAGCCAGCACTGTTGTCTTCGCCGGGATGCCGTGCACGATCTGCTCATTCACCGAGGCGCAGATCGAAGCGGGGAAACCGTGGTAGCCCTTGAACGAGGGCACCGCACCGGCGTCCCTGATGGTCTGCTCGGCGAGCTCGTCGAGTTCGGCCGTGCTGACGCCGGGCTTCGCTGCCTCGGTCACCAGCGTCAGCGCGCGCCGCACGACCAGACCCGCGGCCCGCATCGCCTCGAGCTGGGCCGGGGTCTTGACCTCGATCGCGTTGCGCCTTCGCAGCAGTCTCAACACCTGGTGTTCACCGGCGGACGCGCAGCGCGTCCAGCACTCGCGAGGAGATCTCGTCGATGTCACCGACGCCGTCGACCTTGATCAGGATGTCCTGGTAGTAGTCCAGCAGCGGCGCGGTCTCCGACCAGTACACCTGCTGGCGACGGCGGATGACGTCCTCCGTGTCATCCGAGCGGCCACGCGAGAGCAGCCGGTTCACCACGACGTCCTCAGGCACCTCGAGCTGGATCACGGCGTCGAGCTCGAGGCCGCTTTCGGCCAGCAGCTTGCCGAGGACCTCGGCCTGCGCAGTGTTGCGGGGGAACCCGTCGAGCAGGAAACCTTCCGCCGCGTCGGGCTCGGCCAGCCGCTCGCGCACCATCTCGTTGGTCACCGCGTCGGGAACCAGTTCGCCCGAGTCCAGGTAGCGCTTGGTCTCCTCGCCCAGCGGCGTCCCCTCGGACACGTGCCTGCGGAACAGATCGCCGGTCGAGATGTGCGGGATCGACAGCCGCTGGGAAAGCGCGTCCGCCTGGGTGCCCTTCCCCGCTCCGGGCGGGCCGACAAGAACCAGACGCGTCATCGCAGAAACCCTTCGTAGTTGCGCTGCATCAGCTGGCTTTCGATCTGCTTCACGGTGTCGAGGCCGACACCGACCATGATCAGCACAGCCGTCCCGCCGAACGGGAAACTCTGGTTGTTGCCCTGCTGGGTCATCGAAAGGAAGAAGTTCGGCAGGATCGCGATGATGCCGAGGTAGATCGACCCTGGCAGGGTGATCCGGCCCAGCACGAAGCTCAGGTACTCAGCGGTCGGGCGGCCGGGGCGAATGCCCGGGATGAAGCCACCGAACTTCTTCATCTCCTCCGCACGCTCGTCCACGTTGAACGTGATCGTGATGTAGAAGTACGTGAAGAAGATGATCAACGCGAAGTACAGCACGATGTGGACCCAGTTGCCCTGGTTGACCACATAGTTCTGCAGGAACGCCTGCCAGCCCGATGCGCTGGTGGGGTTGCCGACGAGCCTGCTGATCAGGTCCGGCAGGTACAGCAGCGAGGACGCGAAGATGACCGGGATGACACCGGCCTGGTTGACCTTGATCGGCAGGTAGGTCGAGGTCCCGCCGTACATCCGGCGGCCGATCATGCGCTTGGCGTACTGCACCGGGATCCGGCGCTGCCCCTGCTCGACGAAGATGACGCTGGCGATGATGACCAGGCCGAACACACAGACGAGAGCGAAGACGATGCCGCCCTGGCTGTTGAGGATGTTGATGCCCTCGGCCGGGATGCGGGCCGCGATGTTCAGGAAGATCAGCACCGACATGCCGTTGCCGACACCGCGCTCGGTGATCAGCTCACCCAGCCACATCATCACCGCGGTGCCGGCGGTCATCGTCACGACGATCATCGCCAGTGCCCAGACGCTGTTGTCGGGGATGATCGACTGGGTGCAGTTCGGGAACAGCTGACCGCGGTCGGCGAGCGCGACCACACCGGTGGCCTGGAGGATCGCCAGTGCGATCGTCAGGTACCGGGTGTACTGGGTGAGCTTGTTCTGCCCGGCCTGGCCTTCCTTTTTCAGCTCCTCGAACCGCGGGATGACGACGGTCAGCAGCTGGACGATGATGCTCGCCGTGATGTACGGCATGATGCCCGTCGAGAAAATCGACAGCTGCAGGAGCGCGCCACCGCTGAACAGGTTCAGCAACGAGTAGATGCCCGATGAGTCGGCCTGCGCTCCGCAGGCCTGCACGTTGGGGTAGGAGATCCCGGGCGCCGGCGTGACCGCACCGATCCGGTAGACGGCCACGATCATCAACGTGAACAGGATCTTCTTGCGCAGGTCCGGCGTAGCGAGAGCCGAGCGGAAGGCGCTGAGCACGCGGGGGACCTCCTCGGCGTCACCGGCGGGGTATCGCCAGTGATCGGCTTGGCCGACCGCGGGGTGGTCGGCAGGACACAACTGCCTGGCGGGCAAGCCAGGAACGCTACAGGACAGACTTGTCCGGCAGCGTGCTGCCGACTCTAACAGCGACGGCGGGCCCGCCTCACCGCAGGTGGCCTTTACCCGCGGAAAAGCCCAGGATCGGCGCGCACCGGCAGTGCCGCGAGCACCACCGCGGCGATCGCCAGCGCCACCGCGGCGAGCTCGAGCCAGAAGCCCACGCCCAGTTCGGCGTGCACGCCGAAACCGGCGACACCTGCCGGCTGGAAACTGGCGAGCAGGTTCGCCGCCTCGACGGCGATGGTGGCCACGACCCCGGCGAGGAACGCCGCCGCGACCGCTCCGGACACCACGGCCAGTGCCCTCGCGCCACCCGGCATGTTCCGCACCGCCGCGACGAGCCCGAGCACCGCGGCGATGATCAGGAAGGCACCGGAGACCGCCAGCGGGTAACCGTTCTGCGCCGCGCCGGCCACCGTCGCGAGGCCGCCGCTGGTGGTGAGCTTCCAGCCGGTGATCGACACCGTCACGACCGCGCGGCCCGGCACATCCAGCTCCCCCGACACCAGGGGCAGGAACGAACCCGTGATGGCGAGCGCCGCGGCCGCAGTGGCCGCGAGCGCACCCAGCAGCCGCCTGCCGTACCACGATGGCTGCCTGGGCTCCTCTCCCGGCTCCCCCTCCGTCATAGGTCGATCGTGGCACCCCGGCCGAGTCCGGACAAAACGAAACGGCCCGCCGGGGATTCCCGGCGGGCCGTCCGATGTGAAACGTCAGGCCACGGTGACAGAGCCACCGGCGGCTTCGAGCTTCTCCTTGGCGGAGGCGGAGAAGGCGTCGGCGGTGACGTCCAGCTTGACGCTGACGTCGCCGTTGCCCAGCACCTTCACCAGCTTGCCCTTGCGGACGAGGCCGCGAGCGGCCAGCTCCTCCTTGGACACGGTGCCGCCCTCGGCGAACACCCGGGCGATGTCGCCCACGTTCACCGGCTGGTACTCCGTACGGAACCGGTTCTTGAAGCCACGCAGCTTCGGCAGCCGCATGTGGATGGGCATCTGCCCACCCTCGAACCCGGCAGGCACGTTCTTGCGTGCCTTGGTGCCCTTGGTACCGCGGCCGGCGGTCTTGCCCTTCGAGCCCTCACCACGGCCGACCCGGATCTTGTCGCGCTTGGCGCCGGGGGCGGGCCGCAGGTCGTGGATCTTGATGGCGGTCATGCCTTGACCTCCTCAACGGTTACGAGGTGCCGCACCGTGTGGATCAGGCCGCGAACCTCGGGAGTGTCCTCCCGGACGACGGACTGGCGGATCTTGCGCAGGCCGAGGGTCCGCAGCGATTCCCGGTGGTTGTGCTTCGTCCCGATCTTGCTCTTGACCTGGGTGACCTTGAGCTGAGCCATGTCAGACCCCCTGTCCCGCCCGCTGGCGCAGCATGCGCGCCGGGGCGACGTCCTCGAGCGGCAGGCCACGACGGGCCGCCACCTCCTCCGGACGCTGCAGGCCCTTCAACGCCGCCACGGTCGCGTGCACGATGTTGATCGCGTTGTCGCTGCCGAGCGACTTCGAGAGCACGTCGTGCACACCCGCGCACTCCAGCACCGCACGCACCGGGCCACCGGCGATGACACCGGTACCGGCGCTGGCCGGGCGGAGCAGCACGACACCGGCGGCGTCCTCACCCTGGATGGGGTGCGGAATGGTGCCGCCGATCCGAGGCACGCGGAAGAAGTTCTTCTTCGCCTCCTCGACACCCTTGGCGATCGCCGCGGGCACCTCCTTGGCCTTGCCGTAGCCGACACCGACCTGGCCGTCGCCGTCACCGACGACCACCAGCGCGGTGAAGCTGAACCGGCGACCACCCTTGACGACCTTGGCGACACGGTTGATCGCGACTACGCGCTCGAGGTGCGGGGTCTTGTCCTGGCCGGCCCCGCCACGGCCACTGTCGCGACGGTCCCTGCGGTCCCGGCGGTCGCCGCGGTCGTTACCGCCCTGGCCGCCCGGACCGCCCTGCCCGCCGCCGAATTGCCGTGTACGTCCCGGCATCAGGCGTTCCTTCCGTTCTCGATGTGCATCTCTAGAACTCCAACCCGCCCTCGCGGGCGGCGTCGGCCAGCGCCGCGATGCGACCGTGGTAGCCGTTGCCACCGTGGTCGAACACGACATTCGTGATGCCCGCGTTCTTCGCACGGGCCGCGACCAGTTCGCCGACCTTGGCGGCCTTGGCCTTCTTGTCGCCCTCGACGGCACGCACGTCCGCCTCCATCGTCGACGCCGCTGCCAGCGTGTGGCCGGCGAGGTCGTCGATCAGCTGGACATAGATGTGGCGCGAGGACCGCTTGACCGACAGCCGGGGCCGCTGGTCGGTGCCATTGATCTTCTTGCGGAGCCGGAAGTGACGGCGCGCCTTCGCGACGCGGCGCCGGGTCGAGGCGTCCTTGCCGACCGGCTTCCGCTTGGTGGTTGCAGTGTCGCTCATGATCACTTACCCGTCTTTCCGACCTTGCGACGGATGCGCTCGCCCTCGTAACGCAGCCCCTTGCCCTTGTACGGGTCGGGGCGGCGCAGCTTGCGGATCACCGCGGCCGTCTGGCCGACCTTCTGCTTGTCGATACCGGAGACCGAGAACCGGGTCGGGCTCTCCACCTTGAAGGTGATGCCCTCCGGCGCCTCGATGAGCACCGGGTGGCTGTAGCCGAGGGCGAACTCGAGGTTGCTGCCCTTGGCCTGGACGCGGTAACCGACGCCGTGGATCTCGAGCTTCTTCTCGTAGCCCTCGGTCACACCCACGACCAGGTTGTTCACCAGGGTCCGGGTGAGGCCGTGCAGGGCCTTGCTATCCCGCTCGTCGTTCGGCCGCTTGACCTGCAGGGTGCCGTCCTCGTCCCGCTCGACGGTGATCGGCACGGCGATGGTGTGCGACAAGGTGCCCTTGGGGCCCTTGACCGAGATGCTCTGGCCGTCGATGTTCACCTCGACCCCGGAAGGGACGGGAATCGGCAGCTTTCCGATGCGTGACATGCCTGGACTCCCTTCCTCACCAGACGTAGGCGAGGACTTCCCCGCCCACTCCGTTGCGCTTGGCCTGCCGGTCGGTCTGCAGACCGCCCGACGTCGAGATGATCGCGATGCCGAGGCCGCCGAGCACGCTGGGCAGCTCGGTCGACTTGGCGTAGACCCGCAGACCGGGCTTGGACACCCGGCGCAGGCCCGCGATGCTGCGCTCGCGGTTACGGCCGTACTTCAGTTCGACCACGAGGTTCTTGTGCTTCTCACCCGGCTCCGAGCGGAAGCCCGCGATGTAACCCTCACGCTTGAGGATGTCCGCGATGTTCTGCTTGAGCTTCGAGTGGGGCAGCACGACCTCGTCGTGATACGCCGAGTTGGCGTTGCGCAGACGAGTCAAGAAGTCTGCGATCGGGTCGGTCATCGTCATGGTGACCTGTCAACCTTTCTCGCCTGGTTCCCCCGCCCGGGGGCCTGTGGCGAAGTGGGAGCCTTGAGAAGTTCTTGGATTACCAGCTGGACTTGGACACGCCCGGCAGCTCGCCCGCGTGCGCCATCTCGCGCAGGCACACCCGGCACAGCCCGAACTTGCGGAACACCGAGTGCGGCCTGCCGCAGCGGTTGCAGCGGGTGTACGCACGCACCTTGAACTTGGGCTTGCGGGCCGCCTTGGCGATGAGAGCCTTCTTGGCCATCAGTTCTCCTTGAACGGGAAGCCGAGCTTGCGAAGCAGCGCGCGGCCCTCGTCATCGGTGGTAGCGGTGGTGACAACGGTGACGTCCATACCGCGGGGGCGGTCGATGGCGTCCGGGTCGATCTCGTGGAACATCGACTGCTCGTTGAGACCGAACGTGTAGTTGCCGTTGCCGTCGAACTGCTTGGGCGAAAGCCCGCGGAAGTCACGGATACGCGGCAGCGCGATGCTCAGCAGCCGGTCCAGGAACTCCCACATCCGGTCCCCGCGCAGCGTGACGCGGGCACCGATGGGCTGGCCCTCACGCAGCTTGAACTGCGCGATGGACTTGCGAGCCTTGCGCACCTCGGGCTTCTGGCCGGTGATGGCCGTCAGGTCCTTGATGGCGCCCTCGATCAGCTTGCTGTCCCGCGCGGCGTCGCCGACACCCATGTTGACGACGATCTTCACCACGCCCGGGATGAGGTGCACGTTGGAGTAGGAGAACTCCTTCTGCAGCTCGGGCTTGATCTGCTCGCGGTACCGGGTCTTCAACCGCGGCACGATTTTCTCCGCTGTCGTCATCAGATGTCCTTACCGGTCCGGCGCGAGATGCGAACCTTCTTGCCGTCCTCGCCGATGCGGTAGCCGACGCGGGTCGGCTTGCCGTCGGAGTCGACGACCATCACGTTCGACACGTGGATCGGCGCCTCCTGTGTCACGATGCCGCCGGACTGCGCGCCGCGCTGCGTCTGCGTGATCCGAGTGTGCTTCTTGATCCGGTTCACGCCCTCGACCAGGACCCGCTGGCGGTCCGGGTAGGCCTGGATGACCTTGCCCTTGGCGCCCTTGTCCTTGCCCGAGATGACGACGACCGTGTCACCCTTTTTGACCTTCATGGTCAGAGCACCTCCGGAGCCAGCGAGATGATCTTCATGAACTTCCGGTCGCGCAGTTCACGGCCGACCGGCCCGAAAATGCGGGTTCCACGCGGCTCGTTGTCGTTCTTGATGAGCACCGCGGCGTTCTCGTCGAACCGGATGTAGGAGCCGTCCGGGCGACGCCGCTCCTTCACCGTGCGGACGACGACGGCCTTGACCACGTCACCCTTCTTCACCCCGGCAGCCGGGATGGCGTCCTTAACGGTGGCGACGATGATGTCGCCGATACCCGCGTAGCGCCGCCCCGAACCGCCGAGCACGCGGATGCACAGAATCTCCTTGGCACCCGTGTTGTCGGCGACTCGCAGTCGCGACTCCTGCTGGATCACGTCAACTCCTGTATGTCTCGCCGGTTCTCATGCTTTTGAATGTCTCAGTGCGCGAGCCTGGCGGAACGGATGGGGCGGAGCCCCGCTTACTTGGCCTTCTCCACGATCCGCACCAGCCGCCACCGCTTGGTGGCCGACAGCGGGCGGGTCTCCATGAGAATCACGCGGTCGCCTTCGCCGGCGCTGTTCTCCTCGTCGTGCGCCTTCACCTTGCTGGTGGTGCGGACGACCTTCGGATACTTCGGGTGCTTCTTGCGGTCCTCGAGCTCGACCACGATCGTCTTGTCCATCTTGTCCGAGACGACGTAGCCCTCACGGACCTTGCGGTAGTTACGACCCGACTGAGAACGCACCGGCTTCTGCGCTTGCTCGTCTGCAAGCTGTTCGGCGTCGCTCATGCCGCACCTTCCTCGTTCTCACCATCGGGAGCGACCGACAGGCCCAGCTCCCGCTCACGCATGATCGTGTAGATCCGCGCGATGTCGGTGCGCACGGTGCGCAGCCGACGGTTGTTGTCCAACTGCCCGGTGGCCATCTGGAAACGGAGGTTGAACAGCTCCTCCTTGGCTTCCTTCAAGCGCAGCACGAGCTCCTCTTGGGTGAGCTCACGCAGCTCCGACGGAGCGACTCCGGCCTTCGCCATCAGAACTCACCGCCTTCACGGGTCACGATGCGGCACTTCATGGGCAGCTTGTGGATCGCGCGGCGCAGCGCCTCACGGGCGGTCGCCTCGTTCGGGAAGCTCATCTCGAACATGACGCGGCCCGGCTTGACGTTGGCGATCCACCATTCCGGCGAACCCTTACCGGAACCCATGCGGGTTTCCGCCGGCTTCTTGGTCAGCGGGCGGTCCGGGAAGATGTTGATCCAGATCTTGCCGCCACGCTTGATGTGCCGGGTCATGGCGATACGAGCGGACTCGATCTGCCGGTTGGTCACGTAAGCGTGTTCAAGCGCCTGAATGCCGTACTCGCCGAAGGTCACCTTCGTGCCGCCACTGGCGGCGCCGGTGCGCTTCGGGTGGTGCTGCTTGCGGTGCTTGACCTTGCGTGGGACGAGCACGCCTCAGCCCTCCGTCTTCTCTGCCGCGGCCGGCTGCCCCTGCGCGGGGGCTTCGCTGGTCGCGACGTCGCTGTCGTTCTTCGCGGCGGCAGCGGCGGCGCGCCCGGCCTCGGTGGAGGTCGGCGTGGTGCCCGAGGCACCGGACCGGCGCGGGCGCGACGGACGGTCGCGGCGCGGGGCGCGCTCGGCGGCCGCCGCGTTGTCCCGCTCCGCCTTGGCCTTGAGGCCACCGACGATGTCACCCTTGTAGATCCACACCTTGACGCCGATGCGGCCGAACGTCGTGCGGGCCTCGAAGAAGCCGTAGTCGATGTCGGCACGCAGCGTGTGCAGCGGGACCCGGCCGTCGCGGTAGTGCTCCGACCGCGACATCTCGGCACCGCCGAGGCGGCCACCGCACTGCACGCGGATGCCCTTGACCTGCGGCGAGCGCATGGAGGTCTGGATCGCCTTGCGCATCGCGCGACGGAACGCCACGCGGTTGGACAGCTGCTCCGCGACACCCTGCGCGACGAGCTGGGCGTCGGCCTCGGGGTTCTTCACCTCGAGGATGTTCAGCTGCACCTGCTTTTTGGTCAGCTTCTCCAGCGCGCCACGGATCCGGTCGGCCTCCGCACCGCGGCGGCCGATGACGATGCCCGGCCGGGCGGTGTGGATATCCACACGAACCCTGTCACGGGTCCGTTCGATCTCGACCTTGGAAATCCCGGCGCGCTCCATACCGGTGGAGAGCAGCTTGCGGATCTTGACGTCCTCGGCCACGTACTCCGCGTACTGCTTGTCGGCGTACCAGCGGGACTTCCAGTCCGTGGTGATCCCGAGCCGGAAGCCGTGCGGGTTGATCTTCTGGCCCACTACTACCGGCCACCCTTCCTCTTACCGCTCTTCTTGGCCTTCGAAGAGTCCGGCCGGGACTCCACTTCAACCGTGATGTGGCTGGTGCGCTTGCGGATCCGGTACGCGCGCCCCTGGGCACGCGGACGGATGCGCTTGAGCGTCGGGCCCTCGTCGGCGTAGGCGTTCTTCACCCACAGCGTTTCCGGGTCCAGGTCCAGGTTGTTCTCCGCGTTCGCGACGGCGCTGGCGAGCACCTTCGCGACCGGCTGGCTCGCCGCGAACGGCGCGAACCGCAGGATGGCCAGCGCCTCCTGGGCGTTCTTACCCTTGATCAGCTCGATCACCCGGCGCACCTTCATCGGCGAGTCCCGGACGAAGCGAGCCCGCGCGTAGGCCGTGGGAAGCTCCTCGGCCGTAGCGTTTGACTGGGCACTCATTCGTTAGTTCCTCTTCTCGGTGCGCGCGTCAGCGGCGGCGCGACTTGCGGTCGTCCTTGATGTGGCCCTTGAAGGTCCGCGTCGGGGCGAACTCGCCCAGCTTGTGACCCACCATCGCCTCGGTGACGAACACCGGGACGTGCTTGCGGCCGTCGTGCACGGCGATCGTGTGCCCCAGCATGTCGGGGATGATCGTGGACCGGCGGGACCACGTCTTGATCACCGTCTTCTTGCCGGACTCGTTGAGTGCGTCCACCTTCTTGAGCAGGTGGTCGTCCACGAACGGGCCCTTTTTCAGGCTGCGCGGCATGTTCTTCTACCTCCCTGCTCAGCGCTTCTTGCCGGTACGCCGGCGGCGGACGATCAGTTTGTCGGACGGCTTGCGGCGGCGCGTGCGGCCCTCGGGCTTACCGTTCGGGTTCACCGGGTGGCGACCACCGGACGTCTTGCCTTCACCACCACCGTGCGGGTGGTCGACCGGGTTCATCACGACACCACGGACGGTCGGGCGCTTGCCACGCCAGCGGTTACGGCCCGCCTTGCCCCAGTTGATGTTCTGGTGCTCGGAGTTGCCGACCTCGCCGACGGTGGCGCGGTTGCGCACGTCCACGTTGCGGATCTCGCCCGAGGGCATCCGCAGCTGGGCGTACGGCCCGTCCTTGGCGACCAGCTGCACCTTGGCGCCGGCGGAGCGGGCGATCTTCGCGCCGCCACCGGGGCGGAGCTCGATCGCGTGCACCACGGTGCCGACCGGGATGTTGCGCAGCGGCAGGTTGTTGCCCGGCTTGATGTCGGCGCGCGGGCCGGCTTCGACCTTGTCGCCCTGCTTGAGGTTGTTCGGGGCGATGATGTAGCGCTTCTCGCCGTCGGCGTAGTGCAGCAGCGCGATGCGAGCGGACCGGTTCGGGTCGTACTCGATGTGCGCGACCTTGGCCGGGATGCCGTCCTTGTCGTGGCGGCGGAAGTCGATGAGCCGGTAGGCCCGCTTGTGGCCGCCACCCTTGTGCCGCGTGGTGATCTTGCCGGACGCGTTGCGGCCACCGGTCTTGCTCAGCGGGCGCAGCAGCGACTTCTCCGGCGTCGACCGGGTGATCTCGGCGAAGTCCGACACGCTCGAGCCACGACGGCCCGGGGTCGTCGGCTTGTACTTGCGAATACCCATTGTCAGCTTCCGTCCCTTACGCGGCGGGTCCGCCGAAGATCTCGATCGGCTTGCTCTCGGCGGACAGCGTCACGATGGCGCGCTTGGTGTCCTTGCGCTTGCCAAAGCCGTAGCGGGTCCGCTTGCGCTTGCCCGGCCGGTTCAGCGTGTTCACGCTGGTGACTTTGACCCCGAAGACCTGCTCGACGGCGATCTTGATCTGGGTCTTGTTGGCATCCGGGCGCACGATGAACGTGTACTTGTGGTCCTCGAGCAGCCCGTAGGACTTCTCGGAGATCACCGGCGCGAGCAGGATGTCACGCGGGTCGGGAATCGCCACGCTGCTCACTGGTCACTCCCTTCCAGCTCACCGGAGGTGGCCGACGCCTTGACGCCCTTGCCCTTGGCGGGGCCGGCGACGAACGCGTCGTAGGCCGCCTTGGTGAACACGACGTCGTCGTTGACCAGCACGTCGTAGGTGTTGAGCTGGTCGGGGTGGATCAGGTGCACGTAGCTGAGGTTCCGTGCCGACAGCCACGACAGCTGCTCGTCCCGGCTCAGCACCACCAGCACCCGCTTGGCCTGAGTGATCGCGGCGATCGCGGCCTTGGCCGCCTTCGTGGACGGCTGCTCGCCGTTGACCAGCTCGGTCACGACGTGCAGCTGACCGTTGCGCACCCGGTCGGAGAGGGCGCCACGCAGGGCGGCGGCCTTCATCTTCTTCGGGGTGCGCTGGCTGTAGTCGCGCGGTGTGGGGCCGTGCACGACACCACCGCCGGTGAACTGCGGCGCGCGGGTCGAACCCTGACGGGCGCGGCCGGTGCCCTTCTGCCGGTACGGCTTCTTGCCGCCACCGGAGACCTCACCGCGGGTCTTGGTGTCGTGCGTGCCCTGGCGGGCGGCGGCCAGCTGGCCCACCACGACCTGGTGCATCAGCGGGATGTTGGCCTGCACGTCGAAGATCTCCGCGGGGAGCTCGACGGTGCCTTCCGCGGCACCGGCCGGGGTCTTGATTTCCACGCTGGTCATGCGGTCGCACCACCCTTCGCGGCGGTCCGGACGAACACGAGGCTGCCGTTGGGGCCGGGGACGGCGCCCTTGATCAGCAGCAGGCCGTCGTCGGCGCGCACGTCGTGCACGGTCAGGCCCTGCGTGGTGACCTTGACGTGCCCCATCCGGCCGGCCATCCGCAGACCCTTGAACACACGGCCCGGGGTGGCGCAGCCACCGATCGAGCCGGGGGCGCGGTGCTTGGCCTGGTTACCGTGGCTCGCGCCCTGGCCCTTGAAACCGTGGCGCTTCATGACACCGGCGTAGCCCTTGCCCTTGCTGGTGCCGGTGACGTCGACGCGCGAACCGGCGGGGAACACCTCAGCGGTGATCTCCTGGCCGACCTCGTAGCTGCCCGCGTCGGCGGTGCGCAGCTCCGCGACGTGACGGCGCGGGGTGACCCCGGCCTTGTCGAAGTGCCCGGTGCGCGGCTTGTTGACCTTGCGCGGGTCGATGGCGCCGAACGCCAGCTGCACGGCCTCGTAGCCGTCGTTGTCCTTGGTGCGCACCTGGGTGACGACATTCGGCCCGGCCTGCACGACGGTCACCGGGATGATCCGGTTGCCCTCGCCGAAGACCTGGGTCATGCCGAGCTTGGTGCCCAGGATGCCCTTCACTTCCCTGTCAGACATGAGTCTCTTATCTCCGCCGCTCGCCCAACGCTTACTGGATGTTGACGTCGACGCTCGCCGGAAGGTCGATGCGCATCAGCGCGTCGACCGTCTTCGGCGTCGGGTCGAGGATGTCGATCAGACGCTTGTGCGTGCGCATCTCGAAGTGCTCGCGCGAGTCCTTGTACTTGTGCGGCGAGCGGATGACGCAGTAAACGTTCTTCTCGGTGGGCAGCGGCACAGGTCCGACGACCGAGGCGCCGGTGCGCGTCACCGTCTCCACGATCTTGCGCGCGCTGGCGTCGATCGCCTCGTGGTCGTAGGCCTTGAGCCTGATGCGGATCTTCTGTCCCGCCATGGTTGCAGCTCGTCCTTACCGTCTTGTGCCGCTATTTCCGCACGTCAGCTGGCTTTCACCCGGTCCACGCGGTCGGGCGTGTCGGCGTGGGGCCGCAGACTGATCCCTTGGCGGAATCGTTGACGTGCCGGTTGGTCTGGTTTCGCGCCGGGAAGGCCCGGCCCAGGCCACTCGCGCCAGGGCGGCCGAATCCTCATCGAGAATCGGCCGCCCTGCGACGAGCAACCCAATTAGTGTCGCACACGCTCTTTCACAACCCAGCCTCGGGGGTGTATAGGCCCCGAGGCTGGGTGGAAATCACTTGATGATCTTCGTGACCTGGCCCGCGCCGACAGTCCGGCCACCCTCACGGATGGCGAACCGCAGACCCTCGTCCATGGCGACCGGCTGGATCAGCGAGACACTGATGTTGGTGTTGTCGCCCGGCATGACCATCTCGGTGCCCTCGGGAAGGGTCACCACGCCGGTCACGTCCGTGGTACGGAAGTAGAACTGCGGGCGGTAGTTGTTGAAGAACGGCGTGTGCCGGCCACCCTCGTCCTTGGACAGGATGTAGACCGAACCCTCGAACTCCGTGTGCGGAGTGGTGGTGCCGGGCTTTACGACGACCTGGCCGCGCTCGACGTCTTCACGCTTGATACCACGCAGCAGCAGACCGACGTTGTCACCGGCCTGGCCCGAGTCGAGCAGCTTGCGGAACATCTCGACACCGGTGACAGTCGTCTTCTGCGACTTCTCCTTGATGCCGACGATCTCGACCTCTTCGTTGACGTTGACCTGGCCGCGCTCCACACGACCGGTCACAACGGTGCCGCGGCCGGTGATCGTGAAGACGTCCTCGATCGGCATCAGGAAGGGGCGGTCGAGGTCACGCACCGGGTCCGGCACGTTGTCGTCCACGGCCTGCATGAGCTCGAGCACCGACTCAGCCCACTTCTCGTCACCCTCGAGCGCCTTGAGGCCCGAGACCTTGACCACCGGGGCGTCGTCGCCGGGGAACTCCTGCGAGGACAGCAGCTCGCGGACCTCGAGCTCGACGAGCTCCAGGATCTCCTCGTCGTCGACCATGTCGGCCTTGTTCAGCGCCACGACGATGTAGGGCACACCGACCTGACGGGCGAGCAGCACGTGCTCGCGGGTCTGCGGCATCGGGCCGTCGGTCGCGGCGACCACCAGGATCGCGCCGTCCATCTGGGCGGCACCGGTGATCATGTTCTTGATGTAGTCCGCGTGACCGGGGGCGTCCACGTGGGCGTAGTGACGCTTCTCGGTCTGGTACTCGACGTGCGAGATGTTGATCGTGATACCGCGCTGCTTCTCCTCCGGCGCGTTGTCGATCTGGTCGAACGCGCGGGACTCGTTGAGCTCCGGGTACTTGTCGTGCAGAACCTTGGTGATCGCCGCGGTCAGAGTGGTCTTCCCGTGGTCGACGTGACCGATGGTTCCGATGTTGACGTGCGGCTTGCTCCGCTCGAACTTCGCCTTCGCCACTGGAATGTCCTCCTGGACTGTTGCTTTTCACCGGCCGACGTGGCTAGTCGGACAGCGACTCGTACTGGTCGGTTGTGCGGACCTTAGGGGAGGCCCCTTTCGCGCCCGCGTTGGGTGCTACGGGATTACTCCCCCGTCGCCTTCGCGATGATCTCCTTCGCGACGTTCGCCGGAACCTCGGCGTAGGAGTCGAATGTCATGGAGTAGTTCGCACGACCCTGGGTGCGAGACCGCAGGTCGCCCACGTACCCGAACATCTCCGAGAGCGGAACCAGTGCCTTCACGACACGGGTGCCCGCCCGCTCCTCCATGGCCTGGATCTGGCCACGGCGGGAGTTGAGGTCGCCGATGACGTCACCCATGTAATCCTCGGGCGTGGTCACCTCGACCGCCATCATCGGCTCCAGCAGTGCCGGGCTGGCCTTCTTCGCGGCTTCCTTGAGCGCCATCGAACCGGCGATCTTGAATGCCATCTCCGAAGAGTCGACCTCGTGGTACGCACCATCCAACAAGGTGACCTTCAACCCGACGAGCGGGTAGCCGGCCAGCACGCCGTACTGCATGGCGTCCTGCGCGCCCGCGTCCACCGAGGGGATGTACTCCCGGGGGATGCGGCCACCCGTGACCTTGTTGTCGAACTCGTAGAGTGCACCGTCCGTCGTCGCCAACGGCTCCAGCTTGATGATCACCTTGGCGAACTGACCAGAGCCACCGGTCTGCTTCTTGTGCGTGTAGTCGAGCTTCTCGACCGTCTTGCGGATCGTCTCGCGGTAGGCGACCTGCGGCTTACCGATGTTCGCCTCGACCTTGTAGTCGGACTTCATCCGGTTCACCAGCACCTCGAGGTGCAGCTCGCCCATGCCCGCGATGATCGTCTGGCCGGTCTCCTCGTCCAGGTTGACCTGGAACGTCGGGTCCTCTTCGGCCAGCTTCTGGATCGCGATCGACAGCTTCTCCTGGTCGGCCTTCGTCTTCGGCTCGATGGCGACCCGGATGACCGGCTCGGGGAAGGTCATCGACTCGAGCACGATGGGGTGCTGCGAGTCGGCCAGCGTGTCGCCGGTCGTGGTGTCCTTCAGACCGATGACCGCGTAGATGTGACCCGCCTGGGCCTCATCGACCGGGTTCTCCTTGTTGGAGTGCATCTGGAAGAGCTTGCCGATGCGCTCCTTGCGGTCCTTGGTCGCGTTGATGACCTGCGCGCCGGCCGCGACCTTGCCCGAGTACACCCGGACGTAGGTCAGCTTGCCGAAGAACGGGTGCGCGGCGATCTTGAACGCAAGCGCGGAGAACGGCTCGTCGACCGCCGCCTTGCGGCTGGCCTTGGTCTCGCCGTCGGGCAGCGTGCCCTCGACAGCCGGGACGTCCAGCGGCGAAGGCAGGTAGTCGATCACGGCGTCGAGCATGGGCTGCACGCCCTTGTTCTTGAACGCCGAACCGCACAGCACCGGGTACGCCTCACGCGCGATCGTGAGCTTGCGGATGCCGGACTTGATCTGCGCCTCGGACAGCTCCTCGCCCTCGAGGAACTTCTCCATCAGCTCGTCGTCGGCCTCGGCGACCGTCTCGACCAGCTTCTCGCGGTACTCGGCGGCGCGGTCGGCGAGATCGGCCGGGATCTCCTCGACCTCGTAGTCCTCGCCCTTCTTGACGTCACCACGCCAGGTCAGCGCCTTCATGCGGACCAGGTCGATGACGCCCTCGAATTCGTTCTCCGCGCCGATCGGCAACTGGATGACCAGCGGCCTGGCACCGAGCCGGTCCTCGATGGTCTTCACGGTGAAGTAGAAGTCCGCACCCAGCTTGTCCATCTTGTTGACGAAGCAGATGCGCGGGACCTCGTACTTGTCGGCCTGGCGCCAGACCTGCTCGGACTGGGGCTCGACGCCCTCTTTGCCGTCGAACACCGCGACCGCACCGTCGAGCACCCGCAGCGAACGCTCCACCTCGACGGTGAAGTCGACGTGGCCGGGGGTGTCGATGATGTTGATCTGATGGTCGGCCCAGAAGGTGGTGGTGGCAGCCGAGGTGATGGTGATACCTCGCTTCTGCTCCTCCTCCATCCAGTCCATCGTCGCGGCGCCGTCGTGCACCTCGCCGATCTTGTAGTTGATCCCGGTGTAGAACAGGACCCGCTCGGTCGTCGTCGTCTTGCCGGCGTCGATGTGCGCCATGATGCCGATGTTGCGGACCTTGTTCAGGTCGGTCAGCACTTCGCGTGCCACTGCGATGTTCCCCTGTCTGGTTGCGATCCTCACCAGCTCCGCGGTGCCGGCGCTGGAACGACGACCGGGCTACTCACCAACGGTAGTGGGCGAAAGCCTTGTTCGATTCGGCCATCTTGTGGGTGTCCTCGCGGCGCTTCACGCTGGCCCCGAGGCCGTTGCTCGCATCGAGCAGCTCGTTCTGCAGACGCTCGATCATGGTCTTCTCACGACGCTGCCGGGAGAAGGCGACGATCCAGCGAAGAGCAAGGGTGGTCGAGCGACCGGGCTTGACCTCGATCGGCACCTGGTAGGTGGCACCACCGACACGGCGGCTCTTCACCTCGATGGCGGGCTTCACGTTGTCCAGCGCACGCTTGAGCGTGACGACCGGGTCGGTGCCCGTCTTCTCCTTGGCGCCTTCGAGCGCGCCGTAGACGATGCGCTCGGCGAGGGATCGCTTGCCGTCCTTGAGCACCTTGTTCACCAGCTGGGTGACCAGCGGCGAGGCGTAGACGGGGTCGGAGATCAGTGGCCGCTTCGGGGCCGGTCCCTTGCGGGGCATCAGCTCTTCTCCTTCTTCGCGCCGTACCGGCTGCGCGCCTGCTTGCGGTTCTTGACCCCCTGGGTGTCCAGGGAACCGCGGATGATCTTGTAGCGGACGCCGGGGAGGTCCTTGACGCGACCACCACGCACGAGCACCATCGAGTGCTCCTGCAGGTTGTGGCCCTCGCCGGGAATGTAGGCGGTGACCTCGATGCCGCTGGTCAGCCGCACACGCGCGACCTTGCGCAGCGCCGAGTTCGGCTTCTTGGGGGTCGTGGTGTACACGCGAGTGCACACGCCACGCCGCTGCGGGCTCCCCTTGAGCGCCGCGGTCTTCTGCTTGGCAGCCTTGTCCTGGCGGCCCTTGCGGACCAGCTGCTGGATCGTGGGCAATGGACCAGCTTTCTGTCGCGTACTGCTTGTGTTCGGTATTCGTCCCCGGCCCCCGAGGTCGGGCGTGTCGGCCCGCGTCCAAGCCTTGCGGCCAGTTAACGTTCCCTCGGATTTCCGCGGAGCCCCGCCGCACCAGAACGACCGCCCGAGCTGCGAAAGCAGCTCACGCAAGCCGAACGGCGCGCAGAGCGGCCCGACATGTGCCGGGCACAGTCGTCAAAGATACCCGCCCGTTTTGGGGCCTATCACATCGGGGTGGGTTTAGGGCACCACAACACGGGCCGAGTTGTTTGACTATCCAGCCTAGCGGATTTTCACGCCCGGATCGGTGCGGTTCCGCCGGTTTTTGCAACGTCGGGCCTGTTCCGTTCATTCCGCCCCTCGGCTGAGTGACGGCAGTGGGTATTTCACCCGTTCCGGCCCGGTGTGCCCCGGTTTGGTTCATCATGGTGGCGCGTTGACTTGGTAACCAGAAGTAGTCGGGGAGGATTCGTGTCGGCGGAGTTCGACCAGCTCGTGGCCCAGTTCGAGCAGTTCCAAGCGAAGCTGCGGCACGTGGACGAGCAGATGTCCGGGATCGGCCAGATGCAGGCCGAGATCGCCGGGCTGGAGGCGACGGCCATGTCGCCGGACCGGTCCGTCACCGTGGTGGCCGGGCCGGGCGGGTCGATCAAGGACATCAGATTCACCGACGCGGCCCTCAAACAGTCACCGCAGGCGTTGTCGAGCGCGCTCCTGGCGACGCTGCGCCAGGCCGTCGCCGAGGCCGCCCGCGCGCAGGCCGGCATCGTCGAGGAGCACGCCGGCGGGGACCTGCACGTGCTGGACCAGGTGCTCGAGACCCAGGCGCAGCTGTTCGGCACCACGCCGGAGGAGCTGCGGGCGTCGATGGCGCAGTCACCGCGGCCGGCGGCCGAACCGGAGGACTACTCGCAACAGGACGTGCTCCGGCGTGAGGAGCCACAGCCCCGGCCTACCCCGCCGTCCGGCGGTAACGATCCGTCCGGGGACCGTTTCCTGAGCCTCTACAACGAGGAGGACCGCTGATGTCGGGCGGGCACGAAGTCCTGGTCAAGGCGCTGCGCGACTATTCGGGCAAGCTGAGCGGCGATATCGCGGTGCCGAAGGAGGTCTCGGGGCTCGTCGGCGCCTCCGATGTCGGCGACAAGTCATGGGGCGTCGTCGGTTTGGTCGTCAAGAGCAAGTACACCGAGATGCTGGGTGACCTGAACGACCTGCTGATCGAGATGGCGAACGGGCTGCAGGCCGCGAGTGAGAAGTTCGACGCCGCGGCGAACGCCTACGACGGGCACGAGGACGACAGCAAGCAGCTACTCGGCGAGGTGCTCAAGGCGCTGACCGAGCAGGCGCCCTCGCGCATACCGAAGGCCGGCCCGATGCCGAAGGGATCTTGATCATGGGTGACGACAAGGTGACCGGGCAGGCCAGCAACATCACGATCTCCAAGGAGAGCGATCCCGGGTTAATCGAAACCGACTGGCGGAAGCTCGCATCGGCTGCTCCCGGCCCGCTGGGCAGCGGGTTCAGTGCTTTCGACAGTACGCAGAAAGCGTTGTCCGACGGCAAAGTGACGGGCGGCGAGATAGCGGGGCTCGCGTCAGCCGGTGCGGGTTTCGTGAGTTCCTGCATGGATGTCTCGAGCATCGCCACCGACCCGATCGGCTGGCTGGTCGGACAGGGCCTGAACTTCCTGATGAGCGTGGTGACGCCGATCCAGGACGCCATCCATCTCGTCAGCGGTGACGGCCCGGCGCTGTCCAACGCGGCGGGCAACTTCGGTTCGATTGCCCAGGGGTTGGCGGCCTACAGCCAGAAATTCGCCCAGGACGCGCAGGCTTCGCTCACGCAATGGAGCGGGCAGGCGGCGGAAACCGCCGGCACGAAACTCGGCGAGTTTTCCCACGGCATCAACGGAATCGCGGCTCAGGCCGGGGACATCGCGCAGCTGCTGCAGATTTCCAGCATGGTGATGACCGTGATCGAGGAATTCATCAAAGCGATCCTCACCGAATTGATCACCTGGCTCATCATGATCTGGATTCCGGCGCTGGCGGCGGCCGTCCCGACCGCGGGGGCTTCGGTCGCTTCGGCTGGCACCGCCTCGACCGTGCGCGGGGTCCAGACCACTTCGAAGGTCGGCCGCTATGTCCAGAAACTCAGGGAACTCCTCGACCGGATCCGGCAGTTCCTGACGAAGATGAAGGAATTCTTCAGCACGCTGGGCAAGGAATTCCAGAAGAACATGGGCAACAAGGCCATGCGCAGCAGCCTCGCGAAACTCGAGAAGGAAAGCGCCAAGGAGGCCGGGGAAACGGTGGCCAAGCGCACTCGCCTGATGAGCGCCGAAGGCGGCATGATCGGCGAGCGCGTTTATCAGGGCGGGGCCAAGTCTTTCGGCAACGAAGCCCTGAAGAGCGGCCTCGACAACGTCGGTCTCGGCGGCCTGGCCAAGGAAGGCAAGATCAAGCTCCCCACGGATGCCACGGGCTGGACCAAGATCGGGTTGAAGGTCACCGGGAAAGGCACGAAATACGCCTCCGAAGGTGGCAAGATCGCGGACTACGGCGAACCCGGCGAGGATCAGTCGACCGAGGAGACCAGCAAGGATCTGGACTTCTGAGGCCACGGTGACGTTCAGTGTCGGCGGCCTCATCGGCCTGATCATTCTGCTGCCCACGTTCGTGTGGATCATCGTGAGCCTCCTCCACCAGCCGATGTTCCGGTACATCCTGCTGCCCGCACTGGCACGCGAGAACGGGTGGCTGGTTCGGAAGAGCCGACGGCGGGCTCCTCGCGACCTGCCGGGCGACGGCACACAAAGCTGGGAAGTTCCCCTCCCGGACACCGTGCACGAGTTTCTCGGGCGCTACCGAGGACGCCCGGTGCACGGGGTCGAGGTCCGTGTCAGTCGAAAGACCGAATACAGCCCGGTCTCCGAATCGTGGGAATCGGTCACGCACTACTCCGTCGTCACGGTGGCGATGTCGGACAGGCCGTTCGACGGGTTCCATGACCGCAACCGGGTCGCGGCGCTCAACGGGGACCCCATGGCGCTGTACCCCGATTTCGCCGACTGGGCGCGAAACCGCAAGCCCGAACACAACAAGAACGTGCGGCAGGACGGGTACGGCTTCCGGTCCATCAGCTGGCGCGGCGGTTTCCGGCGCAAGCGGATCCTGCGCGCGCTCGACGAGCTGACCGCGGACGCATGAGCGCCGGCGAGCATCTTCTGGTCGCGGGCGTCGGTTACCTGCTGGCGATCGCCTTGCTGGTGGCGGGAATCCGGTGGAAAGCCACGGCAAGCCGGGCCAGCGTGGTGCTTCGGGTGCTGGCTGGGCTGGTGGCCACCACGACGACGTTGTCCTGGCTCGGGCCGGCGGCGACATCCGGTGGACCGGTCGGCGGCCTGTTCATGTTCCTGCTGCT
This sequence comes from Amycolatopsis pithecellobii, assembly GCF_009707865.1. Classification (GTDB taxonomy): domain Bacteria; phylum Actinomycetota; class Actinomycetes; order Mycobacteriales; family Pseudonocardiaceae; genus Amycolatopsis_E; species Amycolatopsis_E pithecellobii. The sequence continues at coordinate 29,543 of NZ_WMBA01000053.1, forward strand.
GTTCGTGTTCGTGCCGTTCGTGCTCACGTACGCGGCCCAGCGCCTGCGCCCGTTGCGAAAGGGCGAGGAGCCGCTGTGGCCGTACCTGGTGGCCGGTATCGGCGGACTCGCGATGTTGGTGCCGGGCCTGGTTTCAACGGCCGATGGCGCCCTGCACCTGGTCGGTCTGGCCCATCACGTCGACCTGACCATCACCGACGTCGTCAACTCCACGGACCACAGGCGCGGGGTCAGCCTGCCCAGCACCGCGGTGTCCGGGGATTACCGGCTCGGCGGGCAGGTGCGGCATCTCGACGACTCGGAATGGCTCAAGTTCGGGCCCGACCCCGTGCCGGGCCAGGTCTACCCGGTGACCATTTCCCTGCTGTGGCCGACCGCGATGATCGAAAGCACCGAGACGGCACTGGTGTTTCTCGGCTTTGGCCTCGGCTGCTCGGCGCTGGGCGGCTACTTCGTTCGCTCGGCCTTCGTCCGCGAAAAGAAAAGATCCCCGGGCGGCAAGGCCCGGGGATCTTCCCGATGATCAGTCGTCGTCCGGTTTCGCATGGTCCGGTTTACCCGGATTCGGGTCCCGGGACAGGTCGATGGCCGGATGGCGCGGCGCCCCCTCCGGCGCGGCATGACGCCCCGAGCGCGGCGTCTCTTCCTGGTTCACCTCTTCGTCGGCGGTCATGACACCCCTCCTGAATCTCGCGTACTCCTCCCGTGCGACACGCTAACCCACGCCCGCCCGAGTACGAAAAAGCCCCCGGCTCCACAACGGGAACCGGGGGCTTTCCGGACTACGGTCAGCGGAAGTCGCGGCCGAAGTCGTAGTCGTCCAGCGGGACGGCCGCACCGGTGCCGGTGCCGAACACATCCGGGGTGTAGTAGCCGTCGTCGTAGGACGGGATGGCGTACGCCGCCACCCTGGCCTCCTCGGTCGGCTGCACCTGGATGTTGCGGTACCGGTTGATGCCCGTACCGGCCGGGATCAGCTTGCCGATGATCACGTTCTCCTTGAGGCCGACCAGCTTGTCGCTGCGGCCGTTGATCGCCGCGTCGGTCAGGACACGTGTGGTCTCCTGGAACGACGCCGCCGACAGCCACGAGTCCGTGGTCAGCGAGGCCTTCGTGATACCCATCAGCACCGGACGACCCGAGGCGGGCTCGCCGCCCTCGGCGACCGACGCCCGGTTCGTCGCCTCGAACTTGGTGCGCTCGGGGAGCTCACCAGGCAGGAAGTCGGTCGAACCGGAGTCGATGATCGTGACCCGGCGCAGCATCTGCCGGACGATCACCTCGATGTGCTTGTCGTGGATCGACACACCCTGCGCCCGGTACACCTTCTGGACCTCGTCCACCAGGTGCATCTGCGCCTCACGCGGGCCCATCACACGCAGCACCTCGTGCGGGTCGGGCGTGCCTTCGAGCAGCGGCTGGCCGACCGCGACGTGGTCACCGTCCGCCAGCGGCCCGGTCGGCGTGTTCGCCAGGCGCTGCCGCTTCGACAGCTTGTCGAAGATGATCTCCTCGCCACCGTCGTCCGGGATCAGCGTGATCTTCCAGAACCGCTCGCTCTCCTCGATGCGCACCCGGCCATCGACGTCGGCGATCGGCGCCTTGCCCTTCGGCACCCGGGCCTCGAACAGCTCGGTGACACGGGGAAGACCCGTGGTGATGTCGTCACCGGCGACACCACCCTGGTGGAACGTACGCATCGTCAGCTGGGTACCCGGCTCACCGATCGACTGGGCGGCGACGATACCGACGGCCTCACCGACGTCCACCAGTTTGCCGGTCGCCATCGAGCGGCCGTAGCAGGTCGCACACACCCCGACCGCCGACTCGCAGGTCAGCACGCTGCGCACCTTGACCTTGGTGATCCCGCTGGAGATCAGCTTCTCGATCGCGGGGTCGCCGAGGTCGTCACTGGCGTTGAGCACCACGTTGCCCTGGGCGTCCGTGGCGTCCGTGGCGAGGGTGCGGGCGTAGGCGCTGGTCTCGACGTGCTGGGCACGCACGATGCGGCCGTCGCCGAGGTCCTCACCGATCGGCATGTTGATACCACGGCTGGTGCCACAGTCGGTCTCGCGGACGATGACGTCCTGCGACACGTCCACCAGACGCCGGGTCAGGTAACCCGAGTCGGCGGTACGCAGCGCGGTGTCGGCCAGACCCTTACGGGCACCGTGGGTGGCGATGAAGTACTCAGCCACCGACAGGCCCTCGCGGAAGTTCGCCTTGATCGGGCGCGGGATGTACTCACCCTTCGGGTTTGACACCAGACCACGCATCCCGGCGAGCGACCGGACCTGCGTCATGTTGCCCGCCGCCCCGGACTTCACGATCACGGAGATCGGGTTGGTCTCGGGGAAGGCGTCCTCCATGACCTTGGCGACGTCGTCCGTCGCCTGGCTCCACACCTTGACCAGCTCGTTGTTGCGCTCGGCGTGCGAGAGCTGACCACGCTGGTAGCGCTTCTCGACCTGGTCGGCCTTCGCCTCGTACTGGTCGAGGATCGCCTTCTTCTCCTCCGGCACGACCACGTCGGTGATCGACACCGTGACGCCCGACCGGGTCGCCCAGTAGAAGCCGGCGTCCTTGAGCCGGTCCAGGGTCTGCGCGACCTGCGTCATCGAGTACCGCTCCGCCAGGTCGTTCACGATCGCGGCCTGCCGCTTCTTCGGCATCGGCTCGTTCACGAACGGGTAGTCCGGCGGCAGCAGCTCGTTGAACATCACCCGGCCGAGGCTGGTCTCGGCCAGCCACGGCTGACCCGGCTCCCAGCCGGCTTCGGTCAGGCGCGGCACATCGGCCTTGCCGGGCTGCCGGTCGTTGATCCGGATCTTGATCGGGGCGTGCAGGCTCAGCGCCTTGCGGTCGAAGGCCATGATCGCCTCGGCGGGCGACGAGTACGCCTGTCCGGCGCCGGTCCCGTTCTCGTCGAGCCGGGTCAGGTGGAACAGGCCCGTGACCATGTCCAGTCGCGGCATCGCCAGCGGGCGACCCGAGGCCGGCGAGAGGATGTTGTTCGCCGACAGCATCAGGATCCGCGCCTCGGCCTGCGCCTCGGCCGACAGGGGCAGGTGCACCGCCATCTGGTCACCGTCGAAGTCCGCGTTGAACGCCTCGCAGACCAGCGGGTGCAGCTGGATGGCCTTGCCTTCCACCAGCTGCGGCTCGAAGGCCTGGATACCGAGGCGGTGCAGCGTCGGCGCGCGGTTGAGCAGCACCGGGTGCCCGGTGATGACCTCTTCCAGCACGTCCCACACTGCCGGGCGAGCCCGCTCGACCATCCGCTTGGCGGACTTGATGTTCTGCGCATGGTTGAGGTCGACCAGCCGCTTCATCACGAACGGCTTGAACAGCTCCAGCGCCATGTCCTTCGGCAGACCGCACTGGTGCAGTTTCAGCTGCGGGCCGACGATGATGACCGAACGGCCCGAGTAGTCGACACGCTTGCCGAGCAGGTTCTGGCGGAACCGGCCCTGCTTGCCCTTGAGCAGGTCGGACAGCGACTTCAACGGCCGGTTACCGGGGCCGGTGACCGGACGCCCGCGGCGGCCGTTGTCGAACAGCGCGTCGACGGCCTCCTGCAGCATCCGCTTCTCGTTGTTGACAATGATCTCGGGCGCGCCGAGGTCGATCAGCCGCTTCAACCGGTTGTTCCGGTTGATCACCCGGCGGTAGAGGTCGTTGAGGTCCGACGTCGCGAACCGGCCACCGTCGAGCTGCACCATCGGGCGCAGGTCCGGCGGGATGACCGGGACGGCGTCGAGCACCATGCCACGCGGGTCGTTGCCGGTGGCCTGGAACGCCGCAACCACCTTGAGCCGCTTGAGCGCGCGGAGCTTCTTCTGCCCCTTGCCGTTGCGGATGGTGTCGCGCAGGCTCTCCGCCTCCGCGGCGACGTCGAACTCGGTGGCCAGCTTCTGGATGGCCTCCGCGCCCATGCCGCCGGTGAAGTACTCGCCGTAGCGGTCGAACAGCTCGCGATAGAGCATCTCGTCCGCGATCAGCTGCCGCGGCTCGAGCTTGGTGAACGTCGTCCAGATCTCCTCGAGCCGGTCCAGCTCGCGCTGCGCCCGGTCACGGAGCTGGCGCATCTCACGCTCGCCGCCCTCCTTGACCTTGCGGCGCACGTCGGACTTGGCGCCCTCGGCCTCGAGCTGCGCGATGTCCTGCTCGAGCTTCTGCGCCCGCGCCTCGATGTCGGCGTCACGCTTGGTCTCGATGTTCTTGCGCTCGACGCCGATCTCGTTCTCCAGCGTCGGCAGGTCGTTGTGCCGCAGCTCGGTGTTCACCCCGGTGATCACGTACGCCGCGAAGTAGATGATCTTCTCGAGGTCCTTCGGGGCAAGGTCGAGTAGGTAACCCAGCCGCGACGGCACGCCCTTGAAGTACCAGATGTGAGTGACCGGGGCGGCCAGCTCGATGTGGCCCATCCGCTCACGCCGCACCTTGGCGCGGGTCACCTCGACACCACAGCGCTCGCAGATGATGCCCTTGAAGCGGACTCGCTTGTACTTGCCGCAGTAGCACTCCCAGTCCCGGGTAGGACCGAAGATCTTCTCGCAGAAGAGGCCGTCCTTCTCGGGCTTGAGCGTGCGGTAGTTGATGGTCTCCGGCTTCTTCACCTCACCGAAGGACCACTGACGGATGTCGTCCGCGGTGGCCAGGCCGATCCGGAGCTCATCGAAGTAATTGACGTCCAGCACGTCGTTGCATCCCCTTGGGGTTGATTCGGCTAGAGGAGTCGGCTACCGGGTGGGGGGCACGCGGGAGGTGTGCCCCCCACCCAGCGGCAGGTCATTGCACGACGTCGTCCACCGAGGGCGACTCGTTGCGGGACAGGTTGATGCCGAGGTTGGCCGCGGCGCGTTCGAGGTCCTCGTCGTCGGTGTCACGCATCTCGATCGCCGCACCGTCGGAGGACAGGACCTCCACGTTGAGGCACAGCGACTGCAGCTCCTTGAGCAGCACCTTGAACGACTCCGGGATGCCCGGGTCCGGGATGTTCTCGCCCTTGACGATGGCCTCGTACACCTTCACCCGGCCGACCACGTCGTCCGACTTGATCGTCAACAGCTCCTGCAGCGTGTAGGCCGCGCCGTAGGCCTGCATCGCCCAGCACTCCATCTCACCGAAGCGCTGACCACCGAACTGCGCCTTACCGCCCAGCGGCTGCTGGGTGATCATCGAGTACGGACCGGTGGAGCGAGCGTGGATCTTGTCGTCCACCAGGTGGTGCAGCTTGAGGATGTACATGTAGCCGACGGCCACCGGGTACGGGAACGGCTCACCGGAGCGGCCGTCGAGTAGCACCGCCTTGCCGTCCGGCTGGACCAGCCGCTCGCCGTCGCGGTTCGGCTTGGTCGAGGACAGCAGGCCGGTGAGCTCCTCTTCCTTCGCGCCGTCGAACACCGGGGTCGCGGTGTTCGTGCCGGGCTCGACGTCGAAGAGCTCCTCGGGCAGGTTCTTCGCCCAGTCCGGACTGCCTTCGACCTGCCAGCCCTGCGAGGCCAGCCAGCCAAGGTGCAGCTCGAGGATCTGGCCGATGTTCATCCGTCGCGGCACACCGTGGGTGTTCAGCACGATGTCGACCGGGGTGCCGTCCTCCATGAACGGCATGTCCTCGACCGCCAGGATCTTGCCGATGACGCCCTTGTTGCCGTGCCGGCCGGCGAGCTTGTCACCCGGCTGGATCTTCCGCTTCTGGGCCACGTAGACCCGGACCAGCTCATTGACGCCCGGGGGCAGCTCGTCGTCGTCCTCGCGGGAGAACACCCGGATGCCGATGACCTTGCCGGTCTCACCGTGCGGCACCTTCAGCGAGGTGTCACGGACCTCGCGGGCCTTCTCGCCGAAGATCGCGCGGAGCAGGCGCTCCTCCGGGGTCAGCTCCGTCTCGCCCTTGGGCGTGACCTTGCCGACCAGGATGTCGCCGTCACGGACCTCGGCACCGATCCGGATGATGCCGCGCTCGTCCAGGTCGGCCAGCACCTCTTCGGAGACGTTCGGGATGTCCCGGGTGATCTCCTCGGCACCGAGCTTGGTGTCCCGTGCGTCGATCTCGTGCTCCTCGATGTGGATCGAGGTCAGCACGTCGTCCTGCACGAGCCGCTCGGAGAGGATGATCGCGTCCTCGTAGTTGTGGCCTTCCCACGGCATGACCGCGACAAGCAGGTTCTTGCCCAGCGCCATCTCGCCGTTCTCCGTGGACGGCCCGTCCGCGATGACCTGGCCCTTCTCCACCCGGTCGCCCTCGTTCACGATCGGCCGGTGGTTGAAGCAGGTGCCGTGGTTGGTGCGGCGGAACTTGTAGAGCCCGTAGCTCTTGCGGGTGCCGTCGTCGTGCATGACCGTGATCAGGTCCGCCGACAGCTCCTCCACCACACCGGCCTGCTCGGCGACGAGCACGTCACCAGCGTCGACCGCGGCCCGCAGCTCCACCCCGGTGCCGACCAGCGGCGCCTGGTTGCGCAGCAGCGGCACGGCCTGGCGCTGCATGTTTGCGCCCATCAGCGCGCGGTTGGCGTCGTCGTGCTCGAGGAACGGGATCATCGCCGTGGCGACCGACACCATCTGGCGCGGCGACACGTCCATGTAGTCCACGTCCATCGGGTCGATCAGCTCGACCTCGCCGCCCTTCCGGCGGACCAGCACGCGGTCCTCGGCGAAGTACCCGTCGTCGGTCAGCGGGGCGTTGGCCTGCGCCTTGACGAACCGGTCCTCCTCGTCGGCGGTCAGGTAGTCGACCTGGTCGGTGACCTGGCCCTCGACGACCTTCCGGTACGGGGTCTCGATGAAACCGAACGGGTTGACCCGCGCGTACGAACACAGCGAGCCGATCAGGCCGATGTTCGGGCCTTCAGGGGTCTCGATCGGGCACATCCGGCCGTAGTGGCTCGGGTGCACGTCGCGGACCTCCATGCCGGCGCGCTCACGGGACAGACCGCCGGGGCCGAGCGCCGAGAGGCGGCGCTTGTGGGTCAGGCCCGACAGCGGGTTGTTCTGGTCCATGAACTGCGACAGCTGCGAGGTGCCGAAGAACTCCTTGATCGCGGCGACCACCGGCCGGATGTTGATCAGGGTCTGCGGCGTGATCGCCTCGACGTCCTGCGTGGTCATCCGCTCCTTGACCACGCGCTCCATGCGGGAGAGGCCGACCCGGATCTGATTCTGGATCAGCTCGCCGACGGTGCGCAGGCGCCGGTTGCCGAAGTGGTCGATGTCGTCCACCTCGACCGGGATGTATTTGTCATCTTGCCCCATCTTCTCTTCACCGGCGTGCAGCCGGACGAGGTACTCGATGGTGGTGACGATGTCCTCTTCGGTGAGCGTGCCGGTGTCGTACGACAGCTCGAGGCCCAGCTTCTTGTTGACCTTGTAGCGGCCGACCTTGGCCAGGTCGTAGCGCTTGTCCTTGAAGAACAGGTTCTCCAGCAGGGTCTGCGCGCTCTCCTTCGTGGGCGGCTCGCCGGGACGCAGCTTGCGGTAGATGTCCAGCAGCGCCTCGTCGGTGCCCGCGGTGTGGTCCTTCTCGAGCGTCGCCAGCAGCGTCTCGGAGAAGGCGAAGCGCTCCCGGATCTGCTCGGTCGTCCAGCCCAGCGCCTTCAACAGCACGGTGACCGGCTGGCGGCGCTTGCGGTCGATGCGCACGCCGACGGTGTCGCGCTTGTCCACGTCGAACTCGAGCCACGCGCCGCGGCTCGGGATGATCTTGACGCTGAACACGTCCTTGTCGGTGGTCTTGTCGATCGCCTGGTCGAAGTACACACCGGGCGAGCGGACCAGCTGGGACACCACGACACGCTCGGTGCCGTTGATGATGAAGGTGCCCTTGTCGGTCATCACGGGGAAGTCACCCATGAACACCGTCTGGCTCTTGATCTCGCCGGTGTTGTTGTTGACGAACTCCGCCGTGACGAACAGCGGAGCCGCGTAGGTCATGTCCTTGTCCTTGCACTCCTCGACGGAGGCCTTCACCTCGTCGAATCGAGGGTCGGAGAAGGACAGGGACATCGACCCCTGGAAGTCTTCGATGGGCGAGATCTCGTTGAGAACCTCTTCGAGACCGCCTGTCGGGTTTTCTTCACCTTCTTCAACGCGGCGCTCGAACCACTTCTCGTCACCGGTGAACCATTCAAACGACCGGATCTGCACGTCCAGCAGATTGGGTGTGGCGAGCGGTTCGCGGATCTTCGCGAAGGAGACCCGCTTGGGGGCTCCGGGGATTCCCGTGTTGTTCGAGTCGGGTACAGCCGAGGTGGTCGCAGCAGTGGCCTGGTTCGCGGGAGAGACTGCCAAGATGCGTCCTTCCGGGGACAATGAGCGGTGAGCAGCCGCGTTAGCAACTACTAATGCGACTGTCAAGGGGTGCCGTGGTGCCCACTAGTGTAGCTGCCGTGCCCGGGCAGCCTAAAAGAGGGCAGCGCAAAGAAGCAGTCTAGCCCGAATGACGGGTCTTGTCGAGGGGCGCTCCCGATGGGGCCCAGATCTCGATCACACCGCCTTCAGGTACACCTCCACGCCTCATCTTCCGGCGGCTTCGCCCTCCCGCAGGGCGTCGCCGTCACGGGTAAGCGTGACCCTCCCAGCCTTCTGAGTCAAGATGCCACGCCCTCAACCCGCCGGTTGGCGCAATGTGGTCGCGGGGTGTACATGACGTGACTCGACACCTCCCACCAGCGGGTTTACCCGGCCGCTGGTTCGGGTGGAACGGCGCCAAGATCCCTCACGAAGCCCGCCGCGCTGCCCCGCGGAGCACTGCGGCGTGCCCCCGCGAAGGTCAACGACTGGGCTGCGCGGACGGCGGGTTCGCCGGCGCCTGGCTCGGTGCGGCGCTCGCCGGGTTCTCCGAGTTGTAGGTGTCGAGCGCGGACACCTTCCACTTGCCGTCCACCTGCTGCATGTTCAGCCACAGCTGTGCGCTGCCGCTCGAGGTCTGGTTCTGATCGGTGCGCGTCGCGGTCTGGTCGACGAACACCATCACCCGCGCCCGGTCGCCTTCGAGCCGGACCACCGCGCTGCGGCTCGCCTTGACCGTGACCACGATCTTCTGCTGCGGCGCGAGCCGCTCGACCTCGCCCATGAGGCTGTCGTAGCGCGCCTTGACCTCGTCGTTGAGCAGCAGGTCCTTGGCCGCGTTCTGGGTCTTGGGGATGTTGTTGAAGTCGTAGGAGAACAACGTCTCGGCGGCGCTGGTGGCGGCCTGGTTGACCTGTGACGTGCGCGCAACGTCCAGCAGGGCGGTGTTCTCCGTGGCGTCGCTGAGCTGGCGGCCCTTGATCATGAAGAACACCGCGAGCCCGGTCAGCACGAGTGCGAGCCCGAACAGCACGCCGGCGATGATGAACGGGTTCCGCGGGACACGCTCGGTGGTCTGGCGCTCGGCCGGCTCGGCCACCGCCGCCTCGGCTTCGGCGAAGTCCGACGGCTTCGGCTCGCCCGCGTCCCGGCTCTTGGGCCGCGGGCTCGGCTTGCCGGCCGGGGAAAGCTCCTCCGGTGTCTCGATCTCGTCCTCGCGCGGGCGGGGGCTCGGCGACGGCCGGCGCAGGCCCGCTACCCGGGGCCGCCGTACCGAATGCTGCGGCCGGTTGCTGGATGGCACAACGAACTCCGTTCCGCGCTTACTGACCGCTGCTCACGAGCGGCACCGAACCAATCCGGGACACCTTCCAGTCCGTCCCGACCCTGGTCATCTCGACCTCCAGCCGCAGCGGCTTCGGGACCGGCTGCTGCCCCTCCTGCGTGACCAGCGTGCTGATCGCGGCGAGGAAGCTGGCCTTGCCCGCGTGGTCGTCGAGCTCCTCGACGCCGATGTCCTGGACCGTCGTGGTGACCTTCGTCTTGGCCTGCGTCACCGACTGGCGGAAGTTGGCCTCGGAATTCTTCATCAGCGTCTGCATCTCACTGGTGGAGATGTCGCTGACCCGCTGGAAGAACGCGTCCGGATTGGTGTAGTCCACCTCCGTGTACGCCTTGACCGCGACCGAGCCCTGCTTGACGACGTCGTCGCGGGCCTGGGCGAGCGCGAGGTCGTCGTTGCCCGAGGCCGACCACCACCGGATGCCGAAGAAGGCCGCGAGGATGAACGCGGCGGTGACGAGCGCGGCCGTGCCGAGCACGAGATAGCGGCTGGTCGAGGCGCGCTCGGGGTCGTCGGAACTCATATCCACTCCAGGGTAGAGAGCCAAGATCGGGCGCCCGTCAGCCGGGCAACGCGAGCAGCGCCGCGAGGCTGTTGAGGGACACCGCGGGCGAACCCGCGACACCGGGCGTCGCTGCCTGCTCGGCGAGCTGTTGCTGCGGCCGGTTCGCGTTCTGGTCGAGCTGCTGCTGGTCCGGCGCCGTCGGCACCCCGTTGTACGGCGCGTTCTGAGAGCCGCGGACGTCGATCGGGCTGCCCGTCGGCTCGGCACAGTAGGCCTTGAAGTCCGGTGTGCGTTCGGTCGTGTCGGCACCGGTGCGGTAGTTGCCCGGGTTCTGGTAGCCCTTGGTGCACGGCGGCGGGTCGAACAGGTTGAGCACGAGGCCGAGGTGCGCGGTGCCGTCGCCAGGCACGACGCTGCGGGCCCCTGCCGAGAGTGCCGGGTAGGTCACCATCACCTGCTCGATGCCGCTTTGCCGGGTCAGCAGCAGGTTCGAGGTGGTCAGCAGGTTCGCGAACAACTCGGCGAGCCCCGGCCCGGTGTCGCTGACCAGCTGGTTGATCGACCGCGCGGCACCCGGCGCGGTCTGGATCAGCCGGCGCAGGTCGGGATCGGAGCTTTTCAGTGTCGCCGAGAGATCCTTGAGGTTCCGGCTGAACTCGGCCAGGTTCGACGCTTCGGCGTTCTGCGTGTCGAGCACCTTGCCGCCGGCGTCGAGCAGTTGCACGGTCTGCGGCAGGTTCTGCTGCGCTGACCTGGTGAAATCGCGCAGGGTGTCCATCAGGACCTGCAGATCGTTGCCGGTGCCGTTGAAGGCGTTGTACGACTCGTCGACGACGGTGCGCAGGGCGTCGGTGGGCACGGATTTCGCCAGCCCGTCCAGGTCGCTGACCACTTGCTCGGTCGCGATCGGCGTTTTCGCCTTCTCCGCCGGGATGACCGTGCCGGCCTGCAAGTACGGGCCGGCATCGCCGGACGGGCGCAGGTCGACGAACTGCTCGCCGACGGCGGACCGGTCGGCGATCACCGCCTGCAGGTCGGCGGGCACCTTGGGGGTGCCGGGGTCGATATTCAGCTCGGCCTCGAGCCCGCTCGCGGTGAGCCGCAGCGGACCGACGCGCCCGATGTTGTAGCCACGGTAGGTGACTTCGGCCCCGGTGAAGATGCCACCGGACTGGCTCAGCTCGAGTTTGACGGTGTAGCCGTTCTGCCCGAACATCTGCCCGAGGCCGGCGAACCGGATGAGCGCGTAGACGATCGCGACGACCGAGATCACCACGAACGCGATGAGCTGGATCCGGGTCCTGCGTATCAGCATCAGGCGCCTCCCCCGAGCAGGCCGAACAGGCTGCCGAGCCCGGACTGCGGCTGCGGCTGACCGGGGTTCGGCGCGGTGTTCTTCGGCCCGGTGTTCAACGGCAGCGGCAACCCGTTGCCCGATGGCGTGCCACCGGCGAGACCGTCCGGCAGGATGCCCGACAACGGGTTGTCCCGGCTGCGACCGAGGTTCTGCAACACGGTCTGCAGGTTCAGATCGATGTTCGCGTACAGGTTGAAGTAGTCGCCCTTCGCGCCGGCCAGCGCCGCGTCGGTGAACGGGTAGGTGAGCAGCAGCTCGAGCGACTTCGGCAGATCCGAGCCGGCCTGACCGAGCTTCTGCAGCGTCGGCAACAGCGCCCGCAGGTCCGCGACGAGATCCGCCTGGCTCTTGGTGATGGTGTCGACGGTGACGCCGGACAGCCGCTGCAGCGCCTGCAACATCGTGACCAGCTGGGTGCGCTGCTGTTCGAGCACACCGAGACCGGGGCCGAGATTGTCGATCGCGCCCGCGAGCTGGTCCTTCTGTGTGACCAATGTGGACGAAAGGCGGTTGAGGCCGTCGAGCGCCCTGGTGATGTCGCCCGACTGTTTGTCCAATGTGGACACCAGCTGGTTGGCGTTGTCCAGCAGGTTCCGGATGTCGGGTTCCCGGCCCGAGGTCGCCGAGTTCAGCTCCTTGGTGATCGTGTTGAGCTGCTCCACCCCGCCGCCGTTGAGCAGCATCGACAGCGAGCCGAGCACCTCCTCCACGTCGACGCTGCGGTTGGTCCGCTCGAGCGGGATGTCGGCGTTGTTCGCGAGCGCGCCCTGGGCGAGATCATCGCCGGGCGAGGCCAGCTCGACGTATTTCTCCCCGAGGAGGCTCGACTGGCGGATGTTCGCGAGTGCGTTGGCCGGCAGCTTCACGTCACCGTTGATCTGCATCGTCACCTCGGCATGCCAGCCGTCCGGGGTGAGGCCGATGGATTCGACGCGGCCGACCGGCACCTCGTTGACCTTGACCCCGGACTTCGGCACGAGGTCGAGCACGTCGGAGAACTGGGCCTTCACCGTGTACGGGTGAGCACCGACGTCGGCGCCGCCGGGCAGCGGGACGCTGTAGATTCCGCCGAACCCGCACCCGGCCAGTGTCAGCGCGGCCGCGGTGACGACAGCAGTAACGCCGCTGAGCGCGAGGCGGTTCACTTCGACGCCCCCGATCCGGTCAGGTCCACGAACGGCAAGGGCAGCGGTGGCAGCTGGCCGTGTTGCAGCGCGTACGCGGTCTGGGCCAGCGAAGGCAGTTTCGCCGTACCGTCGAGGATCGGCTCGACCTTGTCACACAGGTTGCCCACCGCGGCGAGCTGTTTCTGTTCCTTGAGCAGTCCGCACACCATCACGATCGGCGGCTGGGTCAGCTCGTTGAGGTTCGGCCGCGCATCGAGCGTGCCCGCGGAACCGTTGTAGGCGTTGGCCACGTTGCCGAGACCGACCGGCGCGATGTCGAGGATCTGGGCGAGCGCACTGCGCTGATCGACGAGCACCTTCGTCACGCTCGCCAGGTTGTCCACATTGGACCGCAGTTGGTCGTGATGGGAATCGATGAACTGCTGCACCATCGCCAGCGTCGTGCCCAGCTGCCGCACGGTGGCGGCGAGATTGTCCTTCTCCCCCGCCAGATAGCCGCTCACGTCGGCCAGCTGCGACTCGAACTGCCGCACCTGCTTGTCGCTGTCGGCCAGGGTCTGCGAGAAGTTCGCGAGATTGCCGACGGTCGCGAACAGGTCGTTCTTGTTGCCCGACAACGTGGTCGACAGCTGGGACAGCTTCGTGATCGTGTCGTGCAACGACTGGCCGTTGCCGTCGAAATTGTTCGACAGCGTGGTCAGCAGGTCCGACAGCGAGCCGTTCTTGTTGACCCCGTTGGGTCCGAGCGACTGGCTGATCTTGTCGAGGCTCGAGTACAGATCGTCCACCTCGATCGGCACCGCGGTGCGGTTGAGCGGAATCGTCGCGCCGTCGGCGATGATCTTGCCGCCGGTGTACGCCGGAGCGAGTTGCACGTAGCGGTCGCTGACCAACGACGGTGCGACGATCGCGGCCTGCGCATCCGCCGGGAGCGCGATGGTGCGGTCGTACTCCATGTCGACCCGCACCTGGTTGCCCATGGGCTGGACCCCGGTGATGGTGCCCATGTCGACGCCGAGCACCCGGACGCTGTTGCCGACATACAGCCCGATCGCGCTCGGGAAGTACGCCGTGACGTGTTTCTTGTTGGCGTCTTTGAGCGCCCACCACAGCACTCCTGCGACAACGAGGCCCAGCACACACGCGATCGCGACGCCACGCGCAAGCGACTGTCCCAAGCGGGTGTCCGTCATTTCTGGTTACACCCCTCCTGGTTCAACGGGCCGACCGAAGGCAGCAGCAACCCGCAGATGTAGTTGTCGAACCAGTGCCCGTTGCCCACGGTGTTGGTGAACACCCGGATGTAGGGCGCGAACTTCGCGATGCCCTGCGCGAGCGAGTTCTGGTTGCGCTGCAGCATCGAGGTCAGCTGGTCCAGCGAGTTCAGTACCGGGGTCAGCTGCGCGTCGTTGTCGTTGATCAGCCCCTGCAACTGCTTCGACAGCTCCTGCGACCCGGTCAGCAGCGTTGAAATCGCTTGCTCCCGTTGGGAAATCTCGTCGAGCAGCTGGTTGCCGTCGGTCAGCAGCCTGGTCAGCTCCTGATCGCGGTCGGCCAGTGTCTGGCTGATCTGCTTGGTGTTCGCCAGCAGCTGCGACAGCTGGGTGTCGCGCTTGGCGACCGTGTCCGACAGCTGTTGCAGCCCGGAGAGGGCTCCCTTGAGCTCGGCCGGTGTGCCGGACAGCGTCTGTGACAACGTGTCGAAGCTGCGTGCGAGCTGCTGGGTGTCGATCTGGTCCACTGTGGACGAAAGGTCCCGGAAGGCGTCGAGCACGTCGTAGGGGGAGAGCGTGCGCTCCTTCGGGATCGTCGTGCTCGGGTTCAGCGTGCCGCTGCCCTGCGGGTCCAGCGCCAGGTACTTCTGCCCCAGCAAGGTCTTGATCTTGATGGCAGCGCTGGTCCGATCGCCCAGCCACGCGTCCTTGACCTTGAACGACACCTTGACCTGCGCGCCGTCGAGGGACACGTCGGTCACCTTGCCGACCTTGACCCCGGCGACCCGTACCTCGTCGTCCGGCTTGAGCCCGGCCGCCTCGGTGAAGTCCGCGGAGTACGTCGTGCCGGCGCCGATGATCGGCAGGTTGTCGGCGTTGAGCGCGACGACAAGGCCCAGCACCATCAACACGAGGCCGACGACCGCGATGGGCACGGGATTGCGCGACTGGAAGCTTTTCATGACTGGCACCGCGGCTGGGTCGACGGCTGCAACGGGATCTCGATGGCCGGGACCACGGGTGGCAGCGCGACCGTCCCGTGTGTCTGGCAAAGGAAGAAGTTGAACCAGGAGCCGTAGTCGGCGGTGCTCGTCAACTTGGTCACCTTCTGCGGCAGGTACTGGATGAAATGCTCCACCAGTGCCTGGTTGTCGTTGAGGTTGTCGCTCAGCACCCCGAGTGCGGCGATGTCGTTCTTGAGCGGATCCCGTGCCTTGTCGAGCAAACCGGCCGTGGAGTCGGCGAGCCCACCGAGCGCGTCGATCGCGTCGCCGATGGGTTTGCGGTCCCGCGCGAGTCCGCTCACCAGCTGCTGCAGGTTGACGATGAGCGTGTTCAGCTGCGGGGTGTGTGCGTTGACCGTGTCGAGCACGCTATTGAGATTGTCGATGACCTGGCCGATCACCTGATCCTTCTGCGCGATCGTGGTGGTCAGCGTCGCGGTATGCGCGAGCAGGCTGTCAATCGTGCCACCTTCTCCTTGCAGCACCTGGATTATCTCGTAGGACAGCTTGTTCACGTCGTCCGGGTTCAGCGCCGCGAACAGCGGTTTGAACCCGTTGAAAAGTTCGTCGAGATCGAGTGCTGGCGTGGTGTGCTCGAGCGGGATCGTCGAGCCCGGCTTGAGCTGGGTCCGGTCGTCACCGACGCCCTGTGCGAGCGAGATGTACCGCTGCCCCACCAGGTTCCGGTACTTGATCGTCGCGGTCACGTCCGCGGGCAGCGTGCGGCCCGAGTCGACCTCGAAGTCGATCTGCGCCTGCCTGCGGTCGACGATCTTGACCTCGGTGACCTGTCCGACCTTGACGCCCGCGATGCGCACGTCGTCGCCGGGCAGCACCAGTGTCGCGTCGGTGAAGCGGGCGCTGTAGTCCTTTGTGGACCCGGTGTTGATGTTGGCGATACTGATCCCGAGTATCGCGGTGAACAACACGGTGACCACGATGAAGATGGTCAACTTGATCAGCGGTGCGGCCAGTCCCCTCATTGCACGGTCACCTCCGTCCCGCGGTACAGCGGCCCGACGAGCAGCCCGCTCCAGCCGGGCATCTGCTCGGGTGTCAGCCCGACCTGCGGGCCGACCAGCTGGGCCAGCAAGTCCTGCTCGGCCGGGGTGTTCGCGGGGTTGCCCGCGGTGGACGCGCCACCGTTGTAGCCGCCCGCGGTGGCCGTGCTGTTGGCCGGCACCAGCCCGTCGCCGGCGGTTTTCGACCCCGGTCCCGGCTTGGTGCCGTCTTTGATCGGGCCGTCCGGCGGATACTGCGGGAACGGCTGGGGGAAGTCCTTGATGTCATAGCAGCGCGGGCCACGCTTGTCGTCGAACCGTGGCTCGTCGCGCCCAGCCACGTACTTGCCCCGGTTGACCACGACCTCGAGCGTCGCGTGCAGCCCCGGCTGGTTCGTGCCCTTGCCGAACGCCTGATCCAGCAGCGGCACCAGCTCTTTCATGCCACCGAGGAAACACGGGTACTCGGGCGCGTACTTAGCGAGCAGCTCCGCCGTCGGGCGCGCGCTGTCGCTGAGGCTGATCAGGTTGCTCGCGTTGGCGCGCAGAAAGGATTCCACGGTCTGCGACGTCTGTGTCACATCACCGTAGAGCCGCCGCAGGTTCTGCTGCTGGTCCACAATGGTCTTACTGGTCGTCGAGAAGTTTTCCAGCGTCTGCACCAGATCCGGCGCGCTCCTGTTGAGGTTGTCGGAGAACTTCG
Organism: Amycolatopsis pithecellobii; assembly: GCF_009707865.1. GTDB lineage: Bacteria > Actinomycetota > Actinomycetes > Mycobacteriales > Pseudonocardiaceae > Amycolatopsis_E > Amycolatopsis_E pithecellobii. Next base: position 46,088 of record NZ_WMBA01000053.1, read on the forward strand.
CCAGTGACTGGAGATTGTGTTGCAACTCCGGCAGATGCGGGTTCAGACCGTCCAAATAGGTCCCCAGCTCCGACAACGTCTGGCCGAGCTGGTCACCCCGGCCCTGCAGCGCCGTGGAAATCGCGGTCAGCGTCGCGGACAGCTTCTGTGGCTGCACGGCCTGTAGCACCGGCATCAGGTCGTCGAGCGCCTTCGACAGCTGCACCGCGGCCTGTGAGCGGTCCTCGGGAATCACATCGCCGCTGCGCAGCGTGGTTCCGGCCGGCTGCTGCGGGATTTCCAGCGACACATACCGTTCGCCGAACAATGTCTTCGGCAGGAACCGGGCGGACACGTTCGACGGGATCATGGTCGCCGACGCCGGGTCGAGCGCGAGTGTCAGCTCCGCTCCCTCCCGGGTCGCGGCGATCGACTTCACCGAACCGACGATGAGCCCGCGCACCTTGACGTCGGACTGGTCCAGCAGCTGGTTGCCGATGTCGCCCGCTTCCAGTTTCACGTCGACGTACTTCGTGAAAGCCTTGTTGTACAAGGCGATGCTCAGCGTCACCCCGGCCGCCATCACGACGATCAGCAGCAGCCCGAGCAGCCTGCGGCGCAGCGTCTTCATCCCGCGATCCTCACCGTCGTCGTCGTGCCCCAGATGGCGAAGCCGATGAAGAAGTTGATGATCGCGACGGTGACGATGGAGAGCCGGACCGCACGGCCCACCGCGACACCGACCCCCGCGGGGCCGCCGGAGGCGCGGTAACCGAAGTAGCAGTGGGTCAGGATGATCACGACACTGAAGATCAGCACCTTGACGAACGAATAGAAAACATCCTGTGGTGGCAGGAAAAGATCGAAGTAATGATCATAGGTTCCGGCGGACTGGCCGTAGATGTAGACGACCACCAGCCGCGATGCCAGGTACGACGACAGCAAACCGATGATGTAGAGCGGGATGACCGCGACGAAGCCGGCGATGATCCGGGTCGTCACCAGATAAGGCAGGCTCGGCACCGCCATCACCTCGAGCGCGTCGATCTCCTCAGAGATCCGCATCGCGCCCAGCTGCGCGGTGAACCCCGCGCCCACCGTCGCCGACAACGCCAACCCGGCCACGAGCGGCGCGATCTCGCGGGTGTTGAAGAACGCAGTCAGGAACCCGGTGAACGCCGAGGTGCCGATCGAATTCAGCGCCGAATAGCCCTGCAGACCCACGAGCACACCGGTGAACAGGGTCAGCCCGACCATCACGCCGACCGTGCCGCCGATCACGGCGAGCGACCCGGAACCGAAGCTCACCTCGGCCAGCAGCCGCAGGACTTCCTTGCTGTAGCGACGAATCGTGCGCGGCGTCCACGCCAATGCCCTGAGGTAGAAGGACATCTGGTCGCCGAAGGTGTCGAGGACCTCGAGGGGCCGGTTCGCGATGCGTTTCGCGTTTTGGCCGAACGTCGCCATGATCAGCTCAACTTTCCGGGCACGATCTGGAGGTAGACCAGGGTGATCACGAAGTTCACGACGAACAGCAGCAGGAACGTGATGACGACCGACTGGTTGACCGCGTCACCGACCCCCTTCGGCCCACCGGCGGGGTGCAGCCCGCGGTAGGCCGCGACGACGGCGGCGATGAACCCGAAGATCAGCGCCTTGAACTCACCGACCCACAGGTCCGGAAGCTGTGCCAGCGCGGAGAAACTCGCCAGATACGCGCCAGGCGTCCCGCCCTGCAACACCACGTTGAAGAAGTAGCCGCCGAGCACCCCGATCACGCTGACCATGCCGTTGAGCAGCAACGCGACCAGCATCGACGCGAGCACCCTCGGCACGATCAGCCGCTGCACCGGGGAGACGCCGAGCACCTCCATCGCGTCGATCTCCTCGCGGATCGTGCGGGCACCGATGTCCGCGCAGATCGCGCTACCGCCCGCGCCCGCCACCAGCAGCGCGGTGACCAGCGGGCTCGCCTGCTGCACGGTGGCGAGCACGCTGCCGGCGCCGGTGTAGGACTGCGCGCCGAGCTGGCGGGCCAGCGATCCGAACTGCAACGAAATGACGGCGCCGAACGGGATCGCGACGAGCGCGGTGGGCAGGATCGTGACGCTCGCGATGAACCAGGACTGCTGGATGAACTCCCGGAACTGGAACGGCCGCTGGAAGAACCCGCGGATGATGTCCAGCCCGAGGGCGAACAGCTTCCCGGTCTCCCGCAGCATCCCGGCGCCCGGGATCTTGGCTGGAGAGGCCGTCTGGCTCATCGTGCCCCCGGCCCCTGTTCAGGCCGGCCGGACCGGGGCAGCCGCGCCACCTCGCCGGTGGGCAGCTGACCCTGGTGATGGCTCGGCACCGGTTGCGTCTCGACGGTCTGCTCCCAGGTGGGTGTGGTGGTGCGCGGGTAGACGCCGTAACGCCGCTGCTCCTCTGGACTGAGGGACGCGATGATCCCTTCCTGCGCGGCGTCCGGAAGCTTGTGCAGGATCTTCATGACGCGGTCCTTGCGGCGGATCGCGCCTTGCCGCGTCGGCAATCCTGGCGCGGGCTGCATCTGCGGCGGGATGCCGACGACCTCCTCGACACCACCGGCGTGATGCCCCGCCTCGAACATCGCCCGCTCCGCCGCGATCGTCGCCGAGTCCTTTTCCTCGGACATCCCGATCGGCCCGTCCATCCGGCCGTTGAGGAACTGCTTGACGACCGGCTCCTCACTGGTGAGCAGCACTTCGCGCGGCCCGAACATGACGAGCTCCTTGCGGAACAGCATGCCGAGGTTGTCCGGCACCGTGCGGGCCAGGTTGATGTTGTGGGTGACGATCAGGAACGTGGCGTCGATCTGCGCGTTCACGTCGAGGAACAGCTGCGAGATGTACGTGGTGCGGACTGGGTCCAGACCAGAGTCCGGCTCGTCGACGAGGATGATCTCCGGGTCCAGCACCAGCGCCCGCGCGAGCCCGGCACGTTTGCGCATACCACCGGAAATCTCGCCGGGCAGCTTCTTGTCCGCGCCGGCCAGACCCGTCATCTCCAGCTTTTCCAGCACGATGCGGCGGATCTCGGTCTCGGACTTCTTGGTGTGCTCGCGCAGTGGGAAAGCCACGTTGTCATACAGGTTCATCGAGCCGAACAGCGCGCCGTCCTGGAACAGGACCCCGAAGAGTTTGCGCGTCTCGTACAGCTTGTGCTCACTGCAGCGGACGATGTCGACGCCGTTGATCACGCACTTGCCACGGTCCGGCTTGAGCAGACCGATCATGGACTTCAAGAAGACGGACTTACCGGTCCCCGACGGCCCCAGCATGACCGACACCTCACCGGGCGGCAGGGTAAGCGTCACGTCCCGCCAGATGGTCTGTCTGCCGAAGGACTTCGTCAGACCCTCGATGACCACCTCGGCACCCATCGCACCTCCCGGAGCTCCTACGGTGACGGCTCACACACCCTAGACAGGTTGCGCACGGTGAGCGCGTCCGCGTCATGTTTTCCAACGAGCAGGGCGCGGTGCAGGTTACTCACGAGTTTGGCAATCCACAAACCAGGTGAAGGAAAAAGACGGGGAATGTTCACCTTGTCACGCGGTGCTTGCGGAGGGCTTCGCCGGTGGCCTCGCGGTACGCGCTAGACCTCGATCAACCGCCGCAGCACAAACCGGATCGCCTCGATCTCCGACTTGTCGAGACGCGCACTGTGCTGCTTGACCAAACGCCGGCGGCTGATCGACTTGAGCTGATCACACATAGCGAAGCTCGGCTTGCCGAGCGAGTCGAGCCGCGGCTGGAAGGGCAGCCCTCTGTCTTTTGACGTACAAGGCACCACGAACACAAGATCGTTGGGCAACTCGCAGGCGAACGCCGAACCCACGACCACGGCAGGCCGCCGGCCCGCCTGCTCTCGGCCGATCTGCGGGTCGAAGTCAACCCACCACACCTGCCACGGCCAGGCCGTCCGGATCACTCAGTGACCTCGGTGTCCACGTCGGCAAGTTCGCTGCTTTCCCGCAGGTAGTCGTCCGCCATTTCCGGATCGGCGGCCAGCCTGGCCAAGGCGCGTCGTGACTCGTGTTCGAAAAGCAGCACACCGAGCGCATCGTCGAGCGTGGCGCCGCCAAGCTCGGTCTCGGCAATCCGGGCGAGCCGATCGCGATTCGCTTGATCCACCCGCATACTTGTCTGCATTCGGCCAGTATGCACGATGAATGCCGCATTCCGCCGACCCGGCAAACGAAAAGGGCGGGCACCCGGAAAACCGGATGCCCGCCCGTAAAGCGTGGAAACTACTTGACGCTGACCTTCGCGCCGGCAGCTTCGAGCTTCTCCTTGGCGGCGTCGGCCGCTTCCTTGTCGACCTTCTCCAGCAGCGCCTTCGGGGCACCCTCGACGAGGTCCTTGGCTTCCTTCAGGCCCAGGCCCGAGACGACCTCGCGGACAACCTTGATGACCTGGATCTTCTTGTCGCCGGCACCCTCGAGGATGACGTCGAACTCGTCCTTCTCCTCCTCGGCCGGGGCGGCAGCGGCACCCGGGGCGGCGGCCGCGACGGCGACCGGGGCGGCGGCGGTGACGTCGAAGGTGTCCTCGAACTTCTTCACGAAGTCCGAGAGCTCGAGCAGGGTCAGCTCCTTGAACGCGTCGAGCAGTTCGTCGGTGCTCAGCTTCGCCATGATGGCGTTCCTTTCTTTTTCAGGTTCGGGGGGTGATTACGGTCAGCTCTCGGCCGGTGCGTCGCCGCTTTCCTGCTGCTGCTTTTCCTGCAGCGCGGCGGCAAGGCGGGCCACCTGGGACGCCGGCGCCTGGAACAGCGCGGCGGCCTGGGACAGCTTCGCCTTGAACGCGCCCGCTGCCTTGGCGAGCAGGACCTCACGGCTGTCGAGATCGGCGAGCTGGTTGATCTCGTCCACCGTGAGCGAACGGCCATCCATGTAGCCGCCCTTGATCACGAGCGCGTTGTTGTCCTTGGCGAAGTCACGAAGCGCCTTGGCGGCGTCAACCGGCTCACCTTCGACGAAGGCGATGGCGGTCGGACCGACGAACAGCGCTTCGAGACCCTCGACCCCGGCGTCCTCGGCGGCACGCTTGACGAGGGTGTTCTTCGCGACCCGGTACTTGGCACTGGTGCCGAGAGCGCGGCGCAGCTGGCTGAGCTGGGTCACCGTCAGACCGGTGTACTCGGTGACCACGGTGGCCGAGCTGCTGCGGAACCGGTCCGCGATCTCGGCGACGGCTGCCACCTTGTCGGGCTTCGCCATTCCTCGCCTCCTCTCTTGGCTGTGACCGCCGGCCGGTGAAGGAGCCTGAAACGACGAAACGCCCCAGCGCAGCAGGCGCGGGGCGTCAAACCGGTGCGCGCATACGCACACCGAACCTCGTTCCTCCTGCGCGGGTCGCCCGCGTTGCGGGGCCTTCGTTCCGCACGGTGTGCGGAAAACCAGCGGTCTTCGGTAGAACCGTCATTCAGTGTACCCGGGTGTCACGCGGGATTTTCCCGGGGCCTGCCATCATGGGCGGGTGGCTGGAGACGAGTCCGAAGACCGCGGTGAACTGGAGCGCGCACGGGCCGCGGAGCCGGCCCAGCCGTCGCTGGATCCCGAGCAGTTACGTCAATTTCAGCAATTCCAGCAGTTCCAGGACTATTTGAAGTTCACCGAGGCCCAGAAACAGAGCGGGCAGGTGGTATCAGCGCAGCCGGGCGGACCTCCGGTGCCGCCACCGCCGCCGGGCGCTGTGGTGCAGGCGCCGCGGCCCCGGCTCCCGATGCCCCGGTTCGTCAAGCGGGCCCTCGCGTCGGTGCTTTCAGCGCTGATTTTCCTTGCGGTGCTGGGGATCGCGGGCAAACTGCTGTACGACCACTTCTTCCCGCCGCAGGACGACACCAAGCCCGCGTCGGAGACCGGCGGCGGGACGTATCACGCGAACAAGATCCTTTCGACCGAGCCGTACGAGGCGGTGCGGAAGGTGTACCAGCAGATCGCGCAGAACAGGCCGGATCTGGCCTGCGGCTACTTCGACATCCCGGTGCAGGACCGGTTCGCCCGCGACGTCAACGCAGCCGACTGCCGGCAGGCAGTGGTGACGCTGAAAGGGCAGGTGCGCAACGTCAACGACTACGCCGAGTCGATCTCGCCGCGGCAGTACGACCTCAATGCCACCACGTTCACCATCAACTCGTGCGATTTCCCCATCACCGGCGGTCCCGCGCTCGGCACGTTCACCGTCACGAAGGTCGACAAAGGACAGTGGCTCATCACGGGCCACACCCCCGGGCCCGCGACCTGCCCCGCCCCGACGTCATAACCAAAAAAGAGCCGGTTCCCGCTCGGGGAACCGGCTCTTTTCGTTGCACGATCAGGCGTTCGCGTCCTCGGAGAGGAGGTTGCGGGTGCGCGCCGGGTCGACCGGGATGCCCGGGCCCATAGTGGTGGAGAAGGTGATCTTCTTGAGGTACCGGCCCTTCGCGGCGGACGGCTTGGCCCGCAGGATCTCGTCGAGCGCGGCGGCGTAGTTCTCCACGAGCTTCTCGGCGTCGAACGAAGCCTTGCCGATCACCAGGTGCAGGTTGGCCTGCTTGTCCACCCGGAAGTTGATCTTGCCACCCTTGATGTCGGTGATGGCCTTGGCGACCGCGGGGGTCACGGTGCCGGTCTTGGGGTTCGGCATCAGACCACGCGGGCCGAGGATGCGGGCGATGCGCCCGACCTTCGCCATCTGGTCCGGTGTCGCGATCGCGGCGTCGAAGTCGAGCCAGCCACCCTGGATACGCTCGATCAGCTCGTCGCTGCCGACCGCGTCCGCGCCGGCGGACTCGGCCTCGGCGGCCTTGTCACCGACGGCGAAGACGATCACGCGGGCGGTCTTGCCCGTACCGTGCGGCAGGTTCACGGTGCCGCGGACCATCTGGTCGGCCTTGCGCGGGTCCACGCCGAGACGTACCGCCACCTCGACGGTGGCGTCCATCTTGACCTTGGAGGTTTCCTTCGCGAGCTTCGCCGCGTCGAGCGGGGCGTACAGCCGGTCGCGGTCGATCAGCTCGGCGGCCTGACGATAGGCCTTGCTGCGCTTGGTCATGCTCTGTCCTTTGGATCAGTGTGGTGCCGGGCCAGCGCTTGGCCCTCCCACAGATGTTTCGGTAGGGATTATTCGACCGTGATGCCCATCGACCGCGCCGTACCTGCGATGATCTTGGCTGCCTGGTCGATGTCGTGGGCGTTGAGGTCGCTCTTCTTGGTCTCGGCGATCTCGCGCACCTGGTCCCAGGTCACCTTCGCGACCTTGGTCTTGTGCGGCTCACCGGAGCCCTTCTCCACACCGGCGGCCTTGAGCAGCAGCTTCGCGGCCGGCGGGGTCTTGAGCTTGAAGTCGAACGACCGGTCTTCGTACACGGAGATCTCGACCGGCACCACGTTGCCGCGCTGCGACTCGGTGGCGGCGTTGTAGGCCTTGCAGAACTCCATGATGTTGACGCCGTGCTGACCCAGCGCGGGGCCGACCGGCGGGGCCGGGTTCGCGGCACCCGCCTGAATCTGCAGCTTGATGATCGCTGCAAGCTTCTTCTTCTTGGGTGGCATTCCTGTTCCTCTTCACTACTGGCTTCCCCGCGCGCCTGCCTGCACGCGGACGCCGACGATCCAGTGTACGGACCGTCAGATCTTGGAGACCTGGTTGAACGAGAGCTCGACCGGCGTCTCCCGGCCGAAGATCGACACCAGGACTTTCAGCTTCTGCCCGTCGGCATTGACTTCGCTGATCGTGGCGGGCAGCGTCGCGAACGGGCCGTCCATGACGGTGACCGACTCGCCGACCTCGAAATCCACCTCGACGGGCGCGCTGCCGAGACCGGTCTCGGCGGCAGCGGCCTCGCCCTTGGCCTTCGCCGGGGCGGGCTTCTCGACCTTCGGCGCCAGGAACTTCAGCACATCGTCGATGGTCAGCGGGGAGGGCTTGTTGGTGGCGCCGACGAACCCGGTGACACCCGGGGTGTTGCGCACCGCGCTCCACGACGCGTCGTTGAGGTCCATCCGGACCAGGATGTAGCCGGGCAGCACCTTGCGCTGCACCTGCTTGCGCTGGCCGTTCTTGATCTCGGTGACCTCTTCGGTGGGCACCTCGATCTGGAAGATGAAGTCCTCGACGTCCAGGGTCTGGGTCCGGGTCTCGAGGTTGTTCTTGACCTTGTTCTCGTAGCCGGCGTAGGAGTGCACCACGTACCACTCGCCGGGCAGCGACTTGAGCTCCGCGCGGAGCTTCTCCACCGGGTCGTCGTCGGCGGCTTCGGGCTCGGTCTCGACGAGTTCCGGCTCGACGGGCTCTGACTCGGTGGCGACGACGGCGTCCTCAAGGTCGGTCTGCGCCTCGGCGGTGCCCTCGGCTACCTCGTTCGCGGGCTGCACCGGCTCGTCAAACTCGTCACCGGCGGCCACACCGTTCTCGGAGGTCACGTTCCGTCCTCTCAGTTGATCGCTTGTCGTGCTGGTACCGGCCTGTCGCGTGTGGCGCGCCTCAGCCGAACAGCCAGAACACGCCCTTGCGGAACACCCAGTCCAGCAAGTAGACCAACGCGACCATGAAAGCCACGAAGACCAGCACCACGGTGGTGTAGGTGACCATCTGGTTCCGCGTCGGCCAGATGACCTTACGTAGCTCCGCCCACACCTCGCGGGTGAACCGCACCAACCTCGCCAGCAGCGAGGGCTTTTTCTCCTTACGGGCCCGCTTCGGAGTCGCCTTGCCCTTGGCTTCGGTGACCCCGTCGGCCGAGGAAGCCTTGGCCGGACGCGCCTTGTCGGCGTCCTTGGCCGTGGCCTTGCCTGCCGGGCGCGCGGAGGCACGGCGCTCGCGCCGAGCCGCGGCGGTGACCGGGCGAGAAGTCCGCTTGGACTCCTGTTCCTTCTCTCCGCCGGCGTCGCTGTCGCTCACGACTTCTCCTCCGCTTGGACCACCTGTTACGTCGACGCAGGGGTGACAGGACTTGAACCTGCAACCTGCGGTTTTGGAGACCGCTGCTCTGCCATTTGAGCTACACCCCTTTGAGCTCGACCACCGCTCGCAGGACGCCTTTCACCAACCCCGTAACCGGTACGGGGCCAAGCGCCGGACGTTCCAAGTTCAGGAGTCTACGGCAAGCGTTCTGACACCTTTCAACCGAGCCTCCCGCTGCCTTGCGGGACACCCGCACCCGGTCGGCACCAACGGCCGGCTCCGCCATTATCGGCCATCAGTGCTCCCCTACTGTGGCGGAAAAGCATGCCACAGCGTGGGCCCACCTGCATGCCTGATCACAATCGGTGCATGCCACCATGGGGCCATGACCTCTACCGCTACCCGCCCGCGCATCTCGGCTCGCATCGCCGGCATCACGCCGTCGGCGACTCTTGCGGTGGATGCGAAGGTGAAGGCGCTCAAGGCCGAGGGCCGGCCGGTGATCGGCTTCGGTGCGGGACAGCCCGACTTCCCGACGCCGGACTACGTCGTCGAGGCCGCCGCTGCCGCCGTGCGCGACCGGGCCAACCACGGCTACACCGCCGCCGCCGGGCTCCCCGAACTGCGTGAAGCGCTCGCCGCGAAGACGCTCCGCGATTCCGGGTTGTCGGTCCAGCCGTCGCAAATCCTCGTGACCAACGGCGGTAAGCAGGCGGTGTATTCCGCGTTCGCGACGCTGCTGGATCCGGGTGACGAGGTGCTGTTACCGGCGCCGTACTGGACCACGTATCCCGAGTCGATCAAGTTGGCGGGCGGTGTCCCGGTGCAGGTCACCGCGGACGAGTCCACGGGTTACCTGGTTTCGGTGGAGCAACTGGAAGCTGCCCGCACGGACCGGACGAAGGTGCTGCTGTTCAACTCGCCGTCCAACCCCACCGGTGCCGTGTACCCGCGTGAGCTGATCGAGGCGATCGGCAAGTGGGCTCACGAGCACGGGATCTGGGTTGTCACGGACGAGATCTACGAGCACCTCGTGTACGACGACGCGAAGAACTACTCGCTGCCCGTCGTGGTGCCGGAGATGGCGAACCAGACGCTGGTACTCAACGGTGTCGCGAAGACATACTCGATGACGGGGTGGCGGGTCGGCTGGATCATCGGCCCGCAGGACGTCGTCAGGGCGGCTTCGAGTTATCAGACTCACTTGTGCGGCAACGTTTCCAACGTTGCCCAACGCGCCGCCCTCGCGGCGGTTGCCGGTCCACTGGATGTGGTCGAGGAGATGCGTGCGGCGTTTGACGTGCGCCGCAAGCGAATCGTGTCGATGCTGTCGGAAATCCCGGGCTTCGAATGCCCGACCCCGAAGGGCGCGTTCTACGCCTACCCGTCGGTGAAGGGCGTGCTGGGCAAGGAAATCCGCGGCGAGCGTCCAGCGGACACGCTGGCACTGGCGGACCTCATCCTGCGCGAGGCCGAGGTCGCGGTCGTACCCGGTGAGGCTTTCGGGACACCGGGGTACTTCCGGTTCTCGTACGCACTCGCCGAGGCAGACTTGGTGGAAGGCGTCAGCCGCGTCGGAAAGCTGTTGGCGGAAGCCAAGTAGCCGTGAAGCGTGGTCCTGTCGCCCTTCGGCAGGACGACGCTTCAGCTGTCTACTCCAGATCGAAGGCGTTGCGGATCGCCACGGCGAGTTCGCGTTCCTGCCACGAAAGCAGAAAGCCGAGATGCCGCCCCAGGTCGGCTTTCGAAATGGTGTGGATGTTGTCGCAGCTGATCACGCTCTCGTGGTCGAGCCCGTTGGCCGCTCCGACCGCAACCTCGGTCGAGATTCCGCGAACCGTCGCCGTAATGGGGGCCACCGTCACGCGGGTCAGGTGCGGTCGTACGAGTTCCCGCGTCAGGACCACAACGGGTCGCATCTTGTCCAGACGCGCAGCGTGAATCGGGCGCATCAGTCGAGGTCGTCCAGCGGGGTGCGGGCCGCGTAGTCGGTCAGCCCCGCGAGATCATCCCGTTGGCCGGAACTTTGCCGGAGGATTTCGACGTCGCGCTCGGCGATGATGCGCCGGCGCTCGTGCTCCAACGCGCGGGACACCAGTTCGGCCCTGCTCGCGGCTCTGCCCTCATCGACGACGTCATCGATGAACGAGACCAGCTCATCTGGCAGCCGCACCGCGATCTGCTTGCTCATCCCATAACGGTACCGGTTTGGGATGCACTACCTCACGATCGCGGTTGCTTTACCCAGTACGGTTTTTCCGTCGAACTTGGCGGTGATGTCCACGCGGGCGGTACCGTCGTCGCGGATTTCGGCTATTTTGCCGGTGAATTCGACCAGGGCGCCCTTGTCATCGTCGGGGACGACGACCGGGCGGGTGAACCGGCATCCGTACTGCACCAGGCGCCCCGGGTCACCCAGCCAGTCCGTCGCCAGTCTGCCGCCCAGGGCCATGGTGAGCATGCCGTGTGCGATCACGTCCGGCAGGCCGACCTGCTTCGCGAACCGTTCGTTCCAGTGGATCGGGTTGAAGTCCAGCGAAGCGCCCGCGTACCGCACCAGCCGCTCGCGCGTGACCAGCACCTGCAATGGCGGCAGCTCCTCGCCAACCTGGTACGCCATCACGCACCCTCCCCACGGACGACGAGCTGAGCGCGTGTGGTGCACACGTGACCGCCGTCGGCGTCCGCGATCTCCGCGCGCACGGTCAGGAAGTCGTTGCCCGCCCTGGCCATGATGCTCTCAACGTACGTCGTCAACCTCAGTTGATCACCGGCGTGGACGGGTCGGGTGTACTGGAAACTCTGGTCGCCGTGCACCATCCGCGAGTAGTCCAGGCCCAGTTCCGGGTCGGCGACGATCGTGTTGATGGCGGCCAGGTTGATCACCGTGAGGAACGTCGGCGGGGCGATCACATCCGGGTGGCCGACGGCACGAGCCGCTTCCGGGTCACGGTAGATCGGGTTCTCGTCACCGATCGCGTCGGCGAACTCCCGGATTTTCTCCCGCCCGACTTCGTACGTGCTGGTCGGCGGATAACTACGCCCGATGAACGACTGATCCAGTGCCACGCACAGCACACTACCCAGCGAGGATGCCCCGCCCACCCGGAC
>NZ_WMBA01000054.1 GCF_009707865.1 Amycolatopsis pithecellobii
GTGGCACCCCGCCGCCGACCACGCCGTCCGGCACCGGCTCCGGGCCGCGCTCGTGGCGCGAGGAGATCAAGGACCATTTCAGTCCCAGCGAGCAACGTGAGCTCGACGCCGCGCTGGGCAAGATGTCCGACGATCCGCGACCGGGCGAGGTGCCCGGCTCCGGACAGCTGACCCAGCACGAGCGCGAACTCGTTGCCGAGGCCCAGAAACTGGTCACCATCTCGCCGGACACGCGGATGCAGAAGGTCATCCCGCCCGGCGACGTCGACAAGTACCTCGACGGGACCTACGGCCAGGTGGGCGGATTCGTCGCCCGGCAGCAGGACGCGACCCATATGTCCAATCCGGACGATCTGATCCGCGGAAACCGCTTGGACTACACGGGAACTCCGTATTCGCCCGGGATGTCCGAGGTGCACGTGATCGAGTTCCGGGCCGGAACGCCGGACAATTACCAGATCCCGTTCGGCGCCCCGTACGGCGGCGCGAGCGGGCTCGACGCGAGTCATCCCGACGTGACGAGGGCGAGCGACGACATGGTCACCGGCGCACGCAGCGCGGGTGTCGATCCGGGCAGCTACTACCGGAACAACTCGGAATGGCCCTACAGCGGCATCGGTGTCACCGCGGATAAGGACATGGGCGTGCCCGAGCGCACCATGACCGACCGGAAGGACTTCGAAGACGGGGACACGATGTACAAGTACACCGCGAGCGGTGACAAGATCCCGGTGGCGCGCTTCGACGAGACGGTCGGTCAGTGGGTGAGGCTGTGATGCCGTACCAGCCGCACCGGCACGGCGTGCACGCCGTGGTCAACGGGCACACCTATCCCGCGCGCTACAACTCGGCGAAACGGGTCGCGTTCATTTCGTTGTCCGCGCCGGAAAATCCCGACCCCGGCGTGTTCGAGTGGAACGAGACGCACCAGCTGTGGGTCGCGCAGGTGCCCGCGGGCGAGTGCGAGCGGGTGTTCCGGATTTCCCCGTACGCCAGGTTTTTCGGCCATCGGTGCTATGTGGACAGTCTGACCATGGAGTCCGCCGAGCTGATCTACGCCGGTACCGACGAGGATTGGGCCCAGCGCAACGGTTTCCAGCAGCACGACCGAGGCACGTTCCGGCGTACCGTGCCGAGTGTCGAGCTGTACGACTACCACGAGGAACAGTGGGATCTGCTGTTCGACGACTGGCGGTCCGCCACGTTCGGGGAGGTGCCATGATTCCCGGCTCCGGTCGGCTGAGCGAGCACGAGCGCGAGCTGGTCGCGCGCGTTCACCGTGCCGTCGTGATCGAACCCGGCACCATCATGCTCAAGGTGTTGCGGCCCGGGAGCATCGAACGCTATCTGCGGCACGAGATCTCGCCCGGCGTGTGGGGCCAGGCGCCGCCGTTCGATCACCGGCTCGTCGGTGGCACCGTGGTGCGCAAACAGGATTGCGGCCGGTTGCGCACTCCGGCGGATTTCGTGCATGCGCTGCGGTTGGACTATCCGCTCAGCCCGTTCCATCCCGGATTGCCGATGCTGCACACGATGGAGTTCCCCGCGATGGACCCGGCGCAGTACGTGACCCCGCTGGGTGCGCCGTCGCAGCCCTATCCCGAGGACGGTTTCCCGCCCGACCACGCCGAAGTCGAGCTGGTCGCCGCGGCCATGGCACAGGCGGCCGAGCGCGCCGGGGTGAACCCGAACACGGTCCGCCGCGAGGTGCGGCCGTGGCCGTTTACCGGCACCGGGCTGACCGCCGATGCGGACGGCGGGGTGCCCGAGCGCTGGCGAAGGTTCGGCCCGATCCCGGCGGGTGCGGCGATCGTCGAGTACCCGCAGGCGAAACCGGTCGCGGTGTACCGGGGAGAAGCGTTCGGCTGGGCGGTGACGCGATGAGTTACCGGCGGCCGCGCAGCGGCATCATCGCGACCATCGACGGCCGGGAGTACGAAGCGAACTCGTACCCGCGCGAAGGTGCCCTCACACTCGTCTCGCGCGAAACCGAGAACCCCGACCCGACCCTGTTCGTCGAGCAGGACGGGCAGTGGCTGGGCACGGTTCCGGTCGCGCGGTGCGAGCGGCTCGCCGAGGTGACCACCGTCGCGGATCACCTCGGGCATACCTGTCAGGTCATCAGCATCGCCGAGGACGGTACGACGGGCCTCTACTACCTCGGTGACGACATGGCCGCGATGCCGCGTGACGGGTTCGTCCAGACCGACGCCGGCACCTGGGCGAAGACGGTGCATATCGGAGAACTGATGCGATACCGGGAACTGCACCGTGACCTGCTGTTCGACGCGTGGGTGCGGGGTGGCGCCACCTCGTGATGGCGCGGGAACGTACAGTTCCGTGTGACCGAAGTGCTGAACACCACCCGGGAAACCGGCCGCACCCACAGCTTTGTGAGCAGCCGGAAACCCGATCTTGTGCCCTGGCTGCTCGGCGGACTCGCGCTGGTTCTCGGCGCACTGTTCGTCATCTCCGATCTCGCGGCCAACCAGGGCGAGCTCATCGCGCCACTCGACGACGTGTACATCCATCTGCAGTACGGACGGCAGCTGGGGCTGGGGCATTTCTTCCAGTTCAACACCGGTGACCAGATCAGCACCGGCGCCAGCAGTTTCCTGTACGCGCTGATTCTCGGTGGGGCCTACGCGATCGGGTTCCAGGGCCCGTGGTTCCTCGCCTTCGCGGTCGGTTTCAACCTGCTGTGCTTCGCCGCCGCCGTCGTGCTGACCTACCTGCTCGGGTCACGGCTCGTCGCGCGTTCGGTCGGCGGGTGGACCGCGCTGCTGGTCGCGGTCAGCGGGCCGGTGCTGTGGGGGAGCAGCAGCGGTATGGAAGTCGGCATCACGATGCTGCTCGTCGTCGCGGCGGTGCTGGTGTTCGCACACGAGGCGCCCGGCGGCCTTTTCGTGTTCACCCCGCTCGTGGGGGTGCTGCTCGCGCTCGTCCGGCCGGAAGGGCTGATCTTCGCAGGGTTTCTCATACTCGCGTCGTGGTGGGTCCTGTGGACCCAAAGGCACACCACGGGTCGGGTGCGCTCTCTGGTGCGCTGGCCGTGGACGGTGCTCCCGCTGCTCGCGGGCGTCGGTCAGCTGGCGTTCTACGCGCTCGCCACCGGCACCACCTCGGCCAACGGCATCCAGTCGAAGTCGCTGCTGCACGACGCGCCGCTGTTCTACCTCGGCGTGTTCGTCGACCGCACCACCGACAACCTGCGCCGGCTCGCCGGCACCTTTCTCGGCTTCACCAATGGGGATTTCGCGTTTCCTGGTGCGCTGCTGCTGTTCTTCGCCGGCGCTTTGTACCTGATCGTGCTGCGGCGGGCCTGGCGGCCGCTTTTGGTGGCGCTCGCGGCCGGGTCGGTCGCGGTCATGATCTCAGTGTCCACTTTGAACACCGCGCTCTTCCACAACCTGCGCTACCAGCAGCCTTTCCTGCCGATCCTGCTGCTGTTCGCGGTGTCCGGCGCCTATGGCGTCACGCGCGCGGTACCGCATTCAGCGCGGCGGGTCACGTTGCACGGCGGCCTCGCGGTGGTGCTGGTGTTCTCGCTGGTCGCGCTGCCGACCTGGATCGTCCGCTTCGGCCGCGACGCGGAAACGATCCGCGACACCGATGTTTCCGTCGGCGCGTGGATTGCCGAGAACCTGCCGCCGGGGGTGAGCATCGGGGTGAAGGACGTCGGCGCGGTCGCCTACTTCGGCCGGCACCGGGTGGTCGACCTGATCGGCCTGGCCACCAACGGTCTCGCCGCGCCGTCGAACAACGGAATCGGCTCGCTGTACGAGGCGGTGCGGCAGTTGCCGCCAGGGCAGCGGCCGGAGTACTTCGCGACCTACGACACCGGCCCCGGCGTGTCGATGGCGCCGCTGCGGGACGCCGGCATCCTGAACCGGGAACCGGTGCAGCGGTTCAAGATGCAGACGCCGGCCGACGTCGCGGGCAACGTCATCGTGCCGTTCACGGAGCTCGACATCTGGCGCACGGACTGGACTCTCGCCGGCAGCGGGGACGCCCAGCAGGTGCCGGGCCGGCTGCGTGACTACGTCAACGTCGGCGATCTGCGCAACGAGGCCGCGCACGCGTACGAGCCGCGAATGGCGCAGGTCGGCATGCAGCCGTTCAGCATCGTCACGCGCGTCGGCGACGTCATCGACAGCGGCCGCACCATCGCCGGTGGCGAAGCGTTCACCGCGCACGATCTCGAGCCGGGCCGCCCGCTGACGATCACGTCCCGCACCGCGATGGACGGGATCGTGCCGGACATGTCGGTGTTCGTGGACGGCAAACCGGCCGGCACCTGGACGCGGACCCCCGGCACGGGCGGCTGGGAGACCTACACCTACACGATCCCGGGTTCGCTCATCACGGGGTCGAGCGCGCACATCGAGATCACGCAGCCACGGCCGCTGCTCAACCCGTACCCGATCTACAACTCCTACGGTTACTGGCTGAGTCAATAACGAGCGACGCGGGCCGCGGCCATCGGGTCACGCAGCAGAAGGACCGACCCGTCGGCGAAACCGACCCGGATCACCTGTGGCGGCGGCACGCTGCGGCCCACGTAGCCGGCGGTGACGCGGACCTGCCGCGGATCGGTCTCGCAGAACGTGGTGAACACACTGTCGTTGCGGCCGAACAGTTTCGTCGGGTAGACGATGGCGACCCGCTGGTCGCTCACCGCGAGCCGTGCCTCGCCGCGGCTGTGCGCGAGGTGATCGGCGAACAGCACGGCCCGCTGGTCCGGCTGCTCGGCGTGCACGAAGCACCCGACGGTCGGGTCGTCGGACCAGTCCTCCTCGAGCACATCCGGCGACGGCAACGGCCACCGCAGACGGCCGAGATCGAGCTCCGGCATGTCGCTGATGGGCTCGTGCGGCAGGCGCGCTTCGTCACCGATGCGCGCTCGGACGTACGCGCGGATCGGCTCCGAACCGAAACCGAGCCGCTCGCCGCGCTGCGTCCAGTACCTGCTCAGCTCACCGGTGATGATCTCGTCGTTCTTCTTCGCGATGTACTGATTCACCGGACCATCCGCTCGAACACCGCAGGATCGTCGACCTGGAAGAGGAAATCGATCCCGGAACCGTCCACAAACGACAGTCGAAGGCAAGGCTTGCGCCGACGCTGCGCCGGGGCCACGCTCGCGATCCTGGACTGGGGGACCTCCGCGATGATCTTCCGCTCCGGGATCACCACCGACTTGCCCTCGACGTGCTCGCCATAGTTGCGCTTGGTGTCGGTGAGTATCTTCGCGACATCCTTGCCGAAGGTGAACAAGCTCCTGGCGAACCCTTCGGGCTCACGCTCCGGGGGCAGCCCGAGGATCAGCAGCCGGTGCGCGGTGAGCGCCCAGATCCACGACAGGCGCTTGCCTGGTTCTCCGTGCGCCACAACGGTTTCGTGAGCGATACCTGCCTTGTGCTCGCCGAACACGAGCACGTCGGCCGGCGGCGGCTTGTCCGGGCCGCTGTCGCTTCCGCCGAGCACCGCCTCGAAAGCGAAGTCCCCGGCGACGTTGCCCGCCGCGCGCAGACTCCGCGACAGCAAGCCCTTTTTCTTTTCCCCCAACGGATCGAGTTTTTCGATGTCGTAGTAGTACGCGCCCTTGCCTGCCGCCGCCCACAGCAGCCGCTCGTCCGCCGCCAGCTGGGTGCGTGCGATGGAAGCGGCGCCCACCGGGTCTTCGAGGCTCATTCGAGCGTGAATCCTCGTTCCTCGGTCTCCCGACGGTCCTCTTCGGACTCCGGGTTCTGCGCTTTGTTGTACCCGTACTTGACGCCCTGCTCGACCGCGAGACCGGGCACGTTCTCCATCGCGCCCCGGTAGGTGGCCTTGCCGACGGAACTGGTGCCGCTCATGCCCATCGCCCGCAACCCGGCCTCGGCGAGGTTCGTGGTGAGGGCATCCGCGCCCTCGCCGTCCACGCCGAAGCGGCCGGCGAACTTGTTGCCGGTCTTGGACGCGAGTGTCTCCGGGTTCGCCTTGGTGAGGATCTTGCCGAGTGGGTGCTTGTCGATCTGGTCGGCGAGCCGCTTCTGCAGGAAGTTCCCGTTCCGCAGGTTCTCCATCTTCTCGACGGCCTTCTTCAGCGGCCCGCTGCGCAGCTTCTGCAAGATCTTCTCGAGCTTCTCGATCAGCGGCTTGAGCTTGCCGAGTAACTGCTTGACCTTCATCCCCAGCCGTCCACCGGTGACTCCCACCTCGGCGGCTGTGGCACCCTCCGCGGCCGCGACCGAAGCACCGGCGGTGATCCACGACGCGGCGAGCGCGGCGAGCCATTCGATGATCAGGCCCATCACCAGCTCTTGCAGGATGTCCACGACGATCTCGACGAACGCGTCGAACAGATCAGCCGCGAGTTCCAGAATCTGTTGCACCCCACGGACATCGTCGGCGAGCGCCTTCGACCCGTCGGAGAACTCGCCCAGCTGGGTGCGGAAAGCGTCACCAGCGTCGCCCTGCCACGGCTGTTTCGTCGCGTCCGCACGAGTTTTCTCGTGCTCCCCGACGCCGTCGAGCCAGTCGGCCACCTGCGACCAGCCCTGCGCGGTGCTGCGCATCTGCTCCGGGTCACCGATCGCGGGTTCGAGGATCAGCTCGACGAGCGGGCTGAGCACGATGGAGATCAGGAACCCGAGTCCGTTGTCGAGAAACGCGCTGCCGGGGCTGGTGATCAGCTGCAGCTGCTCCATCCGGGCGTTGACCGTCGCGATCGCGACGTCCGGCGGGCTGCTCGCCCGCGCGACATCACCTGCCGCGCTGACCCAGGAACTGCCGTAGCCCGCGTTCTGCTCGAAATCGCTCTTGCGAGCCGAATCGCCCGCGTGGTTGACCTCCGACAACGTGCCCGGGGCGCCGCCGCCGTCCGCGAGCGCCTCGAACTGGCCGAGCGCATCCGCGGTCGCGCTGTCCTGGCCCGAGTACAGCTGCGCGGCGAGCACCGTGTTGTCGGCGACTTGCTCCAAAAAGGACTGTGCCTGCGTGGCCAGGTTCTGGCACTCCTGCAGGCCGTCGAAGTACTTGAACGCCATCAGCTCACCGAGCGGGCCGAAGCAGTCGTCGCTCACCCTGGCCTGTTCGAGCAGCTGTGCCAGCCGGCCGAAATGCCCCGCCGCCTCCTTGGTGCCCTGGCTGTGCGCCACCAGCGCCGCGGGTTGCACCTGGAATGCTGTCGTCATTGCTCACGCCTCAGAATCGGTCCGCCGAAGTCGTCAGGTTCGACCTCCGGCGACGCCGGCCGGTTCCGGGGCGTTCGTACTGGTTGTGGTGGCCCAGGCGCCGCGGCGGGTTCGGGTGCGGCAGGACCGACCGCGGGCACGTGCGCGTTGAACGCTTCCTTGAACTGCTCGGCCCGTTCCCCGAGCACGGGCTCCACGGTCGCCTGCAACTGCGCCGCCGCCTGCTCGGTCGCCTGCCGGATCGCGCCGAGAATCTCCTTCTGCAGCTGGGTGTGTGTCTTGCGCATCGCGAGCGGCGACAAGTTCAGCCCCAGCACCGCGCCGGACGGGGCGACCGTGACGGTCACCGAGCCATCGGGATTGCGGCCCTGGCCTCGCAGCCCGGCGATCTTCTCCTTGAGCTGCGAGGCCCGCGAGGCCTGCTCCTGAAACGACCGCAGCGCACGGTCGAGCCGAGACTCCTCCATCAATCACTCCCCAAGAAACCTTCAGGGAAAGTAAAGCACGAAGATCAGTGCCGGACCACGATCGTGAACGGCCCCACCTGCCGCACGGTGAACGCAGGTGAAGCGAACAGCGAGGCCGGGAACACGTTGTAGCTCAAGATGAGACGCTGGACCGGTGCGGACGGTTCGGCCGGCAGGCGAGGTTCCACGTCCGTCAGCGGGTCCGGACCACGACGGTGAACGGGCCGACGTCGCGGGTGACGAACCGGTCCGAGGCGAACAGGTGCTGGGGGAACACCAGGCTGGTCGCCTCGATCTGTGGATATACCGGGAAGATGTTGCGGGTTACCGTCATGTGCAGCCCGTCGTCCTTGCGCGTGAACACCAACACGTTCGGCGGTGTGAACCGGCTACCGTCCATTTCGGACACCAACTGAGCCGGAGAGTCCGCCTTCGACCACGAGATGATCTCGTCACGGCGGGTGTCGAAGTCCGCTAGCGGGTTGGCGTACTCGATGATCGTGGTCTCGAAGTCCCAGTATGGCCAGAAGCTCAGGAAGTCCTGGTAGTCCGCGAGCACGGTGCTGTCGTGCTCGGGCTTGCCGGTGAGCTGGGCGATCGTGTCGTGGAGCCGCTGGTTCCAGGCGCCGTTGTCGCGGGGATCGCGCTTGCCGTCCGGTGTGGTGCCCGTGGGGTAGTAGCTGGAATACGCCAGATCGGGGAGCGGGGCTAGCGGGTCCTTCGCGCTTTGCAGCACCCCGGCCGTGCCCAGCACGCTGAGCACGGTGAGGCTCGCCACCGCCGTGCGCCGCCACTGTTCCGCGACCGCGGTCGCGAGCCACCGGGCGAGGTCTACCAGGGCGAGCGCCCCAGCGCAGCGCAGCACCACATCCATGACCAGTTCGATCTTGTACGGCAGCAATGTGATGCCGAACCGGATGCCGAGCATCGACAGCGCGTACCACAGATAGCCCGCGGCCGTGACCAGCAGCATGGCGCGCGGCAGCAGACCGTCGCGCACTCGCACGACCAGCCACACCAGCCCGGCCAGTGACAGGACGCCGAGGAAGCTGGACAGGTTGATCGGCACCGGGAACTTGGCCCCGAAGTCGGGCAGGATGCGTGAGGCCGCGTTCTGCTGTATCGGGGTGTCGAGCACGCCGGCCAGGTACGGTGCCCAATGCACGGCGGCGATCACGACCGAAGTCGCCGCGACCACGGCGAGCCGCGCGGCTACCTGCCAGACGAACCGCCGTTCCCGGCGCCAGGCGAGAATCAGCGCGACCACCGCGATGAGCACGACCACCATCGCGACGAACGCCAGCAGCAGCGTGTAGAACAACGCGAGCAGGCCGACGTATCCGCCGACGAAGATCCCGGGTAGCCACCGGTCGTTGGTGAGGTACTGCCACGCGACGGCCGCCATCGGCGGGATCAGCGCGCCGAAGACCCACGCATATGGCTCGTATGCCGCCCAAGTCGCGACGCCGACGGTACTCGTGGCGACCGCCAGCAGGACCGCGGTGCGTCTCGGCACGACCAGTGACCAGGCCGCGAACGCCAGCACCGCGGTGACCGCGAAGGTGAGGATCGCGAACGGTTTGTAGGCCTCCCAGCCTGCGAGTCCGAAGAGGTCCGCGAACCGCGCGGCGAGCCAGAACCAGCCGGAGGGGTAGTACGAAGGTACGCCCTGGAACGCGAAGTCGTGGACCGTGGCCGAGTCGGTGAGCCGGGTCAGGTACTGCGTGCGGAACGACTGGTCCGAGGAAATCCCACCGAGGTAATAACTCGTGCCCTGCAGCATGAAGGCGAGCACGGCCGTGTTGAGAACCGACAGGCCGACCCAGGCCACGACGTTGGCCACGACGCCGAAAGTGCGGCGGGTGGCCAGCCACAGCGCCGCGACCAGCGCGGCCACCGAGACGAGGCTCGTCATCGCGATCGTCACCGACGACGGCCGCGGGATGTGCAGCCGGTTGACCACCAGCTGCACCACGAGGCTGACCGCCGCGGCCACGAGCACGGCGGCCACCATCTCCAGGCACGTCCGGCCGATCCGGCGCCCGGTCAGTGGCAGGGGCGTGCCCGGATCCGTCAGTAACGGAGAATGGTTCAGACCAAAGCTGTGCGTCGGAGCGAGCGATGGAGCGGTTGTGGTCATCCGGCGGATATCAGAGCGGCAGTTTGCGGAACACCGACCGCGGAACGTGGCGCAGTATCGACATCACCAGCCGGAACTGGGCCGGCGCCCACACCAGGTCCTTGCCCTTGCGGGCCGCGTCCACCGCGATCTCGGCGACCTGCTCGGCGGTCTGCTCCAGCGGTGCCTTGCCCATGCCCTCGGTCATCTTCGTCCGGACCTGGCCGGGGCGGACGACCGTGACCCCGACGCCGTGCGGCGCAAGGGCTTCGCCGAGGTTCAGGTAGAACCCGTCGAACCCGGCCTTGGTCGAGCCGTACACGAAGTTCGATCGGCGCACCCGCTCACCGGCCACCGACGACAGCGCGATGATCCGGCCGTGGCCCTGGTTCTTGAGCTTGTCCGCCAGCGCCACGCCGACCGACACCGCGGCCGTGTAGTTGACCGTGGCCAGCTCGACGGCCTTCGCGTGGTCCTGCCAGAGTTCTTCGGCGTCGCCGAGCAGACCGAACGCGATCACCGAAACGTCGATGTCACCATCGGCGAAGATCCGGTCCAGCAATGCCGGGTGCGCCGCGGTGTCCTTCGCGTCGAAGTCCACTTCGGACACTTCCGCGCCCGCCGTGCGCAGCCTCTCCGCGGCGAGCTTGCGGCGCTCGGTCGGCCGCGCCGCGAGCACGACCTTGATCGGGCGCTCGGCAAGGTACTTGCCGGCGATCGCGAGCGCGATGTCCGACGTGCCACCGAGCAGCAGCAGGGACTGGGGGTTACCAACCGCGTCGATCACAGTTCGAGCCTCCGGCTCATGTCTGAGGCGAAAACGCCTTGGGGGTCAACGGAATGCCGGATCTTGCGCCACTCTTCCAGTCGCGGATACATCCTGGCGAACATCTCGGGCGTGGTGCGCGAGTCCTTCGCCGTGTACAGCCGGCCACCGGCGGCCAGCACCTCGTCATCCATTTCGCGGCAGAACCGGCTGAGGCCTTCCTTGATCGGGAAGTCGACGCTGAGCATCCAGCCGGGCGACGGCCACGACAACGGTGCGCGGTTGCCCTCGCCCATCCGCTTGAACACGTTGAGGAACGAGTAGTGACCGGACGTCGCGATCCGGCGGCACAGGTGCTTCAACTCGGCCTCGTGTCCGAACGGGACTGAGAACTGGTACTGCAGGAAACCCTTGGAGCCGTAGGCGCGGTTCCACTCGCTGAGCATGTCCAGCGGGTGATAGAACTGCGTCAGGTTCTGGATCTTGCCGCGGGCGCCCTTCTTCGGCACCGTCTTCTGCCAGAGATTGTTCAGCAGCCCGAAGGTCAGCTTGTTGCCCAGCCCGTTCGGGAAGACGTCCGGCAGCGTCATCAGCTGTGGCGCGTCGAACTTCAACGGGTTCTCGCGCAGTTTCGGCGGCAGCTGATCGAGTTTTGCCAGTGAGCCACGGGAAAACGTGGCGCGGCCCAGCCGCGAGTCCGAATTGATCAGGTCCGGCACCGACATCGAGTAGTCGTACGTGAGGTCTGAACCATCGGTGAACAGGGCGAGCGTCTCGTCCAGGTTCGCGGTGCGGTCCGCGTCGACGATGAAGTACGCGCTCTCGGTCTTCTTCATCTTGATCTTGGCGCGCACGATGATCCCGGTCAGCCCGACGCCCGCGACGGTCGCCCAGAACAGCTCGGCCTCGGGACCGTCCGGCGTCGCCGTGCGCACCTGACCGTCCGCGGTGATCAGGTCCAGCGACAGCACGTGATTGCCGAAACTGCCCGCGCTGTGGTGGTTCTTGCCGTGGATGTCATTGGCGATCGCGCCGCCGATGGTCACCTGGCGGGTGCCCGGCAGCACCGGCACCCACAGCCCGTGCGGCAGCGCGGCCTTCATCAGCTGGTCCAGGCTCACGCCGGCGTCGAGGTCGACGACCGCGGTGTCCGGATCGATCGAGTGGATGCGGTCCAGCGGCGTCATGTCCACGACAAGGCCGCCCGCGTTCTGTGCGGGATCGCCGTACGACCGGCCCAGCCCGCGTGCGATCACGCCTCGCTCGCCGGCCTTGGTCACCGCGCGGGCGATGACCTCCACGTCCGGCGTGCTGAGCACGTCCGCCGTGGTCGGGGCGGTGCGTCCCCAGCCGGTCAGTGTCCGCCGCTCGGTCGGAAAATCGGGAGTCGTCGCGTTCACCCGGACCAGGGTAACGATCCCCGACCGGCGGCTTGCGGCTGACCGCTTCTACACTTTCCCGGTCCTGGAAATCCCATGCCGGTGAGGTTGTGCAGTGGTGTCCACGGAACCGCAGGAGACGTCGAAAAAGCCGAAGGCTTCGCCAGGGCTGCTCGGCCAACTGGTGCGATTCGCGCTGATCGGCGGTTTCTGCGCCTGCCTTGACCTGGGCATATACACCGGCGAGCGCGCGCTGGGCATGGATCACCTGCCATGGGACACCGTGGCGCGCGCGATCAGTTTCATCGTCGGTACCACCACCGCGTATTTCCTTAACCGGAAATTCACGTTTTCCGCCGGCCGAAAAGAAGGCGCCGGCCAGGTCGGCGGTTTCGTGCTGCTCTACGCCGTGACGTTCTTCGTCGCCGTCGGCATGAACGCGCTGATGCTCGTGGTGCTGCCGGAAATGGCGTGGAAGGCGACAATCGCGTGGGTCATCTCCCAGGGCACCGCGACCGCGATCAACTTCGTGATGCTGAAATGGGTCGTGTTCCGTGAGCCGGTAGCGTGACCTCGCCGTGACCAACATCCCTGGAGGACAGCGAACCCATGGCCGGTAAGACCGCCACCGCCAAGGCCCGGAGCAACGGCTCCGCCGCGGAGAAGGAGCAGACGACGTTCTCCGAGCACACCCCCCAGGGGCGGCTGACCACCCAGCGCGGGCTCTACGCCGGTCCGTCGCCGATCGTGTCGAAGGACCTGTACGCCGAGGTCGAGGCGGGCGTGGTCACTCGTAAGCGTGACAGCATCAGTCTCGGGGAGTCGGCACGCGTCTCCGGCAACACCTATTTCGGTCGGTTCCCGGCCAGCTACTGGCAGCGGTGGACGACGGTGCGTGAAGTTCGCGCCGAGCTGGTCGTGACGGGCTCCGGTCTCGTGGCTGTCCGCGCTTCGGACTTCGAAGGTGAGCCGCGGACGGTCGCCGCGGAAGAGGTCGACGGCGCGAACCAGGCCGCGGTGAGCTTCGACCTCAAGCTCGACAAGTTCCTCGACGGCGGTGCGCTGTGGCTTGATCTGGAGACGGAAGCCGGTCAGGAGCTGAGCGTCGAGCAGGTGCGCTGGACCGTCGAGCCGCCGGAGAAGATCCGGCCGACAGCGGTGACGATCTGCACGATGAACCGCGCCGACGACTGCCTGCAGAACCTGCAGGCGCTCGCCGGGGACATCTCGTCGCTGGACACGCTCGACGCGATTTACGTCGCCGACCAGGGCACCGACCGGGTCGAGTCGCGGGACGGGTTCGCCGAGGTGTCCGCCGCGCTCGGCGAGAAGCTGCACTACATCACGCAGCCGAACCTCGGTGGGGCCGGTGGTTTCACCCGCGGTCTGTACGAGGTGGCCGGGCACACCGAGACCGAACACGCGAACGTCCTGTTCATGGACGACGACGTGTTGCTGGAGCCGGACCTGGTGATCCGGATGACGGCGTTCTCCAACCGCGCCGCGAACCCGATCATCGTCGGCGGCCAGATGCTCAACCTGCTGCACCCGCACCAGCTGCATGTCGGGGCGGAGTACGCGAACCTGAACACGCTGGAGCCGGGCAAGCCGGTCGAACACAGCCTGTCCACGGCGAACCTGCTCGGCGTCGATGAGGAGACGGGCAAGCCGAACAAGCAGGAACGGCGGCTCGACGCCGGGTACAACGGCTGGTGGTCGTGCCTGATCCCGTACGAGGTCGTGCGCGCCGTGGGTTACCCGATGCCGTTCTTCTTCCAGTGGGACGACGCGGAGTACAGCTACCGCGCGCGGGCGCACGGTTTCCCGACGGTGACGCTGCCCGGTGCCGGGGTGTGGCATGCGGACTTCCACTGGAAGGACTGGGACGAGTGGCACCGGTACTTCAACCTGCGTAACTCGATCATCACCGCGGCGCTGTACAGCGAGTTCAACCTGACGGTGTTGTCGCGGGTGCTGATGGCGCAGCTGATCCGGTACCTGCTGGGGATGCAGTACGGCCTGACGCACACCCTGATCAAGGCGGTCGAGGACTTCCTGGAGGGTCCGGACATCCTGCGTGACGGCGGGGTCGCCGCGATGCAGGAGATCCGGGAGATCCGGGCGCGTTATCCGGAAACGAAACGCTATGACCCGACCGAGGTCCCGGGCATTGCGTCGAACGACATCGGCATCATCAACGGCGGCGGCCGGCCTGCGTTGCAGCGGCTGGTGCTGATCAAGCGCATCGTCGACCGGTTGCGTGGACGTTCGCGGTTCGGCCTCGGCGCGATCCCGATGGACGAGGCCACATGGTGGCACGTGGCGCTTTTCGACACGGCTGTGGTGACCGACGCGAACCAGGAAGGCGTACGGATCCGCAAGTACGACCGCGACCGCATGTTCGACCTCGGCAAGCGCGGGCTGCGCGTGATCAACCGGCTGCGCAAGGAAGGGCGTGGCGTGCAGGCCCAGTACCAGCGGGCGATGCCGCAGCTCACCAGCCGGGAGAACTGGAAGCGCCTGTACGAGCTGTAGGCCCGCTCCGGTCGTTGTCGGAAGTTTCTGCGTGAAAGCGCCATGGCGACCGGTCTGTGCCCAGTAAACTCCGCGACGTGACCGGACGAGAGGGGGGACAGCGATGACGGGCTTCGTGCCGAACGCAGGCCAGCCGACGGCCGCCGGTGTCGAAGGAGCGATAGGCGCCGCGATCGGCGGTGCCCTCAGCGCGGGAGCCATCGCAACCACCACGGCTGAGGTACAGAAACTGGTCGACTCCGCCAAATCCGGCGGCTTCGCGATCAGCGAAGAAGGCGCGAACGAGTACATCCGGGTGTTCCAAGGCTTCGAGGATGTACTGGCGGAGGTTCGGGACACGCTCGTCAACGCGGGTCAGGCGCCGAAACTCGGCTCCAGCGATTACGCCAAGCAGGTCGCATCTCACGTCCAGCGCATCGCTAATGGCGACGCTCAGTCGTACGCAACTGCGCTCAGCTCGCTCGCGGTTGTCGTACGGCAGGCTCGGGAAGCGTTCGAACAAGCCAAGAAGAACTATGCGCACATGGACGACGAGGCGGCGCGGACATTCAGTGGGTTGCAGGCCTGATCCATGCTGATGATCAAGCGTAAGGCAGCGGTACCAGCGGTTTTGCTCGTCCTGGCCGGAGTCGCGGCTTGCTCGAGCCCACGGACGGAATCACCGTCCCCCATCGGCGGGCCGAGTTCTGCATCGACGGTGACGTCAGAATCGCGGCCCACCGGGGGCGGGCAGCTCGCCTCAGTGAACGCATGCGATCTGCTGACCGATCAGGAAGCCGCCCAGTTCAACGCTCGAGGACCTGGTCGCTCCGATTCGGCCGGAGCGACCGGAGCGACGAGTGCGTGCCAACGTTCCGGCCGATCCGCCGACGACAGCTCGACAAGCTTCACCGTCTCGGTGCGTGCTGAGCAGGGATTGGCCGATGTCAACGCCGACGGCGGCACCCTCACCTCGGGCAGCGTCAACAACCGCCCCGCCACTCAAGTCACGGGCAGTGTCGGTGCCACGTGCTTGATCTCCCTCGGGGTCACCAAGACGTCCCGGGTCGACATCTCATTTGTCATCGGAGCAGGCACCGAGCCGACCGAAGCCTGCCGCACCGCTTCACAGATCGCCAACATCGTCGAGCCGAAGCTGCCGAAGTACGAGGGGTAGGCCATGACCACACCGAACCAGGGGCTGGACCAGTACAACGCAGGCGGCCAGTACGTCTCGCCTGAGGAGGCGCTCAAGCAGCAGCTGATCGCCCAGGGGTATGACCCCAACAACCAGGGTTTCTGGGACACGCTGAACAACCTGGTCGCCCAGGCCAAGGCCAACGCCGCCGCCACGCAGCAGCGGACTCAGCAGAGCCGGCAACTCAGCCAGGATGTCGAGGTCCGCAGTGGGCTGACCCCGCCCGGCGGGACGTACCACGGTTTCGAGCACCAGCAGCTCTACGACATGGTCCAGACCGTCAACCCCAGTCAGGTGACCGGGGTGTCCAGCTCCTGGACCCAGCTGGCCAACGCGATGGCCACGTTCGGCCAGCAACTGAACCAGGCCGCCGGCAAGTCCGGCGCCACCTGGAAAGGCGACGCGGCCGAGTCGGCCTTCAACTTCGTCTCCGGGCTCGGCACCTGGAGCGACCAGAGCGGTCAGGCCGCGCAGCTCGCCGCCGATCAGGTGTACAGCCAGTCCTCGGCCGCCGAGACCGCCAAGAACACCATGCCCGAGCCCATCCCGTTCAGCTGGTCCGACGAGATGAAGAGCTGGGCCTCCTCGAGCCCGTTCGACCTCATCGACAACATCGACAAGTCCCTGCAGAAACAAAAAGACAGCCAGGACGCGCACGACCAGGCGGTACAGGTGATGTCGGCCTATGACAACAACCTCTACACCGCCGCCTCGCAAGCCCCTGCCTTCAACCCGCCGCCCACGTTCGACGGCCCGGGCATCGGTTCCGTCGGCCACATCAGCGGCGGCCTGCTGGGCACGACGTCCTCCTCCTACAGCGGCCCGACCGGTGGCAGCCTCGGCACCGGCGCGACCGGACCCAGCTCGGAAGCCGGCTCGCTCAGCGGTAGCCTCACCGGCTTCACGCCGCCCGCCCTCAACCACGGCATCAAGACCGGCGGCACCACCACACCCGGCATCACGACCGCGCAGGGATTCCGGCCGGGCAACACCAACGCCGGCTCTACCGCCGGTTCGGATCTCGGCGCGACCGGGCTCGGTGCCATGGGCGGGCTGCCGCTGGGTGCGATGGGTGGCCTCGGCGGCGTGGGTGACGCCGAGGAGTACTCCGGCAAGGTCGGCCGCGGCGGTGGTGGATCGTTCGGGCCCGGTGGCTCGGGCAGCGGCTCAGCCGCGAGCAGCGGTGGCGCCGGCGGGCAGAGCTCGGCACGGGCAGGCGGCGTAGGTGCGGCCGAGACCGCCGCGGGTGGGGCCGGCCGCACGGGCGCGGCGGGACGCCCCGGCGCGGGGGCCGGGATGGGTCATGGCGGCAAGGGGAAAGGCGAGGAGGACGAGGAGCACCAGCGTCCGACCTGGCTCATCGAGCCCGACCCGGACGAGGTTTTCGGCACCAGCCAGCGCACCGCACCGCCGGTCATCGGTGAGTGAGTCAGCGCAGCCCGAAAACTTTTCCCTTTCGCTGCAGGTCGTCGATATAAGCGACGGCGACCTGCGCGAAATTGACGGAGATCCGGAATTCTTCTTTGGTCTGCACGGATTCCGTGGAACCGTGTTCGAGCCACAGCGGGAGTCGTGACGCCAGTTCCGGCAGCCCTTCCTCGGGCAGTGCGAACACGAGCGGTTCACCGCCGGAGGCGAGATGCAGAACAAGCGCGGGTTTTGTCTCAGTCATGTGTCCACCACAGCAGTTTCCGATCTTGCCCGGCAACCCGGTTCGCTGAAAGCAGAGAATGGGTCGGCTAATGTGCTGCACTGACGATTCCGAGGGGGAAACGCCATGCCACACCAGTTTTCGCTGTCGTTGACGGCGTTGGACGTGCTGCTGGAACAGCTGCGGCTCGGCCGGGCTCCGGCGCCGTTCGAGGTGCCCTACACCGGCACCACCGTCGAGCAGCGGGCCCAGGTGCGGGGCGCGGTGTTCCGCGAGCTGGAGTCCCAGGGCCTGGCCGGGCGCGGTCGCTTCGACCCGGATCTGGAGCTGGCGCTGCACACCTTCACCGGCGCCCCCATCGCGATCACCGCCGTGGCGCAGCTCGACGACGGCAAGCAGCTGTTCGCTCGCGCCGCGTCCGACCGGCAGTACGCGGTCGTCGCCAGGCAGGACCGGGATGCGGTGATCTTCACCGACGTGCGGCCGACCGCGCTGGTGCCTGGCATTGTCGACCTGTTGCCGCTCACCCCCGCGGCGGCGGGCCAGTCCGTCACGGTCGCGAAGCCGGCGAAGCGCGCGAAGCACCGCCGCGACGACGACAGTTACGACCCGTTCGCCGGGGTCGGCAAACCTCGTTCGAGCGCGCCGGCCCAACTGCGGGTGGTCGAACGGATCTTCCAGAAACCGAAACTGCGCATCGGCCAGTTCGGCGCTGTCGTGCAGGGCCGGCGGCTGACCCCGACGGCGTGGTTCGACACCGAGGAAGGCCGTTACTTCGTCACGTCACGCCAGGCCGAGGACGGGCAAAACTGGCTCACCTATGCGCCCGCGGACAACGCCCGCATCGCGCACCACCTGCACGAGCAATTGCAGGGCTACTTCTGAGCACCTCGTCACAATAGGTGGTCGCACGGGCACTTAAGCTACCCACCGTGAGCGTGGTGGCGGGAGGGTGACTGTGGTGAGCTGGCTGATGGCCGTGCCGATCCTGCTGGTTGCCGCCGGCTGGCTATTGGGGCCCGGTCTGTTGCTCGCCTACGGCCTCGGCCTGCGGGGCATCGCGGCCTGGGGCGCCGCGCCCGCCACATCGGTCGCGACGGTCTCGGTGCTGGCCGTGCTCGCCGGGGCCGTGGGGATCGCGTGGTCGTTGCCACTGGCGATCGTCGGATGCTTCACCGTCGCCGGGGCGGTGAGTCTGCTCGCTTTCGCGCTGCGGCGGCGCTTTCCCGGTAAGGCCGCCGATCCCGGGCACCTCACGCGGGTGGCGTTCGCCGGACTGGTGCCCGCGGTGCTGCTCGGTGCCCTGACTCTGGCGCTCGGCTTGCGCAGGCCCGATCAGCTGTCCCAGACCTTCGACGCGGTCTTCCACTACAACGCGGTCGCCTACATCCTCGACAGCCGCAACGCGTCCTCGATGACCATGAACGGCCTCGGTTCGCCGGATGTCGCGCAGAGCGTCACGGGTGTGCTCGGCCTGTTTTACCCGGCGGCCTGGCACGACCTGACGTCACTGGTCGTGCTGGCCACGGGCGCGAACATCCCGCTGGCCACGAACATGATGTCGCTCGTCGTCGCCGTCGTGGTGTGGCCGCTGTCCTGCCTACTTTTGGTGCGGCAGATCTTCGGCCCGTCCAGGGCGGCCTTGGCCGTCACCGGACTGCTCAGCGTCGGCTTCACCGCTTTCCCTTGGGGTTTCCTGGCTTTCGGGGTGCTGTGGCCGAACCTGATGGCACTGGCGCTCGCCCCGGCGGGACTCGCGATGGTCCTGTCGGTCTGCGGACTGGCTCGCGACGATGTCGTCGGCCGGCCGCGCGCCTGGTTCATGCTGGCCACGGTCCTGGTCGCCGGTGCCTTCGCCGAGACCAATGTGGACTTCACGCTCGTCGTGCTTTCCGTTTTCCCGGCCGGAATCGCTCTGAGGCGCCGCGCGGCCCGGCTGCGGAACTGGCGTGCCGCCGCCGAAATCGCCGTGGCACTGGTCGTTTTCGGGCTGGGCTGGTGGTTCGTGGCCACCACGCCGTTACTGGCCAACGTGAGGACGAACCCGTGGCCGGCGTTCGAGAGCCCGGCGCAGGCGGTCGGTCAGGTCATGCTCAATGCGACCACCGGACCCAACGGCACCAACGGTTTCCACGCGCTCTGGGCCCTTTCGGTGGTCGTTCTCGTCGGCGTCGCGCGCTGTGGGCGCCAGCCGGAACTGCGGTGGGTGGTCGGCGGCTGGGCGATCTCCGGTGCCTTGTTCGTCATGGCGGCGGCCATGAACCGGCCGGATACTCAGCTGTTCACCGGCTACTGGTACAACGACGCCTACCGGCTCGGGGCCGCCATCCCGGTCACCGCCGTACCGCTGGCGGTTGCCGGGGTGTTGTACCTCGCCCGGCGGTGGCCGGCGCCCCGGTTCGCGCTCAAGCTCGCGGCCACCATGGTCGCGTTGCTCCTGCTCAGCAAGGGCCTGTATGTGGGCGGGCACGCGTCGGCCCTGCGGTTCCGCGGTGTCGACGCACTGACGGGTGCCAACTCGGAGGGCCGGCTGGTCGATTCCCGCACGCAGGCCTTCTTCGCAAGAGTCCAGCCGTTGATCCCGCGCGACGCCATCGTCGCGGGAAATCCTTGGGACGGCAGCACGTTGTTGTGGGCGCTGGCGGACCGCCGGACCCTGTTCCCGCATCTGGGCACCGCCACGTCACCGGTGCAGTGGTACCTCGCGGGTCACCTCGACGAGGCCGGCACGAATCCCCAGGTGTGCCACGAAGCGGTTCGCATCGGCGTGGGTTACCTGCTGATCGGCGACGGCACGTTCTGGCCGACCGACGCCGAACGGCAGAAATATCCCGGCTTCGCCGACCCGGCCGGAAAGCCCGGTTTCCAGGTGCTGGCGGAGGACGGCCCACACAAGCTGTACCGGCTCGCGTGCTGAGGCTCCCTCACCGGGCCGGGACGAGCGCGTCGTAACCGTTGCCGATCCACGCCGGTCCCGTCACCGGCCAGTTGGGCACGTTCTCCGGCCTGGTCTTGCGGTAGGCGATCTCGTAGTCGACCGGCGTCGGTTCGAGGTTCTTGTCGAGGAAATGGAAGTTCAGATCGAGTAATGCCCGCACGATCGGGCCGCGAGTTTGTTCCTGCCGACGGAGAATCGAGACCGCGATGCCGCGGTCGGACAGTTCGTCCAGCAGTTCGCATTCGCAGAAGTACGCGATGGTGCCGACCTCACCGGGCGAGCGCACGGGATGATTACCTACCAACGGTTTGATCCCGATCCCGACCGCCGCGTACTCGGCCGGGGTGCCCGCATTGCCGTTGTACGCGCCCTGTTGCCAGGGAATGCCGTGCTGGACGTCGTATCCCACTTGGGCCGCCGCGACGAGTGCCACGACTACACCGGGAACCGCCCACGCACGGAACCTCACAGGCTGCTGGGTCTTCGCCGCCAGCGCTCCGAGGGAAAGAGCCAGCAGGTAGGTCAGCGAGATGATGGTCCAGCTGTAGTACCAGTGGAAGAGCGGAGCGTTGAGCAGCGAATACATCGCATAGTGCAGCACGCCGCCGATACCCAGCAGGACCACCGGGGCGAACCCTGGCCACGCGCGGTTTTCGCCGGAGCCGAAGCGATTTCGCACCCAACGGGCGAGGCAGACCAGCAGCGCGACGAATCCCAGCATCGCCGGGAGGAAGGACAGCGCGGCCATCGCCGGGAAACCCCGGTACATGTTCAGCGGTCCCTCGGCGAACGCCAACTGGGGCTGCTGTGCGCTGAGGGTCGCCTTGATCAGCAAGGTATCCGGGACCGCGGAGCCGAGGAGGATCCAGCTGCAGATCCACCACGGGAGCGCCACCGCGAGCGCGGACACCACGATGCGCCACCACGCCAGGCGTAGCCGCGGAAAACCCAGGAACAGCACCAAAACGACGATCGCGAGGTCGATCCGAGTCAACACGACGAGGCCGGCGAGGATGCCGAACCAGACGGGACGCGCTTCGACGGCCGCCATCAGGAGCAACGCCAGCAGTCCTCCGCTGAGCGCGATCTCCAGGCCGACAGCGGAGTTCAACAACGGGTTGAACAGCACGAGCGCGGATCCGAGCAGGGCGCTCCAAACCGGCAGCCGCAGCCTCGAACTGGTCCGGACCAATCCGTAGGCCATGGCCATGTGTGACAGTACGAACAAGGCGCCCAACGCCACGATCGGCCGGCGCAGGATGGCTGTGAGCAGCCCCTGGGTCAGCACGTTCAGCGGTGAGGTCGCCGTGTTGGCGGTGTGCCCGGGAGTGAGACCCCAGTGCAGGTGGAACGCCAGATTCTTGGCGTAGCTCAAAGTGATGTAGGCGTCGTCGACAATGCTGTTGCGTACCAACAAGAACACGCAGGCCGCGGCCACCCCGACGGCGCTCACGACGGCGACGACGACGCCGGTGCGGATACCGGATCCCTTGGGAGTACCGGTATCCGCGGCCACCGCCGTGCTCACAGCACCGATCGGGGGAACTCGGGTCTCGGGTCGAACTTGACGCCCCGCAGCAGCGCGCGGATGGCGCGGATCCGCAAGGAACGGGACACGTGTCCCTCGGCCATCATCTTCACCAGCCGCCGGGCGAAGGCAACGAATGCGATGAATCCCTCGTGGTGCAGGCGGTACGACGCCTCATTGCGGATGCCGTACTCGTACTTCCACATGTTGCCCGACTCGATCTGACCGAAGTTCACACCGAGGTTCGCGCCGAGGTCGTGCACCACCGTGCTGCTCAGCACCTGCACACCGGGCGCCGCGCCGGCGATGCGCAGCGTGTACTCCATGTCGTCGAACCAGATGAAGTATTCCTTGAGCGGCAGCCCGAAACGGGTGATCGCCCAGCGCGGAATCAGCACCGAGACGAACGAGCAGTGGTTGACCAGGACGACCTGGTGCCCCCGGGCGAGCAGCCGGCCCCAGTCCCACGTCGTGCCCGGGTTGTTCATTTCGCAGATGTTGCCGTCGGTCCAGGTGACCACGGAACAGGCGAACGACGGCTTGAAGTCGAGCTCTCGCTCGGTGGTTTCCAAGCCTTTCAACAGCTCCTCGAGCGCGTTGGCGTCGGGATAGCAGTCGTCGTCCATGATCCAGACGAAATCCGCGCCCAGCTCGTAGGCCTTGGTCATGCCGGCGGAGAACCCGCCTGCGCCGCCGGTGTTCTCCGCCAGTCGCAGCACGGTGAGCGAGCCGTCCGCCTCGTAGGGCCGCAGTGTTTCGGCGGTGTTGTCCGTCGAGGCGTTGTCGACGACGATCACCCAGTCCGGCCGCTGGGTCTGGGCCAGCACGTGCTTCACGACCTGCGCGAGCTTGGCCGCGCGGTTGTAGGTGACGATGACGGCGGCGACGCTGGTCACGACTTGCTCCATTTCCGGTAGGTCTCCTGCGCCCATTCCTTCGCGTGGGGGAGTCGCTTCAACGCCTCCGCCTTTTCGACCTGCTCGTCGAACCACCGCTTGTGGCGGTCCGGCGACGAGGCCATCTCGGTGATGGACCGGACCGCCGCGCTGATGAACGGGTACGGGTGCCGCGGGCACAGCAGGTCTTTGGCGACGATGGAACTCTGCGAACCGACGTCGGTGGAGACCACCGTGACCCCGGCGGCCGTCGCCTCGAACGAGGTCAGCGACAGGCCCTCGTTCTCCGACGTGATGACCATGACGTCGGATTCCGCGAGAGTGGCGGGCACGGGCTTGTCCGTGCCACGCAGCTCCAAGACGTCCGTCAGCCCGTAACGGGCGCGTAGCGAATGCACTTCCCGGGCCAGCTCACCGTCGCCGTGCATGATGAACCGGAAGCGGTCGCCCCCGGCCTTTTTCAGTTCGGCCGCGAGCTTGAGGAACAGATACGGCCGCTTCTGCTGGTGATATCGCGCGACGTAGGTGACGGTGAACCGCCCGCTCCCCTTGTCCTCGCGGTCCACGGCACGGGGGAAGTCCGTGGTGGTCAGGTTGGCGAGCGTGGAGAGCGCCACCTTGTCCGCGGCGATCCCGTGCTTGCCGGTCAGATAGTCCCGCAGATGCGGCGAGATCACGTGATGGACGTCGATCAGATCCGACATGATCACCGAATGGTCGACGAAACCGCCGGTGCGCCATTCGAGAATGTGCAGCGAGTCGACCACGGGAATGTCCGGCCGGACCGACTTGATCCACGGCAGCCGGTCGTACATCCAGGTGTTGTGGTGCACGTGAATACCGCGGACGTCATACGCGGCGAAGATGCCGTTGAGCAGGGCGGAATCGTGCCCGAGGGTGATCGGGTGCGTCATCGGTACCACCACCGCGCCCGCCAGCTCCGGCCGCGTGATCCACGGATGCGGCGAGGCGCGGTCGGTGATCACGATCGGCACGAGGCCGGCCTCTTTGGCGAGCTGGATGGTGTCGAGCGCCCACCGTTCCGCCCCGCCGAGTTCGAGCCAGTGCAACGCGAACAGCACCGCCGGGGTCGTGCCACGGACCGGCGTCGTGACGGCACGGGTGAGCGGAACGCCCTGCCGGCGGGGCAGCGGCTTGGCCGTGGCCTTGCGCTGCTCGTAGTCGGTGCGCGCCTGTCGCAGCAGGTCGTACTCGATCGGCCGGGTGAACCGCAGTGCGCGGCGCACCGCACCCAGCCGGCCACCGAGTTGCGCCCATTTGTCGATGGGTTCGGGTCCGCCGCCCACGTCGGTGACGAGGTCGATCAGATCGTTCGGCGCGGGCACGTCCCCGTTGGGTACCAGGCTGCGCACCACCAGCGTGCCGACCGTGTTCCGGTCGAAAAGCCACCCGATGTGGCGAGAGTGGTCCGCGGTGAGCGACGGGGGTGTGTTGCCCGGGCCCCGGACCACGGTGAACCGCAGCGTGCGGCCGGGAAAGACGAACGAGTAGTAGTTCGCCGCGCCTGTCACCAGGCCGCGTTCCCGCTCATCGAGCAGGCCGTCACCCGTGATCCCGATACCGACCTCGTCCTGCAGCTCAAAAGGTCTGCTCAAGGGCCGAGACATGGATCGCATCCCCTCCGATTCGCCAAGTGCGGTCAACTGTGCCGGTGGAGCAGGGCCAACCGACCTCACCTCGAAAAAGTGGCGACCCCTGAGGGGAAAAATAGCAAGAGGAATTTCCGGCCCGGGCAGCGACCTTCCGTTTTCACGTACTCAGTACGTCAGTAACGGAAAAACCTTTCCCGCCGGCCCTGCCGGACGAGCTTCAACCATTGGCGGAAAGCCTTCGGATCCCGCTTCACGCCAACGAAGTAGAGGCCGAACCTGATCACTTCGAGTGCGCCGATCTTGCGCATTCCCGGTTGGGACAACAGGTACCCGCGGTTGCGATACGTGTAGTACCGCTTGACCTCGTTCTCCGGGTCCTGCGCGTGGAACCGCCCGCCGAGCATCGGTTTGAACTCGTCCGAGCCGTCCGGGTGCAGGTACGACGCCTTCAACGAGGTGCCGAACGGCAGGCCCGATCGCACAAGCCGCCGGTGCACCTCGACCTCGTCGCCGCGGAAGAACAGCCGCAGGTCCGGCACGCCGACCACATCGAGCGCCGAAGCCCGGAACAGGGCGCCGTTGAACAGCGACGCGATGCCGGGCAGGAAATCTTTCCCCAGCTCGGCCGATGATCGTTTCCAAGACAGCCCACGCCGCAACGGGAAAGCCAGTTTCGACGGCGACTCGATGTTCGTCACCATCGGCGAAATCTCGGCCAGGCCACGCTTTTCCGCCTCGCCCAGCAACACCTCGAGCACGTTCTCGTCCGCGGGCCTGCCGTCGTCGTCGGCGAGCCACACCCAGTCCGCGCCGAGTGCCAGCGCGTGCAGCATGCCGAGGGCGAACCCGCCGGCACCGCCGAGATTCCGGTGCGACGGCAGGTAGGTGAACGGCAGCGGGTACGTCTCGACGACCGAGCGCGCGGGCTGGTCAGGTCCGTTGTCCACGACCACAAGATGATCGACCGGGCGTGTCTGCGCGGCGATCACCTTCAACGAGTCCGCGAGCAGATCACGCCGGTGCCTGGTGACGACGACGGCCACCACGGCGCCCTGGGGCAGCGGCGCCTGCTCGGGACTGCTCATGCTCACTCGCCGCCTTTGCCGGTCACCACGCGCTCGGCCCCGATCCGCTGGGCGGTCTCGGCGCTGATGCTCTCGTACGGGTCACGGCCCTTGTACGCGGTGAGGACGTCCCGCAGGGAACCTGCCATCCGCATCCGGCCCTCGTCCATCCAGATGGCCGTCGTGCACAGCTCCAGCAGCAGATCGTCGGCGTGCGAGGCGAAGACCAGCAGACCGGAGCGCCGCACCAGGTCCACGAGCCGGTCGCGGGCCTTGTTCAGGAATGCCGCGTCGACCGCGCCGATGCCCTCGTCGAGGATGAGGATCTCCGGGTCGATCGTGGTGACGACGCCGAGCGCGAGCCGCACCCGCATACCGGTCGAGTAGGTCCGCAGCGGCATCTGCAGGTAGTCACCGAGCTCGGTGAATTCGGCGATGTCGTCGACCCGCTTTTCCATCTGCTTGCGGGTCATGCCGAGGAAGAGGCCGCGGATCATGATGTTCTCGTAGCCGGAGATCTCCGGGTCCATGCCGATGCCGAGGTCGAACACCGGCGCGACCTTGCCCTCGACGTGGGCGGTACCCCGGGTGGGCTCGTAGATCCCGGAAAGCAGCCGCAGCAGCGTGGATTTCCCGGCGCCGTTGTGCCCGACCAGCCCGACCCGGTCACCGTCGGACAGCGACAGCGACACGTCCTGCAGGGCCTCGATCACCGGCACCCGGCTTTCGGTGCCGATCTTGCCGCCCACCTTGCCGAGCACCTGCTTCTTCAGCGAGCGGGTTTTCGCGTCGAAAATGGGGAAATCGACGTAGGCGTTCTGTACGTCAATGCTGACCATGTTCTCTTCTCACACCCAGTAGGAGACGCGGGCACGGTAGTTGCGCAGCGCGACGAGCGCGAGCAGCCAGCCGACGATCGTGATGCCGATGACGACGAGCCAGCTGCCGATGCTCACGGCCTGCCCGATCAGCGGGGCGCGCAGGATCTGGACGAAGTGGTAGAAGGGGTTGAGGTGCACGATCGGCACCACCCAGCTTGCCATGGCGGCGCGGGAGCCGTGGCCGTAGAGCTGGTCGATCGGCCAGACGATCGGGGTCATATAGAACAGCAACTGGATCAGCGAGTTGATCACCTGCGGGATGTCCCGGTAGCGGGTGGAGATGATGCCCAGCAGCAGGGTGACCCACCAGGCGTTGAGTGCCAGCACGAGGAACGCCGGGATCGCGCTGAAGGAGTACCAGCCGAGGCCGGGGTGGCAGATCACCGTGTCGCCGGCCTGGCACGCCCCGTGGTTCAGGTCGTACGGATGGCTCAGGCTGCCGAAGAAGATCGCCACGATGACGGCGACGACGATGATGTTGTGCGCGAACATGAGCGTCTGTCGCCACACCGTGCGTAGCGCGTATACCGTCAACGGAGCCCGGATCTGCTTGATCAGGCCCTCGTTCGCGATGAACGTCTCCATGCCCTCGGCGAGGCAGCCGGCGATGAAGCCCCAGACGATGAAACCGGTGGCGATGTAGGGCAGGAACGTCTGGATGTGCAGGCCGAACAACTGCGAGTAGAGCAAGCCGAGGCCGAGCGAGATGACACCCTGGCTGATCGTGATCCAGAACGGGCCGATCACCGAGCGGCGGTAACGCTGCTTGATGTCCTGCCAGCCGAGGTGGCTCCACAGCTCGCGCTGCGAAAACCCTTCGCGGATATCCCCGATCGCGCGCGCGAAAGCGCGGCTGTTCGCCGATGGCGGGACGCGCCGCAGGCTGTCCGTCGCGGGATCATTGGCCTTGTCGACCGTGCTGGTGGCATGCACCTGCTCAGGGTAGCGACCTGGGGTGCGGGGGCCCGCCCTGGGCGGGCAACCCCGCATGACCAGCGCGTCCCGACGTCCCGGTGATCGGCCGCCGCGTCAGAGGTACTGACCGGTGCCGCTGATACCGGGGTTGGGACCGTCGCCGCGTCCGGCGGAAGCACCGGGCGGAAGGCCACGGCGCATCTGTTCCAGCTGCACCCGGGCGGCCATCTGCTGCGCGAACAACGCGGTCTGGATGCCGTGGAACAGCCCTTCCAGCCAGCCGACCAGCTGCGCCTGCGCGATGCGCAGCTCGGCGTCCGACGGCGTCGAGTCGTCGGTGAACGGCTGCACCAGGCGTTCCAGCTCGCTCTGCAGCTCCGGCGCGAGCGCCTGCTCCAGCTCCTTGACCGAGGTCTGGTGGATTTCGCGCAGGCGGGTACGGCTCGCGTCGTCCAGCGGTGCGGCCCGGACTTCCTCGAGCAGCTGCTTGATCATCGTGCCGATGCGCATCACTTTGGCCGGCTCTTCGACCAGGTCACCGACCGATCCCTGGGCTTCCTCGTCCGTCCCCGGCATCTTCGCCGTGCCTACCGGGGCACCGTCGGGACCGACGACCAGCACGTGCTGGGCTTGCTCGTCCGGCTGGTTGGTGAAGTGGTTGGGCTCCGTCATGTCTCCATCCATGGGCTCGGGTGTCGGCCTGACTGCGCTGAGGCGACAACGACGAGCCTAGTCCCCATGCCGCGGCAGGGCGGGCCATATGTCAACCCCGAACGCGCAGCGAAACTACCTCTCCGTACCGTGTGCGCATGGCGTTCGACGTCGCTCGAATTCGTGGGTTGTTTCCCGCGCTGGGTGACGGCTGGATCCACTTCGACGGCCCGACCGGAATGTTGGTACCCGAACAGGTGGCCTCGGCCGTGTCGACGGCGATGCGTGCCCCGGTCTCCGGACCCGGCGGCGCGTTCCCGGCATCCCAGCGCGCGGAGAGCATAGTGACCGCGGCCCGCCGGGCAGTGGCCGACCTCGTCGGCACCGACCCGGCCGGTGTCGTGCTCGGTCCGAGCGCCGCCGTGCTGTTGCGCAGGCTGGCCGACGCGATGAGCGAACGCTGGCAGCTGGGTGACGAGGTCATCGTGTCGCGGCTCGACGAGCACGCGAACCTCGTGCCGTGGCTGCGCGCCGCGAAACGCGTCGGCGCGATCGTGCGCTGGGGCGAGATCGACATCGAAAACTGCGAACTGCCCGCCTGGCAGTACGAAAACCTCGTTTCGGCGCACACCAAGGCGGTCGCGATCACCGCCGCGTCGGGCTCGGTCGGCACCCGGCCCGACGTGCCGACGGTGGTGGAGTTCGCGAAGCGGGTGGGCGCGACCGTCGTGGTGGACGCCTCATACGCGGCGCCGTTCGTGCCGCTCGATCTGCCGGAGCTGGGTGCCGACGTGATCGTGGTGTCCGCGCAGGCGTGGGGCGGGCCCGCGGTGGGCGCGCTCGCCTTTCGCGACCCGGAGCTGATCGAGCGTCTGCCCTCGGCTTCGCTCGACCCCGACGTGCGCGGCCCGGCCCGGCTGGAACTGGGGCCGCACGCATATCCGTTGCTGGCCGGGCTGATCGCGTCGATCGACTACCTCGCCGGACTCGACGACGCCGCCACCGGTTCACGGCGCGAACGGCTGGTGACCTCGCTCGGCTCGGCGAAGTCCTATCACGCCGGGCTGCTCACCCAGCTGACCACGGAACTGCGGGCGCTGCCGCAGGTGACGGTCATCGGTGACGCCATGCGCCGGATCCCCGCGCTCGCATTCGCCATCGCGGGCAAGAAGGCCCCCGAAATCGCGGATCACCTTGCCACACAAGGGTTGTGTGCCTTCGCCGACGACGGGACGAGCGGCGTGTTCGCGGCACTCGGGGTGGGCGAGGTCGGCGGCGCGGTGCGCATCGGCCTCGCCCACTACTCGAACGTCTTCGAGGTCAACCAGCTGGTGCGGGCGCTGGAAGAACTCGGCTAACCCTTGGCGGTGAGCAGGATCTTGCCGAACACGCCGCCCTCTTCGAGCGCGCGGTGCGCGTCCGCGGCTTCGGCCATCGGCACGACCTGACCGACGATGGGTTGCACCGTGCCCTGTTCCACCAGCGGCCACAGGGATTCGCGGACCGCGGCGACGATCTCGCCCTTCTCCGCCACCGGCCGCGCACGCAGTGTGGTGCCGGAGACGCTGGCGCGCTTGGCCATCAGCTTGCCGAGGTTGAACTCGGTCTTGGTGCCGCCTTGCATACCGATGATCGCCACCCGGCCGTTCGGGGCCAGCGCGTCGATGTTCCGGTCCAAATAGGACGCACCCATGTTGTCGAGGATGACGTCGGCGCCGCCGGTGGTCCTGCGCAGCATGTCGACGAAATCCTGTTCGCGGTAGTTGATCGTGATGTCCGCACCCAGTTGCGCGCAGCGTTCGAGCCGCTCGGCGGAACCCGCGGTCACCGCGACCGTCGCGCCGAGTGCCTTGCCGACCTGGATGGCGTGCGTGCCGATTCCGCCGGCGCCACCGTGCGCGAGCAACACTTCGCCCTCGGTGAGATGCGCGATCAACACGACGTTGGACCACACGGTGCAGGCGACCTCGGGCAGCGCCGCGGCGGTCACGAGGCCGACTTCGGCCGGGATCGGCAGCAGCTGGACGGCGGGGACGACGACCTTCTCCGCGTATCCGCCGCCGGAAAGCAGCGCGCACACCTCGTCGCCGACCTGCCAGCCTTCGACGTCGTCACCGAGGGCGGCGATGGTGCCCGAGCATTCCAGCCCGAGGATGTCGCCGGCGCCGGGCGGAGGCGGATAGAAACCCTGACGCTGCAACAGATCGGCACGGTTGACGGCACTGGCGGCGACGTCGATGAGCACCTCGCCGCGGCCGGGCTCGGGATCGGGCACTTCCGTCCAGGTCAGCACCTCGGCGCCGCCGGGTTCGCGAGCGGTGATCGCATACATGGGCCGACAGTAACGCTAGCCGAGGTCGCGGGCGCCGAAGGTGTCACAGCGCGCGGGGTCGCCGGTGGAAAAGCCGGTGTTGAACCACTTTTCGCGTTGCGCCGAGGTGCCGTGGGTGAACTGCGAGTTGTCGACGCGGCCGTTGCCGAGGTTGCGCTGGATGTAGTCGTCCCCGATGCGGGACGCGGTGTCGAGGGCGCGTCGCACGTCTTCGGAGGTGACGTCGGTGATCAGGGGTTTCCCGCTGGACGACGGGGTGGTGGTGGCGTGCTTGCCCCAGACCCCGGCGTAGCAGTCGGCCTGCAGTTCCAGCCGCACGGAACCGGAGGTGGGGCCGGTGCCGGTGCCGACGCGGTTGGAGGTGCCGAGGAGGTTCTGCACGTGGTGGCCGTACTCGTGGGCGAGCACGTACGCCTCGGCGAACGGCCCGCCCGCGGCGCCGAAGCGGGATTGCAGCTCGTTGAAGAAGGACAGGTCGATGTAGACCTCGGAGTCGGCGGGGCAGTAGAAGGGGCCGGTGTCCGAGGTCGCGCCGCCGCAGCCGGTGCGGACGCTGCCGTTGAAGAAGTTCGTGGTGGCCTTGCGGTAGGTGCGGCCGGAGCGGGCGAACTGGTCGGTCCAGTAGTCCTGGACGGAGTTGATGACGGCGACGGTAGCGCAGTCGTGGTTGCGGTTGGCGTCGGCGCCGGTGCGGCATTCCTGGGCGAGGGTGCTGTTGCTGACCTGCTGCCCTGACTGCAGCCGGCCGAGGCTGACGTCGCTGCTGGCGGGGCTGGTGCCGCCGAGTTGGCTGAGTACGAAGTAGATGAGCACGCCCACCACGCCGAGCCCACCACCGCCGAGTGCGACGCGGGAACCGATGCCTCCGCCACCACCGCCGCCACGCAGATCGGAAACCTCGGATGTGTCGAGCCCAGCGTCGTCGTCGAACCTCACGGTGCGGAAGAGTACCGACAAAAAGCCGGGTGCGGCGCGGGGCCGCACCCGGGGTTACCGAGGTTGTCACTGATGGGCGGTTGGCTGCTTCTCGGGCCGGCGAGTTTCGCTCTGCCGGTGCTCACGGAGGAAGCACCGAGGCAGGCCAGAGCCCCGCCGTATGCGTCGAGCGCATGTAGTTGACACCCGGGCTGCTCACGTCGCGACTGGGCTGGGGTTCACCGCATCCCGGTCGTGGGCCCACAGCCGGCAGTCAACCGCGGAGAATCTTTCGCCACTGAACCACCTGACCTTCCCCGGGGACGGGGCCCGCAGGATGCACCGGGGTGGTGCCCGTGCCACGGAGCTCGTCCTCCGATACCTCCAGGATGCGCCTTTGGAGCTTCGGTCTCAACCGTTCCGTTATCGCACATACGGGTCACTGCGATGGGCCGGTCGGCCGTTGTTGATGAAGCAGTAGCCTCCTGGGATGGCTGAAGTGCGCTGGCTGTCCGACAGTGAGCAGGAAGCCTGGCGGTCGTACGTGGTGGCCGGGTTGCGGCTGCGGCAGCGGTTGCACCGTGAACTGAGCGATGCGCACCAGGTGTCATTGGCCGACTACGAG
Source organism: Amycolatopsis pithecellobii (assembly GCF_009707865.1). Classification (GTDB taxonomy): domain Bacteria; phylum Actinomycetota; class Actinomycetes; order Mycobacteriales; family Pseudonocardiaceae; genus Amycolatopsis_E; species Amycolatopsis_E pithecellobii. The sequence goes on from NZ_WMBA01000054.1 coordinate 31,631, forward strand.
GTGCTCGTGGTGTTGCAGCTGTACCCCGACGGCCGGCGCCGCATGACAGACCTGGCGGCGGATCTGGGCGCGACGAAGAGCCGGCTGTCACACCAGGTGGGCCGCATGGAGGCAGATGGCCTGGTGCGGCGCGTGCCCGACCCCGAGGATAAGCGCGGCGTCATCGCGGAACTGACCCCGGCCGGTGAGGATGTGCTCAAGGTCGCGGCGCCCACACATGTGGCAGGCGTGCGGCAGCACTTGATCGACCTGCTGACCCCCGAAGAGCAGGCAGTGATGGGCACGGTGTTCTCCCGGGTCCTCGAACACCTGACGGCGCTGCCGGAGTGACGGGATAGGCTTGCGGGTAAGGGAAGCGTGGCAGAGCGGCCGAATGCACTCGCCTTGAAAGCGAGCGTAGGGAAACCTACCGGGGGTTCAAATCCCTCCGCTTCCGCTTGGTTGACCAGCGGATATGCTGGGTGAGGCATGTGTGCTTGCCCGACATACTCCCGCTGAGGTTGCAGTTTGGGTTGCACTCGTTCCGCTTCGCGGGCCCCCGGCTAGCGCGACCCGGCTCTGTAGTCAGAGCCGGGTGCGGCCCGCCCCCTCTCCCCGTGTGGCGGTCCGGTGAGCACTCTCCTCCAGAGGCAGCGCTGGCGATGGCGGGAGCGTCCGCCGCGCGCCGCGATTCGACGGCGCCGCGACACGCCCGAGATGCTGGAATGGCGCGACACGCCGACGAGTTACATGCATGTCTTTCCACAACCTGCACGAACCCGTTGACCTGTGGAAACTCGTGACTGTGCATGAGTTATCCATCAAATGTGGATGGATTTGTGCACATCGAGGCGCGGTTTTCCACAGGTTGTCCACAACCTGTCCCCATGGCGTCAACAGGGCTATTTGCGCTGCTCCTTCCGAGCGGTTCACGATGCGTGCGGCTGGGAGCGCCACAAGCGCAAGCAGCCGTTTCCCGTCCCGCCAACACCGGTTGCGGCGGGGCACAGCGCCTCGACCCGAGGCCTTTCCAAAGGAGGCACCGTGTCTACGGACTCGGAACGCCGAGGTCGGCGACGGAAGAAGCGTCGCGCCAGGGGTAACGGCCCTGGCGCGACCAACTTCTCCGAGCTGATTCCGCTGTACGTCAGGCTGCTGATTCTGCTGATCAGCATCGTGTCTGACCTATTGCATTAGCCGATCCAGCTGCCGGGTGTAGCACCGACGCTGCTCCCGGCAGCGCGGCCCTCTACAGGGCTACAGGGTGATCTAACTGGCCGGCCCAGGCAAGCCCGGCTCCCGAACCGTTCGGACTGGCCTGCCATTGCAGGAGCCATGGGAACTCATACGGCGACCGGCTGACCTGCTGAGCCACCATTTCCGTCGTCCTGGTCGTTCTCGGACCAAAAGAGCCCGCCGATCTGGTCTGCTATCGAGGTCATCAGCTCGGTCGTCATGTGCTGGTAGCGGGATGTCATGCCGACGTGGCTCCAGCCCATCACCTCCATCACGGCCCGGCCGGGCACGCCGAGCACGAGCAGCATCGTCGCCGCCGTATGCCGGGCGTCGTGCAGGCGGGCGTTCCGCACTCCAGCGGCCGTCAGTAGTGCTTTCCACTCCCCGTGATCAGTCCTCGGGTGCACCGGCTTGCCGACCGGGCTCGCGAACACCCACCCTTCGTCATGCCAGAGGTTCCCGGCCTTCTCCCTCTCCTCCCATTGGTTCCGCTGGTGTTCCTGCAGGGCTGCCACGATCGGCGCGGGCATCGCCACGGTCCGTCGTCCGGCGCGTGATTTCACTTCCTGCGGAATCGCACCGCCGCCGTGTCGCTGCGGGCAGTGCCCGGCGTGCCGATGCCCGCACGGTTCGTCCGGTGTGCATCCGTGAGTCCATTTCACGGGCTGCAGTGATCGGCGGACGGCCAACGTCCGCGCTTTGAAATCTACGTCTCGCCATTGCAGTCCCAGGGCCTCACCTTTCCGAAGCCCGAGCGTCAGCGCGATGACGAATCGCACCCCATTGCGACGCTCCATGCAAGCACGGAGAATCTGTGCTGCCTCGTCCTTCGTGAACGGGATAATCTCCTCCTCGGGAATTCGGGGTGGCCGCGCGATTTCCGCTGGGTTTGAGGTGATGTGCCCGCGTCGCATTGCCTCGCCCAATGCCGTCCGCACCGTCCGGTGCGCCTGGTGAATGGTCGCGGGCTTCAACACCTTGCCGTGCTTCCCTTTCTTCGTGGCGAGCTTCCGGTAAAGCGCCTCCAGGTGTTCGGGCTGCAACTTGTTGATTCGGTGTGCCCCGACGCCAGGGATGAGGTGGCCGTACACGGCCGCTCGATAGCCAACGAGAGTATTTCTCCGGACCGATGGTGCGGCGATGTTCTCAACCCAATGGGCCAGCCATTTCTCAACGGTCCACGCGCGGCCTGCCTTGCGTACCTTCCCGCTATCGCGCTGCTGCTCCAGTTCGCGGACGGCCTCGATTACATCGCCTTCGTCTTTTCGCTTGACGTGCCGTCGATCAGGCTTGCCGTCGTCGCGAATACCCATCGTGACCCAGCCGTGCCAATTCCCATCGCGACCGAGGTAAATGCTCGATGCGCCATTCGGTCGGCGGGTGCCTTCTGGTCGTTTCTTGCGTGCCATGTGTTCCTCCTCGGTTGTCAGGCGGCGGCCTGGTTGTCGGTGAGCTTCTGGACGTAGGCCGCGAGGGCTGCGGCAGGAACGCGCCTGAGCTGGCCGATTTGGACGGTGGCGATGTGCCCGGCCTTGATGAGCGCGTACATGGTGGTGCGGCCGATGCTGAGCTGCTTCGCGGCGGCTTCAACGGTCAGCAGCACGCGGGCGCCGGTCGTGTCCTTTGAAAGGAAGCTTGCGGTGTCCATTGGTCGTTCTCCTGCGGTCGTGGGGTTGGTGAAGGGCCTGCTCGGGTGCGCTACGTCCGCTACCGGCGCTACGTGCCTGGTCAGGGCCGTAGCGGATACGGGGGGCGTAGCGGCTCTATGCGCTACAGGGCGTTCACAGCGATGGTGGCGGCCGGACGGCTGTAGCGGCTGCATCCGCTACGTCCCCGTATCCGCTACGCCTCTGGCCTGGCCCGTAGCGGATGTAGCGGCAGTAGCGGGTGTGGGCAGGTAGCGGCTCCACGCGTCGGCAAGGCCGCCGTCGCCGGTGACGTGGTAGCCCTTGGCCACCTTGTCGCCGGGCAGCCGGACGTTCTTCGACGTGACGCCGTAGGGCTTGAGTTCGCGGGCGAGCCGCCGGGCGTCGAGCGCTTTGCCGTCGAGGTCGGCCCAAGGTGCCTCGTCCATGGCGCACAAGGCGTCGAGGATCGCGGCCGTGGGCAGCTCGTCGGCCTGGGCGGAGGTGAACACCTCGCGGAGATCACCGAGGAGGCGCACCCGCGTGCCGCCGCCGCTGCGGTCGGTGTTGGCGACCTCGACGAAGTACAGGCACGCTGCCCGCGCGGTGTCCGGCCAGTGCCCACCGGCAGCGTCGGCGATGGCGATCAGCGGACGCCAGATCTCGGCGGAGCGGTCCCGAACGCCGGGCGGCATGGTTGGACGGCCCCGGCTGATCTTGTCAGTGACCGACTCCACCCACGCGGCCAGCGCGTCACGGAGCGGCACAGCCTCTGCTTCGACCTCCTCTTCCCAGAATTCGTCCACCTCTTCGTCGTCGCGGCGGCGTTTCATGTGGACGGTGATCGCGCGCGTGGTGATGGTGTCCGGCATGTTCCCGGCGATGCCCGCGAGTGCGGCTGGTGCGAACACCGGAAAACGTTGCACCTTCATGGCTTTGGCGTCGCCGACGCACCGGGCCACGGTGGCGCCTCGCTTGTAGCCAGCGTTCAGCAGGCCGCGAAGGTCCTCGTTGTTGCCTCCGTTCTTGCTGCCGAAGATGGCGTCCACTTCGTCGAAAAGGATCGTGATCGGCCCGTCGTTGACCATCCGGAAGAGAGCTGCGGTGGTCGCGGAGAACGTCATCTCTGGTGCCCGCACGAGAAACTGAGCCACTTCGAGCACCCGAGTCTTGCCGGAGCCAGGCTCGACAGAGGACAGGATCAGGCGCGGCGTTACGTAGAAGTGGTCAGCCGCGTGGGTGTGCGCGTACCAGAGTGCGAGCATCGGCGCGCAGTGCTCGGACGGGAAGATGTTGAACCGAGCCACAAAGTCGCATACTCGGTCCAGCACCTCATGGCCAGCAACGATGGTGCGATTCGCCGAGCGCCAGACCTGTTGGCAGTTCTCGGAGCAGAAGTCGTCCGAGGGCGAGTCACCGAGTGGACGGCTGCACTGATTGCAGGTGCCACGGGCGCCGATCACTTCGTCGATCGCGGCCACGGCGTCAGCGGTCATCACGCGATCTCCTTTCGCTGCACGGGATTGCTGGCTCCCTTGCTCAGTCCGGCGTCGACGACGCGGGTGACTTCGCGGGCGTTGGGCGGCCAGTGGTCGGAGCCGATGAGGGTTTCTCCGGCCGTGATCAGCTCGGCGCGAGCGGTGTGGTGGTCGATCAGTCCGGCCCTGACCTTGCGGCCGATCGTGTAGGCGGCCGACGAGAGCACGCCGTTGTACGTGCCTGGTGCGGCGTTTCGCACGCGTTCTGCTTCGCCCCGGAGCGCGGCCGACCCGTAGGCGGTGGTGTCGGCAGAGCGGATCTGAACGGGCGCTGAGACGGCCGCTGACGGCCTTTCGGCACTGGCCTGGACCAACCAGGCCGGGAGTTCGGCGGGGTCGCGCTCGTCGATCAGCTCGTAGGCGCCCTGATCCGTGACCGATCCGGGAGCGACCACGTACCCGCCTCCGGCGCGAGTGTCCACATTGGTGCAAATTTGGCTCTGTGTATTGCGGAGCCGGACTCCGGCCGGAGCGCGGTAGTACAGGTGGCGTCCGCCTGACGGCGTGGCGACGGTGTAGGTGTCCGGCAGCGGCCCGCCGCGCTCGGCGGCAACCGTCGCCAGTGCGGTCGCGCCGTCCGGCCCGGCGTCGCCGTCCTTGGTCATGTCGAGGTCGACGACGACCAGCCCGGCCGGGCCGGTGGCGAGCCCGATGTTCCATCGGTCGGCGCTCCAGCAGCGGCGGATACGGTCGGGGTCGGTGGTCGCCCGGTTCTCCCAGTCCTTGACGGCGGGCTGGCGCTTGGTGCCGGGGCGGAGCGGGAACACGGGCCAGCCGAGCGCGGCGAGGTACAGCGCCCACTCCGTGAGCGAGGTGTCGGCGGTGGTCATCGGTCTGCCTTTCGGTGACGTTTCGTGTCCGTGTCTGGGGTAGGAGGTGCCGTCACGACGTCCGTGTGAACGCCGCGCGGGGAGGGAGTTCGTGGTGAGCGAGCTAGGGAGTTCGGGCCGGGGAAGGGAATTTGCCCTTCCCCGTTCCCTTCCTCTGGTCACTACTCCTGATCTGCGGAGATGTGCCGATCGGGGAGTGAAGGGAGTCAGGGAATCGCTGTCCGGCGAGGCTGGTCAGCGGCCCGATTTCCGCGCTCCTGCGGGGTGGTTCCGGCTCACCCTTCGTCGTCGCGGTCGTCGAGCGCGGCTCGGACCAGCCGAGCACGCACAGTAAGCGTTCCGTTGGCCTTCCTGACCGCCACGCCCTCGTTCGCGAGCCAGCTGGCCAAGCCTTCGGCGGTGAGCTTGCGGTAGTCGGCGTGGTCTGGAGCCAGCTTCCGTAGCCGTGCCGCGACGTCCGTGGCCTTGACCGCGCTGTCCCTGCCCAGGACGTCGGCGACATCGGCGAGCAGGTCCCGCTCTTCCGGCTCGGCCGCGCTCGTGGTGGTGACCGTGCCCCGTCGGGCCTTGGCGCGGTCGGCGACCTCGGTGGCGTCCTCACCGTTGATGAAGTGCGTCCGGATGGTGATCGACGCCTGCCCGGCCGGGAGCTGCACGCCGTCTCCGGCGACCACCACGGTGCCTTTGTCCGCGCCCTGCCGGAGCTTGTGCGGTGCAGCGCCGCCGTTGACGGCCTTGTCGCCGAGCGCCATCCGGGCCTGCTCCTCGGTGCCGACGACCAGCGACGCGCGGATGTGCGCACCCTCGCGGACGAGTTTGGGCAGGTTCTGGTCGGTCGGGTCCTGCGTGCCCTGCCACAGGTGCACGTTCACCGCGCGGCCCTGGTTGTGGATCTTCCGGGCGGCCATGAAGTACCGGCTGGTGTTCTTCGTGCCGCCGTACGGGCGCTTGTCTTCGCCCACGGCAGGGCACATGAACGCCACCTGCGCTTCGTCGACCACCAGGAAGATCGGGTGGAAGCCGGAACCGGGTTTGCGCGCCATCTCCCGTGTCACGCCGTCCGTCGCCCCGGACGCTTCGAGCGCGGCGATGCGACGCTCCATTTCGGACACCCCGTCCTCCAGCATTTCCGTTGCGGCAATGACGTGCTCATCGGTCGGCCCCTGGATCAGCGTGGTTGCCAGGCCCTCGAACATCCGCCAGTCACCCACACCCTTGAGGTCAGCGATACGGAACTCGGTGGACGTGTCAAGCGCCAGCCAGAGCACAAGCGCCCGAAGTGCGGCTGTCTTGCCCTGATTGGACAGACCGGTGATGAGGAAATGCCGCTGCAGCAAGGCAATCGCGGCGGCGTCACCGCGTAGGTCCTGGCCCCAGGGCGCGCGGCCGGTGTACAGGTCGGCCGTGGCATCGGGGTCGGTGACCAGCGGAGACGGTCCGATCGGCTCGTCGAGCACCCCGGAATCGGCGATCCAGAGCCGCACCGTGCGCGCGGCCTGCGGGATCGTGATGAACACTTCGTGCTCGTGGCGCGAGAGGTTCTCGGCGAGCTTGCGCCGCTTGCGTTGCACCTCCTCCGTGGTCACGCCGCTGGGCAGTGTCACGTCGACTTCAACACCGCACCCGGCGATCCGGATCGGTCCGAGCATCGACGCTCCGGCGTCGCCCATCTCCTTGATTGCCGAGGCCAGCTTGGCAATCCCGAGGTCACGCAAGGCAGTGACCACAATGGACGGTGTGATCGGCGCACCCTCGCCGCTGCGCTGGCCGCTGTGCATGAGCCAGCTCGGCGCGGCACCCGCGCGGCGGCCGATGTTCCACAGCGCGAACACGATGGCCCACGGTGCCGCCAGCACGAGCGGACCCCACACGACGGTGACCACCCACGCGATCCACTGCACGAGGTTCATCAGGGCTTCGATCGGCCCCAACACCCGGCCGATGTCTTTCGAGGAGATCGCCAGCACGATGCCGAGCGCGAACAGGAAGCCGATCAGCGAGGCGGCGCCGATCACCACGGCCTTGATCAGCTTGGCCGGGGCGTCGAGCCAGTCCATGCGCCGCCGGTGGCGACGCTCGCGGGCCTGCTCGGCACGCTGCTCCCACTCGGCCAGCCGATCCCAGTCGCCCTGGACCTCGGCCGCCCGCAACAGGCGCTCGTAGCGGGAGTTGGTCTTGGCCTCCCACACCCGTTTGGCGAGCACCCCGGCTCCGCCGAGCACGTAGGTGCCGTGGCGCATCACGGTCTTTCCGGCCGTCTTGGTGTAGTCGTGGGTGGCCGCGACCCGGACGGTCTTGTAGACGGTCAGCGCGTCTCGACGGTAGCCCCGGTAGCGTTCGAGCGCTTTGGCCTTCTGGCTGGTGAGCAGCGCGTACTCCTCGTCGGTGACGAGTTCGCCCTCGATCACCTCCGTATCCGCCTCTGCCGGAGACGTCGGGAGGTAGTGCACGCGCGCCAACTCGTCACGGTCGTTGTCGGTGCTCATTTGCTGCCTCCCTGGCGGTGTTCGTCGCGAAGCTGGCGGGCGCGGGCGGGGGAGCAGCGCAACGCCTTGCGGATCGACTCGGCGGACGTGGGATCGATCGACCCCGGCCGGGCCTTCAACGCTCGATTGAGTTCGGAGCGAAGCTGAGCGATCGTGCGGCCCGGGTGTCCCCCGACCTTCGATTGTTTGGGGGTCGATTTTTGCTGGTCAGGCTCTCGATCGAGGGTGGCGACGGAGCTGCTGCCGATCGCGTCGTCGGGCCCCTCGATCGCGGGGGTTTCCGGAGTCGCCAGCAGATCGGCCAACTCCCGATCCCAGTCGGTGGCCTCGATCGGCAGGCCGGGCACGATCGCGGATTCGAGCCGAGCACGCCGGGTGACGCGGCTGCGGACGATCACGTACCGGCCGGGGGCGAATACGAGGTGGGCAGTGCCGTCCGTGGCGATCTCGGCAACGGCCTGGCGGACCGCCGTCCGCCGCACTCGTGCGACCTTCCGCGCCGCTTGCCGCTCGATCCTTGCGTGAGTGCGCTCGGTCCGGGAGCGAAGGTGCCCCGCGGTAATGAGCTGGTGCGCGAGCACGCCCGCTATCGACCCGATGCCCATCACGACGGCGGGGGAGAAACCGCGCTCGGCGCCGTGCAGGGCGTTGACACCAAAGGCAACCGCCGCGAATGCCCACACGCCGAACTGCAGCGCCCACACCGGCCGCTCAGGGTGGCGGTGGCGGGTGATCTGCACGGCCAGCGCGAACGCCCACATCCCGAGTTCGGTGATACAGAACAGGGCGTAACCCGTGGCGTTTCCGTACACCTGGTGGCCATACGCGGCCATGGCCGGAACGGCGAGCACGGCCGACACCAGCGCGAGCGGGTAGATCAGCAGGTCGACCGCGTGCTTGGCGGCCCAAGCGCGCATGCCGGCAAAACGCGCGGCCCGCCGCGCCTGACGCCGGTTTTGCTCGGCAAGTCGAGCCTCGGCGCGTGCCAGCTCGTCCTCGCGGCGCTGCTGCGCAACCGCCGACCGCTCGGCAATCCGCACCTGTGCCTGAGCGGCTGCTTCCTCTCGACGAATCTGCGCTTCCGTGAGACGGTCAGCGCGTTTCTCCTCTCGCCAGGTCATCGCTGCGCCTCCTTCGCGCGGATCGCACGCTGCTTCAGATACAGACGGACCTCATGTGCCGCCCAGCAGGCGGCAGCCAGACCGGAGAAGGCATAGAAGCCGTCCCACACGGTCAGCGCGAGTCCCAAAGGGACGGTCACGCCCGCGACTTCGCCCAGATGCCAACCAGCCCACGAGATAGCGCTGGCGGTCCGGGTCGGGTTGGTGGTGTGGTCGTAGATCGCGGCAAGCGCACGCTGCCGGGTTTCCAGTGCAGTGGTGTCGGTGGCAGAGGTGTGCTCAGGCGTGGACATTGCTGGGCTCCTCCCGGAATGCGTTCGCAGGACGGAAAAACTGGTTGATCGGCCGCGCCGGGGGCTTGCTGGCCTGCTTCGCGGCGAACCGGTCAATGCGGTGCATGGAGATCTCCAGCACGCGGGCGATGAGAACCAGCGGGATACGAAGCAGGTGCAGCAGCAGGAAAACGGCTACGGCGGCGGCGAACTTCAACAGCGCGAGGGTCCCGAACCGTTGCAGGACTTCGAAAGCAGACATCAGCTCTCACCGCCGTCAGCGGACGCGGCCACGCACGCCGCGTTCGCGCACTCGTCCAGATAGGCAGGAATCGCCTCGCCGGGGATGCGCAGGGCACCCTTGCCCGTGCCGATCTTGAACGCGTTAAGCTTCCCGGCCTCGATGGCGCGGTAGATGGTTGCCACGGAGACGTCCAGGGCTTCGGCGACTGCTCGGACGCGGTACATGCGGTTAGGCTCGAACTGCATCGATGCTCCCAAGGTTTCGATGTCCGCCCCGGCTGGTGTTGCAGCACCGGTCGGGGCTTTGCGCTTTGTGCGACAGGAGAGACGTTAGCTGACACTGCTAACCCGGTCAACAGGGATAGATCTGGGGTAACACTGTCGGTTCGGGGTAAGGTCGCCGACATGGGAAAACTCGACCCGGACGACTCGCGGCCGCCGTACCGGCAGATCGCCGAAGCCCTGCGGGGCGATATCGAGTCCGGAAAGCTCGCGCCCGGCGCCCAGCTTCCGGCGCTCCCGGCGCTGAGCAGCGAATACGAGGTGTCGACGGGCACCGTCAAGAGCGCCCTGGCCGTGCTGCGGGACGCGGGGCTGATCGTGACCCGGCAGGGCAAGGGGTCATACGTCCGCACGCGGCAGGAGCCCGCCGACGACAAGCCGACCGTGACCGAGCTAGACGAACTCCGCCGCACGGTCGACGGGCTGGCCGACCGCGTCGAGGAACTTGAGCGGCGCTTAGCCGAACGCTGACCGGCCGGGGGAGGGGTGCTCAGCCGATGGCGTGCTGCAGGAACGACGCAAGGCCGTCGATCACCGTGCCGACGAAGTGCCCGGCTTGGCCGACCCATGTTGCTGCGTCGGTCGGGTGCTTCACGACGAGCGTGAGCAGAGCAATCAGGATGAGCAGCCCGACGACCTTCGTCAGCAGGCTCGTGCCGGTCTTGATCGGAGGGAACGCGTTCTTGGCCACTGTGGTCTCCTCGCTCGCTGGTTTCGGTCTGAGGTCCGCGCTTGCTGGCGTTGCTCATGAAGCAAGAAAACCGCTGGTCGCAGGGTTGCAATAAGGACGTCGTGAGTACCCAAGCTGAGTAAACTCGCCAGTAACAAGGGATCTTGTAGCCCGACCTGGGGGAGGATCGAGGAGTGGCAAGGCAGAGTCCAGCGGATCACCTACCCCCGGAAGTCCTCTCCCGTGCGGACTTCCGGCAGGCGTGCGCTGAACGGAATCTGGGCGAGGTTCTCAAGCTGGCCAAACGCTGGGGTGGCGTCGGATTCACCGCGTCACACCTGGCCAGACGATGTGAGATGACCGTCTCCCGCGTGCAGGACTACATCAACGGCCGTGTGCAGGCGCAACGCGTCGAGATCTTCGAACGCGTCGCGGACGGGCTCCACATCCCCGGAGCCATGCTCGACCTCGCACCGCGCGCCTGGGAGACCAGCACGCGTCACGTGCGCCCTGTTGCCGATGCCTCGCACACCCAACCTTCGAGCGAGGATGGAGACCCTTCGGTGCTGCGACGCGACTTCATGAAACTGGGCGCTGGCCTGGCAGCGACGACCCTGGCCGCACAGGTGCCAGGCATGCCGTCCCGAACGGTCGGCAACCGCGTCGGCTCCAGCACGGTCGCCGAACTCCGGGCGAGCTTCGCCCGGCTGCGGCGCCTCGACGACCACCTGGGCGGCGCAGACACGTACCGGCTCTACGTCGCCGAGATTGAGAAGACGGCGACCATGCTCGGCAGCGGTAGCTTCTCCGGCCCGGACCGTCAGGAGCTGCTGTCGTTCTTCGCCGAGCAGGCGCAACAGGCCGGGTGGGCGGCGTTCGATGCTGGCTGGCACGGCCAGGCCAAGGAACTCTACGAACGGAGCTTCAACGCCGCGAAGGAAGCGAACGACGCGGCGCTCGCGGCGAACGCGCTGGCGCTCCGTTCGTATCAGCTCCTGCCCTCGACGGACGTGGCCGTTGACCTGACCGACAAGTCCTGCTCGATCGCAGCCAAGAGCGCGCAGCCAGGCGTGAAATCGCTGCTCTACCAGCGCGGAGCGTGGACGTACGCCGTTGCCGGCCAAGCCGATAAGGCCGCGTGGGCACTGGGGCAGGCGGAAGCGGCGCTGACCGCCCCGGCCGACGACGGGTACGGGCCTGACTGGGCGCTTTGGGCGCACAACCCGACTGAGCTGCAGATCATCACCGGGCGCTGCTGGACCGAGCTACACCGCCCGCTCCGTGCCGTACCCGCCCTGGAAGCGGCGATGACCCAGTACGACGACAGCCACGCGCGGGACAAGGCGCTGTACCTCTCGTGGCTGGCAGAGGCGTATCTGGACGCGGGGGAGGTCGAGCATTCCGCCACCGCCGCGACCCGCGCGCTGGGCCTGGCGACCGATGTCGCGTCGGCCCGCCCGCAGCAGCGGCTCAGCGTGGTCATGGACCGCCTGCAACCCCACCAGTCGGTGTCCGAAGTGGCTGACCTACTCGCTCAGCGTCCGCTCAACCCACTCCAGGTACGGAGCTAGCCCGGCCGCGAGCGGGATGGCCGTGATCTCGGGGTTCTTCCACTCGTGGTGCTCGACGATGTGCTGCTCCAGCGCCTTGTAGCGGTCCTCCGTCGTCTTGAGGATGACCGTCCACTCCTCGCCGGTGCCGAACTCGCCAAGATGCCAAAAGACACTGGTCACCGGGCCGATGACCTGGCCCCCAGCGGCAAGGCGGACCTCGACGGCTCCGCGCGCCAGCTCGGCCGCGTGTTCCTTACTCGGGGCTGCTACCTGGACCTGCCACACATCTGTCACGAACTCAGGCTACAAGCTAGATCGCTTGGCTCGACTTTACGGAGGCAGCGATGGGCGAAAACTGTCTGAGTCATGAGCTAATTTGGTTGCGATCTAACGTGTAACGCACCGTATCCGAGAGGCGACATAGCTCGACGTAGCGGAGCTATTGAAAGGCATGGGGAAAGAATGCGGCTGAGTAAGGTCCGGGTTCAAAATTTCAAGTCCGTTCTCGACTCAGGCTGGTTCTCGGTCGACGAACTAACGTGCTTGGTGGGTAAGAACGAGTCGGGCAAGACGGCCATCCTTGAAGCGATTGAGAAGCTGAACTCTGTTCTTCCTGGGAGGACAGAGGTTCGTGAGACTGAGTATCCACGGATGAACTGGTCGGAATACGAGGAATCCGACCAAGCTGATGTGGCTATACGAACCCAGTGGGAACTCGACTCTGAGGAGATCGAGTACATAACCGACCTCGCGGGTGACAAGGCCGTGCTAGACGGTACGACGATCACGTTGACAAAGGACTACGACAATGAGCTGCACTGGACACTCCCGCTCGATTTGAAGAAGGCCGCCGAGGTTGCCCTAGCAAATTCCGGTCTGGAGTCTGACGAGAAGGCAGCCCTCAAGGGTGCCGCAACGACATTCGCCCTCATGAAGGCCTTGCGGGACAACGACGAACGGTCGCCACGACAGGAAGCGTTTCTTTCCGAACTTGACGAGCGGTGGCATAAGAACGGTCTCTGGCCCACCGTAATCATATATCTACGGAATCGTCTTCCCGGTTTCGTCTATTATTCACAGTATGACCGGCTGCCGGGGCGTGTCTCGCTCAATCAGCTACTAGAGCATCAGGCTGCGGGAAGTATAGATCAATTACAGGGGGCTAGAGTATTTCTTGCGTTGCTGTCAATGGTGGGTACCACCCCTGAGGGCATAAAAGGCATTAGCACTTCCGAGCAGCTCATTAGTAAGCTCGAAGCGGTCGGAGCGCGGCTGTCGAAGAAGATATTCAAGTACTGGTCTCAAAATAAGCATCTGAAGGTGAACTTCAGGTTCGATGAGGCTGCAGTTGGTGATCCGGCGCCTTTCAATTCGGGCAAGGTGTTCCAGACTCGCATTGAAAACCTTCGACATGGCGCGACAATCCGACTGGATGAGCGCAGCACAGGGTTCATTTGGTTCTTTTCTTTCTTGGTGTGGTTCTCTGAGGTTCAAAAGACGCATGGGGATAACCTTATCGTGCTGCTCGATGAGCCGGGCCTAACGTTGCATGCTAAAGCGCAGGCTGACTTGCTCAGGTACATGAAGGCCGAACTTTTACCGCGACATCAGGTGCTATACACCACTCATTCGCCGTTCATGATCGACCCGACTGACTTGTTGTCATGTCGAACTGTTGAAGATGTCACGGCTGAAGACGATGAGGTTCTTGGAACAAAGGTGGGAGACCGCGTACTGAGTGCAGACAACGACACCTTATTTCCGCTCCAGGCGGCTCTCGGGTATGACGTGACTCAAACGCTTTTTGTTGGCAAGAACTGTCTGCTCGTCGAGGGGCCTTCTGATCTCCTTTATATACGTTGGGCGAGTGATAGATTGCGTGAGCGCGATCGGATTGCCCTTGATAATAGGTGGACGGTGACACCTTGTGGCGGCATCACTAAGATTCCTAGTTTTATGGCGCTATTTGGTGGGAATGAATTGAATGTTGTTGTGCTTACAGATTATGGTCAGGGTGACAAGAAAAAAGTTCGTGAATTGAGGGAGTCTGAACTTCTGAAAGACGGCCGCGTCTTTTCGGCTGATATGTATTGCGAAGGGGCGACCGAAGCCGATACTGAAGATCTCTTGGGTCGGTCCTTCTACGTTGCCCTGGTCAACAAGGCCTATGGGTTGACCGCTGCGCAGGTCCTCCCCGAGCAGAAGCCGGAAGATTCTCCTCAACGCGCGACTGCAGAGGTGGAGGAGCACTTTCGTGTGTTGCCTTCGAGCGTTGCAGAATACGATCACTATGCTCCGGCTCGGTACCTTCTTGAACATTCTGGCGAACTCATGCTTCCCGGAGTCGAGGAAGCCCTAGACCGGTTCGAGAAGCTGTTCGCTGACCTCAACAAGTTGCTCTAGTCGGGCGCGGGTCGAGAGACATGGGGCGTCGGACGGACGGGCGCTGTCCGGCCAGTCGGCCAAGTGGGCAGTCTGGGTTGCAGTCCGGACCCGTCCGACCCCTCTCCCTCGTCGCAGCCACGCCCTCCGCCGCAGGTCAAGACGGGTGCGACCACGTCCGAACAGGCATTCATGGACCTTGAAAGCGAGCGTGGGGCAACCCACCGGGGGTTCAAATCCCTCCGCTTCCGCTTGTTGTCGGCCAGCCCCGTGGCACAGCCAGTCGGCGCCTTTTATACGGGTGCGGGCTTGCTGGTGCGTTCCGGCATCAGCAGGACTGCGCCGATCAGGAAGCAGATCGCGCCGATCAGGGTTTGGGTGTCGGCGCGCGCCGCATTGTGTACCTGCCCTGTGAGCGGGTTGATGTAGCCGGCCGCCGCGGAGACGCCGAACGCGATGGATCCGATCAGGTTGGCCAGCGTGATCCACCACGACCACGACCGGGGTCGCCAGGCGGACCAGCCGTGGCAGACCTCGTACCAGGCGAGGACGCTCGAGATCAGAAAGCAGACCGAGCCGATCGCGTCCGGCCGCCATACATGCTGGTGTGCGGTGGTCGCCGACAAGTTTTGCACTGTCGCGACCCCAGTGCTGACGTTGAAATACCAGGTTCCGAGGAGCTGGATCGCCGTGGCCCACCAGTCGACCCGCCCGGGTTGGAAGGTGAAGACCCGCCGGTGCGCGGGGTTGAGTCCGTCCGGGGCGGCGTCCACGGCCTCGCGGTAGGACAGGAACGCGGCCGCGGTGAAGAACAGCGAGCCGACGAAGTAGGTGACCGTATCCCCGCGCTCCCCGACAGCGTTGACATATCCCGGTACCGAACCCAGCGCGAACAGCAGCGATCCGGCGGCGAACAGGACGGCGATCCACCACCCGCGGGCGCCGGGCGCCCACCAGGTCGATCCCGCAGCCGGTTTCTGGTGCTTGCGATGGAAGCGCGACTCCAGCCGGACGATCACGCCGTCCGGGCGCACGTGCTCAACGAATGTTGCCGGGGCACGAAAACCCAGGTCCCGACCGCTGCGGTGCTCTTCAGGCATCACGGTGTCCGATCTTCGCGGGCACGCTTGACCGTACCGCGAATCCAAAACAGCCGGGCACGTATCACCGCAAGCGGGTGAAGCGAGGCCATAGGCGAGCGCCCACTCTGACGCACGAGCGAGCAAATCACACAGCCGTGTGCGAATGCGGGGAGAAAAGGAGCTGCGACATGGCGAAACCCGACGCGGTATTCATCTACATCGGCACCTACCCCACGGAGGCGGCGGCGCGAGCTGACTACGACGTCGTCAAGGACTTGCGTGCGGCGGGCGCGGTCGGGACGTACGACGCCGCCGTGGTGACGAAGGACGATGGGGGCAAGGTGCATGTGAACAAGGACGAGACGGCCACCCGCCACGGCGCATGGGGCGGCGCCGCGGTCGGTGCCGTCGTCGGCATCTTGTTCCCGCCCGCCGTGATCGGCGCCGCCGTGGTGGGCGCCGCGGTCGGTGGGGCTGGCGGCCATTTGTGGCGTGGCATGTCCCGCGCCGATGTCAAGGAGCTCGGGGAGATCATTGACGACGGGGAGGCCGCCCTGGTGGTAGTCGGGGAGAGCACGCTGACGCGGGCCCTGGACAAGGCGGCGCTCAAAGCCGAAAAGCACGTCGCCAAGGAACTCGACGTCAACCCGAAGGACGTCGACAAGGCCGTCCGGGAGGCCGCCGGCGACGTCAGCTGACCGTCGGGGCGCATAACCGTCACCGGGCGATGCGCCGCGCCACGATGGTGCCGGCTCCGGCGTTGGTGAGCGCGAACGTGAACGTGTCCGACACAGGATGCCCGTCGTCGGACACGATGTGACAGCCGACCGTGTAGGTTCCGGCGGGGCCGAGGGGGCGCAGGGCCACGGATACGGTCGCGCCGGAAACCGTCGTCGTGCCGGTTTCCCAGTGCGATCGTTAAACACAAGGTCCACTCGCGACGGTCCACTCGCGACAGACGAGTCCTTCGCGGTTGTGCTAGAGACGAGCACGTTGTGGGCTTCGGCGACTTGGCTGCCGCCCCGTAGCAGGGCGGTGATCACCAGCACGAGCGTAGCCAGGCGGGCCGAGAATTCAGTAGTGGTGGTTCTCGACATCGGCGGAACGCTGGCGGGGTTTCTGCGCGTGCCGGTGTTGCGTGGCCGGTTCGCCGCCACCGCGGGGCGGCTCAGCCTGGGCGAGGAGCCCGCGCTGGAACTCGAACTCGACGCCGGGTCGTTGCGCACCAACGTGCCCGGGCTCGCGCGGGCACTGACCAACGAAGGAGGACTATGCGCGAGCGCGTTTCCCGCCCTGCACTTTTCCAGCACCTGGCTGGAGCTGACGGGCGCACGCGACGTGGAACTGGTGGGCAGGCTCGACGTGCTGGGCGTCAGCCGGGAGCTGCGGCTGTCCGGCAAACTGACGTACGCCGACGAACTCGCGGTGACGTTGTGGCTCAAAGGTGTGCTGCCACCGCCGCGCCGGCGGCCGGCGCGCGGCTACTGGATCGCGCAGGTGATCGGGGACCGACCGCTGCACGTCGAGCTCGCCGCGGAGTTCGTCCAATGAGGACGGTGCGGCTGCTGATGGCGGCGGTCCTCGGCCTGCTCGGGTTGATGGTCTTCGCGCCACCGGCGAGCGCGGCCACGCAGCCCGTGATGATGGAGAGCTATGCGTTCTCGCCCTCGGCGCTGACCGTGCACGTCGGCGACACCGTGACGTGGACCAACCATGACCAGGCCCCGCACGACGTGACCACGACGAGCGCGCCGGTGGCGATCAAGAGCCCGATGCTGAGTACTGGGCAGAGCTTCAGTTACACGTTTACCACGGCGGGAACCTATTCGTACTACTGCTCGATTCACCCTGACATGCGTGCGCAGGTCATCGTGCAGCCCGTGCCCGCGCCCGTGCCGGCGCCCGTGGTGACGAGCGCGCCGAAGACCACCACCCAGCGCAAACCGGCGGGCCAGGCATCCTCGGCGCCACAGGCCGTCGTCCCGGCGCTGCCGCCGAGTGCGATGTCGATGCCTGCCGGCACAAGCGTGGACTCTGCGCCGGCTGTCGCGCCGACTGCTGTGCCGGCGCAGGCCGAGCCCGCGGTCGCGGCGGGCGTCACGCCGACGACCACGACAACGCTGGACCCGATGCTGATCGTGGCCGGACTGGCGGCAGGGGTTGCCGTACTGTGCCTGCTGATCCTCGGTTCTCGCCGGGAAACCTGACAATCCACTGTGGACGGAAGTGGGTTGGCGCGAGCTGTTCGACCGCCAGTGGGTGCCGGTCAGCGCAGCTCGTCGAGCACCTTGTCATCCGATGCGCGCCGCCACTCCTTCCAGCCGTTGTAACTCTTGTTGCCGCTGAGCATTGCACAAGCCGCGGACGGAGAGGCCGCTGTCCGGCCATCGGCCAGACTGAGGCATCCGTTCGCCGTGACAGAAGCGACCTGGACCTGGCCAAGTCGCTTCTGTCGCCAGATGAGTTGTTGCTCGACGGCCAAGACGCCGGACTTCAGTAGCGGCGTGAGACGCCCCGTTTTCCCTGCCGTCTTTCCTGTGGGGAGGCCAAGCGCCTTCCGTAACACCGAGTCGGGCGTATCGACCAAGGGCGTGGCCCGACGCTGTAGTTCATCGAACACGTCGTCCGAGACTCGTATCGTTGGCATCATCTCGACTCCTGAACTCTGTGACAGTGTTCAGGAGTCTAGGCCCTAGGTCACCCCGGGCTCAAGTCGAGCGGTCACTGCGCTGTGGCGGCGAGAATTTCGCGATGCTTGCCGGAAATCAGAACGGCAGCCGTTTGTCCAGTTCCGGAAATCAAGCCGCCGCCCCTCAACCCGCGCCGCGGCGCCAGAACAGGACTACCCCGTGGCCCGGTAGCAACCATGACCGGACTTCCAGTTCCGGCAGGTCCTCCGCCTTCAACCAGCGGGTCGGGGCGGTGTTGGAGCGGAACGTGAACGGGGCGATGTTGAACTGGAAATCGCCGGTACCGTCGATGTCCAGCTCTTTCACCGCGAACGTGATCCTGTCCACATAGCACGGATACGGCGCCTGCCAGTAGCAGAATCCCTCGTCGATGCGCTGCAGCGAAGTCGCGCGCACGGAAAGGCGTTCGATCGCCGCCACGTTTCTGTGGTCGTCGGCGATATCGCTCAAGTCGCATTCGAAGATGCGCAGATCGCCGAGATGTTCACGCGGGCTCTGCCGCGGCAGGGCACCCATGTCCTCCCGGAAAAACGACAGATAATCCGGCCAGTTCTGGAATTTCACCTCGCGCAGGCGCGGCCTGCTCGACTCCGCCACATGGTGCCGCAGCTCCTGGTCCAGGTACTCGATGCCCAGCCGCACCGACGGCAGCATGTCGTCCACCGAGCTCTGGAACAACTCGCTGTCCGGCACGAACCACAGCTCGAACAGCGGCAACTGGCACCCCGAACTGATGGAGTCGCGCAGCAAAGCGTTACACGTGGCGAAAATGATGAACCGGTCGACCTGAACGTTCTTCTTGAAGCTGTACGTCACCGCCAGCGAGAAGTGGTACAGCTCGTGATCGACGGCCCGCAGCTCGACGTTGACGCCCGTGTGCGTGCTGATCGTCAGGTCCCCGCCGAGCGGCCGCCGCCCCTCGCCGCCCAGTACACCGGTCATCACGTCCCGGTTCGCGTCGTTCTTCCCGTAGATCGACTCCAGGAAAACTTCCATCACCTGCTGGGGGAGCAGCGCCTCCACGATCCGCGGCCCGGCGATTCTCGCCAGCTCACCCGCGATCCACCGCCGCAGGATCAGCTCGTATGCCCCGAGCACACCGCCCGCGAGCAGCAGCACCGGGAAACTCAGCTCCAGCAACCGGTGGATCGCGGCGCCCCAGCCGGGATCCGGTGTCCACGACACCACCGCCGCCAACGCGACCGCGCCCAGGAACAGCAACAACGCCGCAACCACACGGGCACGCCGCCGATGCTCGGTCGGGCGCGCATCACCGAAGAACTCCCCAGCGTTCACTACCTCTCCGCCTCGTCGACGACCATCGTGTGCGGAGAGAGCAGGAACGCGATAGGCCCGTTCGGATTAACTGCGCCCGGTCGGCGGACTTGGTCAGTGCCGGTGCCAGCGCGGTTCGTCCTCCTCCGAGTCGTAAACGTACGTGTTCAGCGTGGCCCGCTCCGCCGCGGGCGTGGCGGCATGGCTCGCCACGTCGTTGTACAGCCCGAGCAGATGCGTCGTCATCGATACCCGCGCCCCGCCCTCGTCACGCCGCTTGAGGAACCACGCGACCTGGTTGTGCTCGGACGCCGACCGGTTCTGCAACTCGTGCGTCCCGTAACTGTTCCGCCGGGACCCGCGCAGCTTCGGCACGAGACTCCGGTACAGCTGCTCGAGCAGTTCGTTGTGACTCGCCCGGACAACCGCCGCGTGGAACTCCTCGTCGGTCCGCAGCAACTCTTCCTTGTCGTCGTTGGGCGCGGTCTGGTGCTCCTTCGCACGCTTGGCGATCTCGTCGAGCTCACCGTCATCGGCCCGCAGCGCGGCCAGGCTCGCGGCCGTCGCTTCGAGCGCGATCCGCACCTCGATCAGGTCCGACTCGCTGGCGTGGTTGTCCAGCAACAGCACATCGTCACGATCACCGACATCCGTGGAGCGCACGTACCAGCCGCGACCCCGCATGACCTCGACGATTCCCTGGAGCTGCAACCTCTGCAGCGCGGTACGCAGCGAGCTGCGCGCGACCGCCATGCGCTGGGCGAGCTCGGGCTCGGTGGGCAACCGGTCGCCGGCCTTGAAGCGGCCACTCTCGATCAACTGACGGAGCTTGTCCTCGATCAGTTCCGGCAGCGGCTTGCGAGTGTCCGGGGAGAGCGACCAGCTCTCGTCATCCATGATCTGCCTTCTCCGACTCAGACAGCGCCCCGAGCGCGTGTTCCCGCCGAGGCTAGCAAGGACAGACAGCAGACGCAAGTTGTCGGTCCACAAGATGTAACTTGACAGACAACCGACATCGTGGGGATGCTCGTTACACCGGGATGACACGACACAAGCTCGTCAACCCGGTTCTCGTCGAAGGAGGTGTTGTGGTGAACTCGCAAAACCTGCTGATTGTCATCTTCCTGGTAGCTATGGGCGTCACGCTGATCGGATGGCGGACGGTACTGGTGATGACCGTGACGGCCGGCGTGACATTGGCTGTGCTCGGTCTGGTCGAAATTGTTTCGCTGTTCGGTTCGACGATCTGATGATGAGATGACGGGGAGCCGAAGGCTAGTTGTCTGACTGTTGTCCGACAACTTCCTTCGGAGGAGGTGGCGGAGTGACCGCGGGGCCGGACGGGTAGGTTGACCCGGTCCTGAAGGTCGCTCCTCCTGACCGGAAGCCGCGCGGATGAACCACAGACCTGACTGGCCCGACGCCACCGTGCTACACGCGGAGCTCGCGCCCGAGTTACTCGCCGAGCGGCGCGCCCTGTACCAGCTGGCGGTCGAGCTGTTCTGGCGTGATGCGCCGCGGCTGCCGGCAACCCGGCTCGACAATCCGCTTTTCCGCTTCCGCGTCGGCGAAGCACTCGCCGACCGCGTTCCCTTCGATCCCGCCGCCACCGACGATCTGGACGATGTCGTCACCGAAGTCGGCGGGCAGCTGAAGATGGCAGCCGGCGCGGGCGCCAACGACCGGCTCGCCGCCGCCCTTCGCATCATCCACGGGCAGAGCGGCGCTCCGGGTAAGCCACCGCGCCTGCTCACCGAGGCCGGCGGCGAATCCTTCCGCGAGGCCATCGAGATCATCGAAGCCGGGCTGGCCCGCTTGCGGGAAGTCAGTCCCGCGCTCGCCCGGGACCTGTTGCCCCACACCGCATTGCTCGTCGTCCTGGACCCGGCGACCTCCAACGGTCTGGTTTCCGCGTCGTCTCGCCTTTTTCCCGGGTTGATTCTGATCGACAAGCCGTCTTGTCCCTATGACGTCGCGGATGCACTGGTGCACGAAGGGGCGCACCAGAAGTTCTTCGACCTCGCGATCACCCGGGATTTCCTGGGCGCCGAAACGGACGACCGGACGTTCAGCCCGTCCTGGTCGGGTGCACGGTGGCCGCTCGAACAGGTCGTCGCGGCGTTCCATGCCTACGCGTTGATGGCGCAGTTCGCCGAGGCCGTGACCACGTCCGGCGAAACCGGGCAGCTCGGCCCGAACTCCCTGCTGCCGTTCGCGCGCACGCGGGAGATCGAGATCGGACAGTGGTTGCTCGGTGTCGAAGAGTTGCTGGAAAGCGACGCTCAGTGGTTACTTCGCGCGCTGCTGCGTGAAGATAGTGCCGCGATCCGCACGATCGACTCGGCAAATTCTGTCCCCGACGGGCAGTACGCGTTGAAACCTTTCGTCCGGATGGCGCGAATGGCCACCGGCCGGATGCTGCTGGCCGGTCCGGGGCATCCACCGCGGCTGGTTTGGCTCAACCGCAACGCTGCCGAGGTGGTGGATCAGCTCGGGCAGGAACCGTTGGCACTCAGCGCATTGGGCCCGGAAAAGGTGGAAATCCTCTCTGGTTTGGTGGCGTCGGAACTCGCTTATCGGGTGAAGTGAGTCCCATTGAGGCCCTGTGGACAGCGGGTCTACGATTGCGACGACATCGACGGCGGCACCGTCTTGTTTGGACGGTGCCGTTACCCGTTTCTGAAAGGACACTGATGGCAGCGCAGTGGGCTTCCCCCCGCAGAGCCAGCAACTCCACGGCCGAGCCGGTGGTGGCAGCACCCCACGGCGGCAGTGTTCCGGACCAGGTCGTTCTCGGTGGCGCGCCGCTCGGTCAGCCACTCACCCGCGTTGACTTCTTCCGGCGGATGCCCGCCGGTGGCACCGCCTACCTCAAGCCGACCGACTCCGAAGACTGATCGCCGGCGCGGCAGCCACCTGTTGTCGCGCCCCGAAATTGCTCAGGCTGCTCAGCCTGCCAGGGACAACCCGGCCATCACAGTGCGCCCGCCGCCATCGCTTCGCAGCTGCGCAGGACGACCGCCGCGGCCCGCCGTTCACCGGCGCTGAAGCCCGCCGTCTCCGCCAGCCCACGCCACCTCCGGATCGCGTCGAAGACCGTGCGTTCGATGTCCGCACCGGCCGAACCCAGCCGCTCCGCGATCCCCGGGCCGTGCCCGCCCACCAGCCGCAGCGCTTCTCCGTTCAGTTCCGGCGGAAACGCGACCCGTCCCGTGCGAAGTTCGGCCAGCAGCCGCAGTTCACGGAACTCGTGGGCACTGGCCAGTGTCCGCTCCAGCTCACCGGCGAGCGCCGCCGCGGCGGGGCGCGGTTCCATGCGCAGCACGACTTCCAGGCCCAGCAACGCAGACCGCGCTTTCAGCACCGCTTGCCGTTCGGTGAAGTACTGGTCGATCGTGTCCCGAAGCTCGGCCAGCCCGCTGCGGGGAATGAGCTGTGCGGCCAGGGCCGGCTGGGTCTGCGCGCCGCGGCGGATCAGCGTCACCGCGAGCCGCACCCCGAACAGCCCGAACCGCATCAGCAACGCGGCCCGGTTTTCCCCGTCATGGGCCAGAAACCGGTCGGTGGACAGCAGGTGCGGTTCGAGTTCCGCGCGCGGCACCCGTGCCAGCTCGACCAACGCGTCGAACTCCTCCGGACGCAGGGTCCGGCCTGCCGACGCGAGCAGCCCGGCCACCGGCACCACGTCCTGGCACAGCCCGTGCAGCCGCGCCTCGCGACGGTAGCGGCGCGCGATCTGCCGCGCCGAGATCAGCGCATCCACCCGGCCGCCGCCGAGCTCGTCGGCCCGGGACAGCACGACCACCGAATTCACCGCGGACGCGCGGGCAATCGGATGGTCCTGCAGGGTGTGCAGGAACCCGAGATCCGCGTTTACCGGATGCCGCACCAAAAACAGCACCGCGTCCGCTTCGAGGCAGATCCCTTCGATCGTGCTGGGCGCGGCGTCGGCGTCGATCGCGGGCGTGTCGATCAGGGTCAGCTCGCCCTGGGACCGGCTTGGCGGGATCCGGAACCAGCTCATCCCGTCGCCCTGGCTCACCAGTTCCTGCCCGGCGATCGCGCTCACCATCGTCGATTTGCCGGTCTGCTTCGCACCAACGACGGCGAGGCGCAGCGGGTCCGAGAACCGGTCCAGCTGACGCCGCAGCCAGCCGGCTGCGCGCGGGCTGTCCTGATATGCGTCAAGAGCTTGTTCGAGCATCCTTCGCGTGCGTCGCACCAGGTTCACGCCGTGAGCCCCCGGAGCGCGGGCGCTTGCCGGAACCCGCCGATCGACTGCGCGCGTTGCCGCAGCAGCGCGAGCTCTTCGATACCGCGGCGGATTTCGTGGGCACGCGCGGTGCGTTGCGCGGTGTCGGTGTCGATGACGTGCTTGAGCGACTTGGCGTTTTCGGTGATCTCGGCCCGCAGCTCGTCCGCCACCCCGGTCAGCCGGTCCCGCAGCGCGCGGTGGATCTGGCGCGCGGTGTCCTTGCTGTGCTTGCCATAGGTCAGAAAGAAGTCGTCGACATACCGGTGTGCGGCACTCTTCGCCGCGGCCTGCCGCCGCTTGAGCCGGTTCCCGCGTTCCTCGAGCACGCTCTTCGCGCCGAACGCGGCACCGGCACCCAGCGAGATCGGGTTGATCAACGGCAACCCGGCGATGGTCGTCGCCAGACCGAACATCAGCAGACCGCTGTAGGACCCGCGCATCCCGATGAACAGTTTCTGCCCCACGCCGAACTTCTCGACCCGCGGCATCCGAAGATCACCGACCGAATCGGCGGGCACGTCGCGGGGCAACGATTCCGGCACCGCGTCCGGCCGGTGCGGCGCGACCAGCCGCGCCATCTTGCGGGCGACCCACTCGAAGCGGTCCAGCAGCCATTCCGAGTTCGTCTCGGCCACGACCGTCAGGTTCTCCCGCAGCCAGGGCTCGAATTTCTCCCAGGCACGTGCCGGGTCGGCGGCGTCGAAGTACTCGTCGACCTCTACGAGAATCCGGCGCGTCCGGTCGCGCAGGTCGAACTCGACGTCCGACAGCAGGTCCGCGACCTCGTCGGACAGCAGGGTCTGCCAGCGGACGGCGTCACGTTGCAGGCGTTCGAGCCGGCGACCCTCGTTGTGCCAGCGCGCGACCGTTTCGCCGCTGCCGGACTGTTGGGTCTCGGCGAATTCCTCCTGCAGCGGCCCCAGCAGCGACTCGACGGTCAGTGCCGTCAGCGCCGCGACCGAGCGCCGGGCGAGCAGATCGGCTTGGCCCAGCAAATCCTTGTGCAGGAAGCGAATCAGCTCACCGAATCCGGATTCCTCGTTGAGCGCCTTGTCGCCGGTGCGGGCCGCGGCGAGCCGCAGCGTCGCGGACACCGGGAGCACCGTGGCCAGCAGACCGCCCTCGTCGAGGCGTGCCCGGATGCGTTCGGCGACCCCGCGCCAGCCGGGCACGAGGTCGATTTTGGTCAGCACCACGATGATCGTCGGGCACAGGCGCGCGACCTGTTCGAGCAGGCGGAGTTCGGCCGCGGAAAGGTCGGCGGTCGCGTCGGTGGCCATCAGCACGGCGTCGGCCGACATCTCCTGCACGGTGTCCAGCGCCGCGCGGGCCGGGGTGTCGACGATGGCGAGGCCACCGGCGAGCAGTGCGCGGGGCAGGCCGATTTCGGTGCGCACCACGGGCGCCCCGGTGACCGACAGGGCCTCGCGGTTCGCCTCGGCGGTCACGGACTCGACCGCGACCGGCGTGCGTGCCGGGCCTTCGATCGCGAGCCTGCCACCGGTCACCACGGTCGCGGTCGGCGTTTCGGCGTGCTCGATCACCGTGGGCACGACGGTCGTCCGGTCATCGCCGACCGCGCAGACCGGGGCGTTGAGCAGCGCGTTGACCAGCTGGCTCTTGCCTTGTCCGGACTCTCCGATGACGACGACGCGCACCTTCGGGTCGAGAAGTCTGGATCTGCGCGCGGTCAGCCGCTCCACCAGGTCCGGACGCCGGTGCGTGGCGCAGGCGCGGACGGTGTCGTCCAGCACTTCGAGCCAGGGTGGTGCCATCACGGGCAGCAAGTGTGCCCTGTCCGGTCACGAAAAGGAAACGGCGGGGGCATGTCCGAAGACACACCCCCGCCGTTCACGACCGGCAAGCAGCGTTCTCACCCTTGAGGGAGGGCACTGGCGAGAACACCACTCGCCTCACTGGGCGCGGTCAGTGGCCGAAAGGCAGGTCGTTGTGGAGGCTGTCCAGACCGGAGGCCTCGGGCAGCTGAGCGTGGTCGAGCGTGTCGCCGAGCGGGCTGTGCGACACGGCGTCGCCGGCCGGCAGCCCGCCGTCGACGCCGGGCAGGCTGACGCCGTGCACGACGCCGGGCAGCCCGCCGGTGACGTCCGGCAGCGGGTTGGCGATCGGCAGGTGCGGCAGGGCCTGCGGCAGCTCGGCCGCCGGGTGCGCCGGCAGGTCGACGGGCAGGTGCGTGGCCTGGTCCGTCGCGGCGGTGGCCTGGTCGAGCGCGCCGCCGACGTGCTGACCGGCGTCGGCCACCGCACTCGTCGGCACGTTGACCGGGGCAGCGGCGGGCAGCCCGTTGGTCAGGTAACCACCGATGGTGGCGGCGCGCGCTTCGGCGGGGTGGTCGAGCAGGGCACCGCCGGCCGAGACGTAGTCGGCGAGGGTGCCCGCGGCGGGGGCGCTCTTGGCGAGCGCGTCCGAGTCGAGGGAGTCGTTCAGGTCGCCGATCGAGCTGAACCCGGCGGGGGTGCCTTCGAGGCCGGCGGAGTAAGAGCCGAGACCGGATTCGGTCTGGAGGCCGCTCGCGAGGTCCTGACCGGCGACACCGCTGCCGGTCAGGGTCGCCAGCTCGGATTCGGCGGCGCCCGCGATGGCGACGTGGTCCGGCGAAGCGGCGGCACCGGCCGCGGTGCTGGCCTGCTCACCGTCGACGGTCACGCTGCCGGCGGTGTTGCCGGGGGTGTGGCTGGTCGCGGTCTTGACGTCGCCCAGCACCGGGACGTTCAGCTCGGGCGCGTCCGTCGGCAGGTCGAACGGAAGGTCACCGGTCGGCAGGGCGCCGG
>NZ_WMBA01000055.1 GCF_009707865.1 Amycolatopsis pithecellobii
GTGCACACTGATCAATTGAGACCCTTGGTGTGATCGTCTTCCCTAAGCAAGAAGCATGATCAACCAAGGGCCTCATCCATGATCATCCGGGTGCCCCGTCATGGCCCCGAACGTTAAAACTCAAGCTAAAGCAGCTTGAGCTGCTCCGGTTCGGGCGCGGTGTCCGGCTCGCGCGGGCCGGGAAGGCGATGCTCTGGTTCGTCACGGCCGAAACCGTGCCGCCGCAGCAACGGGCCGGCACGCGCGGTGAGCAGCCGCCGGTACCGGCCACCGGCATAGCTGCCACCGCCGTAGATTTCCCGGTACCGCGGCACCAGCTCAGGATGCTCGCGGGCCAGCCATTGCGCATACCACTCGCGCGCGCCCGGCCGCAGATGCAGCGCCAGCGGGGTCGCGCTCGTGGCCCCGGCGTCGGCGATCGCGCCGATGAGCTCGTCGAGTTGTTCGGTGGAGTCGGTCAGGCCGGGCAGGATGGGCGCGATCAGCACTCCGCACCGCAGTCCTGCGTCGCGCACCCGGCGGACGAGCTCCAGCCGCGCCTGCGGGCTCGGTGTGCCCGGTTCGACGCTGCGCTGGAGATCCCGGTCCAGCAAGGCGATCGACACCGCGATGCCCACATCGACCTCCTCGGAAACCGCCCGCAGCAACGGAATGTCACGGCTCATCGTGGTGCCCTTGGTCAGGATCGAGAACGGCGTGCCCGATCCGGCCAGCGCCCGGATGATGCCCGGCATGAGCTGGTACCGGCCTTCGGCGCGCTGATAGGGATCGGTGTTG
This sequence comes from Amycolatopsis pithecellobii, assembly GCF_009707865.1. Lineage (GTDB taxonomy): Bacteria > Actinomycetota > Actinomycetes > Mycobacteriales > Pseudonocardiaceae > Amycolatopsis_E > Amycolatopsis_E pithecellobii. Next base: position 778 of record NZ_WMBA01000055.1, read on the forward strand.
GTGCCCATCGCCACGTGTTCGCGCCGCCAGCTCTTGCGGCGCAACTGGGCGGCCAGCACCTCGGGAGCGTTGATCTTCACGACCACCTGGGTGTCGAAATCGTGCCCCGAGTCGAAGTCCAGGTAGGTGTGGGTGTTGCGGGCGAAGCAGTTGTGGCTGACCATGCCGTTCGCGATGAAGTCGCCGGTGCCGGTGGTGATGTCGTACAGCTCGCGCGTGCCCACCGGTTCGACCGATTCGACGGCCAGGTCACCGTCGACCGTCATCCCGGCCAAGGACAGCTTGTGTGCCGCCGCCGGGCCGGTGGTGTGCAGAAACCGCAACTGCTCGGCGAGGCCACCCTCGAGGCGGACGACCCGCACGCCGGACGCGGCGTCGGCGAGATCGAAGCGGAAGCCGAAATGCTTGAGCGCCAAGGTGAATCCGTCGATCCGCGCCGGGTCGGCGCTCGCCACGCGGACGGCGCCGTGCACACACCCGCCGTCCGCGTCGAAGACCCCGGCGAGAAATCCTTTTCGCCAGTCGTCGTCGTGCTTCGGCGACTGCGGCGCGTCCGCGAGATACCGCGCGGTCCGGTCGAGGGCGCCGGCGTGCCCCAGCGTGAGCCGCCGTCCCATCCCGTCGAGATACCCGCCGCGGTATCCGGCGGTCTCGCGCGGTGGAGCGGCGAACCGTCCGGTGCCCAGGATGCGGTCGCCCACGACCAGGTCCGTGACGTACGTCCAGCCTTGTGCGGCAAGGAATCGGTGGTCACCGCTGGCGACGAGCTCGGTGCCGCCGGCGAGCCGGATGCGGTAGGCCGGCTTGACCGTCCGCCAGTGCGCGACGACCTTCGTCTTCACGTAGCGGCCGAAGCTGGTGCCGTAGATCTCCTCCCCGACGGCGAGCTCGGAAAGCGCCTTCACCCGCCCGTCGGCCAGCAGGATCGGGGTATCCCCGGCCAGGCAGTAGACGCAGGAATGGCTACAGCCGCGGTACGGGTTGACCGTCCAGTTGAACGACATCCGCGACTCGCCCGGCACGCGGTTGAGCACGGAACGGGCACGTACCTCGTGGAACGTCACGCCCGCGAACTCCGGCGATCGCACGGACCGCACCAGCCCGTCGAGGCCGAGCAGAGTCTGCTGCGGATCCCCCTGCCCGCCCGCGCGCTGACCATCCCATCGCATGCCTTCAGTCGAACACTTGTTCGACGCCGTGTCAACCCATCAGCCGACGAGGCGGTCGATATAGCACCAGCGCCAGTCCTCGCCGGGTTCGTAACTGCGAATCACCGGGTGCTGGGTGTCGTGGTAGTGCCCGGTCGCGTGCCGGCGTGGGGACGAGTCGCAGCAGCCGACGTGCCCGCAGGTCAGGCACAGCCGCAAGTGGACCCACGTGGTGCCCTCGCGGAGGCAGTCCTCGCAGCCCACCGCATCCGACGTCGCGCTCCCCGGGTCGGTCAGATGCGCGCACGAGCCGGCGGTGGCAGCCGGGGTGCGCAGCTCCCGACCGTTCGCGATCAGGTCGGCTTCACGCGGCGTCAGCAGGGACTCTTCGATGTCCATCGCGTCCAGCACGCTGCGCAGCACCTCGTCGTCGACCGTGGCGTTGTCCCGCGCGGCCAGCAGCACCTGCCGCTCGGCGTCGAGCATCTCGGTCCGCAACCGCCGGTACGCCGCGCTCGGGGTCTCCTCCAGATCGCTGCCCGCGCCGAGCCGTTCCCACGCCGAGTCCGCCCGGTAGGCCTGTTTGTCCTCGAGCCGGGCGATCACCTCGGTCGGGTCGTCGACCGTCTGCACCTCCTTGAGCCGGACGAGCCCGGCCTGGGTCATGTCGTGCAGCAACGCCGCCTTCTGCAAGGCGTCCTCGCCCGGGTCCGGCGCCGGCAGGTCGAGCCGGCGCACCAGCTGCGGAAGTGTCGTGCCCTGCAGCAGCAGGGTTCCGGCGACCACGACGAACGCCGCGAGAACCAGCACCCCGCGTTGCGGTGTGTCGGCGGGCAGCACGAACGCGGCGGCCAGCGTGACCACACCCCGCATCCCCGCCCACGCGACGGTCGCCGAGTACCGCCACGGCAGTGCCCACGCAGGCAGGAGCCACCGGGTCGCGGCGCCGAAAACCCACACCAGACGGCTGACGATCGTCACCCCGAGTACCGCGCCGCACACGCCGGCGATCACCCAGCCGGACAGGCTGCTGTCGGTGACCTCGGAGATGATGCGCCGCAACTGCAGGCCGATCAGCAGGAAGACGGCGTTCTCCAGCAGGAACTGGATGGTGCGCCAGTTGATCCTGCTGGCCAGCCGGGACGGCCCGGACAGCAGGCGCGGGGTCTGCTGGCTGAGGATGAGCCCGGCGATCACGACCGCCAGCACCCCGGACCCGTGGATGGCTTCGGCCGGCAGGTACGCGGCGAACGGCACCGCGAACGACCACGCGGTGTCCAGCACCGGGTCACGCAACCGCTTGCGCAACTGCACCGCGCCCCAGCCGACGACCACGCCCGCGGCGGCGCCGCCGACGGCGGCGAGCAGGAAGTCCAGCCCGGCCTCCCACAACGCGACCGATCCGGCGATGGCGGCGATCGCAGTGCGCAGCGCGACCAGCGCGGCCGCGTCGTTGAGCAGGCTTTCCCCTTCGAGGATGCGCACCAGCTGCCTCGGCATGCCGACCCGGCGGGCGATGGCGCTGGTGGCGACCGCGTCCGGTGGTGCGACGACCGCGCCGAGCGCGAACCCGGCGGCGAGCGGCAGGCCCGGTACGACCAGCCAGGTGACCACGCCGACCGCGAGCGTGGTGAACACGACCAGCCCGACCGACAGCAATGCGATCGGGGTCCGGTTGAGCCGGATGTCGACGAGCGACGTGCGGATCGCGGTGGAGTACAGCAGCGGCGGGAGCAACCCGACGAGGACCAGCTCGGGGTCGAGCTCGAAATCGGGCACGCCCGGGATGAACGACGCCCCGACGCCGACGACGACCAGGCACAGCGGCGGCGACCAGTCCAGGCGGCGGGCGATCCCGGTGACCACGAGGACCACCGCGACGAGGCTGAGGATTTCGGTGGCTATCAGCATCAGCCTATTTCAGAGCTCGGGGAGGACGGCCTCCGTGACAATGGTGCACAGGCGGAGAACCCATGATATCGGCCTGTCAGCGCCCCCGGCCGGACCGCGGGTGCGGCGACGCGAGGGCACGGCGCAAAGCCGCTTCGAGCGCGCTCCGGTCGGTGACCACGGCCGCGACATAGGCGTCCGGGCGCAAGAGCCACAGCTCCCCCGGCCGCGCACCCAGTGCCCCGGCGAGGACGCCGGTCCGGTCGATCTCCGTCAGCCGCACCGTGGGCACCGGCAGGTCCGCGGTCTCGGCGCCCGGCGTGGCCAGCACCAGAAACCCGTCCCTGGCCAGTTCCCGCAGCCGCGACTTGTCCACAGTGGACACCGGGACGTCCGGCACCAGGATGCCCGGCCCGGCCGGCGGGACACCGCCGCCGGGAGGACGCCCGGTGAAGGGCCGCGACGGATCAGGCGTGGTCAGCGAGGACGTCACATACCAGTACGGCTCGGCCAGCCGTCCCGAATCGACGCGGGCCCGCATCGCCGGATCGACGGCCGCCGCGGACAGCGTCCCGAGCCGCGTCGCGTGCTGCTTTTCGTTCTGGGGCACCAAAAAGTCCATCGTCGCCGTGGTGACCTCGAGGTTCTCCACCGCGGCCGCGTGCCGTTCCTCGTGGTAGGACTCCAGCAGCTCCTCCCCCGCCTCGCCACGCAACACCCACGCGAGCTTCCACGCGGCGTTCTCCGCGTCCCCGACCCCCGAGTTGAGCCCGCGCGCGCCGAACGGCGCCATCAGATGCGCGCAGTCACCGGCAAGCAGCACCCGGCCCACCCGCATCCGGGCCGCCAGCCGGGAATGGAAGCGGTACACCGACTTCCACACGATCTCGTACGCCGTGTCCCCGATGATCGCCCGGATGCGCCGGTCCAGCGCGCCGCCGCGCTCTTCGGCCGCGAGATCGTAGTCGCCGGGCACCTGCCAGTCGATCCGGAATGTCGAGTCCGGGCACGGGTGGATGAGCACCTGACGGCCCGGGTTCCACGACGGGTCGAAGTGGAACCGCCGCTCGTGCGCCCACCCCGGCAGGTCCGCCCGGATGTCGCAGATGAGGAACAGGTCGGCGAACGAATGCCCGTCGAACGACACCCCGAGCATCCGCCGGATGGCGTCCCCGCGGGCCCCCGCGCACGCGACGGCATACGCGGCGCGGATTTCCTGCCCGCCCGCGCATCGCACGGTGACCCCGCATCCGTCCTGGCGCAGGTCCACGACCTGCTGCCCCCAGCGGACGTCGATGAGCGGCTGTGCGGCGATGTGCTCGTCGAGGATCTGTTCGGTGCGCGCCTGCGAGATGTTCACGAACGGCGGAAACGCCGAACGGCCCGCGTCGCCGAGGGTGTAGGCGAAAAGTTCCGCGTCACGGTAGAACGTGCGTGCGGTGGTCCAGGTGACGCCTTCGTCCGCGATCCGGCGCCCGGCACCGACCGACTCCCACACGTCGAGCACGTCCCGTTGCTGGCAGATCGCCCTCGACCCGACGAGATCCCGTTCCGCGCGGCCGTCCAGCAGCACCACCGGCACACCCCACCGGGCCAGCAGCAACGCCGTGGTCTGCCCCACCGGCCCGTTGCCGATGACGACGACGCTCACGACTGCAGCTGGGCCCAGACCTCGCGGTCCCGTTCGGCCGTCCAGATCACCGGCCGCTCGATCCCGCCGAGCTCATCCCACAGCCGGGACACGTCGAACGGCAGGCAGTGCTCGAAAATCGGCCACCGCCCGTAGCGTGGGGCGAGCGCGGCATGGGTGCGTTCGAACGCCTCCTTGAGCGTCCCGCCGGCGTCACGGACGGCGCCGACCTCGCGGATCATCACGCGCAGGAAATCGCGGGTCTGCTCGATCGCCGCGTCGACGTCGGCGCGTCCCTTGGTCACCGCACCGCGGCCACCGATCAGCGCCTCGGCGCCCAGTGCCCGCACGTTGTCCAAAGTGGACGAAGACCAGTCGCGGTGGAAGGCGTCGCCGGTGTAGAGCGCGGCTTCGGCCTCGACGAGATCCCCGGCGTAGAGCACCTTCTGCCGCGGCAACCACGCCACGAGGTCACCCTCGGTGTGCCCGCGCCCGCAGTACTGGAGCACCAGATCGCCGCGGTCGCCACCGAGGTCGATGGTCAGCCGGTCGGAGAAGGTGAGCGTCGGCCAGGTCAAACCCGGCACCGAGCCGGCGGCCTTGGCCAGGCGCGGCATCCGGGCGAACTCGCTTTCCCAGTCCTGCAGACCGCGCTCGGCGACCAGTGCGCGGGTCTTCTCGTGCGCCACGATCACCTCGGCGCCGAACGCGGACGCGCCCAGTACGCGGACGGCGTGGTAGTGCGAGAGGACGAGGTAACGCACGGGCTTGCGCGTGTGTTCACGCAGCATCGCCAGCCACTCGCGAGCGGCGACCGGGGTGGCGAGCGCCTCGAAGCAGACGAGGAAGTCCTCGCCCTCGATCGCACCGACATTCGGGTCCCCTTCGGCGGTCAGCGCGTAGATGCCGTCGCCGAGGATCTCCAGCGTCTGTGTCTTCTCCCCCAGGTCCGCGGAGGATGCGAAAGCCTTCTGGGCCACGGTGCCCACCTCCCAGCGATCAACGGTGTGACCACCGTACTGTGCCGTTCGTTACCAATCCGACCACAGTCACGGCTATGCGGCTTGCGTGGCAACGGTGACGTGCTGCTCGGGGTCCGCCTGCTTTTGGTCGGATTGGTAACGCAGGTCACATCGCGGCTGGGGCTTTGCTCAGACCAGCGCGGCCTCGATCGCCTCGACGACTTCCGCCGCTTCCGGCTCGGTCCGAGGCCGGAACCGCGCCGGGACCTTGCCGTCCCCGCTGACCAGGAACTTCTCGAAGTTCCACTGCACGTCGCCCGCGGCGCCTTCCGCGTCGGGCGTCTGCACCAACTCGGCGTACAACGGGTGCCGGTCCGGCCCGTTCACGTCGATCTTCTCGAACATCGGGAACGTGACGCCGTAGGTCGCCGAGCAGAATTGCGCGATCTCCTCGGAACCGCCGGGCTCCTGTCCCGCGAACTGGTTGCACGGGAAGCCCGCGACCGAGAAACCCTTGTCCCCGAAGCGTTCCTGCAGCCGTTCCAGTCCGGCGTACTGCGGGGTCAACCCGCATTTCGAGGCCACGTTGACCACCAGCAGCACCTTGCGGTCGAGGCCGCCGAGTGTCGCCGGTTCGCCGGAGAGGGTGCGTAACGAGATGTCGCCGAGTGCCATGCGTCCGTCCTTGTGCCGAGATGATCAGCCGACAGCACCAACCTGCACCGCGCATCGGCCCGCTCCCCGCAATACGTGACCGATGACACACTCTCAGTCGGCGCTGCGCGGCCCCGGCACGGTGGTGACGCCCTCGGCCGGCTTGAGGCCGAGCGCCTCCAGCAGCAGCGCGCAGTCCTCCGCGTCCGCCGCCGCGGACGCGACCGCACGCACCGCGCGACGGCGCTGGTCCAGCACCGCGGCCGTGTCGTCGAGGATGTCGTGCGGCGCCGTGGTCGGCGCGAACCCGTTGTCTCGCATGCTTTTCCCCTCTCCACACCTGCGGACCCGTGTAACGGCAGGGCGCCCGGGGTAACCCGCTGCCGGTGAAAGGAGCAGGCATGAACGACGCCCCTGACCCCATCCGTGCCGGCGGCCCCGCCGTCGTCACCGAAGGTACCCCCGGCGGGCCGATCGTGCTGGTACTCGACCCGGCCGGGGAGGCCAAACACGGCGGCCTGCCCGCGACCTGGCGGGATCACCCGGACAGCTGGCGGGTGATGTGGTGCCGCGCCCCGGCCGAAGGCGGCCTGAACGCCGCCGACGAGATCCTCACGGATCCGCCGGACAGCGGGAAAATCGTGCACATTCTGGCCAGTGGGCCGAGCACCGACGCGGTGCTGCGGCTCGCGCAGGCGCACCCCGGACCGGTTCGTTCGGTGCTGCTGGTGGACCCCGGTGCGGCCGGGTTCGTCGAGCGGGGTGAGGGCACGGACGCCGACGAGCGGTGGGAGCACGAGACCGCGCGGCAGCGTTCGGAGCTGAGCCGGCACGGAGTGGACGTACGGATCGTGGCGCACAGCGCCGGCGGTCCCCGCGATCGCATCCCGGCGCCGCTGCCGCTGGGGCACCCCGATGTGGTGGCGGCGGTCCAGGCGGCCGTGACCCCACTGAGCGAAGGAGCGTGAGGCGTGAGCGACGAGAAACCGATCGCCGACGCACTGGAACAGGACCAGGAACTGGGCCAGGGCGGGACCGAGCCGGAGCTACCCGTCGAAGCGAACCCGACCGACGTCGCCGAGCAGTGGCGGCCGGTGGGCGACCCCGAGGATCCGGACGAGGAGGAACGTGACTACGGCTGAGTCCACCAGGATCGTGATCGTCGGCGGCGGCACCATCGGCGCCGGCGCCGCCCGGGAACTGCGGAAGCGGCTGCCCGCCGGTGAGGCCGAACTGACGGTGATCGACCGGCGCTCGTATCTGACCTACCAGCCGTTCCTGGCCGAAGCGGCGGCCGGATCGGTCGAACCACGGCATGTCGTGGTCCCGCTGCGCGAGATCCTGCCCGGCTGCCGGGTGCTGACCGCGGAGGTCACCGGCATCGACCGGGACGCCCGGTCGGTGACCATGCGCGCCGGTGACCATGTCGAGGAGATCGGCTACGACGTGCTGATCGTCGGGGCGGGTTCGGTGTCGAGAACGCTGCCCATTCCGGGTCTCGCCGAGCACGGCATCGGGTTCAAAACGCTCGAAGAGGCCATTTATTTGCGTAACCATGCGCTGTCCCGGCTCGATCGGGCTACCACGACCATGGATCCGCAGACGCGGCGGCGCTTGCTGACGTTCGTTTTCGTCGGCGGCGGTTACGCCGGGGTCGAGGCGATGGCGGAGCTCGAGGACATGGTCCGCCAGGCGCTGCCGTCCTACGAGATCGACCCGGGCGAGCTGCGCTGGGTGCTGGTCGAGGCGATGGACCGGATCATGCCGGAGGTCAGCCCACGGCTGGCGAACTACACCGTGGATGTGTTGCGGGGCCGGGGTTTCGAGGTACGCCTCGGCACGCAGTTGAAGTCCGCGCAGGACTGTCATGTGGTGCTCAGCGACGGTGCCGAGTTCGACGCGGGCACACTGGTCTGGACCGCCGGGGTGAAAGCGAATCCCATGCTGGCGCACACCGATTTGCCGCTCGACGAGCGTGGCCGCGTCAAGACGTCGGCGACGCTGGAAGTGCCCGGCAGCCCCGGCGTGTTCGCCGCGGGTGACTGCGCGGCGGTGCCCGATCTGACCAAGAAGGACCCGAGCGCGACGTGCCCGCCGTCCGCGCAGCATGCGTCCCGGCAGGCGAAACGCGTGGCGCGCAACGTGATCGCGTCACTGCACGGCCGGCCGTTGCGGCCGTACCGGCATGTCAACGCCGGGTCGGTGGCGAGTATCGGCCTGCACAAAGGGGTCGCGGAGGTGTACCGGGTGAAGGTGCGCGGCTTCCCGGCGTGGGCGATGCATCGCCTCTATCACCTCGCGTTGATGCCCACCGCGCACCGCAAGGCCCGCATCGCCGCGGACTGGCTGCTGTCGCTGCCGTTCCGCCGCCAGGTCGTCGCGACGGGCGAACAGCAGAACCCACGACGGGAGTTCGTCGCGGCCAGCCGGAGCTGACTCGCGGGTCAGCGCCGCGTCACGGGCCAATTGAGCTCGGTGCGCAGGTCATGCGGATCCAGGTCCGGGGTGGGCCGGGTGACGTAGCATTCCCAGCGTTCCGCCCCGGGGGTGAGCCCCTGCGCCGCGATCCAGTCACGCAACCGCTCCCACGAGGTGCCGAGGCCGTCGAACGACCCGGCGTGCACCAGCCGCGCGACCGGACCGCCCGGCAGCGTCGCGGCCACCACATCGGCCTCGGGGCGGACTTCTCCGGCCGTCGTGAAGCCCACCTCGAGATCAAGAGTGTCGCCGGGGATCCCGCGGAACAGGCCAAAAGCAGGACCGCGCACTTCGATCCCCTGCGCGGCGAGCGTATGGGCGAGGGCGCCGAACGCCGTGTCGAAGAAGTTCCGCAATCCGGCCGGGCGGACCACCCCGCGGACCACGGCGGTGGTGACAGGCGCCAGCTCGACCAGTTCCGGTTCACTCATCGCGGCCACCGCGCGGGGGAAGGGTGGGGTCGGTGATGATCGCACCGGGGTGGGCGATGACCTTGACCGCGATCGCGTGCCCGGCGCGGGCGGCCGAGACCTGATCGGCGCCGCCGAGGCGAGCGGCGAGATAGCCGGCGTCAAAGGCGTCACCGGCCGCCGTGGTGTCCACTGTGGACTCGATTTTCTCCGCCGGCACGACGGTGCCGTCACCGACGAGGCAGCCGTTGCCGCCGTCCTTCACCGCGATGTCGGGAATTCCCAGTCCCCGCAAGCGTTCCAGCGTCGCCGCCGGTGAGGTGTCGCCGAACAGGGCGTGCTCGTCGGTGAACGTGGGCAGCGCGACGGTGGTCAGCTCCCAGGTCCGCCGCACCGCCTCCCGTGCCACGGCCGCGGATTCCCAGCCGGCGGAACGGTAGTTGCTGTCGAACACGATCTGCGCGCCGCGCGCACGGGCCGCGGCCAGTCGCGACCACAGCCGTTCCCGTGCCGGCGGGGTGAGCAACTGCAACGTGATGGCCGACAGGTAGAGCACGTCATAGCCGGACAGGTCCGGGCCGTGCGCGCCGTCGAACAGCCGCCGCGCTGGTGAATCCGAGCGATAGTAAGTAAAACTGCGCTCGCCGCCGTCGTCGGTGCGCACGAGGTAGAGGCCGGGCCTGCCGCCGGGGATCCGGTCGATCAGGCTGGTGCCGAGGCCTTCGGCGTGCATCGCGGCGAGGATGCCGGCGCTGTACTCGTCGTCCCCGAGGCGGGTCAGGTAGCCGACTTCGACCGCGTCCGGCGAGGTCAGGCGCGCGAGGTAGACCGCCGTGTTGAAGGTGTCTCCCGCGTAGCCGAGGGCAAGCGTGCGGTCGCCGGTGTGGGTCAGCTCGATCATGCACTCGCCGATGGCGAGCACGCGGGTGGCCAAGTTCGGTACCTCGTGTTTCGTTCGTTCCGGGGAACGGAATAGCATTTCGTTGAGCTGAATGAGCGTAGGACCCGGCCGGAAGGGGCGTCAAATGCCGGTCAGCGAGGGCAGCGCGCTACGGGCACTGCGGGTACTCGAAGCGCTCGGTGCACCGGGCGGGCCACACCAGCTGGGCCGGATCGCCCACGAGGCGGGCGTGCCGAAACCGAGCACCCACCGCATCCTGCAAGGCTTGGTGGACGCCGGCTATGCGGTGGCGGGCGGCGACGGGACGTACGGGCCCGGGCCCCGCGCGTTCGCATTGTCGGCACTGTTCGGGTCGGGTCGCCATGACGAGCCCGTGCTCCGCCGCCTGCGGGACGAGACGGGTCACACCGTTCATGTGGCGTTGCGCAGCGGCAGCCAGGCGGTCTATGTGCAGAAGCTCGACAGCGACCGGCCGTACCGGATGGCTTCTCGCGTCGGCGGCCGGATTTCCTTGCACTGCACGGCGATCGGGAAGGCGATCCTCGCCCATCTCGACCCGCCGCGCCGCGCGGAGCTGCTGGCGGGAACGGGCTTGCCGGCGCGGACGGCCCGCACCCACACCGATCCGGCCGCACTGGAAGCCGACCTGGCGCGGGTCCGGGAGCGCGGCTACGCGATCGACGACGAGGAGAACGAGGACACCGTCCGCTGTGTCGCCGCGCCGCTACTGGACCGTGCCGGCGCCCCGGCCGGCGGGGTGAGCATCTCGGCGTTGACCTTCCAGACCCCCGCCGGAGAACTGCTCACGCACGTTCCGGTCCTGCTCGAAGCGGCGCGGTTGCTCGCCCCCGCCTACACCTAGAGCCGCAACGGCTTGGCCGGGACTCCGATCGTCTCCTCCGGTTTTTCCCAGTCCACGCCCGGCACGTCGACGTACAGCTCGATCTCGTTCCCGTCCGGGTCGGCGATGTACAGGCTGTGCGTGGCCGTGTGGTCACTCATGCCCAGCACCGGCGTGCCGGCCTCCCGCAGCGTCGCCAGTGCCTCACGCAGCTCGTCGTCGGTGGTGCCGATCTTGAGCCCGAAATGGTACAGACCAACACGGCGCCCGGCGGGCTGGGCGGCGGCATCCTCGCCGACCTCGATCAGCAACAGCTCGTGATGCGTCCGGCCGGACGGCGCATTGAACACCGCGAGCCGCCTGGGCTCCCGTTCACCGTCTGGACCAGGGACAGGCAGGATCTGCCGCCAGCCGAGCACGTCCCGGTAGAACCGGGCCGAGCGGTCGAGGTCGCGCACGTAGAGCACCAGATGTCCGAGCTCCCTGATCTCCACGACACACCTCCAGCTGAATTTGAAAGTTCAACTGTAAGGATAGCTCAGGCGTCGTGGTCCGCGGCGATGACGGTGGCGAGCGCGGCCAGTGCGGCGTCGGCCTCCGGACCGTCGGCGCGCAGCACGACTTCGTCGCCGCCGCGGGCGCCGAGACCCATCACCGACAGCAGGCTCCGCGCGTCGACCGGCTCCCCTTCGCCGACCCCGATCGTCACCGGCACCGGCTGCGCCGCGGCGGCCTTGACGAACAATGCGGCCGGGCGAGCATGCAAGCCCACCTTCGAACCGACGATCACCCGGCGTTCCGGCATCACGACTCCTTCACAGAAACAGCGGATTTCCGCAACGATACCACAAAGGTCTAGACCACTAAGCCCAGTACTAGCATGATCGGCATCGTGCATCCCGGCGAGATGGGCGCGGCGATCGCGCACCTGCTCAGCACCGCGGCGTGGGCCTCGGAAGGCCGTAGCGAGGACACCCGGCGACGGGCCGCGGGCATCACGGACCTCGGCACCGTGGAGCGACTCAAGCGCGAGTGCGAGGTGGTGCTGTCGGTGTGCCCGCCTCATGCCGCCGCCGAGACGGCACGAGCGTTCCGCGACTACGAAGGGCTGTATGCCGACCTGAACGCGGTCAGCCCGGCGACCGCGGCGGGGATCGCGGAGCTGGTGCCGCGGTTCGTCGACGGCGGCATCATCGGCCCGCCACCACGTCGGGCCGGGACGACGCGGCTGTACCTGTCCGGCGCGGAAGCGGACACGGTGGCCGCGCTGTTCGACGGCACGCATCTCGACGCCCGGCCGGCGCCGGACGCCTCCGCGCTCAAGATGATGTACGCGGCGTGGACGAAGGGCACCACCGCGATGCTGCTCGCCGTGCGCGCCGCCGCCCGGTCCCTCGGCGTGGAGGAGGCGCTGGTCCGCGAGTGGCAGCTGAGCCAGCCCGACCTGCCGGCCCGGTCCGAACAGGCGGCGCGGGCCGGTCTCGAACGTGGCTGGCGGTGGGCGTTCGAACTGGAGGAGATCGGGCGGACCTTCACCGCGGCGGGCCTGCCGGACGGTTTCGGCGCCGCCGCGGCGCAGATCTACCGCCGGCTCCCCCGCGACGCCGGCGACGATCTCGATACCGCGCTCGCGCGGCTGAGGGCATCTTGCGACGCGAATCACGTTGTCCCGGGTACTGATACCGGTCGCCGGTCCGAGGGAAAATAAGTTAGCATAGGTCAACTAATTTTCCCTTTCGTACGGTCAACGGCGACGTGAGTGTCCTTGGTGGGAGTGATGGAAGTGCCCTCTGCCCAGCAGCCGGTGGACGCCACGGTGGGAAACCACCGGCACCAGCGAACCTGGTCGGTCGAGGAGCTCGGCCCGCGATACAAGTGGATCGCGCTGTCGAACACCACGCTCGGCATGCTCATGGCCACGATCAACTCCTCGATCGTGCTGATCGCGTTGCCGGACATCTTCCGCGGCATCCACATCAACCCACTCGAACCCGCCAACACCAGCTACCTGCTGTGGATGATGATGGGCTTCCTCGTCGTCACCGCCGTGCTGGTGGTGGGTTTCGGGCGGCTCGGCGACATGTACGGCCGCGTGCGGATGTACAACCTCGGGTTCGCGGTGTTCGCGGTGTCCTCGGTGCTGCTCGCGGTGACCTGGATGGACGGCAGTACCGCCGCGATCTGGCTGATCGGCTGGCGCGTCGTCCAGGGCATCGGCGGCGCGTTCCTGATGGCCAACTCCAGCGCCATCCTCACCGACGCGTTCCCGCTCAAGCAGCGTGGACTGGCGCTCGGTATCAACGGTGTCGCCGCGATCGCGGGCTCGTTCCTCGGTCTGGTCATCGGCGGTCTGCTCGGCCCGGTCGACTGGCGCCTCGTCTTCCTCGTGTCCGTCCCGTTCGGCGTGTTCGGCACCATCTGGGCCTACCTCAAGCTGCACGACACCAGTGAGCGGCACCGCGCCAAGATGGACTGGTGGGGCAACATCACCTTCGCGGTGGGCCTGATCGCGGTGCTCGTCGGCATCACCTACGGCATCCAGCCCTACGGCGGCCACACCATGGGCTGGACCAGCCCCTTCGTGCTGAGCTGCCTCATCGGCGGGGTGGCGGTGCTGCTCGTGTTCGCATTCATCGAGACGAAGGTCGCGAACCCGCTGTTCAACCTCGGCCTGTTCAAGATCCGCGCGTACACCTTCGGCAACGCCGCGAACCTGCTCGCCTCGCTCGGCCGCGGTGGTCTGCAGTTCATCCTGATCATCTGGTTGCAGGGCATCTGGCTGCCGCAGCACGGGTACAGCTTCGAGCAGACCCCACTGTGGGCCGGCATCTACATGCTGCCCATGACGATCGGATTCCTTGTCGCCGCACCGATTTCCGGCGTGATCACCGACCGGGTCGGCGGTCGCGCGCTGGCGACCGTGGGTATGGTCGCGACCGCGGTGAGCTTCCTGCTGCTGGAGATCCTGCCGGTCAACTTCAACTACTGGGCGTTCGCCGCGATCCTGCTGCTCAACGGTCTTGGCATGGGCCTGTTCGCGTCGCCGAACCGCGCCGACATCATGAACAGCCTGCCCGCCAACGCCCGCGGCGCCGGCGCGGGGATGACCGCGACGTTCCAGAACTCGTCCATGGTGCTGTCGATCGGGTTCTTCTTCAGCCTCATGATCGCCGGGCTGGCCGCCAACTTGCCGACCGCGCTGACACAGGGGCTCACCGCACACGGGGTCCCCGCGGACGCGGCCAACGGGATCGCGCAGCTGCCCCCGGTGGGTGTGCTCTTCGCGGCTTTCCTCGGCTACAACCCGATCCAGCAGTTGCTGGGCCCGGTGCTCGGTCAGCTGCCGCCGGACCAGGCCACCTTCCTGACCGGGCGCAGCTTCTTCCCCAACCTGATCTCCGGCCCGTTCTCCGACGGCCTGACCGAGGCGTTCTGGTTCGCGATCATCGTGTCCCTCGTCGCCGCGGTGTGCTCGTGGCTGGTCGGCAAGCCGAAGCCCGCCGTGGATGTGCCGCGCGAGTCCGTGGGTGCGGAACTGGCCGCCGAAGCGGGTGAACTGGTGGACGAGACGCCCGCGCCCGTGGCGAAGCCGTCCGGGGGGATCAGCGGTCATTTGCGCACGCCCGCCGGGGCCGGGGTGCACGGCGCGGTGATCACCGTGACCGGGATCGACGGCGTGCAGATCGGGCGGGCCAGGGCGGACGAGGCGGGTGGGTACGCGCTCGACGGGGTCGGCCCCGGGACCTACACGCTGATCGTGACCGCGCCCGGGTTCCAGCCGGCGGCCGCTTCGGTGTCGGTGAACGGGGTCGGCGCGGTGCACGATTTCGTGATCCTCGGCGGCGGGGTGGTCGCCGGTACGGTGCGGCGTTCCGGTGGCCCGGCGATCGGGGAGACCACGGTGCTCGCCACCGACACGAACGGTCAGGTGGTCGGCCAGACCACCACCGCGCACGACGGGAAGTTCCTGCTCACCGGGCTGCCCGCGGGCGAGGTCACGATCACCGCGGACGTCGAGGGCCACCACCCGCACGCGGTCACCGTGCTCGCCGGCGCCGCCCATCCGGCGGAGGTGGAACTGCTCGTCGAAGCGTTCGGCGTCCTGCACGGAACGGTCACCGGGCCGGACGGCAACGGCCTGCCGAACGCGACCGTGACGGTCAACGACAGCCAGGGCAGGCCGGTCGCGACGACGTTGAGCGGACCGGGCGGGCAGTACGAGCTGCGCGATCTGGAGCCCGGCGAGTACACCGTTGTGACGACTCTGTACGAGCCCGCCGTGCGGCAGGTGGACCTGACGACCGGGGAATCCGCCGACGTGGACCTGGACCTTTCGACCGGCGCGCGGGCGGACGCGGCGTCATGAGCATTCCGCAGCAGAACCGGCGCGGGGTCGAGATTTCCGGGCGGGTCTACGACGCCGTCAGCACACCGGTCGCGCGAGCCGCGGTGACGCTGGTCGACACCAGCGGCAAGCAGACCGGCCGGGCCACCACCGACGACACCGGCCATTTCCGGTTCACCGCGCCGAACCCGGGCGGGTATGTGCTGATCACCTCGGCACCCGGGCACCAGCCGGACGCCGCCACGGTGACCGTGGGCGGTTCGCCGGTGCGGCTGGAGATCACGCTGCGCAGCTCGGCAGGGCTGCGCGGGGTGGTCCGTGCGGCGACGACGGGGGTGCCGATCATGGGCGCCGCCGTCACCCTCACCGACGACCGCGGTGACGTCGTCGACTCGCGGCTGTCCGGCCCCGGCGGCGAGTACGCGTTCGCCTCGCTCGCGCCGGGCACGTACGTGCTCGCGGCGGGGGCGTCGGGCTACCGCCCGGCCGCGGTCGCCGTGGTGACGGCGGAAACCGGGACGGCACAACAGGATGTGGAGCTCGCCGACGGTGCCGCGATCCGCGGTTCGGTGCGCGTGCCCGACGAGCCGCGGCCGACGGTCAGCGTCAGCCTGCTCGACGACGCCGGTCAGGTCGTGCGCACCGGGTTCGCCGACGAGCACGGGCACTACGCGTTCCACGACCTCGATCCCGGCACCTACACCGTGGTGGCCACGAGCTACTCGCCGTCCCGCGACGTGGTCCGGGTCGACCACGGTGAGCGGACGCGGCACGACGTGCAACTGGTGTGAATCGTCAGCGAGGCGCGTACATGATCACCGCGACGCCCGCGAGGCAGATCAACGCGCCAAGCACGTCGAACCGGTCCGGCCGGTAGCCGTCGGCGACGACGCCCCAGGCGAGCGAGCCCGCGACGAACACCCCGCCGTACGCGGCGAGGATCCGGCCGAAATGCGCGTCCGGCTGGAGCGTGGCGACGAACCCGTAGATGCCGAGCGCGATCACTCCCCCGCCGATCCACGCCCAGCCGCGATGGTCACGCACACCCTGCCAGACCAGCCACGCGCCGCCGATCTCCAGCACGGCCGCGAGCAGGAACAAGGCGACCGAGCGCAGGACGGTCACCGCGATTTCGCCTTGCGGGTGTTCAGCTGCTCCCGCCACGGGGCGAGCGCGACGTCGGTGGCGGCCTGGATCGCCTTGTGGCGCGCGGCCGGACCGGCGGCTTCCTCGTCGAGAAGTACTTGCAGCGCACCGGTGACGGCACCGACGAAGGCACCGGTCAGCGCGGCGGCGCCGACCTCGTCGAGCTGGTCCGGGAAGGCCGCGGCGAGCTGCCGGGCAATCTCGCGCTGGGCTTCGAACTGGACCTGCAGTGCGCGCCCTCGCACCGCCGGCACGGTCTGGATCAGCCGCAACCGCAGCGCCGCCAGCGGGCTCACCAGGTCATCGCTGCGCTCGCCGACGGTGCGCAGCGCACGCAGCAGCACCTCGGGCGGGCTCTCGCCGGGGGCACGCGTGGCGATGGCGTCCAGCGTCGCCTGGACGCGCTCGTCGGACTCGGGGAACAGCAGCTCTTCCTTGCTGGCGAAGTAGCTGAAGAAGGTCCGGCTACCGATATCGGCCTCGGCGGCGATGTCCGCGACGGTCGTCTCGTCGTACCCCTGGCGGCCGAACAGGTCGATCGCCGCGTCGATCAGCGCCTGCCGGGTGCGGGCTCGCTTGCGTTCGCGGAGCGACATGCCGTGATCGTACGACACTCAGCGCAAATCGGCAGTCGTTGCAAATTTGCACTGACTGCGGTTATCGTTCACGGCATGAACGAGGTTCTGATCTCCGGCGCCGGTGTGGCCGGCCCGGCTCTGGCGTATTGGCTGGCGCGCAACGGTTTCCGGCCCACGGTGGTGGAGCGGTCCGCGGGCGCCCGCTCCAGTGGAAATCCCGTCGACGTACGGGGTCCGGCGCTGCCCGTGGCCCGGGCGATGGGCATCATGCCGCGGTTGCGCGAGGTCGCCACGCGCGCGACGAGGATGCGGATCCTCAGCGGCACCGGCAAACCGGTGGCCACCCTGCGCCTGCCCGCCGGGAAGGGCGACGAGGTCGAGGTGCCGCGGACCGACCTGGCCGGCGTGCTGTACGAGGCGGCGCGGGAGCACGCCGAGTTCCTGTTCGACGACACGATCACCGCACTGGACCAGGACGAGCATGGGGTGGACGTCACGTTCGAGCACGCTCCACCACGCCGGTTCGACCTGCTGATCGGCGCGGACGGGGTGCACTCCACAGTGCGACGGCTGGCTTTCGGGCCCGAGCGCAAGTTCGTGCGCCCCGCCGGATTGTTTGTCGCGACCATGCCGCTGGGCGAGCCGCCGGAGCACCCGCACGATCTGCTCGTGTCCAGCACACCGGGCAGGCTGGTGTCCATCCACCCGTCCCGCGGCGACGCACTGGTGGCCTTCGTCTTCCGTTCGTCCATTGTGGACTTCGACCACCGGAACCCGGTGCAACACAAGCAAATCGTCACCGATGCGTACGCAGACCTCGGCTGGCGGGTGCCCGAACTGCTGGCACGCGTCGCGGATACCACGGACCTGTACTTCGACGCGGTCAGCGTCGTCGACCTGCCGAGCTGGTCCACCGGCCGCGTCGTACTGCTCGGGGACGCCGCCTCCTGTGTCTCGCTGCTGGGTGACGGCTCCAGCTTCGCGATCGCCGGCGCGCACACCCTCGCGACCGCGCTCGCCGACGGCGGGGGCCTCGCCCGGTACGAAACCGTGCACCGGGCGCGGGTCAGGCCGAAACAACGCGGTATCAACCGGTCCGCGGCGATGCTGGTCCCGAAGACCCGGCTCGGCCTGGCCACCCGGAACCTCGCGGCCCGCGTGTGGCCCGGACTCTGAACCCTTCTCAGCGTTTTCACGGTCGCGGCGCAGCCGGTTCTCAGCCCGCCGGGGTTCACTGGGGTCATGAGTTACTACCCGCCACCACCCCCGCGGCATCAGCCCGGCCCGCTGCGCACGTTCGGGCTGGTGATGGCCGCGGTAGCACTCGCCGCACTCATCGGAGCCGCGTTCCTGGTCGGCGGCCTGCACCGGGCGCCATCGCTGCGGTCGCTGGGACCGCAGGGGCTGGGCGACTCGGGCCAGAACACCGCCCAGTCCTTCGACACGAACACCGTCGCCGGCAAGGTCGCGGCTGGGCTCGTCGACGTCAACACCACGCTCGGCTACCAGGGCGCGCAGGCCGCAGGCACCGGGATGGTGCTGACCCCGGACGGCGAAGTGCTGACCAACAACCACGTCGTCGAGGGCGCGACCAGCATCTCCGTCACCGACATCGACACCGGCAAGACGTACAAGGCGGCCGTCACGGGCTATGACCGGACCGAGGATGTCGCCGTACTGCGACTACAGGGCGCGTCGGGTCTGGCGACCATCACCACCGGAGACTCCGGGCAGGTCGGCGTCGGGGAGCCGGTCGTCGGCATCGGCAACGCGGGCGGCACCGGGGGCGCGCCGAGCGTCGCACCGGGCACGGTGACCGCACTCGGTCAGTCGATCACCGCGAGCGACGAGTCGAGCGGGAGTTCCGAACAGCTCGAAGGGCTCATCCAGGTCAACGCGAACATCCAGTCCGGTGACTCGGGCGGTGCGCTGGCCGACCGCGACGCGCATGTCATCGGCATGAACACCGCCGCGTCGAGCGGGTACCAGTTCGGTCCGGGGCGCCACGGCCAGCGGCAGAGCCAGAGCAGCGCTGCCACCGGCTACGCGATCCCGATCAACCAGGCGCTGTCGATCGCGAAACAGATCGAGGCGGGCTCGTCCTCCTCGACCGTGCACATCGGCGCCTCGGCGTTCCTGGGTGTGTCGGTCGCCGACTCCGGCCAGGGTGCCGCCATCCAGGAGGTCGTGCCCGGTGGCCCGGCCGCGCAGGCCGGGCTGTCGGCCGGGGACGTGCTGTCCGGAATCAACGATCAGCAAGTCGATTCGGCGACCACGCTCACCACGCTGATGGACGGCTTCCACCCCGGCGACAAGATCACGCTCAGCTGGCTCGACCAGACCGGGCAGCAGCAGTCCGCAACCGTCACGCTCGCCGAAGGACCGGTCGGCTGAGCGAGTCGGGCGCCTGGCGGGCGGGTATGCGCAGGGGCATGACACACCGAGCACCACTCCCCCAGGACCAGCAAGGCCGGCCGCGGACCGCGATCGTGACCGGCGCCGACTCCGGTATCGGCCGGGCCATCGCCGCCGCACTCGGCGGCGGCGGAGTCGACGTCGGCATCACCTATCACGAAGACCACGAGGGCGCCCGCCAGACCGCCGACGAGGTGCGGCAACTCGGTGCCCGCGCCGAAATCCGCCGGCTCGACCTCACCGACCTGCCCACCTCCGCCGCCGCGATCGACGAGCTCGCCGAGGCGCTCGGCGGGGTGGACGTGCTGGTCAACTGCGCCGGCACCGGCACCAGAACCCCCGTGATGGAGCTGGACTTCGACACCTGGCGCGACGTCGTCGCGGTGGACCTCGACGGTGCTTTCGTGTGCGCGCAGCGAGCTGCCCGGCGCATGATCGACGCCGGCACGGGCGGCCGGATCGTCAACATCACCAGCGTGCACGAGCACGCGCCGCGGGTCGGCGCCGCGCCGTACTGCGCGGCCAAGGCCGGCGTCGGGATGCTTACCAAGGTGCTGGCGCTGGAGCTCGCCGAGCACGACATCACCGTGAATTCGGTGGCACCAGGGGAAATCTCGACGCCGATGACCGGGCAGGCCGATGTCGATCCCCGCGAGCAGGCGCGTCCCGGCCTGCCGCTCGGCCGTACCGGTGACGCGCGTGAGGTCGCCGCCATGGTGGCGTTCCTGACTTCCCCGGTCGCGAGCTACGTCACCGGGGCGTCGTACGTCGTGGACGGCGGCATGCTGCTGATGGGTCCGCAGCATGCCGGCGCGGTCCGGGACGAGGAGTGGCGCAAGGGCTGATCGCGCAAGATTGGAGAAGACGCCCGCCGTCGCCGCGCCTAGATTGAGGCACACACGCGGAGGGAGTACGGCGATGAGCGGCGTACGGGTACTGGTCGGCACACGCAAGGGCGCCTTCATCCTGACCTCGGACGGCAAGCGCACGGACTGGCAGGTCGACGGCCCGCATTTCGCCGGCTGGGAGATCTACCATGTCACCGGCTCCGCCGCCGACCCGCAGCGGTTGTTCGTGGCACAGCACACGAGCTGGTTCGGGCAGCTCATCCAGCGCTCCGACGACGGTGGCCGCACCTGGACCGCGATGGGCAACAAGTTCGACTACGAGGGCACCCCCGGCACCCACCTGTGGTACGACGGCACCCCACGTCCTTGGGAGTTCACCAGGGTATGGCACCTGGAGCCCTCCCCTTCCGATCCGGACCTGGTCTACGCCGGTGTGGAGGACGCCGCGCTGTTCCGGTCCGTCGACGGTGCGCGGTCCTGGCACGAGTTGCCGGGACTGCGCACCCATCGATCGGGCCCGTCGTGGCAGCCGGGCGCGGGCGGCATGTGCCTGCACACGATCAAACTCGACCCGCGAAACCCGGAGCGGATCTACTCGGCGATCTCGGCCGCGGGCGCGTTCCGCAGTGACGACACCGGCAAGACGTGGAAGGCGATCAACCACGGGCTCAAGTCCGAGGGCATTCCCGACCCGGACGCCGAAGTCGGGCACTGCGTGCACCGGCTGGCCCAGCATCACGATCGCCCGGACACGCTGTACATGCAGAAGCACTGGGACGTCATGCGAACCGACGACGCCGGGGACAACTGGCGTGAGATCAGCGGGAACCTGCCGACGGACTTCGGGTTCGCCATCGACGTGCACGCGCACGACCCGGACACGGTGTACGTGGTGCCGATCAAGAGCGACTCGGAACATTTTCCGCTGGACGGTCGGTTGCGCGTGTACCGCAGCCGCACCGGGGGCGACGAGTGGGAGCCATTGACGCGGGGCCTGCCGCAGGAGAACTGCTACGTCAACGTGCTGCGCGACGCGATGGCCGTGGATTCGCTCGACGAATGCGGTGTCTACTTCGGCACCACGGGCGGTCAGGTGTATACGTCCAACGACGCGGGAGACAGCTGGGCGCCGATCGTGCGTGACCTGCCTGCCGTGCTGTCGGTGGAAGTCCAGACGCTGCCATGATCCGGGTGGTGCTGCCGGCGCATCTGCGGACCCTCGCGCGGATCGACGGTGAGGTCCGGCTCGAGCTCGACGGCCCGGTCACGCAGCGCACCGTGCTTGACGCGATCGAGGCGCGATATCCGATGCTGTGCGGCACGATCCGGGACCAGTCGACACACCGGCGCCGGGCTTTCGTGCGGTTCTTCGCGTGCGAGGAGGACCTTTCCCACGAAGCGCCGGACGCGCCGCTGCCGGAGCAGGTGGCCAGTGGGCACGAGCCGTTCCTCGTCGTGGGTGCCATGGCGGGCGGCTGAACCGCGCGAGTTGAGCGTTGCGAGAGCGCGAGTTGAGCGTTGCGTGCGGCGGAAACGCGCAACTCGCACAGCCGGAACGCGCAACTCGCACAGCCGGAACGCGCAACTCGCGCACCGGGAACGCGCAACTCGCGCAAGCCAATGCCCAGAGCATCGCTAATCTGGTTGGGTGCCAAGGCCGAACAGCACCGTGGTGATCGTCGCGGGCGCCGATGCCGGGAAGGTGGCGGCCCGCCTCGACGGGCTTGCGAACGTCCGCGCCGCCGCCGGACAGGACGACGATTCCGCGCGTGAACTCGTCGCACAGTCCCATGCCGCCTACGTCGTGCATGACGCCGACCCGCTCAGTGGGGTCGCGACGGCGTGGGCGGGTTTCTTCGACCGCACCGACACTCCCGGCACGCTGGAAGTCGCAGTCGAGACGACACTGGCGGGTCTGCGCCGCGGTACCGTGCAGCTGCCGGACTACTACGTCGTGCTGGACCCGGAATCCTTGCCGGAGACGGAAAAACACTGGTGGCTCGGCGTACTCGCCGGGGTCTCGCCGAGCCGGGTCATCCCGGCGAAGCCGAGCGCGGGCGCGGTGGCGGACGTGCTCTCCCGCCTGCCGTCCGGCCGCTGGTGGCCGGACCCACCGGACGAGTGGCTCCGCGGCCTTGGCCGGGCGATCCCGGACCGGGTCGGCGTGCCGGGCGCCTGACTTCCGCCATCTGGGCAAATTTGCGCTTCACCGTGTGCGGCGATGGACTCGTGGTCTGGACTATCCCAGCGACGAGGAGCACTCATGTCCGTGACCGACGAACTGCTCGCGAACAACGCCCGGTACGCCGAAACCTTCTCCGGTCCGCTGCCCCTGCCGCCCGCCAAGCACGTCGCCGTGGTGGCGTGCATGGACGCGCGGCTCAACGTCTACGGCGCGCTCGGGCTCGCCGAGGGCGACGCGCACGTGATCCGCAATGCCGGCGGGGTGATCACCGAGGACGAGATCCGCTCGCTCGCGATCAGCCAGCGCCTGCTCGGCACCGAGGAGATCATCCTCATCCACCACACCGACTGCGGCATGCTCACCTTCACCGACGACGGCTTCAAACAGTCCATTGAGGACGAAGTCGGCATCAAGCCACCGTGGGCGGCGGAAGCCTTCTCCGATGTCGAAGCCGATGTGCGGCAATCCATCGCCCGGGTCAAGGCCAGCCCGTTCGTGCCGAAGAAGGACTCGGTGCGCGGGTTCGTGTTCGACGTGGCGACCGGCAGGCTCACCGAGGTCGCCTGACTCACCAGTCCGACAACACCGTTTCGAACGCCAACTCCGCCGCACCCAGCAACTTCGCGTCCGAGCCGAGCTTCGATGTCGCCACCTTGGCGCCGCCGAGTGCGCGGCTGACCAGGCTGCGTTCCCGCACCATCTTCTCGACCCTGGCGACGAGCGGGGCGGGCAGCGCGGTGAACAGGTCACCGAGCACGACCAGTTGCGGGCACAGCAGGTTCACCACGTTGGCGAGGCCCAGCGCGAGCCATTCCACGAACTCGTCGAGCTTCGCCAGCACGGTGTCCCCGGACTCGCCGAGCGCCCGCAGTTCCGCCACGATGGCACCGACCGGTGAGTCCTCTTCGATGCCCAGCGCCCGGCACAGCGCGCGCTCCCCGATCTCGGTTTCCCAGCAGCCACGCGATCCGCAGTAACACGGCCGCCCGCCCGGTTTCACGACCATGTGGCCGATCTCGCCGATGTGGTGCCCGCCGGCCCCCCGCAACGACACCCCGTTGGAGATGACCCCACCGCCGACCCCGACGTCCACGCCGAGGTAGACGACGTCGTCCGCGCCACGGGCGATGCCGCGCAGATGTTCGGCCATCGCCCCGAGTTCCGCGTCGTTTCCCATGTGCACGGGCAGTTTCAGCGCGTGCGACAGCCAGCCGCCGAGCGGCACGTCCGCCCAGTGGAGATTCGGTGCCTCGTGCACGTAACCGTCCGAGCGCCGCACCACACCGGGCACGGACACGCCGACCGCGACGGGCCCGACCTCCTGTTCGGCGACCAGCGGACCGACGTAGTCCATGATCTTGGTGAACACCTCGGTCGGCTCGCCGTGACTACCGCGTGCGCGCCAGCTGTCCCGGCCGAGGATCTGCCCGCCGATGCCGACCAGCGCCATCGCCGCCCGCTCGACCCTGATGTCGATCGCCAGCACCACCGCCGCCTGCGGCTGCGGCAGCACCAGCAGCGACGGCCGGCCCGCCCCGCTGCGCTGGGCGGGCACCCGTTCCTCCACGACCCCGTCTTCGGCGAGGCCGTCCACCAATGCCTTGATGGTGCTGCGGTTGAGCCCGAGCGCCGTCGCGAGACTGGCCCTGGTGGACGGGCCGTCCACGTGGAGACGGCGCAGCAGAGCCGCCCGGTTGTGGCGACGAACGTCGTCCGGGCGTGTCCCGGAGGTCGAGGTTGTCGTCACTTATGGTGTCCCTGCTGCCGTCGTCTCCTTCTCCGTCGCCACGCCGCGTCAGCGCGCGGCGGCGGCGCGCCTGCGCGACAGAGCGTCCACGGCCGCCGCGACGAGCAGCACGAGACCGGTGATGATGTTAACCGTGTCCGCTTGGTAACCGAGCAGTCCCAGCCCGTTCTGCACGGTCGCCAGCACGAGACCACCGATCACCGCGTCCCGCATCCGGCCACGGCCACCGAAAAGCGACGTACCACCGATGACCGCCGCGCCGACCGCGAACAGCAACGTGTTGCCGTTACCGGCGTTGCCGTCCACCGACCCGACCTTGGAGCTGTACACGATCGCCCCGATGGCCGCGATCGACGAGCAGATCACGAACACGCTCATCCGGATCTTGTCGACCTTGACCCCGGCCCGGCGGGCGGCTTCCTTGTTGCCGCCGACCGCGTACACGTGCCGCCCGTACCGCGTGCGGTCGAGCACGAACGTGCCGACGACCAGTAGCACCAGGATGATCGGCACGACCCACGGCACACCCTGGATCGTGGTCAGCGTCGGGTTGGGCGAGCGGTTGATGGTGAACAGGTAGGTCGCGACCGCGCCCAGCACCACGACGGCACCGGCCTTGATCGCGATCAGCATCGTCGGCTGCGCGACCAGCCCGTGCCGCAGCCGCGAGAAGTGCCGGAACAGCAGCACGACCGCGTAGCCACCACCGGCCACGATGAACAGCAGCCAGCTGGTCAGCACGCTGAGGTTGCCGTTGGCGACGTCGAACAGCACGTGGCTGTCGCGGATCGGGATCGTGCCGCCCTCGCCGACGAGCGCCAGCACGACGCCGTACCACGCGATGAACAGCGCCAGTGTCACCACGAACGACGGGATGCCGATCTTCGACACCAGCGCCCCGGTCAGCGAGCCGATCACGGTGCCGATGGTGATCGCGAGGATGATCTCGATCCATGGGTTCGCGGAGAAACCGATCAGCAGCGCCAGAAGCGCGACCGCGGACAGCGCCGCGCCGATCCAGATCCGCATCAGCACGCACAGCCCGACCGCGACCACGGACCCGACGATGAAGCCGTAGAACATGGTCGGTCCCATCGCGCCCAGCAGGTTGCCGTGCTGGGTCCAGTGCAACGCCAGCACGGACGCGGCGACGCCGGATGCGGTGCCCGCGGACAGGTCGATCTCGCCGAGCAGCAGCACCGGCACGATGCCCATCGCGATGATCGTCTGACCGCCGCCCTGGGCGAACAGGTTCGCGATGTTGTTCAGCGTCAGGAACGAGTCGGACAGGCTGGTGAACACGATCACCAGCAGTAGCAGGCCGAGCAGCGCCGGCACCGCGCCGAGCTCACCGCCACGCAGGCGCCGGAAGTAGTCACCGATCGCCTCGGTCGTGGTGCGCGAGGTGGTGTCGATCCCGAAGTCGGCGATCGCCGAGTCGGAGCCGGAAGACTTGGTGGGTGTCTCAGTCATTTTCGGATTCCTCGCCTACACGGCCGCGACTTCGGGCCTGGCCAGGCCGAGCTCGCCCGACCGGCCGGCGGTGATCAGCTCGACCACCTGGTTGTTGGTGACGTCCTTGGTCGCGACGTCGGCGGCCAGCCGGCCGAGGTAGAGCACCGCGATGCGGTCCGCGACCTCGAACACGTCGTTCATGTTGTGGCTGATCAGCACGACACCGAGACCCTGCTCGGCGAGCCGCCGCACCAGGTCGAGGACCTGGCGGGTCTGTGCCACGCCGAGCGCGGCGGTGGGCTCGTCGAGCAGCACCACCTTGCTCTCCCACAACACCGCCTTGGCGATCGCGACGGTCTGCCGCTGCCCGCCGGACAGCGACGCGACGAGCGTGCGCACGGACTTGACGGTGCGCACCGACAGCGAGGCGAGCGTCTTGCGCGCGTCGAGTTCCATCGAGGCCTCGTCGAGCAGGCCGTTCTTGACGCGCTCGCGGCCGAGGAACATGTTCTGCACGATGTCCAGGTTGTCGGCCAGCGCGAGGTCCTGGTACACGACCTCGATGCCGAGTGCCGCGGCGTCACGCGGGTTGTGGATGTGCACGGGCCGGCCGTTGAAGAGGACTTCGCCACTGTCGGCGCCGTGGATCCCGGCGATGCACTTGACCAGCGTCGACTTGCCGGCGCCATTGTCGCCGACGAGGGCGGTCACCTCCCCCGGGCGCACCGTCAGGTCCACATCGTGCAGCACGTGGACCGGGCCGAAACTCTTGTTCAGACCGCGTAGTTCGAGGATCGGCTCGTTCACCGCGGGTACCTCCACATGGTTGGGAGCATCGCCGGAGGGGAAGCGCCACCGCGGTGGCGCTTCCCCTCCTTGGTGCTGCGAGGGATCAGGAAATGCCCAGCTGGGTGCATGCCGCGGCGACCTCGGCCGTGCAGATCTCACTGGCCTTGACGTAGCCCTGGTCGACCGGGACCTTCACGTTCTGCTTCGTGATGGACTGCGGCGTGAGCAGGACCGACTTGACCGTACGGTTGTTCTTCGGGTCCTGTGAAGAGGCCTTGGCGATCGCGTCCGCACCGGCGGTGTCGCCGTTGATCAGCTTGGCGGCGAGCTGCGCGGCGGCGTCGGCCTCCTGCTGGATCGGCTTGAACACCGTCGAGTACTGGGTGCCGGCCAGGATCGCGGTCAGGCCCGCGGCGCTGGCGTCCTGCCCGGTCACCGGCACCTTGCCGGCGAGGCCGTTCTTCTGCAGCACGGTGATGATCGCGCCCGCGAGGCCGTCGTTGGCCGCGAGCACGCCGTCGACCTTGCCGCCGTTGGCCGACAGCAGCTGCTCGAAGGTGGTTCCGCCCTTCTGGTTGTCCCAGCCGTCGATGGCCTGGCTCGCGACCTTCTTCAGCGCGCCCGAGGTGTAGAGCGGGCCGACGATGTTCTCCTGCCCGTTGTGGAACAGGGTCGCGTTGTTGTCGGTCGGCGAGCCCTCGATCTCGATCACCTGCGCGCCCGGCTTGCTCGCCAGCGCGTCCTTGAGCGCGGTGCCCTGCAGCTCACCGACGCGCGTGTTGTCGAAGCTGACGTAGTAGTTCGCGCTGCCGCCCAGGTTGAGCCGGTCGTAGTCGATGACAGGGACACCCTGCTGCGCGGCCTTCTGCTCGACCGTGGCGCCGACATCCCCGCTCGGCGCCGCGATGATCAGGACCTTGACGCCCTGGCTGAGCATGCTGTCCGCGTACTGCGAGAACTTCTGGTTGTCACCCTGCGCGTTCTCGATGATCGGGCTCATGCCCGCCTTCGTGAGCGCCGACTGCAGCATCGGCTGGTCGAAACCGGCCCACCGCGCGGAGGTGGCGGTTTCCGGCAGGATCACGCCCACCTTCGGGCCGCCACTGGCACCGCCCGACTGATTGCTGTTGCTGGAGCCGCCCGAACTGTTGGCACCACAGGCCGTCATGGCGAGAGCGACACCGGTGCCGGCGGCGAGCAGGGCGAGGGTCTTTCTCCGCTTCATTGCGTCCCCTAGGGAAATGTTGTGGTCGGCAACATTTGAATGTTGTGTACGACAACATACGACTCGCACCGCACTGACGCTAGGTTTCGGTATCGATTCAGAACGCTCACCGCTTTACGTTCTGGTAACGAGCGCAGCCGCCCTCGAAAGCGTCGCACCGGCAAACGCCTGCGCAGCCGCGGTGAGTGGTCCAGACCGGTGCACCAGCCACTGCGGGATCCGTTCCGGCGGGGCGAACCGGTACACCCGCGCGCCGGCCCGGTCTGCCGCGTCGCGCCAGCCGTCGGGCATCAGCCCGGCCCCGATTCCGGCCAGCACCATGGGAAGCACGACGCTGCGGTCCGCCACCTCGGCCGCGATCGGCACGTCGCCGACGCTCACGGCGAGCCGGTCGAACAGCGCCCGCACCGCGGTCCCGGGTGGCGTCACGACGAACCGCATGCCCTTGAGGTCTCCGGGCCGGATCCCTTCTCCAGTCCCGATTTCCGACCCGGGCGGTGCGACGACGAGGAACTCCTCGTCCCGCAGGTGATGGACCACCAGCCCCGGGCCGGCCGGCCGCTCGGCGCTGCCGCACACCCCCACCTCGCACCGGCCGCGCACCACCAGCGCCACGACCTCGGCCGCCGACCGGGCCGACGACGTGCTCACCAGCACGCCGGGATGCCGCCGGGCCAGCTCCGCGATCACCCCGATGACCGGTTCGAGCGCCGACGACGTCGCGGCGACGTCGACCCGGCCCACCGGCCCGGCACCGACCGCGCGCGCCGCGGCGCGCAGGGCATCGAAATCCCGCAGCACCAGCCGGGCGCGGTCGGCCATCAGCTCCCCCGCGCTGGACAACACGGCGTTGCGGCCGACCCGGTGAAACAGCTCGACGCCCAGTTCGTGTTCGAGTTTGGCGATGGCGCGGGAAAGCGACGGCTGGGCGACCCGCAGCGCGCGAGCGGCGTGGGTGAACCCGCCGTGCTCGACGATCGCGACGAAATACTCCAGTTGCCGCCGTTCCATAGCCAGACGCTATCGAAATGGTGCGCCGGATGTCTTGGACGTGCGGCCTCGCGCCGGGAGAGACTGCGAGGATGTTCCAGACCCGGCCCACCCTCCAGGGCACCTTCGGCATGGTGTCGTCCACCCACTGGCTCGCCTCGGCCACCGCGATGGCCGTGCTGGAAGACGACGGGAACGCCTACGACGCGGCGGTCGCGGCGGCATTCGTGCTGCACGTGGTGGAGCCCCATCTCAACGGCCCCGCGGGCGAGGTGCCGATGATCCTCGCGCCCACCGGTGCGGCCCCGCAGGTCCTTTGTGGACAAGGCCCGGCCCCGGCCGGGGCGACCATCAGCCATTACACCGCACTTGGTCTGGACCTCGTGCCCGGCACCGGTCCGCTCGCTGCCGCGGTCCCCGGCGCGTTCGACGCCTGGCTGCTGCTGTTGCGCGATCACGGCACCAAGTCGCTGGACGAGGTGATGAAGTACGCGATCGGCTATGCCGAGCGCGGCCATCCCGCGGTCGAGCGGATCGGTGCCACCGTCGAGACGGTGCGTGAGCTGTTCGAGACGGAATGGACCACTTCGGCGGAAATCTACCTGCGTGCCGGCAAATCGCCCGCGCCGGGCGAGCTACTGCGGAACCCGGCGCTGGCCGCGACCTGGCGGCGCATGCTCGCCGAGGCCACCGGCCCGACGCGCGAGGCGCGGATCGACGCGGCACGGAAGGTGTGGCGCGAGGGCTTCATCGCCGAGGCGATCGTGGAATTCGCCGCCAAGTCCACAATGGACACCACTGGTGAGCGGCATGCCGGCACGCTCACCGGAGACGATCTCGCGTCGTTCTCGGCGTCCTATGAGGACCCGGCCACATTCACCTGGAACGGCTGGACGATCGCCAAACCCGGGCTGTGGAGCCAAGGTCCGGTGTTCCTGCAGCAGCTGGCCCTGCTGCCCGGCGAGCTCGACTACGCGACGCCGGATTACTACCACACGCTCATCGAAGGCACGAAGCTCGCGATGGCCGACCGCGAGGCGTGGTACGGCGACGGCGCGGACGTGCCGCTGCGCGCCCTGCTTTCCCGTGAGTACAACGAATCCCGCCGCGCGCTCGTCGGGGACCGGGCCTCACGCGAGCTGCGTCCCGGCCGTCCGGACGGCCGGGAACCGCGGCTGAGCAAGCATGCCCGGTTCACCGGAGGCGACATCCCGGTCCCGGCCGGGGCGGGCGAACCCACGGTCGCGAAGGACGGCGCCACCCGTGGCGACACCTGCCACCTGGACGTCGCCGACCGCTGGGGCAACCTGATCGCGGCGACCCCGAGCGGGGGCTGGCTGCAGTCCAACCCGGTCATCCCCGGGCTCGGTTTCCCGCTGGGCACCCGGTTGCAGATGACGTGGCTCGAACCGGGCCTGCCGAACTCGCTCATGCCGGGCAAACGCCCGCGCACCACGCTGAGCCCGTCACTCGCTCTCCGCGACGGCGTGCCGGTGCTGGCCTTCGGCACGCCCGGCGGTGACCAGCAGGACCAGTGGAACACCCATTTCTTCCTCGCCGTGGCGTTGCGGGAAAAGGTGCGCGGCGGGCTGGACCTGCAGGGTGCGATCGACGCCCCGAACTGGCACACCGACAGCTTCCCCGGCTCGTTCTACCCGCGCTCGATGTCCCCGGGCAGCGTCACCGTGGAATCACGGATCGGTGCCGACATCATCGCCGGGTTGCGGCGGCGCGGGCATGACGTCACGGTCGCGCCACCGTGGTCGGAAGGACGATTGTGCGCCGTGGCAAGGGATCCCGGGACCGGGGTGCTCTCGGCGGCGGCGAACCCGCGCGGCATGCAGGGGTACGCCGCCGGCCGCTGATCACGCCGACTTGCTGATCACCTCGTCCGCGACCCACCGGGCCACGCCCGCGGGATACGGCGACGCCAGCCCGAGCACGACATGCCGGAAACCGCCGTCGACCGCTTCCCGGATCGCATCCCGCGTAGCGCCCGGCTGCTCGTAGGAAACAGGCAGGTGAATCGAGCGGACGATCGAGGCCGGATCCCGGCCGATTTCGGTGCAGTAGCGGTCCAGCAGCGCGCTGCGGCTGATGACGTCATCGATATCCCCGCCCGGGATGTTCCACAGGTCGGCGTGCTCGGCGGCGATCCGCAGCGTGGCGGCCGCACGCCCGCCGATCAGGATCGGCGGATGCGGGCGCTGCACCGGTTTCGGGTTGCCGAACGCCCCGGTGAGCCGGATGTAGGTGCCGTCGAAATCGAACGGTTCCGGCTCGGTCCACAGCCGCTTGATCACCGTGCACGCCTCGGCGAGGCTGCCGACGGCATGCGCGGTGTCGTGGAAGGGCAGGCCGTGTGCCGCGTACTCGCGCCGCGCCAGCGGATGGCCAGGACGCGAGCCGACCCCGATCCCGAAGTCGAGGCGCCCACCGGAAACGATGTCCACGGTCGTGGCGATCTTGGCCAGCATCGCGGGCGGGCGGAACCGGTTGCTGGTCACCAGCAGGCCGAGCCGCAGCCGTTCGGTTTGCGCCGCCAGCGCCGAAAGCAGTGTCCAGCCCTCGTGGGTCGGCCCGTCCGGATCACCGCCGATCGGCATGAGGTGATCGAACAACCACGCGTGCTCAATCTGTTCGATCGCGTCCGCCTCGCGCCAGACCCGCAGGATGTCGTGGTAGCCGACCTGCATCGGCGCAGTCATGAGGCCGAACCGGACGTCGGTCATCGACGCCTCCGCACTGCCGGGTCGAGCAACGCCGGCGGGGCGTCGAGCTTCTCCTCCGGGGCCAGGTCCACCCCCGGCGCGACGATGGAGTCGATCGCGTCGAGCACATCGGCAGTCAGCACAGTGTCCACGGCGGCGAGCTGCGAGCTCAGGTGCTCCAGCGTGCGAGGGCCGATGAGCGCGCTGGTCACGGCGGGATGGGCGGTGACGAAGCCGAGTGCGAGCTGGATCATGGTCAGCCCGGCCTCGTCGGCGACCTTGGCCAGCTGCTCGACCGCGTCCAGCTTCGCCCGGTTCGCGGGGATGGCGGTGTCGAAACGCTGCGGCATGAATCCCGAGCGGCTGGTGGTGATTTCGCGGCCTTCGCGGATCGCGCCGGACAGCCAGCCGGACGCCAGCGGACTCCACACGAGTACCCCCAGCCCGTATTCCTCGGCGACCGGCAGGACATGGGTTTCGATCCCGCGTTGCAGGATCGAGTAGCTCGGCTGTTCGGTGACGTACCGGCTCAGGTGATGCTCGCGGGCGGCCCACTGCGCCTGCACGATCCGGTACGCCGGGAACGTCGAGGACCCGAAGTAGCGGATCTTCCCCGCGCGCTGCAGATCCGTCAGCGCCGACAGGGTTTCCTCGTCGCTCGTGGCCGGATCCCACCGGTGGATCTGGTAGAGATCCACGTGATCGACGCCGAGGCGGCGCAGGCTGCGCTCCAGCTCGGTGACCAGCCAGCGACGGGAGCTGCCCTTGTGGTTGCGCTCGTCGCCCATCGGCAGGCCGGCCTTCGTCGCCAGCACGATGTCGTCGCGGCGACCGGCGATTGCCTTGCCCACCAACGTTTCCGACTCGCCGCCGCTGTAGGCGTCCGCGGTGTCGATGAGGTTGATCCCCGCCTCGAGCGCCGCGTCGACGAGCGCGGTGGCCTCGTCCTGGGTGGTTCGCCCGATCCGGCCGAAGTTCATCGCGCCGAGCGTGAGCGAGCTCACCTGCACACCGGTCCGCCCCAAGGTGCGGTAGTGCATACATCCTCCCTCTGGCATCATGGGTAAACGGAACATTGCTCCGCCGACAATACGGAACATTGCTCCGGTTGGCAAACGGGAGGGAGTGCTGGTGAGTGCCGGCAAAGAGGGAACGGCCCGGTCGAAGCGGGCGGACGCCCGGCGCAACGAGCAGACGCTGCTCGACGCAGCCGCGTCGGTGTTCGTCGCGTCCGGTGTGGACGCGCCCGTCCGTGACATCGCGGCCAAGGCCGGGGTCGGGATGGGCACGATCTACCGCCACTTCCCGACGCGCGCGGATCTGATCATCGCCGTCTACCGGCACCAGGTCGAAGCATGCGCCGAGGCCGGCCCGGCGTTGCTGGAGAGCAGCGAAACCCCGTACGCCGCCTTACGGCAGTGGATCAACCTGTTCGTCGATTTCCTCGTCACCAAGCACGGCCTCGCCGGGGTACTCCAGTCCGACAACGCCGGTTTCGAGACGCTGCACTCCTACTTCCTCGAGCGCCTCATGCCGGTGTGCACGCAGCTGCTCGACGCCGCCGCGGATTCCGGCGAGATCAGCCCGGGTTTGGAGGCCTATCAACTGATGCGCGGCGTCGGGAACCTGTGCATCGGCGCCGAAAACGACGCTGATTACGACGCGCGCCGGCTGGTCGGACTGCTCATCGCGGGACTGCGTGAGCCGCGCAGAGCGAGCTGATGATGCGTCAGGGCAGGCGCTGGCGGCTCAGGAAGTTCCACATGATCGTCGCGGCGGCGGCGTCCTCGCCGACATAAGTGGTGTACGGGGGCGCCGCCTGGGCGGCCGTGGGCCACAAATGTGACAGTCCCGAGTAGACGGCCGACGACAGTTCGGTGCCGGCATGGCACCCGGTCCACGACGTCAGGGTGAGCCGGCCGGTGTGGCGGACACTTCCCGGGCCGTGGCAGCCATTCCGGGTCTGCCACTGCGTCACCGCCTGGTTCAGCGCGATCGTCGCGGTCGGCGAGAAATGCTCGGCGCGCACCACCGGATCGTCCGTCCCGCCGGCCAGCAACGCCGAGATCGGTTTACCGCCACAGGTCGCGAGCGGAACCGCGCCATAAGTCGCAAGCCCGGCGAAAACCCCCGGATGCGCGCAAACCTCCTCGAAAGACAATTTCGCCCCATTGCTGTAACCGGCGAGATAAATACGGCGAGGGTCGCTTTCGAAATACCGTGCCGCGTCCGTGGCGACCGCGGTCAGGAACCGCGGATCGGGCACGCCTTCCTTCGCCGCGACACCACAGCATCCGTGCCCGGCGTTCCACGACTCGCCGATCCCGAGTGGATAGACGAGATTCACTTGCCCACGCTGGGCATAGGGCAGAAACCCGGTGCGCACGGACTCCAGTTGCGCCGTGACGCCCCGGCCGTGCAGCACGATCAGCAACGGAATTCCCTTGTGCCGCACGGAAGACCCGACCGCGAGATACGTCCGCTTCGTCCCGTCCACCGTGAGCTGCCGCGGCACGGTGGTCGTGCCGGCCGACACCGCGGCGGGTACCGGTGTGGCATGTCCCTGCGGCTGCACGGACTCGTTGACGCCTGCCGGTGCACAGGCCGCCAGTGCGACCAGCGCACCGGCGAGGACGAGCAGGCGTTGCCGCAGATTCATGCGGATATTGTGCCCGCGAGCCACGGAAAAACGATGCCTTCTCAGTTTTTTCTCATCCGGCTTCCAGCGCGTGCATAGGGAAACCGGCCAGACTCGGCGAAAGTCCGGCGAAACGCGTGTGGAGGGTTTCATGGCGATGGTGTCGCGGTTGCTGTCCACCCGGGCCCGCGAGCGGCCTGACTCGCCCGCGTTCCTTTCCGGCGCGGACGAGCGGGTCCTGACCTGGCGCGAGGTCGCCGCGCACGCCGAGCGCTGGCGCCACGAGATCCCGCCGGGCAGCCGGGTGGGACTGGTGATCGCCGACCCGTTGCTGTTCACCATGGCCTACCTCGGCTGCCTGTCCGCGGGCGCGACCGCGGCGCCGGTCGACCCGCGGCTCACGGAAGCCGAATTGGCCGGCGCGCTGGCCCGCTTGCGGATCGATGTGCTCGCCACCGATCGTGACGACCCGACTGTCCATTCCGGACTGAACACGGTGCTGGCAGATTTCGCCGGCCCGCGCCGGATCCGGTCGGCGAACACCCCGCACCGGACCGGCGCGTCGCATCCCGCGGTGCTGCTCACCAGTTCCGGCACCACGGGCGCACCCAAGGGCATCCCGCTCACCGAATGGCAGCTGTTGCACGCGGCGGAACGGGTCGCGCGGCATCATCGTTTCGGCCCCGGCGAGCGCGGCTACACCCCGCTGCCGTTGTTCCATGTCAACGCCCAGGTCATGGGCCTGCTCGCGACGGTAGTAAGTGGCGCCGAGCTGGTGATCGACCGCCGGTTCGAGGCGGGCGAGTACTGGGCGCGGGTGGAACGGCACCGCCCGACCTGGCTCAACGCGGTTCCCGCGATCCTGGCCTCGCTCGCCCGGTGCCCGGCCCCGCCCACGCGGGTCGTCGACCGGATCCGGTTCGCCCGCTCCGCGTCGGCGCCGCTGCCGCGCGAGACCGCGCGGGCGTTCACCGCGCGCACGGGGCTGGGTGTGCTGGAAACCTACGGCATGTCCGAGGCCGCCGGTCAGCTCACCGCGAACCCACTGGACCCGGCGCGGCGGCGGGACGGGTCGGTAGGGCTGCCGGTGGACGTGGACCTGATCGTCGCGGGGTCGGACGGCCGCGAGACCGCGCCCGGCGAAGAGGGCGACGTTCTGTTGCGCGGGCCGGAAATCGTCCGCGAGTACGTCGAACTCGACGGTCCAGAACGGAGTCGCCCCGCCCGCGCCGCGGACGGCTGGCTGCGCACCGGGGACATCGGGGTCCGCGATGAAGCCGGGTTCCTGTACCTGGCCGGCCGCGTGGACGACGTGATCAACCGCGGCGGCGAGAAGGTCTACCCGCAGGAAGTCGAAAACGTTCTACTCGCGCATCCCGGCGTCGCCGCGGCGGCGGTCGTGGGCGCGCCCCACGAACGGCTCGGGCAGGTCCCGGTCGCGTTCGTCACCACCGAGAGCCGCGATGCCGAACGACTCCAGGCGTCCCTTCTCGCGTGGTGCGCGCAACGGCTGACGCGGTACAAGCGGCCGGTGGTCGTCGAGGTCATCGACGCGCTGCCGGTCGGCCCGACGGGCAAGGTACTGCGCCGGGCGCTACGACCGGAGCCGGCAGGGCGCCCGTGAACAAGGAACACCTCTACTACGTCGACCTGGTCCGGGTGCTGACGGTCGGGTTGGTCATCGGCACCCATGTCCTGGCTCTCGCGCCGGTGGCGCCGAGCGTCCTCGACGGCGCGCTCGGCATGATCTTCCACGTCAGCCGCGAGGTGTTCTTCCTGCTCACCGCGTTCGTGCTGACCTACAGCACGCGCAAGACGGTGCGCTGGCCGGCGTTCTGGCGCCGCCGGTACCTGTTCGTCGCCGTGCCGTATCTGATGTGGACGGTGCTGTACTTCTTCGCCGACGGCGGCCCGTATCTCGGCCAGGTGTTCGTGCAGCAGCTGCTCACCGGCACCGCGCGCTACCACCTGTACTTCCTGCTCGTCTCGATGCAGATCTACCTGGTGTTCCCGCTGTTACGGATGCTGCTGCGGGCGGCACGGCGGTGGCACGGCGCGCTGCTGGTGCTCGCGGTGGTGTTCCAGCTGATCTTCGCGAGCGCCGTGCAGCACCAGTGGGATCTCGGTCCGCTGTCGGGCTGGCTGCGCGCCCCGGACGCGCTGCTGCCCAGCTACGCCGGGTATGTCCTGGTGGGTTCGATCGCCGCCTGGCACCGGGACGCGCTCGTCGGATGGACCCGGCGGCAGGTACGGCTCGTGTTCGGCGGCGCGGCGGGCGTCGTGGCCCTGGCGATCGGCGGCTACCTCGGGCAGGTGCGGGGCGGGCAGCCGCCGTTGCAGGCCGGCATGGTGTTCCAGCCGGTGATCGTCGTGGAAAGCCTGGCCATCGCGTGGGCGTTCCTCGCCACCGGGCTGATCTGGGCGGAGCGCGGGCGGTTCGGTGCCCGGCTCGTCATGTCCACTTCGGACGCTTCGTTCGGGGTCTACCTGCTGCATCCCCTCGTGCTGCAAGGGATTCTGCTCGGCGCCACGGCGTCCGGACTCGCCGGTCTCGCACAGACCGCGCCGGACGCACTGGTGCTGGCCGTGCTGGTGCTCGTGCTGCTGCCGTTGACCTATCTCGTGTCCGGGCTGCTCACCGCCGCCGTCCGGCGCACCCCGGTGAGCCTCGCGCTCACCGGCCGGGCGCGCGCGCCCATTCCCGTACCCCCGCGCGAAGACCTCGCGCTCGTCACCACAGGAGGAGCCCGATGAGCCACACCACGATGATGATCGACCCCGGCCTGCCCACGGGACAGTTCACCGACGTGATCTCCAGCCACCGCGACCATGTCGGGCTGGTCAAGTTCGGCTGGGGCACCGCGCTGGTGACCCGGGACCTCGACCGCAAGATCGCCGTGCTGCGTGAGGCGGGGATCGGTTTCTACTTCGGCGGCACGTTGTTCGAGTGGTACCTCGTGCAGGGCCGGCTCGACGACTACCTCACGCTCGTCGACCGCACCGGCGCCACCCACATCGAGGTCTCCAACGGCACGATCCCGCTCGACCAGCCGGGCAAGGCCGGCTGGGTGCGGCGGATGACGCGATACCGGCCGGTGCTGGCGGAGGTCGGCTACAAGGATGCGGAACGCTCGGCGACGCTCTCCCCCGCCGACTGGGCCGGCGCGATCCTGGAGGATCTCGACGCCGGCGCCGAACTGGTGATCACCGAGACCAGGGAAAGCGGCCGCAGCGGGATGGCGCGGCCGGACGGGCACCTGCGCGACGACGTACTGGACGCCGTCCTCGCCCGCGTCGACGCCGACCGGCTGCTGTTCGAGGCGCCCACCAAGGAGCTCCAGGTCGACCTGATCCGGGCGATCGGCGTGGACGTCAACCTCGGCAACATCGCCGCCGCCGACCTGGTCGCCGTCGAGACCCTCCGCCGCGGCCTCCGCGGTGACACGTTGCTCCAGATGACCTTGCCCCGCACCGTTTCCTTCGCCTGAGCACTGTCCACAAAGGAGCATCCATGCGTGATATGCACGACGCCGCGCACTTCGCGGTTCCCGCGCGTGACCTCGACGAGGCGGTCGAGTTCTACGTCTTCGGCCTCGGGGCCAAGCTCGCCCGCCGCTACGCCGACCGCGTCACGTTCGACTTCTTCGGCGACCAGCTGGTCTGCCATCTCTCCGACGACATCCCCGCGGAGGCGGTGATGTACCCGCGGCATTTCGGGCTCAGCTTCGCCCGCGCCGAGGACTTCGACCGGCTCGTGCGGGTGGTGGAGCACCGGAAGCTGCGGGTACTCGCCGGGCCGGCCGTGCGGTTCGAAGGGACCGCCGAGCAGCATCGCACGATCGCGCTCGCCGACCCGTCGAACAACGTCATCGAGTTCAAGAACTACGACGACCCGCGGCTGCAGTACTGACCTTGCCGGGACCAGCGCCGATCCACGGCGGTGCGAACGTTGCCGAACAGTCATTCCTCGCCCGCGGGGGCTATGGAAAAGTAACCCGCGATGTCGTTCGAGACGGGAAGCAGAACGGGGCGCCTGCTCGGCGCGGGAGTGGCCGCCGCGGTCGCCGTGGTGACGGGGCTGCTCACCAGCCAGGGCACGCTGCCTCAGGCCGTGGGCTGGCCGGTCGAGGTACTGGCCGCGATCGCCACCGGGCTCCTTGTGCTGCTCGCGTTCCGTCCCCGGCCGACCGTGCCCGCGCCCGATCCGCCACCGCGGCCGAAACCGGCCGGCACGGCGGCGATCCGGGTCCTGCGGATCGATGACCTCGACCCGGCCGCGCTCGGGGTGCGCCCGGCGTGGCCCGTGCCCGGCGGGGCCGCGATGCCCCCGTACGTACCGCGCACCGCGGACGCCGCGCTCGACCGTGCGCTGGCAGGCGGCGGGCTCGTCCTCGTCCAGGGCGACGCGGCCGCGGGGAAGACTCGCACGGCTTACGAAGCCTTGCTGCGCAACGCTTCCCGCTTCGGCTGGGAGTCGGTGATGGTGCCGCGCGACGAGGCGGCGCTGCGGGAACTCGCGGCCGCCCCGCCGGCGAAAGCCGTGGTGTGGCTGGATGATCTCGAGCGGTACCTGACCACCGACAGCCTCGACGACACCCTGTTGCGGGCGTTGAACGGTGTCGTGCTCGCGACGCTGCGCACGCGCGCCCGCGCCGATCTCGGCATCGACGGCGACAGCGCGCACCGCGTGCTCACCCGGGTCACGCCGGTCGAGCTGGGCCGGCAGCTCGACCGCACCGAAACCGCGGCCGCGCACCGCTACCGTGACGATCCGCGGATCGCGGGCGCGATCGTCGAGGAGATCGGGCTGGGCGAGCACATCTCCGCCGGCCCGGAGGCACTGCGGCGGTGGCGTTCCGGCGAGAACGAGGCCGGTGCGGCGCTGGTCAGCGCGGCGGTCGACCTGCGGCGCGCCGGTTTTCTCGACCCGGTGCCGCTGGACTGGCTGATGTCGCTGCACGGCGGTTACCTCTCGGAGCGGTTCCGCAGCCGCATCGGCGAGCCGGACCTGGCGGGCGCGCTGGACTGGGCGATCCAGCCGGTGCGCGGCGCGACGCCGTGCCTGATCCCGGCCGGGTCGAATCGCTATGTCGCGTCCGGTTATCTCGTCGACGCCGCGTCGGGTGCGGTGCCGGATGCGGTGTGGCAGGGCCTGCTGAGCACAAACCTGCTCACCACGGACCAGCGTTTCCGGATCGCGCGCGCCGCGGTGTGCTTCGGGCGCATCGGCGACGCCGTGCTGTTGTGGACCGAGCTCGCCCGCTCCGGCGACCAGTTCGCGCTGTTCAACCTCGGCTGGGCCGCGCGGCTGGACGGTGACGAGGCGCGCGCGCAGCAGTGGTTCCAGCGTGCGGCGGATGCGGGCAGCAGCTGGGCGATGTCGAACCTGGGCAGCATGGCCGAGCAGCGCCAGGACCTCGCGACGGCCCAGCTGTGGTATCAACGGGCGGCCGACGCCGGGGACACCACCGGCATGACCAATCTCGGCGGGCTGTTCGCGCAGACGGGCCGGATCGATCAGGCCCGTGAGGCGTACCGGCGCGCGGCGTCGGCGGGTGATCCGAACGGGGTGCGCAAGGAAGCCGTGCTCGAGCTGTTGCACGGGGACCGCAAGCGCGGCGCGGAGCTGTTGCGGCGGGTCGCGTTGTCCGGGGATCCGGCCGCGGTGCGGTTGATGGGATTGTTGTCGCCGACGGGTGAGCCGGGGGCGCACCGCGCGGATGTCGAGGCGCTGCGGCGGCTGGCGGCGGAGATCGGCGATGGCGAGGCGGCGCTCGATCTGGCGCGGAACCTGTGGCACCAGGGCGATCTGGACGCGGCGGAGACGTGGTTCCGGCGGGCGGCCGACGGCGAGCACGGGCGGGTCGCGGCGTTCGGGCTGGGGGTCCTGCTGGAGCAGCGTGGCAGGACCGGCGAGGCCGAAGAGTGGTACCGGCGATCCGCGGCGCACGGCCTGCCCGAGGCGATGCTGAACCTGGGCATGGTGCTGCAGGAACGGGGCGAGTTCGACGAGGCGGAAAGCTGGTACCGCCAGGCTGTCGAGGCGGGTCACCTGCCCGCGGAAGTGAACCTCGGCGCGCTGCACTGGCGCCGCGGCAACCTCGAGGAAGGCCGGGCCTGGTACCAGCGCGCGGCCGACCGTGATGACGAACTCGCGAAGCAGGCACTGGAAAACCTCGGAACCGGCTGACGCCCGGTCCCGCGGGGGTGGCCCGGTGTCAGCGGGTCGCGGGCACGAGTTCGGACCACGGCGCCACGGTCCCGTACAGCGCGGTCATGGCGGCGAGCGAGGGCGCCAGGAACCCGTCGTAAGCGGCGGTGGCGTCGGCGGCCACTGCGACGTTGAACCGGCGCTCGAGCGCGGACCGCACGGTGGACTCGACGCACACGTTGGTCAGCACTCCGGCGACCACGAGGCGCTCGGTCCCCAGGCCGCGCAGGATGTCCTCGAGGTCGGTGTACAGGAAGGCGTCGTACCGGTTCTTGTCGACGACCACCTCGCCCGTCTTGGGGGCGAGCCGGTCGATGATCTCGGCGTCCCAGCTTCCGTGGCTGAGCATGCGCGGTTCGACGGCGAGGGCCGGTGCCGCGGCCGCCCGCCAGCGGGGGGACATCTCAGGAGCCCCCTCGCTGACGACCTGGCGCGTGTAGAGCACGGGCAGACCGGACGCACGAGCGGAGGCGAGCAGGGCACGGGTCGCACGGACGGCGGGCTCGGCGTCCGGAAGGCCCATCCCGGCCCTGGCGAGCGACCCTTCCGGATGCAGGAAGCCGTTCTGCATGTCGATGACGAGAACTGCCGTAGTGGGCACAGGAAAGTCCTTTCGCAGCGGCAAGGTCAGAAGATCGCGACGGGATTGCTGGCGCTGGCGGTCA
This sequence comes from Amycolatopsis pithecellobii, assembly GCF_009707865.1. GTDB lineage: Bacteria > Actinomycetota > Actinomycetes > Mycobacteriales > Pseudonocardiaceae > Amycolatopsis_E > Amycolatopsis_E pithecellobii. Next base: position 41,640 of record NZ_WMBA01000055.1, read on the forward strand.
CGCCGACCATGCGCCACGGCAACGCGGCGAAGAAGAACTCCCAGCGGCGCTCCTCGCGGCACACCGCGGCAAGCTCGGTGAGTTCCATGTTGTCCACCAGCCAAAGGCCGAGTGCGACCAGAGCCACCGTGTGCACGGGCCGCGTCAGGTCCGGTCCGTACCCTGAGGGCTGCACGTCCTGCACGCCGTCGTTACCCAGCATGGCGACGTCGCGCTCGCGCAGGAACGGCAGGCAACTCGCGTGCAGCCCGGCCTGCCGCGCCGCCGGGCCCACGGCGTCGGGGCCCTCGTGCAGGATCCTGGCCGCGTTGCCGGTGTGGACCAGCAACGCGTCGCCCGGGCGCACCGTGACGCCCTGCCGTCGTTCCGCGGCGGTGAGGTCCTCGGGGGTGACCGGCTGACCACGCCCGAGCCAGTCGACGCCGTGCAACGCCGCGATGTCCAGCAGCACGCCCCGGGTCAGGAAACCGAGCGCGGCGTGGTGGACCGACAGTTTCCGCGCACCGCCCAGCGAGGTCGTCTCGGAGGCGGGGAAGCCGTTGTAGTTGTGCCCGTCCCACGAGTAGTGGGCCAGGCCGTCGACGTGGGTGTTCGAGCCGTGCGCGGCGATCCCGACGAACTCGGTGACCGCGTCGAACCGCAACGGCCGCCCGAAGTGTTCCTCGACCTCGTTCGTGCCGGTGAACCGCTGCACCACGGAGTTGCCGGAGGCCAGCGGGTCGGGGGTGCGAGGGTCGATGTCCCGGGAAAGTGACACGGCGCGCCCGGTGCGGATCGATGCGGCCGCCGCCGCGCGCACCTCGTCGGTGATGGTGTTCAGCGTGCCCAGGCGGTCGTCGTCGCCCCAGCGGCCCCAGTTGGACAGCGAGGTGAAGAACCTGAGCACCTCGCCCTCGGTCAGGCTCGTGTCCCTCACGCTCATGGCTGCGATCCTGCCGCTCCTGCCGACCGCGCCGAGTCCAGCAACCGGTGCAGTCCGTCGAACAACACACCCCGGTCACCGGCGAGGGTGACGGTCCGCGACCCGGTGACGGCGACACCCCCGAACTCCCACGCCGCGTTCGCGACGACGTATTCGATCCCGGCCTCGCGGCAGGCCCGGACCACGCGGTCGTGCAGCTTCTGGATTTCGTCGTGGGCGACGTCGCCGTCGAGGCCGTGGGCCATGCTCAGGTCGAAGGGACCGAAAACGAGTCCGTCGAGACCCGATCGCGACGCGATGGCCTCCACGTTCTCCACCCCTTCGAGGTCCTCGATGAGCCCGAAGACCACAACGTCCTCGTCGGCGCGCCGCCGGTCACCTGCCCAGTCGGTCGTGACGTGCCCGACCGACCGCACCGCCGGACAGGCGCCCCGCAAGCCCGCGGGCGCGTAGCGAGCCGCCGCCACGAGTGCGGCGGCCTGCTCGGGTGTGCACACGTGAGCGGCCATGATCCCGGCCGCCCCCAGGTCGAGGACGCGCTGGATGAACGACGTGTCGTGGTCGGCGATCCGCACGATGGCGTCGATTCCGACGGCGTCCGCACCGCGGATCAGCTCGCGGATCTCGGCCAGCGACAACGATCCGTGCTCGGCGTCGATCCAGGCGTAGTCGAGTCCGGCCTGCCCCGCGATCTCCACCAGGTCAGGACTGGGCAGCTGGACCGCGACCCCGTAGGCGACGGTGCCCGCCTCCCAGGCCGCGCGGATCCGGCGTGGGCGCTTCGTCAGCATGTGGTTCTCCCTGAGTGCTCGTGTTCGTCGTTGACACTAGAGCCGGAACAAGAGCCACACTTTCGGTATTGTCGAAAGTTGTGTCGAGGTCAGTTCGCGGCGGCCGGCCGGTGAGCCCGGCATGAAGGCCCAGCTTGTTCACATGCAGGTCTTCCTCGCTCTGGCGCAGTCCGGCAGCGTGACCGTCGCGGCTCGCCAGCTGCATGTCGCGCCGTCCCGGGTCAGCGAGCGGATCCAGGAACTGGAGTCCGAGCTGGGCGCCCGCCTCTTCAACCGCACGACGCGTCCGGCGACCCTGACCGCTGCCGGTGAGGCGCTACTGCCCCGCGCACGCGCCATCGTCGCCGAGTTCGATCTCATCCACACGATGTTCCGCACGGCGCACACACCCCCGGTCCGCGTCGGCATGCGCTCGCTGCCCACGGACTTCCGGGAATCACTCGTTGATCAGGTCATCCGCCCCGCTGTCGGACGCTCGTCCCTGTCGCTGCGCCCGCTGGATTCCCACCACCAGGTCGAGTTGCTGCGCTCGCGGGAGCTCGAGCTTGGCCTGCTGTGGACCGAGCTCCGAGACGACGCGGAGCTCGCACAACTCCCGCTGCTCGAGGAGCGCTTCGTGATCGCGCTCCCGGACACGCCGCGGTTTCACCGCCTCGAGGAAATCGGGCCCTCCGACATCGTCGGACTGCGCCTGGCCACCAACATCGACCCCTGGACCTTCCCCGCTGTCCTCCATCCCTACCTGGAGATGGTTCCGCTGGTGGACCGGGTCAACGCCGCCGTCGAGGAAGGATTGCTGATGCTGCTCTCCGACGGCGCACACTGCTCGTTCCTGCCCGCCGGCTGGCAGGATCACAGCCACTTCGCGGCACCAGATGGTGAACGGATCCTCCTGCGCCGCCTCCATGACCCCGAACCCACGATCGTGACGTACATGACGTGGCGCCGGGATCGCCGTGACGAGGCGCCGATCAGCCGCGTCCTCGACCGGGCGCACCGGCGGTTCCCTCGGCCCGTCAGCCGGTGAGGGACGACTGATCGTGTCTCGATCGGGCGCCCGCTTAAGCTCGCGCCATGGCGAAGTACTTCGATGTCCATCCGGACAACCCTCAACGGCGCTCGATCGACCAGGTCGTCGGGATCGTGCGTGACGGCGGGCTGATCGCATACCCGACCGATTCGTGCTTCGCGCTGGGCTGCCAGCTGGGGAACAAGGACGGGATCGACCGCATCCGCACGATCCGGGACCTGGATGATCGGCACCATTTCACGTTGGTGTGCCGCGATTTCGCGCAGCTGGGCCAGTTCGTGCACGTGAACAACGTGGTGTTCCGCGCAATCAAGGCGTCGACGCCAGGCAGCTACACATTCATCCTGCCGGCCACCAAGGAGGTGCCGCGCCGATTGCTGCACCCCAAGAAGAAAACCGTTGGCGTGCGCATCCCCGACCATGTTGTCGCGCAAGCGCTCCTCGCGGAGCTCGGTGAGCCGATGCTGTCGAGCACGCTGCTGCTGCCGGACCGCGAGGAGCCGCTGACGCACGGCTGGGAGATCAAGGAGGAGCTGGACCACTCACTCGACGCCGTCATCGACTCCGGCGACTGCGGCACCGAACCGACCACTGTGGTCGATTTCTCCGGCGAGGCACCGGAAATCGTCCGCTACGGCGCCGGTGACCCGGCACGGTTCGAGTAGCCTGCCTCTCACTGACCGGAAGCACCGGCGAGCGACGAAAGATAGCGCTCGCCGGTGTCCGGGAACACCGTGACGATGGTCTTTCCAGCATGTTCCGTCCGGGTGGCGAGGGTCCGGCAGGCGTGCGCGGCCGCACCGGAGGAAATGCCCACCAGAAGACCGGCTGTGCGAGCGAGCAGCAACGCGGCCGTCTGGGCTTCGTCGTCGCTGACGGTCAGGACCTCGTCGATACAGCCGACATCCGTTGTGGACGTGAGAAATCCACCGTTGAGGCCCGGGATGCAGTGCAAGCCACCGACACCCTGACTCAGCAACGGGGACCGCTCCGGCTCGACCGCCACCACCTTGATGGCCGGGTTCTGCTCCTTGAGATAGCGCGCGGACCCGGTCAGCGTGCCGCCGGTGCCGTACCCGCACACCAGGATGTCGATCCGCCCGTCGAGATCGGCCCAGATTTCGGGTCCGGTAGTGGCGTAGTGCGCCTGCACATTGTCGGGATTCTCGTGCTGGCAGACGAACCACGAGCCCGGCCGAGCGCGGTGGATCTCCTCGGCCCGTTCCACCGCGGCCGCGTAATTCGCTTCATACGGCACCAGCACGACCTCCGCGCCGAACGACCGCAGAAGCTGGATTCGCTCGGCGGTCACATTGTCCGGCAATACGATCACGCATTCGTAGCCACGCATCGCGCACAGGGCGGCGAGCGCGATTCCGGTGTTCCCGGAGGAAGCCTCCACGACCGTGCCTTCACCGGGGCGCAGCTGTCCCCGCCGCTCAGCGCCTTCGATCATGTACAGCGCGGTCCGGTCCTTCACGCTCGCCAACGGGTTGGCCGACTCCAGCTTCGCATAGGTGGTGGCCACCGCGTCGGGCCCGAAGTGCAGCCGGACGAGTGGCGTGCCGCCGATCAGGTCGGCGAGCGACTCTGCGGGTGGCCGCTTGATACTGGTCATCACGATGCTCCCTGTCGGTCGATCGGCTCACCAGGTCGGGAAGCCGCCCAGTGCAGAATGGTCTGAACCATTGACGAAAGCTGCGCCACCGCGGAATCGCGGCCGGGATCCGGCGGCCGCCGCCAGGACCCGGGACCCGCTCGGCACGTCTTCGATGACGAGCGCCTGAGCGCCGATGACACTGTCCTGGCCGATGGTGATCGGCCCCAGCAGCGTGGCATTCGCGCCGATCACCACACGATCGCCCACCCGCGGATGCCGGCGCGCCCCGGCGGGACGTTCCCGGTCGTGCCACCAGCCGACCGAGCCGAGCGTGACCTGGTGGAAAATCGTGACATTTTCGCCGATCACCGCCGTTTCCCCGATCACAACGCCGGCCCCGTGGTCGATGAAGAAGCCACGGCCGATCCGGGCCCCGGGATGGATTTCGATGCCGCCACCCACAACCCGGGCAACGGCTGACAGCGCCCTGGCCGTGCGGCGCAGGCGACGCAGGTGAAGCCGGTGCGCGACCCTGTAGGTCCAGATCGCCGGCAGCGCGGGATGAAGCAGCGCTTCGGTGCGTGAGGTGATCGACGGATCGCGCTCGCGGATCATGTCCAGATCGTCCGCGGCCATCCGGAGAACGTTCCTGATGCTCATACCGACTCCTCCGAAAGACCGGACCGCGGCGGGGTGCCGATCCGGTTCTCCGCGTAAGCCACGCCCGCGAACAACACCAGGCCACCGGCGATCATGTTCCAGGTGACCGGTTCGCCGAGCAGGCTGACGCTGAGCACCACGGCGAACAGCGGCTCGAGGTAGTTGACCGCGGAAGCGGTCGCCGCGCCGACTTCACCGATCAGCCGGAACAGCTGCACGTAGCCCAGTCCGGTACACAGCAGCCCGAGAACCAGCATCCCGGCCACGACCCTGGCGGTGAGGTGCGGCGCCGCCGCACCCAGGAGCAGAGCCGCCGGAGCCTCCAGCACCGCGGCCACACTCAGTTGCCCGGCGATCAGCGACAACGGGGCGAGCCCGCGCGGAGTGAGGCACTTGCGGACATAGAAGAAGTACGCCGCATAGCTCAGCGCCGCGCCGAGACAGGCCACCTGCCCACCGAGGGAACCGAACGCCGTGTGCCACGGGTTGATCAGCACGACGACGCCGAGAAAGGCGACCAGCATGCCGGCCACTTTGCGCCGGGTCGCCGGTTCCGCCGGCAACGCCAGCGCCGTCAGTACCAACGTCAGCAGCGGGGTGCTTCCCACGAGCACACCCGCGATGCCGGCCCCGGTGGTGCGCTCCCCCCACGACAACAGGGTGAAGGGCAGCACGTTGCCCAGCATCGCGGCCACGATCACGTGCCCCCAGATGCGCCCGCGCGGCAGCGCGGCGCCGCGCATCCAGGCGATCACCAGTACCACCGCCGCACCGAGCAGTACCCGGCCGAACACCAGCTGCGCCGGGCTCAGTCCCTCCAGTGCGACTCGCACGCTGGGGAAGCTGGCTCCCCCCAGTGCGGCCACGAGGAGGAACCGCAGGGCCGATGGGCCGGTCAGGCCCCGTCCCGTGCTCACTTCTCGTCCCCCGGCGTTCAGAGTTCGAAGCCGGCCGGAAACGGATCTTGCGGGTCGCGAAAGTATTGTGCCGTCCCGGTCAGCCATGCGCGGCCGGTGACCCGGGGCTGCACGACGGTGCGCTCGCCGACCCGGTGCTCGGCGGTCAGCGTGCCGTGGAAATGCGTGCCGATGATCGATTCGTTGCGGAACTCCTGGCCGATTTCCAATGCCCCACGGGCACGCAACTGGGCCATCCGAGCGCCGGTTCCGGTGCCGCACGGAGACCGGTCCAGCACCCCGGGACTGATGACCATCGCGTGCCGGGAGCGTTGCGCTGTCGAGCCCGGTGCCGCCAGATACACGTGATCGCATCCGGTGATTCCCGGATCCTCGGGGTGCACCGGGCGGCCTGTCGCGTTGACTTCGGCCATGATCGCCAAGCCGGCTTCGATGATCCGTTGCCGGGCGCCACGTTCGAAGGGAAGACCCACGTCGGCGAGGTCGGCGATGGCGTAGAAGTTTCCGCCGTACGCGATATCGCACCGTATCGCGCCGAACCCGGCGACCTTGAGCTCCCGGTCGAGTTCCACCACGAAGGCGGGGACGCTGTCGATGGTGACCGATCGTGCCCTGCCGTCGGCGACCGCAACCTCCGCCACGACGGGCCCGGCCGGCGTGTCGAGCCGCACCGTCGTCGTGGGCTCGTGCACCTCCACCATGCCCGTTTCCACGAGCACCGTGGCGACCCCGATCGTGCCGTGGCCGCACATCGGCACGCAGCCGGCCAGTTCGGCATACAGGACGCCGTAGTCGGTACCGGGCCGGGCCGGTGGTTGCAGGATCGCCACGCACATTGCGGAATGCCCCCGTGGTTCACGGATCAGCAGGTGCGCGAAATCGTCGAGATGCGCGGACAGGTAGCGGCGGCGCTCGGCCATGGTCGCGCCGGGTATCACCCCGGCCCCACCGATCACGACGCGGGTGGGCATGCCCTCCGTGTGCGACTCGACCGTGTGCACGATCTTGGTGGCGTGCATAGATTTTCTCCCGTGCTCAGCTGGTGGTGCCGCCGTCGAGGTGCAACGCCGTTCCGGTGGCGTAGGTGGTCGGGGCGAGGAGATACATCACGGCCGCGGCCACTTCGGCGGCGGTGGCCAGCCGGTTGAGCGGCACTCGAGCGATGGTCTGCTCCCGGACCGCGCCGGCATCGCCGAAGGCTTCGAATTCCGCGGCGAGCATCGGGGTGTCGACCGGCCCGGGACAGACCGCGTTCACCCGGATCCGGGGTGCCAGCTCGGCCGCGAGGGCGCGGGTGAGGCCGACTACACCGGCTTTCGAGGCGCAGTAGGCGGCGTACCAGGACATGCCCATCGTGGCCAGTTCGGAGCCGATCATGATGATGTCGCCGGTGCTGCCGGCGCGGAGCATGCGCACGCCGGCGTCGCGAGCGACGTAGAACGTGCCCGACAGATTGACGTCGATGGTGTGCCGCCAGCGGCTCGGGGTGAGCTCGGTCAGCGCCGCCGGCTCAGCCACGCCCGCCGAGGTGACGACGAGGTCCGGTACGCCCCAGGTGGCCTCGACCCGGTCGAGGGCGGCGGTCACCGCCGCGTCGTCGGCGACGTCGGCGGGCAACTCGAGTGAGTCGCCGGGCAGGCCCGCCGCGGCCTTCGCCAGCGCGGCCGGAGTGCGGCCGATCAACGCGACGCGAGCACCCGCCGCCGACAACGCCTCGGCGGTTGCCCTGCCTATACCGGACGAGGCACCCGTGACCACCGCAATCCGGCCGGTGAACGAAGTCGGCATCGAATTCCCTCACCGGGAGGTGGCGTGCGCTGCCGCCAACGGCGTGAAATCGCGAGCCGAAAGCCATTCGGGCCGCGTGGCGCGGGAAAGGTCGACCTTGTTCCGCACGCTGTTGTAGGTGATCAACAGCAAACCGCGATCACGTGGAGAAATGTTCGGAACCGAGCTGTGCGGGATATTCGCGTCGAACCAGAGCACCGATCCGCGCGGGCCCTTCGGGGCCACCATGCCATGGCTTTCGACCAGCCTGTGCATGGATTCGATGTCGATCGAGTATTTGAGGCTCGCGGTCAGCGTATTGGCCCAGCCGTCGCCTTCGACGTCCGTTTCGACCATTCCGGCCCGGTGTCCGCCGGGCACGAAGATCAGCGGGCCGTTGAACTCCGTCACCTCGTCGAGAAAGATCGCCGCCGAGAGCGCGCGGGGCGCCGGCATCCCGTCCTCGCGGTGCCAGAACGTGTAATCCTGGTGCCATTCCCATACTTCGCCTCTGAACGCCCGCTTCGCGTTGATCTTGAACTGATGGACGTACACCTCGTCGTCCAGCAGTTGCTCGGCGATGGGGAGCAGCCTCGGCGAGCGAACGAGCTCCGCGAACAGCTCGGAGTACAGGTGGCAGCCGTGCACACCGCGCACGGTGTCGGTGCCTTCTTCGAGGGTGACGCGTTCACCTCCCGACGCGAACTCCTTGGCTGCTTCGGCATTCAGCGCTGTCATCTCGTTGTCGGGAAAAACGCTTTCCTCGACCAGGAATCCCCTGGTTCGGTACTCGTCGACCTGTGCGGGAGACAGAGCGCGTCCGGCTTCCATGAATTCATTCCTTTCTGCGCGTCAGTCGATTGCTGCGGTTTCCGTCAGCAGGCGACGGAGATTGCCGCCGATGACCTTTTCGACAACAGGCCCGGGAATTCCCCGGTCTAGCATTGCGGTGGCGATCAACGGAAAGCCGGCAGGCCCGGTCAGGCCCGGTACCAGCCTTTCGGCGTCGGTCCCTTCGATCACCAGTGGACGCTGCCAGGCAGGCATCGTCTCCGCGAACAATTCCGCGACGAAGTCACTTCCGATGCCGACGTGATCCTCGCCCGCGATCCGCGCGATATGCAGGATGTGCTCGACCACATGGTCGATCGTGGGATCGTCGTCGGTCAGATAACCGGCGTAGAGGTTCAAGCAGATCACCCCGCCGGTGGCGGCGATGGCCTTGATCTGGTGGTCATCCAGGTTCCGGTGGTGCGCGCGCAATGCGAACGCCGCCGAGTGACTCGCGATGACCGGCCTGGTGGTGAGTTCCAGTACGTGCGCCACCCCCGCGTGGTTGAGGTGGGACACATCGATCAGCACGCCGAGCCGGTCCAGCAACCCGACGGCCTCGACCCCGGCCCGGCTCAGCCTGCTGCCGGTGCCCTGTTCGGCGGACCCGTCCGCCAGCGCCGTGCGGCCGAAATGGGTGAGCGACACCATGCGCACCCCGAGCCTGGTCATGGTCTGGAGCAGTTCGACGTCCTCGTCGATCTGCGCGCACCCCTCCAGTGCGAGCACGAGTGCGATGCGGTTTTCCGCCAGCGCGGCGTCGATCTCGGCTCCCGACTGGCACAAGGCGACGAGGTCGGAGTTCTCCTCGGCGATGCGGTACGCGGCCTCGATCATCCGGAGGGTGCGCCGCAGCGCCCCTTCCGGGCGGAACTCGTGGTCGATCATGACGGGCAGCACCTGGAGTTTCACCCCGCCCGCCACCAACTGCGGATGCCAGTGATCACGGAAGTAGGTGCCCCAGCGGTCCGGGTCGCGCAACGCGACGAGGGCCAGCAGATCGTTGTGTGCGTCGCCGACGAGCAACTGCTTGTGCGAAGCGTTCAAGGCTTTCTCCAGAACGTGAGAGTCCGGGTTTCCGGCGGGCAGTGCCTCAGCCGGCGACGAGTGAGCTGACCAGGTGCCCGGTCACCGGGCCCAAGGTCATGCCCAGGGTGCCGTGTCCGGTCGCGGCGATGACGTTGGCGGCGATCCGGCCGATGCAGGGTGTTCCGGACGGCGTCATCGGCCGGGCACCCCGCCACGGCGGCTGGGCGGTGTCATGGGCCGGCAGCGTGGGCACGTAGGCCCGGGTCACCGCGTCGAGCCGCCGGACGGCGCCGGCACCGGGTCTGTCGTGTGCCGTCCCGCCGAATTCCATTCCGGTGGTCAACCGCACCCAGGACTCCCGGGAGTTGATCACCACATGCTCTTCCTCGAGCATCACCGAACTGCGCAGCAGGGGGCTCCCGGTGGGATAGGTGACGCTCAATCCGTACCCGGCCCGCACCGGCAGCCGCGCCCCCAGCAATTTCCCGACCTGCGCGCTGGCGGCACCGGCCGCGACGACGAATTCGTCCGCGCTCAAGCAGCCGCGGTCGGTCCGCACCATGACGACCCGCCCTCCGGCGCGCTGGAAACCGACGACACGCTCGGCTCGGAATTGGGCACCCCGGGCACGTGCCGCATCGGCGATAGCCCGCGTCGCACGCGCGGGATCGAGACTGCGATCATGCGGAAACTTGATCGCGCCCGCGAGACCCGTCCGCAGAGCCGGTTCGATTTCCCGGAGTTTTCGCGGCCCCAGCATTTCGAATTCGGCGCCACATCCAGCCAATTCGTCCAGCGCTCGGCGCTGCCGCTCGAGTGCGACCACGCTGCGGAAAACCCGCAATGATCCCACCGGGCGTAGATGCAGGTCGATTCCTTCGTTATCGACCATCTCCTGATAGAGGTGGAGGCTCTTTCCGGCGAGTTCGAACAAATTCCGGGTGGCTCGCCGGGCCCGTCCGGGACGCGCCTCGATCGCCATGCGCGCGAACCACGGCACCAGGCTCAGCGGTACCGGCCGCCGGAAACTGATGGTGCTGTCCCGGCTGGCCAGTGCGGCAACCCAGGCGGCGACGGTGGCCGGACTCGCAAACGGCACGGATTGACTGGGCACGAGCATTCCCGCATTGCCCGCCGAGGAACCCTGACCCGGTTCCGGATCGAGAACGACGACATCCGCACCTGATTTCGCGAGATAAAAAGCAACGCAGCTGCCGATGATTCCACCGCCCACAACCACGATATCCGCGTGCACCGAATCCACGTGAACCGCCCCGCAGAATGAGACATCAATAAATGAGCGTCGTGCGCCCCATATCCACTGAGCGAGTATGCGCGGGTCACGACATTGATGTCAATCGCGTTCCCGGAAATGCCTCATCGACTACCCGATCCGCATCGATCGGGAAGATCGCGTCCGGCGATTTTCACCGGCTTTATCGTGGAATTGTTTTTCTTTTTTCCGGTCCGAAGTGGAATCACACAGCCGCGGTATTCAACGCCCGTGCGGTCAGCACACGCGCCAGGTGCCCGCGGTATTCGGCGCTGGCATGGGGTTCGCTGACCGGCGACGCACCGTCCGCGGCCAGCGCGGCAGCGTCCACAATGGACGCGCCGGAGGCGAGCGCCTCTTCCGTCGCGGTCGCGCGGATCGGGGTGCCACCCATGTTGATCAGGCCCACCGCCTGCCCGAGCACCGCGACCCCGACGATGGCCCAGTCGATCGAGCGGCGGGTGAACTTCTCGAAACCCCAGCCGATTCCGGTCGCCACCGGCACCCGGACCTCGGTGACCAGCTCATCGGGCTCCAGCGGGGTGGTGAACGGGCCCAGGAAGAACTCGTCCGCCGGAATCTCGCGCTGCCCGCCGGGACCGCGCACCACGAGCGAGCCGCCGGAAGCCAGGAGCGCCGCGGGCAGGTCGGCCGCCGCATCGGCGTGCGCGAGAGAACCACCGATGGTGCCGCGGTGCCGCACCTGCTGATCACCGATCGCACCGGCCACGTGCGCCAGCAACGGGGCGTGCTCGCGCAGCGTCTCGTCATGGTGCAGATCGTGATACCGCGTCAGCGCACCGATCGCGACCGTGTCCCTCTCGACGCGCACGTATCGCAACTCGTCGATCGGCGCCAAGTCGACGACGATCTCCGGCGTGGCGAACCGCAGTTTCATCAGCGGCAGCAAGGAATGCCCGCCCGCGAGGACCTTCGCTTCGTCACCGTGCTCGCCGAGCACGGTCAGCGCCTCGTCCACAGTGGACACCCGGCGATAGCTGAACGGAGCCGGGATCACCGGTCCACCTCCTGTCCCGACGCCTCGATCACGGCGCTGACGATATTGTGATATCCCGTGCAGCGGCACAGGTTGCCTTCCAGCCCCTCCCGCACCTCATCCCGGGTGGGCTTGGGATTGTGTGCCAGCAACGAAACCGACGCCATGATCATGCCCGGCGTGCAGAACCCGCACTGCAGCCCGTGCTGCTCCCGGAACGCCCGCTGCACCGGGTGCAGCTCACCGTCGCGATCGGACAGTCCTTCGACCGTGGTGACCCGGTGCCCGTCGGCCTGCGCCGCGAGCACCGTGCACGATTTCACCGACTCACCGTCCAGCAGCACCGTGCAGGCACCGCATGACGTGGTGTCACAACCGATGTTCGTGCCCGTCAGCCCCGCGTTGTCCCGCAGGTAGTGCACCAGCAGCGTGCGGTCCTCGACCTCCTCGGTCACCGCCGTGCCGTTGACCTCGATGGAGACCCTCACTTCGCCTCACCTTTCAAAGAGAGCGCTTCCCACACCCGCAGCGGGGTCATGGGCATGTCCAGGTGGCGCACTCCCAGGTGCGCCAGCGCGTCCACCACCGCGTTGTGCACCGCCGGTGTCGAGCCGATCGTCGCCGCCTCGCCGATTCCCTTGACTCCCAACGGGTTCCGCGTCGTCGGCGTGGCCGAGTCGACGAGCTCGAAGTCCGGTAGTTCGGTCGCGGTGATGAACGAGTAGTCGGCGAGTGTGGCCGTGGTCGGGTTGCCGTCGGGGTCGTACGCCATCACCTCCAGCAACGCCTGCGCGATGCCCTGGCCGAGCCCGCCGTGCCGCTGCCCGCGGAACGCCAGCGGGTTGACGACCGGGCCGGCGTCGTCGCCGGCGATGATGCGTTTCACCACGACCTTCCCGGTTTCGGTGTCGACCTCGACGACCGCGAGATGGGCGCCGAACGGGAACGTCGGGGTGCCGTCGCTGAACCACACGTCGGCCGACAGCACGCCTTCCTCGGCGCGGGCCGCGAGCTGCACCCAGTCCACCGAGCCGCTCGACGGCGCGCCCCGCACCCGCCAGGCGCCGCTGTCCACGTCGAGTTCGAGATCGTCCGGCGCGGCTTCGAGCAGGTCCGCGGCGATCTCGCGGGCGTTCGCGATCACCTGGTCCGCGGCCTGCCGCACGGCGGAACCGCCCAGCTGCAGGGAACGCGAACCGAACGTGCCGATCGCCTTGGGCACGTCGTCGGTGTCCCCGTATTTGACGGTGATCCGCTCCATCGGGATGCCGAGCTGGTCCGACAGCAGCATCGCCAGCGACGTGGCCAGCCCCTGCCCGTGCGGCGAACTGCCGGTGTAGGCGGTGACCGTGCCGTCCGGGTTGATGTCGACGCGACCGCTCTCACCCGAGCTGTCGCCGCCGGTGATCTCGACGTAGCTGGCGATACCGAGCCCGAGCGCGACCGGATCCCCGGCTTCGCGCCGGCGTTTCTGCTCGGCCCGCAGCCCGGCGTAGTCCGCGGCCGTCAGTACCTTGTCGAGCACGGCCTCGTACTCGCCGGAGTCGTAGTGGGCGCCCGTTTTCGTCTTGTACGGGAATTCTTCCGGGCGGATGAAGTTGATCTTCCGGACCTCCGCCGGGTCCAGCCCGAGCTCGGCGGCGAACAGGTCCATCGCCCGTTCCACCGCGGCGGTCGCCTCGGGCCGGCCCGCGCCACGGTAAGCGGCGATCGGGGTGGTGTTGGTGACCACCGCTCGGCTGCGCGTCTCGATCTTCGGGAAGTGGTAGACGCCGGACGCCATCAGCTCGGTCAGCGTGGGCAGGAACACCGACCGCGGATAGGCGCCCGCGTCCTGCACCACGTCGAGCCGGAACACCTCGACCGTCCCGTCGCGGCGGCCACCGATGGTCACGGTGTTCTGCTGGCCGCGGCCGTGCGTCATCGAGGTGAGGTTCTCGCTGCGGGACTCGATCCAGCGCACCGGCCGGTCCGCCTGCCGCGCCGCCCAGCCGAGCACGACCGGGTCAGGGTCGGCCCCGATCTTCGCCCCGAAACCGCCGCCGACGTCCGGCGTGATGACCCGGACCTTGTCCTCGCCGACCCCGAGTCCGTTCGCGATCGACCTGCGGGCCAGCTGGGCGTTCTGGGTGGAAAGCCAGACCGTCAGGCGGCCGTCCTCGCCCCACACGCAGGAGGCGCCCCGCACTTCGAGCGGCGCGGGCGCGACGCGCTGGTTCACGATGGTCTGCGTGACGACGACCTCGCAGCCGTCGAAACTCCCGTCCGGGAATTCCTCGATTCCGTGTACCTGCACAAGATTCGTGCCGATCTCGGGGAACAGCAAGGTCTCGTCCGACAGCGCGGCGTCGGCGCTCGCCACGGCGTCGAGCGGGTCGTAGTCGATGTCGACCAGCTCGGCGGCGTCCGCGAGCTGGTAGCGCTCCTCGGTGAGGACCAGCGCGACGGGCTCACCGACGTAACGGACCACTTCGGACGCCAGCCACGGCTGCTCGACGGGGCCGACCTTCCGCGGCGCCAGCTCGAGATCCGCGGCGGTGTACACACCGACGACTCCGGGAGCGGCCAGCGCCTCCTCGGTGTCGATCGAGGTGATCCGGGCGTGCGCGATGGGGCTGCGGACGAACATCGCGTGCACCGCGCCGGTCAGTGCCGGTTCGCGGAGGTCGTCGACGTACGTGCCACCGGTGGTGATGAGTTTCTGGTCCTCGATCCGGACGACCCTGGTACCGACAATGCTCAACTCGTGGCCTCCCATGACGGGTCCGGACGATCATGCCGGCGCCCGAGCACCAACATACCCCTGGAGTTTTTTGCTGGGGCGCCGCGGATTTCTCCTTCTCACCCGGTGAACGCCTGCCACGCGAGCGTACCGGCGAGACCGAGTCCGGCGAGTCCGATGACGATCCGCAACGGCGTCGCGGGCACCCGCCGGACGATCGACGGCCCGATCCACGAGCCGAGCACGGATCCCAGGCACAGCACCAGAACCGCCGGCCAGTCGGCATAGCCGGTGAACGCGAAGACGACCGCGGCCACGGAGTTCGCCGCGCCGGTCGCGATGGTCTTGGCGGCGTTGGACCGCGCCAGTGACTGGGGCCAGGCGGTGGACAGCAACGCGAGCATGAGCACACCGGCCGCGGCGCCGAAATAGCCGGCGTAAATGGCCACACCGAATGCGGCGACGGCCGTACCGCGGCTGAGTCCCCGTCCAGTGTGGACATCGCGCCGCAGATGCGGGCCGACGAAGAGGAGAATCGACGCACCTGCGATGAGAAACGGGACGGTGACGGTGAAGACGCCGGGCGGTGTCCACAGTAGAAGCCCGGCGCCGAGCGCGCCGCCGGTGGCGGTGATCCAGCACAACACCCTGAGGCGGCGCCACTGCCCGGTCAGCTCGGGCCGCGACCCCGCCGCGGCGCCGGCGGTGGTGCCCATCAAGGCGATGGTGTTGGTGACATTCGCGGTCAGCGGCGGCAGGCCCACGGCGAGGAGCGCGGGATAGGAGACGAGCGAGGCGAGCCCTGCGACGGACCCGGTGAGCCCGGCCCCGACCCCGGCGACGAAGAGGAACACCAACGCCGGGAGGGAAAGGCTCACGGTTGGGGATTATCGGCAGGGAGG
>NZ_WMBA01000056.1 GCF_009707865.1 Amycolatopsis pithecellobii
TTGGTGGGCTGGGGGATCGGTGTCGTCGGGATGGTGCTGTCCGCTATCGCCGGGCCCGCCGAAAGCACGACAAGCGCGGCGGTCATGGGCAGAGCCAGCGTGCGAGGCAGACGCATTGCGGAATGTCCTCCAGTAAGACGCGCCGGGCGGCTGCGGCCGGTGTCGGAGAGACTAACGAGGACGGGGGTGAAAAGTGACGTGCGCCATGCGGCTACACTGGTCTGCGCATCGCCGCCTTAGCTCAGTCGGCCAGAGCGGCTCACTCGTAATGAGCAGGTCAGGGGTTCGATTCCCCTAGGCGGCTCCGGCGATGACCAGGGCCTTTCCGGGAAACCGAGGAGGCCCTGGTTGTGTTCATGGCCCTATACGTGGGGCCAAACGCGCTTGACGTCGGCCCAGTTGACGGTCCAGGAGCAGGGTAGCGGCTGCCAGTGCGAGGAACTTGACGGCGACCAGCACGCAGTTGAGCGCCACGCGGGGATAGCCGAGCGAATCCGCTTGCAGGAATGGGTACGGATAGAAGCCGGTGGGCCCGCCGCGGGTCAGGGTGAAAGCCAGCCACAGCAAGGGGTACGCGAGGCTCCACCACACGATCCGCGGGCTGAGCGTGCCGTGTGGTCCGAACAACAGCCAGCCGAGTACGCCGAGGATCGGTGAGGCCGTGTGCAGCAGCTGGTTCGCCACCTCGCCGGCCGGACTCAGCTCCACCAGCCCGGTGAGCGCGACGTGGTAGACGACGCCGGTCACCGCGATCGCCAAGACCCCGTCGAGTCGCAGCGTGCGGAACACAGTGGACGGACGCTCCGGGCGCAGCGCCAGCAACAGGCTCGTGCCACCGACGATCAAGTTCGACAGGATCGTGAAGTAGCAGAACACGTTCGCCATTCGCGCCGCCGGGGTGCCGAAGATCCCCGGGGTTCGCGCCGCGACAACAAGCTGTACCACCAGGCCCACCAGTACGACCAGCGCGGTGAGCGCGAACCACACGCGAGCGATCATGGCCGAACCGTACCGTCCATTATGGCCAGTCGCCGGTAGGACACATGTCCCGGAAGGTAGGCTGGCCGTCCTGACCTGAGGGGGACCGATGACCGCGACGCCTGGCCGTAGCGCCCGGCTTTCGCCCAACCAGCTGGCCAAACAGGAACAGATCGTGGACGCCGCCCGGCGCGTGCTCGTGCGGGACGGGCTTGCCGGCTGCACCGTCCGCGCCGTCGCCGATGCCAGCCCACTCACCAAAAGCGCCGTCCATTACTACTTCTCGGACATCGACCTGCTCATCGACCGCGCGATGGCCGCGCTCGTCACCGACTTCCTCGCCGAACTGCGCACGGTCGCGACCAAACACGACGATCCGCAAGAACGGTTATGGGCCGTGCTCGAGGCCTATCTTGAAACCTTCGGCAACAACCCCAACGCGGCCTTCGCCTGGTTCGAGTACTGGGTGGCGGTCGGCCGCGCCGAGCACGCCCCGGCCGCCGAAGTCATGCTCCGCTCGTCGATCGAGCTCCTCACGGACCTGCTCAGCGACCTGAACATCGACGACCCGCGCGCCCGCGCCCGCGCACTTCAGTCGTACCTGCTCGGCGCGATCGTGCAGCAGAGCGTCCGGCGCCGTCCGTTCGCGACCCTCCGCGAAGAGATCGAGCTGCTTTGCCTCCCTTAGGGTGCGGGTATGCCTCTCTTCTCCTTCGAGGGCGTCAGCCCGACCGTGCATCCTGACGCCTGGATCGCCCCCACCGCCACGCTCATCGGCAACGTCGTCATCGAAAAGGGCGTGTCGATCTGGTACGGCGTGGTCATCCGCGCCGACCTCGGCAAGATCATCATCCGCGAGGGTGCCAACATCCAGGACAACTCGGTGCTGCACGTCAACGACGGTGTGTGCGAGATCGGCCGCAACGTCACGGTGGGGCACATGTGCCTCGTGCACGACTGCACCGTCGGCGAGCAGGCGCTCATCGGCAACGGGTCCACCGTGCTGGACAAGGCGGTCATCGGCGAACGCGCGCTCGTCGCCGCGGGCGCGACCGTGACACCGAACACCGAGGTCCCCGCCGAGCACATCGCGATGGGCAGCCCGGCGAAGAAGTTCGTGCCGCTGACCGATTCCGCGCGTGCCTGGGTCGACACCAACGCCGCCATCTACCAGCAGCTCGCGCGACGGCACGCCAAAGGCATTGCCCCCGTCGACTAAGGTGAGAGCGTAGAGCGACTGGCGCCGTAAGAGGTGGAGCACCACCGGGAAGCGACCGACGAGGCCGGCACCGCGCGCCTGGGTGTGGCCAGTGTCAGGAGTAGGGGAATGACGCACCAGCCACCGATTCCGACCCTCACCGCAGCCGACCCCGAGATCGCCGGTTTCGTCGAGGACGAGGCCCGTCGCCAGGCCGAAAAGATCCGCCTGATCGCTTCGGAGAACTACGTTTCCCGCGCCGTGCTGGAAGCCACCGGCACCGTGCTGACGAACAAGTACTCCGAGGGCTACGCCGGCAAGCGCTACTACGAGGGCCAGCAGGTCATCGACCGGCTCGAGGCGGTCGCGATCGAGCGGGCGAAGTCGCTGTTCGGCGCCGAGCACGCGAACGTGCAGCCCTATTCGGGCTCCCCGGCGAACCTCGCCGTGTACCTCGCGCTCGCGAAGCCGGGCGACACGGTGCTCGGCATGTCACTGCCCGACGGCGGTCACCTCACGCACGGCGCGTCCGTGTCGGCCACCGGCAAGTGGTTCAACGCCGTTCATTACGGCGTGCGCAAGGAGACCGGGCGCATCGACTTCGACCAGGTGCGTGACCTCGCGCTCGAGCACCGGCCGAAGTTGATCATCGCCGGCGGCACGGCGATCCCGCGCACCATTGACTTCCCGGCGTTCGCGGAGATCGCGCGTGAGGCCGGGGCCGTGCTGGTCGCCGACATCTCGCACATCGCCGGGCTCATCGCCGGTGGTGCGCACCCCTCTCCGGTCGGGCACGCGCAGGTCATCACCACCACGACGCACAAGACACTGAGGGGACCGCGTGGCGCGATGATCCTCTCCGACGCCGAGCACGCGAAGGCGATCGACAAGGCGGTGTTCCCCGGTCTGCAGGGTGGCCCGCACAACCACACCACCGCGGCCATCGCCGTCGCGCTGGGCGAGGCGGCCAAGCCGGAGTTCCGCGACTACGCGCACGCAATCGTCGCCAACGCGAAGGCGCTCGCCGGTGCGCTCACCGAGCGTGGGTTCGACCTCGTCTCCGGCGGCACCGACAACCACCTGCTGCTCGTCGACCTGACCAGCAAGGACATCGCGGGCAAGCCCGCGGCGAAGGCGCTGGACCGGGCCGGTATCGAGCTCAACTTCAACACCGTGCCGTTCGACCCGCGCAAGCCGTTCGACCCGTCGGGCATCCGGCTGGGCACTGCGGCGATCACCACTCGCGGCCTCACCCCGGAGCACCAGCCGCAGATCGCGGAGTGGATCGACCGCACGGTCGCCGCCGCGTCGGCCGAGGACGAGACGGAGATCGACAAGATCGCGGGCGAGGTGCGTGACCTGCTGAGTGCCTACCCGATCCCGGGTTACCAGGCCTGAGACACAAAAAATGGCCGGCCCCACCCGGTGGGGCCGGCCATTTTTTCGAGTCAGTGCTCGCCGGCGTCAGCGCTTTCCTTGGCCAGCCGGTCGTTCTCACGCTGGTAGGAACGCTGGATCTCGGCCTCCGCCTCGACCCGGCCGACCCAGTTCGAGCCCTCGACGCTCTTGGCCGGCTCCAGGTCCTTGTACACCTGGAAGAAGTGCTCGATCTCGAGCTTGTGGAACTCGTTGAGGTGGTGGATGTCGCGCAGGTGCTCCAGCCGTGGGTCGTCCGACGGCACGGCGAGGACCTTGTCGTCCGGGCCCTTCTCGTCGGTCATCCGGAACATGCCGATCGCGCGGCAGCGGATCAGGCAACCGGGGAACGTCGGTTCCTGCACCAGGACCAGCACGTCGAGCGGATCGCCGTCCTGCCCGAGGGTGTCGTCGATGAATCCGTAGTCGGCCGGGTACTGAGTGGCCGTGAAGAGGGTGCGGTCCAGCCGGATACGCCCGGTCTTGTGGTCCACTTCGTACTTGTTGCGTTCCCCTTTGGGGATTTCGATGGTGGCGTCGAACTCCACGGCGACCTCGCTGCACTCTTCTTTTCGGGCCGCCCCTGGCGGCTCACGATTCCGCTGACTTTGTCTTCACTAGTGTGGACCACGCGCCGTTGAGAAGTCGCACCTATGTCATCTTGACTACACCGAGTGTGGCCCGTGGTGCGCCGACGCGATGAGGAGGGGTGCGTGCCGCCGCACGACGACGAACCGGCCTGGCCGTCCGACGACTCGGACGTGTCCGGCGCCGGCACGCCCGGTGAGCAGCCGGCGGAAAAGCCCGCCGAAAAACCGGAAAAGCCGGCCGGGGAATCCGCGAAGGAAACCGCGGACGGCGGGGCGACCGCTCATCTGCCGTTGCCGAAGGTTTCGCTGCCCGAGCAGCCGACGTTGTTCGTTCCGGTAGCCGAAAAACCCAAGGGCGACGAGGAAAAGCCGAAGCCCGAACCCACGGCGGAGGCGAGCTCCGAGGAGCGCACAGCGTTCCTCCCCGTGGTGAAGCCGATTCCGCAGCAGGTGACGGCGCCGGTTCAGCAGCCGCGCCCCGTTCCGCCGCCGCAGCGGCCCGTGCCACCCGCTGGTCTGGTGCACGCCCAGCCGATGCGGATCGAACCGTCGGGGCAGGTGCGCCCGGCCGAGACCGCTGTCCCGCCGCAGCCTCCCGGTGAACCGCCCGCACCGCCTGCCGAGCCAC
This sequence comes from Amycolatopsis pithecellobii, assembly GCF_009707865.1. Lineage (GTDB taxonomy): Bacteria > Actinomycetota > Actinomycetes > Mycobacteriales > Pseudonocardiaceae > Amycolatopsis_E > Amycolatopsis_E pithecellobii. The sequence continues at coordinate 4,811 of NZ_WMBA01000056.1, forward strand.
GCAAGCGCCGGCGCGGGCTGCTGATCGGCGGTGCTCTGGTGCTGGTACTGGTGGTCGCCGCCGGGGTCGCGTCCGCGGTGCCGTACGTGTCGAACCGGCTCGGCCTGCCCTGGGCGCCGAACCTTCCCAAGGGCGACACCCCCGAACCCGCCGCAGTCACCTTGGCTTTGCAGCCGCCCAGCGCCTCGGCACCCACCCCCACGGCGTCCGGGATTTCCTCGGCACTCGGGGGTCCGGCGGCCAACAGTGCCCTGGGCACGCTCGCCGGCGTCGTCGTCGACCCGGCGAACGGTGCGACGTTGTGGAACCACAACTCGGGTCAGCTGCTCACCCCCGCGTCGGCGACGAAGCTGCTCACCAGCACGGCCGCGCTGCTCAAGCTCGATCACGGGTTCCAGATCTCGACCAAGGTCGTGCAGGGTGCTTCGCCGGACACCGCGATCATCGTGGCGGGGGGTGATCCGACGCTGTCGTCTCTGCCGGTGGGCAAGGAATCCGTCTACCCGGGTGCCGCGCATCTCGACGAGCTGGTGGCGCAGGTCAAGAAGGCCTCCGGGGGTGCCATCAAGAAGGTGCAGCTGGACCCGTCGCTCTACATCGGACAGCCGACCGCGCCGGGCTGGGCGCCGGAGGACGCGCCGTCCACCTACGCCGTGCCGGTGGTACCCGGGATGCTCGACGGCGGCCGTTCGAACCCGACGGTCGACGAGATCGCGCGCACCGGCGATCCGGGAAATGCGTTGCTGCAGACGTTCGCGCAGCGGCTCGGCGCCACCGCGGCCGGAAACGTGACCGCGCCGAAGGGTGCGAAGGTGCTCGGCGAGGTGCGTTCGGCTCCGTTGACGGAGCTGGTGGACAACCTGCTGCAGATCTCCGACAACAACCTTGCCGAAGCGGTCGGCCGCCAGACCGCGATCGCCAGTGGCGCCCCGGCGACCTTCGCCGGCGTCGCCCAGACCACGCTGAACATCTTGGCGCAGAACGGTTTCGACGTCTCCGGCGCGGTGCTCAACGACGGCAGTGGACTGTCCACTTTGAACAAGGTGTCGCCGAAGCTGCTGGCGCAGCTGCTCACCGTCGCCGCCGCGCCGGATGCGCGGGATCCGCGAACGGTGAAACTTCGCCCGATACTGGAAGGACTTCCGGTGGCGGGCGGCAGTGGCACGCTCGCCGATCGTTACAACACCCCGAACTCCTCGACGGGCAAGGGCTGGGTGCGCGCGAAGACGGGCACCCTTTCCGGAGTCAACACGCTCGCCGGCGTCGTGCTCGACAAGGACGGCAGGGCACTCGTGTTCGCCATGATGTCCAATGGCTCCAACGTGCTCGAAGCCCGTCCCGCACTCGACGCCGTCGCCGCGACGTTACGTGGCTGCGGATGCCGATAGTGGCGGGTAGCGTCGGGAGAATGAACACGGTGAGCGAAAACGCACGTCCGGTGGTGGACTGGTCGCTCGCCGCGGCGACGGGTGTGTTCCTGGTACGTGGCGGGCCGGCGGTGTCGCGCGCCGAAGCGCAGCTGGCGGTCAGCGAGCTGCGTGAGCTCACCGTGGACGCGGAGGCGCATGTCCGGGAGCTGACCGGGCTGGGCGCCGGCCTGCCGCTGTTGCCGGGTGAGGTCGTCGACCGGCCTGGCTGGGTGCGTGCCGCGGCCGAGGGCCTGGATTCGTTGACCGGTAACGCTTTGCGCGCGCTGCCCGCGAACCGGCTGGCGCCCGTGCTGGCCGGTGGTGCCGGGGTGCAGACCGGGGTGGTGCTGGCGTTCCTCGCTTCCCGGGTGCTCGGGCAGTACGACCCGTTCGGCGGCGCCGGGGGCCGTCTGCTGCTGGTCGCGCCGAACGTCGTCACCGCGCAGTACGCGATGCAGGTGCCCGGACGCGACTTCCGGCTGTGGGTGTGTCTGCACGAATGCACGCACCGGCTGCAGTTCACCGCGGTCCCGTGGCTGCGCGACTACTTCGCCGACGAGGTGGAGCGACTCGTCAGCGGGCTCGCCTCGCAGGACGACGGGGTCACCGATCTCGTCTCCAGGTTGCCCGAGGCGTTCCGGGAAGCCAGGCGCGCCAAGGCGGACGGCGGTGTGGCCGCGCTGGCACAGCTGCTGCGTTCCCCACAGCAACGCGAAGTGTTCGACAAACTGCTGGCGTTGTCGACCTTGTTGGAGGGCCACGCAGACTACGTGATGGACGCGGTCGGCCCCGGTGTGGTCCCGGCTGTCGAACAGATCCGTGCCCGCTTCACCGCGCGGCGCAGCGGCGGTAGCCTGCTCGACCGGTTGCTGCGCGCCGTGCTCGGGATCGACGCGAAGATCCGCCAGTACGCGCAGGGCGCCGCGTTCACCCGGCATGTCGTGGACCGGGTCGGCATGCCTGGTTTCAACGCGGTGTGGACGTCGCCGAACACGCTGCCCACCCGGTCCGAGATCGCCGACCCGCAGGCATGGGTGCGGCGTGTGCACGGCTGAGGACCTGATCCCCGTCCGCCTCGCGGTGCGGCGATTCCTGGCCGCCCACGCGGATTCGGACTTCGACGTCGCGGTGTCCGGTGGCGCGGATTCCCTCGCGCTCGCCGAGGCCGCCGCGCATGAGGGGCACAAGCGAGGCCTGCGGGTGCGCGCGCTGATCGTCGATCACGGCTTGCAGGAAGGCTCCGGCCGGATCGCCGAGGAGGCCGCCGCGGCGGCGCGTGGGCTGGGTGTCGACGAGGCGGAAGTGCTGACCGTCGAGGTCACCGGTGGCGGCGGAATCGAGGGGGCGGCCCGGCGTGCCCGGTATGCCGCGCTGGCCGGTAAGGGCAGCGGGCTCGTCCTGCTCGGGCACACTCGCGACGACCAGGCGGAGACCGTACTGCTCGGGCTCGGCCGCGGTTCGGGGCCACGCTCGATCGCCGGGATGAAGCCGTTCGATCCGCCGTGGGGCCGACCGCTGCTCGACGTGCCCCGCTCGGCGACGCGGGCCGCGTGCGCGGCGCTGGGGGTGCGGCCGTGGGAGGACCCGTTCAACACCGAACCGCGGTTCACCCGGGTCCGGCTGCGCACAGAAGTGTTGCCACTCCTGGAAAAAGTCCTGTCCGGCGGAGTCGCGGCGGCGCTCGCCCGCACCGCGAGGCAACTGCGTGAAGACCTGGAAACGCTCGATGCACTCGCCGCGCAGATCCCCTTCGACGGCGAGGTGAAGGCGCTGGAGAACCACCCGCCCGCGCTCCGACGGCGGGTGCTGCGCCGCTGGCTGCTGGAGCACGGCGGGTGTGATCTTTCCGACGCGCAGCTGCGTTCCGTCGACGCATTGGTCGGAGAATGGCGTGGTCAGGGCGGAGTGTGGCTGCCGGGCGGCTTGGTGGTGGCGCGGACACATGGCACGCTGAGCATGAATCGTCGCAGTTGCCAATCCGGCCAGGAGTAGGCACACCCCGAGCAGCACGTAACCGTTGCCAGGCAAGCCGGATAGCCGTGACTGCGGTCCGATTGGCAACGAACGGCCCAGCAGAGGGGAATGACCTGTGTACGAAGGCGAGATCGCCTCCGTGCTCGTCACCGAGCAGCAGATCCAGGACAAGATCACCGAACTCGCCAAACAGATCGCGGCGGACTACGAACGGGACGGCGTCACCGGCGACCTCCTGCTTGTCGGCGTGCTCAAGGGCGCGGTCATGTTCATGACCGACTTCGCCCGCGCACTGCCGATTCCCGCGCAGCTGGAGTTCATGGCCGTGTCCTCCTACGGCTCCTCGACGTCGTCGTCCGGCGTCGTGCGGATCCTGAAGGATCTCGACCGGGACATCGCGGGCAAGCATGTGCTGATCGTCGAGGACATCGTCGACTCCGGGCTGACGCTGTCGTGGCTGCTGAAGAACCTCGCGAGCCGCAACCCGGCTTCGCTCGAGGTGTGCTCGCTGCTGCGCAAACCGGAAGCCGTCAAGGTCGATGTGCCGGTGAAGTACGTCGGGTTCGACATCCCGAACGAATTCGTCGTCGGTTACGGCCTCGACTATGCGGAGCGTTACCGCGATCTTCCCTACATCGGGACCCTTGATCCCAGGGTCTACAGCTCCTGAGTAACGGACGGTGAAAGTCCCGCGAAATCCACAGCGGGAGGTCGGGGAAAGCCGTCATACTCGCAGCCCAAGTGCGTTAGCCTAGGTGAACAGGGGTAGCCGGACGGCCACGCCCGGCATTGACTTGGGGTAGGAGAGAACCCATGGGGAACAGCAGCTACGCGGGTGCCGCGGCGTTCCGGAACGCGGCGGCGAGCGGTTTGCTGGGAGTGGACCCGGACGCCGCGCAGAACGTGCTGAAAAAGATCCGCGCCGGCAAGGATTCGGTCGAGAGCCTGTTGCGCTCGGCCGGTGCCCTCGCCGAGGCCCCCAAGCTCGGCGCGAACCCGGTCGGTAACGCCATCGCCGCGAAGTTCGCCGAGCGTGCGGACGGCGGCGGTGACTCCTACACCACGGCATTGCAGAATCTCTACAGCCAGTACGAGCAGGCCGAGCAAGCCGTCGTCGAGGCGATGCGTCACTACCACCAGATCGACCAAGCCGCTTCGGACGCGCTGTCCGGGCAGGCGTGAGGCAGGGGGCTGGCATGAGCGGAAGTGAGCAGGCGCCCGGCACCTCGGTGCCCATGGGGGACAACAGCTCGAGCGTGGCCATCGTGCAGCAGGCACGCAGCAGCGCGGGGGGCTTCGACTACGGCGAGGACAGGGCGATCGCCAGCCCGCCGAACTGGGCTTCACAGGAAAGCACCCAGCTTTACCGCGGCGCGACGGTGAACAACGAACCGTCCACGGCGGAGGCCACCGGCCAGACCTGGAAAACCCACGGCGACGAGCTGCACCAGGCGGCCAACGATCTGTACAACGCGATCGTCGAGCTCGGCAACGTGTGGATCGGCCAGGGCGCCGGTGCCGCGCAGGGCGCGCTGGTCGGCATCGCGAACTCGAGCCAGCAGGCCGGCGATGCCGCGCACACGATGGCGAACCGGATGACGCAGCAGGCCGCGGCCGCCGCCGAGGTCAAGAAGATGCCGGCCCCCAAGGAGTTCGACCCGGCGAAGCAGACCGCGGCGATGCTGGCCGGTGGCCCGGCCGCGATGGTCGCCGACATGAAGCAGCAGGCCGACGCCGCCAAGGCGGTGCACGAGCAGCAGGTCCAGTACTTCAACGCCTACACCCAGGCGATGTCCGAGGTGGACGACGCCACCCCGAGCTTCGGCCCGGAGTCCCTCGGCCTGCCGCCGAACGGCGCGCTCGGTGGCGCCACCCACGCGTCTTCGGTCGGCGCTCCGGCTTCGCTGCCCGGTGCCTACGGCGGCGGCGCGCTCGGCCCGGCCACGGGTATGCAGGTCGGCGGCGCGGACGTGGCCGGCCGGGGTGCGGCGTTCAGCGGTCACCTCGGTGACCTCGGGCAGGCCGCCGGCGTCGGCGCTCCCGGCGGTCCTGGCGCGGTTCCGTCGCCGGCTCCCGGCGTGCTGTCCGACGCGGGCGTGGCCCCGGCCGCGCAGGCGACGCCGGTCGCGTCGGCCGGGAACGGCGGCGCGGCGCTCGGGGTGGGGCTCGGCCTTGCCGGTGCCGGGCTCGGTGCGGCTGCGGGCAAGGCGGCGCTGGGCCGTGGCAACAAGAGCGGAGCGAGGCAGAACCCGGACGAGACGGCCGCGGCGAGCACGGACCAGTCGCAACAGGGGCACAGCGCGGCGGGCGCCATACCGCAGCAGCCGATCATGTCGTCGAACGGCACGATCGGCGGCACCAACACCCCGCCCCCTGCCGGGATGGGCGGGATGGGCGCCGGTGGCGCACAGCCGCAGGAGGACGAGGAGCACAACCGCGCCTCGTACCTCGTCGAGGCGGACCCGGACGAGGCGTTCGGCGCCAACGTGGCGACCGCGCCGCCGGTCATCGGTGCCTGGGTCGACGAGGACGAAGAGTGACACCTGCGGAGCTGCTGACTCCGCTGGAGCTGGATTTTCTGTGGGAGTCGTTCGGTGGCGGTGAGCTGCCGTATCCCCTGGAACCGCGGTCGCACGGGGCGACCATGGACGAACGCGAGTACCTGCGCCGGCAGGCGATGGCCGAGCTGGCCCGCCGGGGGGTCGCGGACGGCCGTGGTCGCCCCGAACCGCATGTCGAGACCTACTTCGAAATACTCTCCGCTGCCCAGGTCAGCCTCGACTCGGTGCACCTGGCCGCGCCGAACGCGCAACCGCTGCTCGCCGTCGCCGCCGCGGTGAACGACCAGGGTGTGCTCGTCGTGCGGGACGAGCGGGGTTATCACCTTCATCCCGCCCCGGCCGACGGCCTGGCCAGCGCGATCGTCTCGCTCCTGCCCGCCGAGAGACGCGGCGCGGAAAAGTCGATCACGGTGCCGCTGGAACAACTGCTCACCGGGACCGGCGCCGATTTCCTGCAGCGGCGGGTGCCCGACGCGACCGGGAGGGGCAGTGCCGACGGTGACCGCAAGGCGCTCGCGCGACTGCAGGCACAGCCGCGGCTCCGTGGCGGGCAGATCGGTGCGAACGCCCGCGGCCGGCTGTCCGGCAAAGTCCGGGCGCCGGTGCTGAGCTGGTTCGACACCGAGTCGGGCCGGTACTTCACGCAGGCCAGCCGCGGGCATGACGGCCGCGACTGGATCACGATCGCGCCCGCGGACGCCGCTTCGCTGCGCCAACGGCTCAATGAGATGCTCTCCGGTGCTGCCAGCACGACGATGGCGCCGGGAGGAGCATGGTGACGACGGGCGGAGCAGAGTTCTTCACGCCGTTGACCTTCGATTTCCTGTGGGAAGCCGCTGGTCTTGGCGAACTGCCCTACCCGCTCAAGGTGCGCTCGCACGGTGTCACCATGGACGAGCGCGCGGCGCTGCGCCGGCGCGCCGACAACGAACTCAAGGCTCGTCAGCTGCGTGATCATTTCGGCAGGCTCGAACCGTGGGTCGAGGAATGGTTCACCGTGCTGGCCCGGCCCACGTTGAGCATCGACGCGCTGCACATTCCCGATTTCCAGGCGCCGCCGGTCGGCATCCTCGCCGCGTCCGACGGCACCACCGGCGTCATCGCCACGCAGACCGCGGACGGCATCTGGCTGCGCTCCACGTTCGCCGAAGGACTGCCCTCCGCAGTCGTCGAAATGCTGCCGCAGGGCAGGCGCGGCACCGAAGCATCCATCACGCTGCCCGTCGACGAGGCGCTTGGCATCCCGCCGAAGCGGGTCCCGGTGACGCCGGGCGGGGAGGCCGCGCCCAGCAGGCCCCGCCGCCGGACTTCGTTGAGTGATCAGGTGGCCGACCCGCGCGAGTCCTATGCTCGGCTCGCCGGGCAGCCGCGACTGCGGGGTGGTCAGCTCGCGGCGAACAGTCGCAGTGAACTCAGCGGTCGTCGCCGCTCGCCGGTGCTGGCCTGGTTCGACACCGCGACCGGCCGTTACCTCAGTCTTTCCCGCCCCGGCACTGATGGCCGCGAATGGGTGACGGTCGCGCCAGCCGATGCGAAGACGTTGCGATCGAGGCTGGCCGAGATGGTCGCGGGCGTCACGTCCTGAGCGACGGGAACCCCCGGACCTGATCAACCGTTGAGCAGCAGGAGGCTCACGCGGGTGTCCAGCTCGACCGGACTGTACCCTGGTTGGACGGGTGTCCCCCGCGCACCGTAAGTCGTTGTGTACACCGTGACGGCGGATGTCAGCATCTACCGCCTTACCAGGGAGGGTCAAGGCCAGCACGGCCGAGGCATATGGACCGGAAGCGCCTGCTCAGGAACCCACTTCTGTGGATCGTCGCGGTTCTGCTGCTGTACTTCGCGTTCAGCACCATCTTCGACAGCAATCGCGGCTACACCCAGGTTCCCACCTCACAAGCCATCGCGCAGGTCAACGCGGGCAACGTGAAGGAAGTGAACCTCCAGGACAAGGAGCAGCAGCTCAAGCTGTCGCTCAACAGCAAGATCGACGTCGACGGCCAGCAGACCGATCAGCTCATCACGTCGTACCCGTCCCAGGCGACCGGCACGATCTACGACCAGCTGATCGGCAAGCCGAACATCAAGTTCACCACGACGGTCACCCAGCAGTCCTGGATCTCGCAGCTGCTGATCTACATGATCCCGCTGGGCATCTTGCTCCTGCTGCTGATGTGGATGATGAACAACGCGCAGGGCGGCGGCAACCGGGTGCTCAACTTCGGCAAGTCCAAGGCGAAGCAGCTGAACAAGGACATGCCGAAGACCACGTTCGGGGACGTCGCGGGTGCCGACGAGGCGGTCGAAGAGCTCTACGAGATCAAGGACTTCCTGCAGAACCCCGCCCGCTACCAGGCGCTCGGCGCGAAGATCCCGAAGGGCGTCCTGCTCTACGGTCCGCCCGGTACCGGTAAGACGCTGCTCGCGCGTGCTGTCGCGGGCGAGGCCGGGGTGCCGTTCTACACGATCTCCGGTTCGGACTTCGTCGAGATGTTCGTCGGTGTCGGTGCCTCCCGCGTGCGTGACCTGTTCGAGCAGGCCAAGCAGAACTCCCCGTGCATCATCTTCGTCGACGAGATCGACGCGGTCGGCCGTCAGCGTGGCGCCGGCCTTGGCGGTGGGCATGACGAGCGCGAGCAGACGCTGAACCAGCTGCTGGTCGAGATGGATGGGTTCGACGCCAGGGGCGGCATCATCCTGATCGCCGCGACGAACCGGCCCGACATCCTGGACCCGGCGCTGCTGCGTCCCGGCCGGTTCGATCGGCAGATCCCGGTGTCCGCGCCGGACCTCTCGGGCCGTCGCGCGATCCTGGAGGTGCACTCCAAGGGCAAGCCGTTCGCGCAGAACGTGGACCTGCAGGCGCTGGCCAAGCGCACCGTGGGCATGTCTGGTGCGGACCTGGCGAACGTGATCAACGAGGCGGCGCTGCTGACGGCCCGTGAGAACGGGCGCGTGATCACCGACGCCGCACTCGAGGAGTCGGTGGACCGCGTGATCGGCGGGCCGGCGCGCAAGAGCCGGATCATCTCCGAGAAGGAGAAGAAGATCACCGCCTACCACGAGGGTGGGCACGCGCTCGCCGCGTGGGCGATGCCGGACCTGGAGCCGGTGTACAAGCTGACGATCCTGCCGCGCGGCCGTACCGGTGGGCACGCGCTGGTCGTGCCCGAGGACGACAAGCAGCTGATGACCCGCTCGGAGATGATCGCGCGGCTGGTGTTCGCCCTGGGTGGGCGCACCGCCGAGGAGCTGGTCTTCCACGAGCCGACCACCGGTGCGTCGTCGGATATCGAGCAGGCCACCAAGATCGCGAAGGCGATGGTCACCGAGTACGGCATGAGCGCCCGCCTCGGTGCGGTGAAGTACGGCCAGGAGCAGGGTGACCCGTTCCTCGGCCGGTCCGCGGGCCGGCAGCCGGACTACTCGCTCGAGGTCGCGCACGAGATCGACGAAGAGGTCCGCAAGCTCATCGAGACCGCGCACACCGAGGCGTACGAGGTGCTCAACACCTACCGCGACGTGCTCGACGACCTGGTGCTCGAGCTGCTGGAGAAGGAAACCCTGCAGCGCAAGGATCTGGAGCGGATCTTCGCGAGCGTGGAGAAGCGGCCGCACATCACCGTGTTCAACGAGTTCGGTGAACGTACGCCGTCCGACAAGCCGCCGATCAAGACCCCTGGCGAGCTGGCGATGGAGCGCGGTGAGCCGTGGCCGCCTCCGCAGGAGGAGAAGCAGGTTCCGCGCCCCGCGCCGGCGCCCGTGGGCAGCGTCTCGGGTGGTGGGGACCTGCCAGGTGGCCCGCCGTACAGCCAGCCGGAACCGCCGGCCAACCCGTATGCTCCGCCCGGGGCGCCCAACGGCGGCGGCCGGTACAACCCGTCGAACGGCAGTAACCAGTGGCCGCAGCCTTCCGGCGGTCAGGGCGGTCCGCCGAACTACGGTGCCCCTCCCGGCTGGACGCCGGCGACTCAGCCGGGTGGTGGCCGCCAGTGGCGTCCGCCGTCGGAGGAGTGGCGCCACCAGCCGAATGAGGAACAGCAACGCGGTAACTGGTTCGGCGGTGCGGGAGAGGATCAGCCACGCCGCGACCCTGATGATCAGGATGGTCAACATCGACAGTGAGCTGACCGACGAGCCGGTCTTCGACCAGGCGCGTGCGGAAAAAGCCATCCGTGAACTGCTGCTCGCAGTGGGCGAGGACCCGGATCGGGAGGGCCTGCAGGACACCCCGGCCCGGGTCGCGCGGGCTTACCAGGAGATGTTCGCGGGGCTGTACACGAAGCCGGACACGGTTCTGGACCGCACCTTCGACGAGTCGCACGAAGAGATGGTCCTGGTCACCGATATCCCACTGTATTCGACGTGCGAGCATCACCTCGTGCCGTTCCATGGTGTGGCCCATGTCGGGTACATCCCGAACGCCGAGGGCAAGGTCACCGGCCTGTCGAAGCTCGCCCGGCTGGTCGATCTCTACGCCAAGCGGCCGCAGGTGCAGGAACGGCTCACCTCTCAGGTGGCCGACGCGCTGGACCGCAAGCTCAAGCCGCGTGGGGTGATCGTCGTGATCGAGGCCGAGCATCTGTGCATGTCGATGCGCGGCATCCGCAAGGCCGGCGCCCGCACGATGACTTCGGCGGTACGGGGGCTGCTGAAGTCATCGTCCACCTCGCGCGCCGAGGCCCTGGAGTTGATCAAGGGTCGCCGATGAGTTCGGGCCTCCCGTCGCCAGGGCGGTGCGTGGTGATGGGGGTCTTGAACGTCACGCCGGACTCCTTCTCCGACGGTGGCCGGTATCTCGACGTGGACGCCGCGCTCGCGCACGCGCACGAAATGTGGGCGCGGGGCGCGGACATCATCGATGTCGGCGGCGAGTCCACGCGGCCCGGCGCGTCCCGGGTCGATGCGCAGACCGAGATCGACCGGGTGTTGCCGGTGGTCAGGACCCTTGCCGCCGATGGTTTGCGCATTTCGGTCGACACGACGAGGGCCGCGGTAGCGGAGGCGACGCTGAATGCGGGCGCGAGCATCATCAACGATGTCTCCGGTGGCCTCGCCGACCCGAACATGGCGAAGGTCGCGGCGAGCACCGAGGCGCCGTGGATCCTGATGCACTGGCGTGGCCACAGCAGGGACATGAACAGCCTTGCCCAGTACGACGACGTGGTCGCCGATGTGCGCGCCGAGTTGAGCGCACAGGTGGACGCGGCGCTGGCCGCCGGCGTCGCGGGCGAACGGATCATCATCGACCCCGGGCTCGGGTTCGCCAAGCAGGCCCCGCACGACTGGGCACTGCTGCACCATCTTGAGTCCTTTGTGGACATGGGCTATCCGGTGCTGGTCGGCGCTTCGCGAAAGCGCTTTCTCGGGCGTCTGCTCGCGGACGCCGAGGGTAAGCCGAGGCCGCCGGACGGACGTGAGGACGCCACCGCGGCCATCTCGACCCTCGCGGCGGCGGCCGGTGCCTGGGGGGTTCGCGTGCACGCCGTCGGTGCTTCCCTGGACGCGGTCACGGTCGTGGCCGCCTGGCGGCGCGGGCATGAGTGATCGCATCACGCTGACCGGGTTGCGGGTTTTCGGCCGGCACGGCGTGTTCGAGCACGAGAGGCGCGACGGGCAGGAGTTCGTCGTGGACATCACCGTGTGGCTGGACCTGTCCGCGGCCGCGAAGTCGGACGATCTCACCCAGACACTGCATTACGGCGAGCTCGCCGAACTCGCGGCCGGCATCGTCGGCGGCGAGCCGTACGACCTGATCGAGAGCGTGGCGGGGAAGATCGCCGACGAGGTATTGCGTGATGAGCGGCTCGCGGCGGTCGAGGTCACCGTGCACAAGCCCGCCGCGCCGATCCCGCTGACTTTCGACGATGTCGCCGTGACCATCCGGAGGCAGCGGTGAGCCGGGCTGTGCTGTCGCTCGGCTCGAATCTCGGTGACCGGCTGGGCCATCTGGAATCGGTGGTGACCGCGCTGAGCGACGCCCTCGTTGCAGTGTCCACTGTGTACGAAACGAAACCGTGGGGCGTCGAGGACCAGCCGGATTTCCTGAACGCGGTGTGCATTGTGGACGATCCGGCTCGCGATCATTGGGCGTGGCTGCGCACGGGGCAGGCGCTGGAGCAGGCGGCCGGCCGGGTGCGCGAGCTCCGCTGGGGCCCGCGCACCCTCGACGTGGACGTGGTGACCGTGGACGGGGTGCGCTCCGACGACCCGGAGCTGCTGCTGCCACACCCGGGCACGCCGGACCGGGCCAGCGTGCTCATCCCGTGGCTGGAGATCGACCCGGACGCGATCTTGCCCGGCCACGGTCCGATCCGTGAGCTGCTCGCAGCCCTGCCCGATGCGGACGAGGCGGGCGTGCGTCCCCGGCCGGATCTGCACTTGGTCCAGACCAAGTGATCAGCCGCGGTTGGGCAGGGTGTTGAGCGACTGTGACCGCCGCGCCACGAGGTCCGCGTAGGTACCGTCGCGTTCGGCCCACCGGTGCATGAGCACGCCCTTGACGAGGATTTCGTGGGGCGTCGGCTCCGCCGCCAGCAGCTCCATGACCTCGTCGAGATACGCGTCGAGCGGCAGAGCGGCTGGGTTGACCTTCTCCTGTCCCGCGGTGGCGACGGCCGGCGGCACGAGCTCGGCCACCTCGACGCCCGTCCCGGCGAGCTGCGCCCGCAGCGATTCCGTGTAGGCGTGCACGCCGGCTTTCGAGGCGCCATAGGTGGGCATGAGCGGGAACGGGAGAAACGCGATTCCCGAGCTCACCGTGAGGATCGTGCCGGAGCCATGGGCGATGAGGTGCGGAGTGAAGGCGTCGATGACCCGGATGGTGCCGAGAAGGTTCGTGGCGATCGTCGTCTCGGCCGCGGCGAGGTGCGCGGGGTCGCGCAGGTCTTCGATGAGCATGACGCCGGACATCGTGACGACGACGTCGAGTGCGGGGTGTGCAGCGAGTACCTCGTCGCGGGCGCGAAGGATCGAATCCGGATCGGTGACGTCGATCCGGACGGTCTCCAGTCCCTCCTGTGGTTGCGGCTTCCGGCCTCCGATGATGACAGTGTTGCCGGCAGCCAGGAATCGTTGCGCGAGTCCGCGGCCGATTCCCGAGGTACCGCCGACGATGAGGATGGTGCGGTGGGTGAGCTCCACGATGTGCCTCCTGCTGGGTAACGATCGGGTCGTCGGTGAGAAGGCTCCGCCGGGCGTGCGGCGGCGGGAAGTCCCCTGCCGATCCGGGGAGTGGCAGGACCCCCTGTCCCGGCAACACGCTGGGTTAGCGTGGAGTCGATGAACCGCGACGAGGAGACGAATCGGCTGGGCGCATACCTGCGCGCCCGGCGTGATCTGGTCACCCCGGAGCAGGCCGGTATTCCGGCCGGGCCCCATCGTCGCGTCGCCGGGTTGCGGCGTGAAGAGGTCGCCACGCTGGCCGGCATCAGTGCCGACTACTACCTGCGGCTGGAACGCGGGCGCGACAAGAACCCGTCCGCACAGGTGCTTGCGGCGCTGGCGCGGGTGCTCCAGCTCGACGAGGTCGAACATCAGTACCTGCTCGACCTCGCCAAGCCGTCGCCGCGCGCGCGTCCTCGCAAGCGGCCCGAGCGTGTGCCCGCCCGGTTGCATCACCTGCTCGCGGCCCTTGCGGTGCCGGCGTTCATCGAGGGCCGGGCGTTCGACGTGCTCGCGTCGAACTCGCTCGCGGTAGCGCTGTCTCCCCGGCTGCGACCGGGCGAGAACCGGTTGCGGTCCCTCCTGCTCGATCCCGAGGAACGTGAGTTCCACGCCGACTGGGACGCGGCCACCGCGGAATTCGTGGGATCGTTCCGCAAGTCCATCGGAGAGGACACCGACGATGCGCGCATCGTCGAGCTCGTCGGGGAACTTTCCTTGGCCAGCGCCCGGTTCCGTGCGCTCTGGGCACGCCACGACGTCCGCCGGCTGGAGGGTGGCACGACCGTCGTGAATCACCCTGTCGTCGGCACGCTCCACCTGCACCGCGACAAGCTTCCCGTCGGGGGCCTGATCCTCGTGGTGTACTACCCCGATCTGGACAGCGACAGCGCCGAGAAGCTGCAAGTGCTGGCGTCCTTGGCCGCTGGTCCTAAGTGGACAGACAGCGGAGTGCGGCCACCAGCCACGTCACCGCCGCCTGCTGGGCCGGCACCGGGGGCCAGCCGTTCATAGTGGCGAGTAGCTGCCAGTACCGCTCGGCCCTCGGGTCGTTGCCGGATTCGATACGGGCGGCCAGTTCGCCGGGCTCGGCGTCGCCGGAGAGGTGGGCGATTTCCCCGGCCAGGGCACGCCCTTCCGCGGAATCCGGAGCGAGCCCGGCCTCCAGATACCCCTGTGCCCGTGAGCTCCAAGACGACCAGTGCGTGGCCATCGGGCTCATCTCCTCACCCGCCTCGATCGCCGCCGCCTGCTTTTCGCTCATCGACCGGATCGCCGCCCGGAACGACGGGTCCTGAATCAGCTCCGCGAACTCGACCCACGCCTCAAGTTGCTCCGGCGTCGGATCGTCCGGCAGCGTCGGTTTCGCCGAGCGCATCCGGGCCGTGAATTGGGCGTCCATGGTCAGCCCGTCGAAGACCTCCGTCCAGAATTCCTCCACCAGCCGCATCCGCTCGTCGTCGGACATCGAAGCCAGTTTGTTCATCAGTTTCACTTCCTCCAGCTCGGATTTCCTTTTCACGACCGCACGCAGCACCGCCCGGCGCAGGTGCAGCCGCCGGATCTGCTCGTCGAGCGCCTCGAGATGCCGGTTCGCCAGCTGCGGCACGGTGACCCGCGACGCGAGCACCTCGGCCACGTCGTCCAGGCCGAGCCCGAGCTCGCGCAGCGTCCTGATCAACTCGAGCCGGGCCAGCGACCGGGTGTCGTAGAGCCGGTACCCGGCGTGCGTCCGATCGGTGGGAGGGAGCAGCCCCTCATCGGAGTAGAACCGGATGGTCTTCACCGGCAGGCCTGTCCGGCGTGCCAGCTCCCCGATGGTGAACGTCCTGCCCACACGCTTCATGCTGAGGTCTCCAGTGGCTGGAGAGTCAAGCTTCGCACGGTACCGTTGGCGACATGCACTTCACGCGGCCCCGCGAGCTCCTGGTGGCCGGGCTGGTCGGCGTCGTGCTGGCCTACCTCGCGTTCAAGTTCGCCTACGGTTCCCTACCGCGGCTGCCGCGATATGCCGGCATCACGCTCGTTGTACTCGCCGTCGTCGAAACCGTGCTGGCGTTTTCGATCCGCGCGCGAATTCGCAGCGGGCGGCTGGTCGGCGCGATCGGCGTCGCCAGGGCGGTCGCGCTCGCGAAGGCATCCTCCTTGCTGGGCGCGTTGATGCTCGGGGCTTGGCTGGGCGCGCTGATCGCGTTGTACCCCAACGCTGATGAGGTCACCGCCGCAGCGAGCGATGTGCGGAGCGCGATCATCGGTGCGATCAGCGCGGCCGTGTTGATCGCGGCCGCGCTGTGGCTGGAGCACTGTTGTCGCACACCCGAACAACGTGATCAGGATCCCGAACATCGCTCGACCGGTTAACGCGGAGAACCTACCGTTCGAAGTACCGGCTAGATCTCAGACAGATAACTTGAGGGTACGGTGTTCGGCATGACTGGCGTGGGTGACGACTCGCGCGGCCGCCTCCTGGGCAGGCCGTGGTTCGTTGTCGGATTGGCCCTCGCCGTGGCGGCGACCCTGGCGCTGGTGCTCGCGGACGACGTCCGGTTTCTCCGGCTGGGCATTCTCGCCGCGCTGTGGGCGGCTCTCGTCGGCGGCTATCTTGCGGTCCGGTACCGCAAACAGGCTGCCAGCACGGAAGAAACGGTCGCGCAGGCGCAGGAGATCTACGAGCTCGAGCTGGAGCGGGAGATCGCCGCCCGGCGTGAGTACGAGCTGGAGGTCGAGAACGACGTCCGCGCGAAGGCGCACGCCGACTCGCGCGCCGAGCTGGACGCGTTGCGCGCCGAGGTTTCCGCGCTGCGGGACAACCTCCAGTCGCTGTTCGGCGGCGGTGAGGTGTTGCTGGAACGGTTCGCGCTGACGGCCCAGGCGACGCGGATGCGTGCGCTGCGCGAGGAGCAACGGGTCGTCGAGGCCGGTACCGGCGGGCACAACCTGCCGCAGCTCACGGCGGCCGCCGAGCGGCAACCGGACGGGCAGACGGAGCTGGTCGATCGCGTCCGGGAAAAACCGCAGGCGCGGCCGGCCGGGCGCCCGGCCGCGCCGGAGCCTCGCCGTCCGGAACGTTCCCTTGATCTCCCGCCTCGCCGGGTGGCGAAGACCGAGCCGGTGCGGGCGGGCCGCGACAGCCACGCGGCGGCCAGCGTGTCGAAGGCCGCGGCTGAGGCCCGTGCCCAGCAGACGGCGGTGAACCATCCGGCTGTGGCGAAGCAGGAACCGGCGCCGCGGTTCACCGGTGACGCGACCCGGCCGGGTTTCAGCCCTTCGGACCGGCGCCGTCGCCCACCGGAGCCGGCTGACCCGCCGACCCAGTTGTCGAAGCCCGTCGACGCGGATTGGACCGCTTCGTGGGACTCGCCGCTGGTCAAGGACGAGCCCGCAACACCGGCGCCGAACGGGAAGGATCGTCCGCCCCGGCGGGCCGAGCGGTCGCGCCCGCGGATGGTTCCCGCGCCGCCGCCGGAAAAGCCGAAGCCACGGTTCGAAGGCTCGCGGCCGCGGATGGAACCGGTGAAACCGCGCTTCGAGGCATCCCGGCCGAAGCTGGAACCGGTGTCGCCGGAGGCTTCCCGCCCGCGGATGGCCCCTGTGTCGCCCGAGGCATCGCGACCTCGTCTGCAGCCTGTGCCGCCGCCCGTCGAACCCGCTCCACCGCAGCAGCGCCCGGAGCCCGTGGAGCCCAAGCTCGTGGAACCCAAGGAAGAACTGCCGCCGCCGGTGAACCCGACGTTGCCGGAAGCGGCCCGCCGGGTCGCCCAGGAAGGGCGCGTCGGTGGCCGCCGTCGTCGGGCCGAGGAGGAGTCCCCGGCCGAGCAGTCCGGGGGTGGCCGGCGCCGCCGTCCCGACGGTGAGCCGCCGGCTTGGGAAGCTTCTTCGGGTGCGCAGCCGTCGGGCAGCCACGCCAGGCCCGATGCCGGTGGCCGGCGTGCCGCACCGGAATCCGACGAGAGCGGCTCTCATTCGGCCGGCCGGTCGGTCAGTGACCTGCTCGCCGCGCACGGCACCACCGACGCGATCCCGCGCCGCCGCCGTCGCGCCGAGGACTAGCTTCGGCCGCTCTGCGGAGTCACCGTAAAGTTCCGGGCTGTGACGGCACCTCGCAGGATCACCGTTCTGCTGCCCGTGCTCGGCCTCATCGTGGTCGCGGCGTGCGGGCTGACCCTGCTCGGGCTCGCCACGGTGCGGGTCGGTCCGCTGGGCGTCGTGATCGGTGTCGCCGCGGCGCTCATCCCGGTCGCCATCGTGGTCGCGGCAGTGCTGTGGATCGACCGCTGGGAACCGGAACCGGCGAAGATGCTGATGACCGCGTTCGCGTGGGGCGCCTGTATCGCGGCGATCACGGCGTTGCTGATCAACAGCACCGCGGAGAGTGTCGGGGATCTGTTGCTGGGTATGGGAAATGGCAGCAGGGTCAGTGCGCTGGTCTCCGCGCCGCTCGTCGAGGAAGCGGCCAAGGGCACGTTCGTGTTGCTGGTCTGGTGGCGCCGGCGCGAGGAGTTCGACGGGGTCATCGACGGCATTGTCTACGCGGGGCTCACCGCCGCCGGTTTCGCGTTCACCGAGAACATCTACTACTTCGGCCGCGCGTTCGCCGACTACGGGTTCGGCACCGGCACGAGTTCCGGCGTGCTCGCGGCGTTCGTGTTGCGCGGGGTGCTCTCCCCGTTCACCCACCCGCTGTTCACCGCGCTCACCGGGGTCGGATTCGGCTACGCGGCGCGGACGAGCAACCGTGCGCTGCGGATTTTGGCTCCACTGGGCGGTTATCTCGCCGCGGTGTGCCTGCACGCGTTGTGGAACGGGGCGGCCACGCTCGGCGGTGCGAAGACGTTCCTCAACGTCTACTTCCTGATCATGGTGCCGATGTTCATCGTGGTCGTACTGCTGGTGATCCTGCAGCGGCGCCGCGAGCAACGCATCGTCGAAGCGGCGTTGCCCGGCATGGTCAAGGCACGCTGGATCGCCGCTTCGGAGGTGGACCTGCTGTCGAGCCTCAACGGGCGCCGCGAATGGCGACGGCAGGCGCGGCGTCAGTCCGGCAGAGGGGCCGCAAGGGCCGTCGCGGTGTACCAGAACAGCGTGACCGAACTCGCATTTCTCGCTCGCCACAACGGCAGTCCCGCCACCAGTGAGAAGGAGGCGGAACTGCTCCGCACGCTGCGGACATCGCGAGCGGAGGCGGTCAAGCTGGCGGGGGAAAATCGCGCGGAACTGTGACCCGGTACGGGTGAAGCTGGTCACCAGCACCGGAACAGGTGCCCAGGACCGAGCTACTCTCGCGCCGTCGTCCGGTACCCGCGACCGAAGAGCGGGACTGGAACGAAACGAGGAGCTTGTTGCCATGAGCGTCCACCGGGGCACGCCATGACCCGGCCGGCAAGGCTGGCCGTCGGCATCGTATCCGCAGGCCGGGTGGGTAGCGTGCTGGGTGCCGCACTCGCCAGGGCGGGGCACACGGTCGTTGCGGCATCGGGGATTTCCGCCGCTTCGCACGAGCGGGCCGAGCGGCTGCTGCCCGGTGTTCCGTTGCTGCCGCCGGACGAGGTAGTGGCCGCCGCCGATCTGGTCCTGCTCGCCGTTCCTGACGACGCGCTGGCGGATCTGGTCACCGGGCTTGCCGCCACGGGCAGCTGGCGGCCGGGCCAGATCGTGATGCACACCTCCGGCGCGCACGGGATCGACGTGCTGTGGCCCGCCGCCGAGGCCGGTGCGCTGGTGCTCGCGCTGCATCCGGTGATGACGTTCACCGGGGGCGAGGAGGACCTGCAGCGGATGGCGGCGTGCAGTGTCGGCGTCACGGCCGCGACCGGTGACGAGATCGCCTGGAACGTCGGCGAGGCACTGACCGTCGAGATGGGCGGCGAGGCCATCCGGGTCCCCGAAGAAGCACGCCCGCTGTACCACGCCGCGCTGGCCCATGGTTCGAACCACCTCGTCACCTTGGTGGCGGACTGCGTGGACCTGCTGGCAGGCGCCGGTGTTGCGGCCGGCGAGCGGGTACTCGGCCCGTTGCTTTCCGCCGCGCTTGACAACGCCTTGCGCCACGGCGACCGCGCGCTGACCGGTCCGGTCGCGCGCGGCGACACCGGCACTGTCCGGAAGCATCTCGATGTGCTGGCCGCCGAAGCACCGGAAGTCCGGCCCTGCTACACAACCCTCGCCCGGCGCACCGCCGCGCGCGCCACGGCGGCCGGCCTGCTCAGCCAGGACGCCGCCGCCGACATCACCGAACTCCTCGAAGGACCGGAAAAGCCGTGACCACCCCGAAGTTCACCCGTGGCCAGCTCAACACATTCCAGACCCCCGACGACATGCACCGGGTCACCGCCGCGCTGCACGCGGTCGGCCGAAAGGTGGCGCTCGTGCCGACGATGGGCGCGCTGCACGCCGGGCATCGCGAGCTGGTGCGGCGTGCCAAGCGGCTGCCCAACACCGTCGTGGGCGCGTCGATTTTCGTGAACCCCTTGCAGTTCGGGGAAGGCGAGGACTTCGAGGCGTACCCGCGCCCGCTCGACCGCGACCTGGAAGTGCTCGCGGAGAGCGGGGTCGAGCTCGCCTTCGTCCCGAAGGCCGACGACCTTTACGCCGAAGGCCATGCGGTCACGGTGCATCCGGGGCCGCTCGGTGACGAGCTGGAAGGCGCGGCACGGCCGGGACATTTCGCGGGCGTGCTGACCGTGGTGGCGAAGCTGTTGAACATCGTGGCGCCGGACTACGCGTTCTTCGGCGAGAAGGACTACCAGCAGCTGGTGCTGATCAAGCGCATGGTGCGGGACCTCAACCTGCCGACGAGGGTGATCGGCGTGCCGACCGTGCGCGAGCACGACGGGCTCGCGCTGTCCTCGCGCAATGTCTATCTGAGCGAAGAACAGCGGGCCGACGCGGTGCTGCTGTCCGCGGCGCTGTCCGCGGGTGCGCATGTCGGCCGGGAGGGGGCCGAGAAGGTGCTGTCCATGGCGAGGCAGACGCTGGCTGCCCGGCCGCAGGTCGCCGTGGACTATCTCGAACTACGCGGAACCGACCTCGGTCCCGCGCCCGTCGATGGAGAAGCACGGCTGCTGATCGCGGCCAAGATCGGCCGGACCCGGTTGATCGACAACGTGCCGGTCCTGCTGGGTGCCGCCGCGGACTGAACGGCGCCCAGCGCGAAGAGAGGAACTGCCATGTACCGCACGATGCTCAAGTCGAAGATTCACCGGGCGACCGTCACCCAGGCCGATCTGCACTACGTCGGGTCGGTCACGATCGACGAAACCCTGATGCGCGCGGCGGACCTGCTGCCGGGGGAACAGGTGTCCATTGTGGACATCACGAACGGGGCCCGGCTGGAGACCTACGTGATCGCGGGCGAGCCGGGCAGCGGCGTGATCGGCATCAACGGAGCCGCCGCGCACCTGGTGCACCCCGGCGACCTGGTCATACTGATGGCCTACGCGCAGCTGGACGAGGCCGAAGCCGCGTCGTTCCAGCCGCGCATCGTGTTCGTGGACAGGGAGAACCGCATCACGCACAACGGTTCCGACCCGGCGTTTGCGCCCGAAGGTTCCGGGTTGATCAGCGGGAGCGTGACGGCCCAGCGGGATCGCGAAAGCGCTTACCCGACCGCGGAAACCGTCGATGCCGCCAGGCTCGACGCCCTGCTGCACACGGAGAGCTAGGTGTTGCTGACGATCGACGTCGGTAACACGAACATCGTGCTCGGGTTGTACGAAGGCGCCGAGCTGATCGGTGACTGGCGGATGCGGACCGACGCGCAGATGACCGCCGACGAGCTTTCCCTCACCGTGCGGGGATTGCTGGGTACGTATGCCGACGCGGTCACGGGGATCAGCGCGCTGTCCACCGTGCCCGCCGTACTGCGGGAATTGCGCGTGATGCTCGACCGGTACTACGCGCGGGTGCCGAAAGTCGTTGTGGAGCCCGGAGTTCGGACCGGTGTGCCGCTGCTGGTCGACAACCCGCGGGAGGTCGGCGCCGACCGGCTGGTCAACACGCTCGCCGCGCACCACCTGCACAAGACGGCGTGTGTGGTCGTGGACTTCGGGACCTCGACCAACGTCGATGCGATCTCGGCCAAGGGCGAGTTCCTCGGCGGAGCCTTCGCGCCGGGGATCGAGATCTCGGTGGACGCGCTGGCGTCGCGGGCCGCGGCGCTGCGCAAGGTCGAGCTGGTGCCGCCGCGGTCGGTGATCGGCAAGAACACCGTGGAATGCCTGCAATCCGGCATCCTCTACGGCTTCGCCGGGCAGGTGGACGGCCTGGTGCGGCGGATCGTCAAGGAGCTGTCCGGGGACGGTCCGGTCGCCGTCCTCGCCACCGGCGGCCTTGCCCCGCTGGTCATCAACGAATCCGACACGATCACCGACCATGTGCCCGATCTGACCCTGCTGGGCCTGCGCCTGGTCTTCGAGCGCCAATACCGCTGACCGCGAGTCGCACGTTCCGGTCGCGCGAGTTGCGCGTTCTGGTGGCGCGAGTTGCGCGTTCTGGTGGCGCGAGTTGCGCGTTCCGGTCGCCCGAAACGCGCGACTCGGGCGCTTGGAACGCGCAACTCGCGCGCATGCAACGCGCGACTCGGGCGCTTGGAACGCGCAACTCGCGCGCATGCAACGCGCAACTCGCGCGCATCCAAAGTGCGACTCGGGCGCATGCAACGTGCGACTCGCGCTATTTGCGGACGGCGCGCAGGACCGTCGTGACGATCGGCAGGTCGAACTCGCCGTGGGCGGTTTCCGGGGTGTTCGCGAGGAACGTGCGCAGCCGCGCGAGCGCGGCCTCCCGCTCGCCTGCCGGCGCGGTCAGCAGGTGCGAATGCGTGGCGATCGTGTCCACGAGGGTCTGCGCGGTGCGCCGCTGGGTATGCGGGAACGGGCCGCGTTCGAACGGTTCGAAATCGGGATGGCTGGGCAGATCCGCGCGCTGCCACAGGAACTTCCGGGTCACGCCTGTGCTGGTCAGCGCACCCAGCTCGGCCGCCCACGGTACCGACACGTCGTCGTGGTTCCACAACGCGACCACAGTGCCGCCAGGGCGCGTGACCCTGGCGATTTCGGTGAGCGCCTTGTCCAGCTCGAACCAGTGAAAAGCCTGGCCGGCAAGCACGGAGTCGACGGCACCGTCGCCGAGGGGGATGTGCTCGGCTGTCCCGTCGAGCACGGGCACCGCCGGATGGTGGCGCGTGAACTCGGCTCGCATCGCCGGATCGGGCTCGACCGCGGTCACCCGCAAGCCGAGCGCGACCAGCCCCTCGGTCAGTTTTCCGGTGCCGGCAGCGAGATCCAGTACTTCGCCGGCCCCACCGGGCAGTCCCCAGCGAAGTGCGGGCAACGGGTAGTCAGGCCGGTGCTCGGCGTACGCGTGCGCCCGCGCGCCGAACGACCGCGCACGCCGGGCAAGCAGTTCCTGATCTGCTGACGTGGGATCGGTCACGTGATCGATAGTATTCGCGAATAGGACTTCCCGTAGTTGCCAAGGCGGTCGAGGCTGCCGCTTTCGGTCGGCTTGGTAAGCCGGTTGGCCTAGCGCGAACGCGAGTTCGTACCCTATGCGTCATGACCGATCCCGCCGCCTCCGCGCGCTCGCTGCCTGACGAAGACCTGCCGGAACAGATGCGGGTTCGCCGGGCCAAGCGCGACCGGATCATTTCCGAGGGCGGCGAGCCGTATCCGGTGGAAGTACCGCGTACTCACTCGCTGGCCGGGATCCGCGCGAAGTATCCGGATCTGCCGGTGGATGCGCAGACCGGCGAGATTGTGGGTGTGACCGGGCGTGTGCTGTTCATCCGCAACACGGGAAAACTCTGTTTCGCCACTCTGCGCGAAGGCGACGGCACCGAACTGCAGGCAATGATCAGCCTTGCCGGTGTCGGGGCGGACAGCCTGGCCGCCTGGAAATCCGACGTCGATCTCGGCGACCACGTTTTCGTGCATGGTGAGGTCATCACGTCGAAGCGCGGTGAGCTTTCGGTCATGGCCGACGGCTGGCAGATCACCGCGAAAGCGCTGCGCCCGCTTCCCGTCGTGCACAAGGAACTGGCCGAGGAAACGCGGATCAGGCAGCGATATGTCGACCTGATCCTGCGTTCGAAGGCGCGTGATGTGGTCCGCACCCGGGCCGCGGTCAACCGTTCGCTGCGCAATTCCTTTGAACGTCGCGGGTTCGTCGAGGTGGAAACGCCGATGCTGCAGACGCTGCACGGCGGCGCGGCCGCGCGCCCATTCACCACCCACTCGAACGCCTTCGACATCGACCTGTATATGCGTATCGCGCCGGAGTTGTACCTCAAGCGCTGCGTGGTCGGCGGGATCGAGAAGGTCTTCGAGATCAACCGCAACTTCCGCAACGAGGGCAGCGACTCTTCGCATTCGCCCGAATTCGCCATGCTGGAGTTCTACGAGGCGTACGCCACCTACGACACCAACGCCGTGATGACCCGCGAGCTGATCCAGGAGGCGGCGCAGTCGGTATTCGGCGGTCTGGAAGTGACACTCGCCGACGGAACGCCCTATGACCTCTCGGGCGAATGGACGACGCTCACGATGTACGGGTCGTTGTCCGAAGCGCTCGGGGAAGAGGTCACGCCGGACACTTCGGCCGAAAAGTTGCGTTCCTTCGCCCAAGCCCGCGGGATTGAGCTGGATCCCGCGCTGGGTCACGGGAAGCTTGTCGAAGAACTGTGGGAACATCTTGTCGGGGATCATCTGCACGCTCCCACATTCGTTCGTGATTTCCCGATCGAGACTTCACCGTTGACGCGACAGCACCGCAGCGAACCCGGAGTGGCCGAGAAGTGGGACCTCTACGTGCGCGGTTTCGAGCTCGCGACGGGTTACTCGGAGCTGGTCGATCCGGTGATCGAGCGGGAAAGGTTGACGGCACAGTCCCGTTTGGCCGCAGCAGGGGATAGTGAAGCGATGCGTCTGGACGAAGATTTCCTGCGTGCGCTGGAGTACGGAATGCCGCCCTCGGGTGGTGTGGGAATGGGGATCGACCGGTTGCTGATGGCGCTCACCGGGCTCGGTATCCGCGAGACGATCCTGTTCCCGCTGGTGCGTCCCGAATAACTGACCGGCCGGCTCGAACACGCGCAATGGAAAGTCTAGTTTGCGCTGTGCCCTGATTACCTGTATTAATGTCGTAGTCAATGGCTTCTGACCGGGGCTCTCGGTCTACCCAGACATTTGAGGCTAGTTCAAAACAGGAGGAAACTGATGGCACAGAAGGTGCTGGTCTCTCTCGTGGACGACCTTGACGGTACCGAGGCGGACGAGACCGTCGAGTTCGGTTTGGATGGGATCAACTACCAGATCGACCTCTCCAGCGAAAATGCCGAAGAACTGCGGGACGCACTCGCGCAGTATGTCGAGCACGCGCGCCGCTCCGGTGGCCGTAAGCGCGCCGGTGGCCGTCCGTCCACCAAGCCCGCCGCCAGCTCCGCTTCGGTTGATCGCGAACAGAACCAGGCGATTCGCGCATGGGCGCGGAAGAACGGCTTCCAGGTTTCCGACCGTGGGCGTATCCCGTCCGAGGTCGTCGAGGCCTACCACAAGAAGAACTGACGCGTCTGGGTAAGTACCGCGCGAACAGGGCCGCTGGGATTCGTTCCCGGCGGCCCTGTTCGGATCTGGGGATCGTTGAACTACGTTCTGTTATTCCGGTGGACCGAACGCGTATTGCAAGTTGCACACCGGGGTATCGATCAGCGGTTTTCGGGTATCGGGCCGGACGTCTGATCCATTCGGTCAAACCATTGTTCCGCTACCGGAACTTTTCGCGATACGAAATCCACGGGGTGGCCTCCGGAATCGGATCTTGTGGTGGTGTCGAACGTCACCGGAGGCGGCGGATGCGCGGACATTCGGCGCATTCGGCCTCATCGGGCAGAAGATATGAGAAGCAGCAGCTGTCCCGTGGCCGGGTCCAGCCCTGATCTCCGTCCAGCCGCAACGCGGAAGCGGAAGTAAGAGGTGCGTAGCGGGCGTCGAGTACCAGCGCGGCATCGGCGACTCCGGCGCCTTCGTCTCCGCCTTGCCTACCGGCCCACCACAACGAGTTCTCCAGCGCGTCGGTCGCGGCCGCCCAGAGCATGCGGCGGCCGAGTCCGCTGACGGCGCTATAGGCGCGGACGAATCTGGCCGCGTGCGCGACATAACGGCTCCGCAAGGCCGCCGCGAGTGCCCGCTCGCCGGCCACGACCGTCGCTTCCGGGCGGCCCGCCGCCGGATCGTCG
Organism: Amycolatopsis pithecellobii; assembly: GCF_009707865.1. Taxonomy (GTDB): domain Bacteria; phylum Actinomycetota; class Actinomycetes; order Mycobacteriales; family Pseudonocardiaceae; genus Amycolatopsis_E; species Amycolatopsis_E pithecellobii. Next base: position 30,151 of record NZ_WMBA01000056.1, read on the forward strand.
GGCAGGCAGTGGAAATCGCTACCCAGTACGGCGATTCCCGCCGGGTGCGGCCGGCCGTCACCGAGCCGGAAGGCGAGTTCGTCCGGGCGCAGCAGCGGTACCCGTCGCTCGTGATGCCACAGCAATGCCGCGGCGTATGCCGGCACGTGCAGGTACCACGACATTACGTAACCGGCGGTGGTCCGGGCGGGTGCTTCGCCGAACTGCTCGCGCAACCATCCGGCGAGCCGTTCGCGCCACTGCGCAAAGCGGGCCGGGTCGGCCAGTAGGTCCGCGCACCGGAGCCAGTCTTCGCCGGTGGGCAGGTCGGCACGGAACTCCACCCGCCGCTGCCGTGGCGCGATCTTGGTGACCGACGCGGCGAGTCCGGCGACGGCCGCGTGCCCCCGCACCGTGTCGATGACGACCTCCCACTGCTCCACTCGGGTGTTAGGTACGCCTAACCTTATCGATGGTCGGCCGGCGCGCCACCTGGGTGTGTTCGCGGTCAGCGGACAAACATGCCCCGTGGAATCCTCACGGCAGGGCGCACGTTGACTCGTGTGTCAGCTACCAGCAAGAACACGCGAGCCGGCAGAGGTTGCCGGGCTGGCTTCTGTGACCTAATCCGCCCTAGTGGTAGTCCGGCGTGCGACGTTGGCTACTACAGTGGACTCACGGTGCTGAATCCATCGCGATGATGGAGACTCACCGCCGGCGCAGCAGTCGAGGGAGTGGGAATGTTCGAGAGGTTCACCGACCGCGCGAGGCGGGTGGTCGTCCTGGCTCAGGAAGAAGCCAGGATGCTCAACCACAACTACATCGGCACCGAGCACATCCTCCTGGGTTTGATCCACGAGGGTGAGGGTGTCGCCGCCAAGGCGCTCGAATCGTTGGGCATCGCGCTGGAGGGCGTCCGCCAGCAGGTCGAGGAGATCATCGGCCAGGGCCAGCAGGCTCCGAGCGGGCACATCCCCTTCACCCCGCGGGCCAAGAAGGTACTCGAGCTGTCGCTGCGCGAGGCGCTGCAGCTCGGGCACAACTACATCGGCACGGAGCACATCCTGCTCGGGCTGATCCGCGAGGGCGAGGGCGTGGCCGCGCAGGTGCTCGTCAAGCTCGGCGCGGATCTCAACCGCGTGCGCCAGCAGGTGCTGCAGCTGCTGTCCGGCTACCAGGGCAAGGAGCCGGCCGAGGCCGGTGCCGGCCGTGGCGAGGGCACGCCGTCCTCGTCGCTGGTGCTCGACCAGTTCGGTCGCAACCTGACGGTCTCCGCCCGCGAGGGCAAGCTCGACCCGGTCATCGGGCGCAGCAAGGAGATCGAGCGGGTCATGCAGGTGCTTTCGCGCCGCACCAAGAACAACCCCGTGCTGATCGGCGAGCCCGGCGTCGGCAAGACCGCGGTCGTCGAGGGCCTTGCCCAGAACATCGTCAAGGGCGAGGTCCCGGAGACGTTGAAGGACAAGCAGCTCTACACGCTTGACCTCGGTTCGCTGGTCGCCGGTTCGCGCTACCGCGGTGACTTCGAAGAGCGGCTCAAGAAGGTGCTCAAGGAGATCAAGACCCGGGGCGACATCATCCTGTTCATCGACGAGCTGCACACGCTCGTCGGCGCGGGTGCCGCCGAGGGTGCGATCGACGCGGCGTCGATCCTCAAGCCGATGCTCGCCCGCGGTGAGCTGCAGACCATCGGCGCCACCACGCTCGAGGAGTACCGCAAGTACATCGAGAAGGACGCCGCGCTGGAGCGTCGTTTCCAGCCGATCCAGGTCGGCGAGCCCTCGCTCGAGCACACCATCGAAATCCTCAAGGGCCTGCGGGACCGCTACGAGGCGCACCACCGGGTGTCGATCACCGACTCCGCGCTGGTCGCCGCGGCCACGCTGGCCGACCGCTACATCAACGACCGGTTCCTGCCGGACAAGGCGATCGACCTGATCGACGAGGCCGGTGCCCGCATGCGTATCCGTCGCATGACGGCTCCGCCGGACCTGCGCGAGTTTGACGAGAAGATCGCCGCCGTCCGCCGGGACAAGGAGTCCGCGATCGACGCGCAGGACTTCGAGCGTGCCGCGCGCCTGCGGGACGAGGAGAAGACCCTGCTGGGTCAGAAGTCCGAGCGGGAGAAGCAGTGGAAGGACGGTGACCTGGACGTCGTCGCGGAGGTCGACGACGAGCAGATCGCCGAAGTCCTGGCCAACTGGACCGGTATCCCGGTGTTCAAGCTCACCGAGGAGGAGACCACGCGTCTGCTCCGCATGGAGGACGAGCTGCACAAGCGGATCATCGGCCAGGAGGACGCCGTCAAGGCGGTCTCGCAGGCCATCCGCCGCACCCGCGCCGGCCTCAAGGACCCGAAGCGCCCGTCCGGTTCGTTCATCTTCGCCGGCCCGTCCGGTGTCGGTAAGACCGAGCTGTCCAAGGCGCTGGCGGCGTTCCTGTTCGGCGAGGACGACGCGCTCATCCAGATCGACATGGGCGAGTTCCACGACCGCTACACCGCCTCGCGGCTCTTCGGTGCCCCTCCCGGGTACGTGGGTTACGAGGAGGGTGGCCAGCTCACCGAAAAGGTCCGGCGGAAGCCGTTCTCGGTGGTGCTGTTCGACGAAATCGAGAAGGCGCACCAGGAGATCTACAACACCTTGCTGCAGGTGCTGGAGGACGGTCGCCTCACCGACGGTCAGGGCCGCACGGTCGACTTCAAGAACACGGTGCTGATCTTCACCTCGAACCTGGGCACGCAGGACATCTCCAAGTCCGTGAGCCTCGGCTTCTCTTCCGGTAGCGACCAGGCGAACCGCTACGACAAGATGAAGCAAAAGGTCAACGAGGAGATGAAGAAGCACTTCCGGCCGGAGTTCCTCAACCGTATCGACGACATCATCGTCTTCCACCAGCTCACGCAGGAGCAGATCATCGAGATGGTGGACCTGATGGCGACGCGGGTGGAGACCCAGCTCAAGGCCAAGGACATGGCTCTCGAGCTCACCGACAAGGCGAAGGCGCTGCTCGCCAAGCGCGGCTTCGACCCGGTGCTCGGTGCCCGTCCGCTGCGCCGGACCATCCAGCGGGAGATCGAGGACCAGCTGTCCGAGAAGATCCTGTTCGGCGAGGTGCAGCCGGGCCAGATCGTCATCGTCGATGTCGAGGGCTGGAGCGGGAACCCCGAGGACAAGGACGACAAGGCGCACTTCACCTTCCGCGGCGAGGCCAAGCCGCTCGAGGTGCCGGACGCCCCGCCCGTGTCCATCGGCGCCGCGAACGACCGCCACGAGACGGAAGACTGAGTTTCACCAGAAGCGAAGCGCCCCTGCTTTGTGCGGGGGCGCTTCGTTGTTTCTGAAATCTGGGAAGCTTGTTTGGTGCGGGTATGCGTGCTCGGTCCCGTGGGTGCACGGGCGGACGATGGCACGCCGATTGATATCGGCGGTGCCCGGTTGCGCATGCTTCTCGCTCGGCTCGCGCTCGACGCGAATCGGGCGGTCACGGCCGAATCCCTGATTGACGGGCTCTGGGGCACTGATCCGCCGTCGGACGCCGCGAACGCCTTGCAGTCGCTGGTTTCCCGCTTGCGTCGCGCGCTGGGTGACGGGGCCCGGCTCGCGTCGGCGAGTGGCGGCTACCTGTTGAAAGTCGAGGAAGTCGACGCGCACCAGTTCGAGGAATTGGCCGCGCGCGGCAGGCAGGCCCTCGCCGCGGGGCGGCATGCCGAAGCCGCGGCGGTGCTCGGTGACGCCCTTGCGCTTTGGCGCGGCGAGGCTCTTTCCGATGTCCTCGACGCCCCGTTCGCGCAGCCGCCCGCCGCGCGTCTCGCCGAGCTACGGCTCGCGGCGATGGAGGACCGCTTCACAGCCGAGCTCGAACTCGGCCGCCACACGGACGTCCTCGCTGATCTCGAAACCTCGGGGGCGGAAAACCCGTTGCGTGAAAGGCTTGCCGCGCTACGCATCCGCGCGCTCTACGCCGCCGGGCGCCAGACCGACGCACTCGCCGTGTACGAGCACGTCCGCGCCACGCTCGCCGACGAGCTCGGCGTCGATCCCTCGGCGGAACTGCAGCAGGCCCAGCTCGCCGTCCTGCGTGGCGAGCAAGCCAAGCCCCGTCCCGATCACCTGCCGGTCCGGCTCACCAGTTTCGTCGGCCGCGAGCGGGAAATGGACCTGCTGGCCCGCTCACTCGAGGTGGCACGACTGGTCACCCTCGCCGGACCCGGCGGCGCCGGCAAGACCAGGCTGGCGACCGAAGCCGCCGTCCGGCATCCATGCCACGAGCTGGGGCGCGTGTGGTTCGTCGCGCTCGCCTCCGTCCGCGATGCCGGCGACGTGACCGGCGCGGTCCTTGCCACGCTCGGCTCGCTCGACATGCGCCTCAACAGTCCGGCCCTGTCGCAGCCTGCTGACGCGCTCGACCGGATCACCGAACTCATCGGCAGCAGCGAAGGCCTGCTGGTGCTCGACAACTGCGAGCACTTGGTGGAGGCCGCCGCCGAGCTCGCCCACGAACTGCTCACCAGGTTGCCGAATCTGAGCATCCTCGCCACCAGTCGCGAGGCGCTCGCGATCACGGGCGAGCTGCTGTGCCCGCTCGGCCCGCTCGATGCCCCGGAAGCGATGCGGTTGTTCGCCGAGCGGGCGGCGGCGGTGCGTCCCGGCTTCGTGCTCGATGAGGTCACCTCCGAACCGGTCCGCGAGATCTGCCGCCGGCTGGACGGAATGCCGCTCGCTCTGGAGCTTGCCGCGGCTCGCCTGCGGTCCATGAGCGCGGAGCAGATCGTGCAGCGGCTCGACGACCGGTTCCGGTTGCTCACCTCCGGCAGCCGGGTCGCGCTGCCGCGTCAGCGCACCCTGCGCGCGGTCGTCGAGTGGAGCTGGGACCTGCTGGAGAAACCGGAACGGGTGCTGGCGAGGCGCCTGTCGGTTTTTCCCGGTGGGGCAACGGTTTCCTCGATCGAGGAGATCTGCGCGGACGATCTGCTGCCGGCCGAGGATGTGCTGTACGTACTGGGTTCGCTCACCGATAAGTCCATTGTGGACATGGTCGGTACGCGCTACCGGATGCTGGAAACCATCCGGGTCTATGGGGAGGAACGGCTCGACGAGGCAGGCGAACGTGAGCTGATCACCGGCCGGTTCGCCGAACATTACCTGCGGGTGGCCGAAGAAAACGACCCGTTACTGCGCACGGGCGAGCAATTACCGGCGATCGCGATCTTCGAGGCCGAGCACGACAACATGGTCACCGCGCTGCGCCGGGCGGTGAAAGCGGAAGACGCGCTGCTGTCCGCCCGGCTCGTCACGGCGCTGACGTGGTACTGGGTGATCCGCGGATACCAGGACCAGCCGCTGGAGTTCTACCGCGACGTGCTGCGGTTCCCGGGCCGGATCCCGGAAGGTCTCTACGCGGCGTTTTCCGTGCTGTACGCGCTTTTCCAGGCCGCGCCGGTCACCGGACCGATGTCGAACCTGCGTGAACTGATCGACGACTGCGTGCGCACCAACGCGACGGAGCTTTACGCGCCGCTGGCGCTGGCCCTGCCCATGGTCGCTTTTCTCGCCGGTGACCCGGAGCTGGCCGACGTCCAGGTGCGCCGCGCGCTGGCCGGTGACGACGTGTGGATACGTTCCTGCGCGCACTGGGTGCAGGGCTTCATTCTTGACGGTGCGGGCGATCTCGACGGCAGCGAAAGGGCGCGCGACGCGGCGCTGGCGGGGTTCCGGCAGGTCGGCGACAGGTGGGGAATGGCGATGACCCTCGCGATGCGGGCCAACGCGGTTTCCCTGCGCGGCCGGTACGACGAGGCCATCGCCGGTCACCTGCAGGGACTGGAACTGGCACGTGAGTTGCGTTCGGCCGACGACACGGTGCAGCAGCTGACGAGCCTCGCGGCGGAGCGGATGCGCGCGGGGGACTGGACCGGTGCGTGGCGGGACATGGACGAGGCACTGGCCGTCGCGGAACGCAGCGGGCGGCTGGAGTACCGCGCCATCGCCCGGTTCACGTTGATCGATCTCGCCCGCCGTGCCGGACATTTCGAGCAGGCGCATCGGGAGCTGGACTGGCTGATCTCGGTGGCGGACCGGTTGCCGTTCCCGATGACGATGGCCGACGAGTGGGTCGCGCTGTTCCGTTCGGCGCTCGCGGTCTCCGAGGGCGAACCGGCTGTGGCTCGCGAGTGCCTGCGGACGGCGATCCAGTCGTCGACCGCCAGGCGGGACATGCCCGACGTCGCGAGTGCCGCACAGGTCGCGGCCCTGCTGCTGGGCGCCGAGGGCGACCACGAGCGGGCGGCGTGGCTGCTCGGGGTCAGCAAGGCGCTCCGCGGTGCCTTCGACGAAGGCGACCCGGAACTCGCCACGCTCATCGCGGAGATCAAAGAACGAATCGGCGACGCCGAATTTGAAAGCGCTTACCGATCTGGCGCGGAACTCGCCAAGGATGCGGCGACCGCCGGTCTGCGGGCCGAATTCGGGTTACCCGAACAGCCGGCCTCCTGAGCGAAGGCCGGCTGTTCGTTCCCCCGGGGATAGCTCAGCCGACGCGGCGCCGGTAAGCGCGCATCGCGAGCGGGAAGAACACCAGCACCACACCGGCCAGCCAGGCCAGCCCACCCAGCAGCGGACCGGTGACGTCGCCGCCGACCAGCAGGCCACGCATCGCGTCGGCGAGCAGGCTCACCGGGCTGATATCGGACCACGCGTGCAGCCAGCCAGGCATCGTCTGGCTCGGCACGAACACGTTGCTGCCGAAGGTGAGCGGGAAGACGAACGCGATCATGATGCCCTGCACCGAACCCGGATTCTGGACGAGCATCCCGACGAACACCGCGATCCAGCACAAACACAGGCCCGCCACCACCATCAGTGCGACCGCGCCGAGCACGGCGAGCGGGTTGGTGTGAATGCGGAAGCCCATGATCGTCGCCATGACCAGCAGCACCGCGATCGCGACGAGGTAACGCACGACATCGGCGAGCACTGCGCCCACGAGCGGGGCGGACCGCGCGATCGGCATGCTGCGGAACCGGTCGAACACACCTTTGCTGACATCGGTGTTGAGCGCCACGCCCGCGGACAGGCTGGCCATGATCGTGTTCTGCACCAGCAGGCCCGGGGTCAGGTTCTGCAGGTAGGCGCCGGTGCTGCCGGAGATCGCACCGCCGAAGAGGTAGACGAACATGACGAGGAACAGGATCGGCTGGATCGTGACGTCGATCAGCTGTTCGGGGTTCTTGCGGATCTTGAGAATCCCCCGCCAGGCAAGGGAAAGTCCGTGTTGCAGCGCCTTCGCCGGGCTGATGTGGCGAGGCGGTGCGAGCACCGCGGCGGTCATACCACCAACTCCTCGGCGGGTTTCCCAGTGAGGGCAAGGAAAACTTCGTCCAGGCTCGGGAGCCGCAGTGCAAGCTCGTCGGCGGTGATGCCGGCCTCGTCGAGCTTACGGACCATTGTGGACAGAAGAACGGGATCGGACACGGGTGCGGTGAGCAGCCCGGTGTCGTCGTCGCGCGCCGGGATGACCCCGGTGAGATCGGCCAGAATGCGCTCGACGATGTCCATATCGGACAGTGCGGTCGGCCGCACCAGCATCGTCTGCCCGCCGACTCGCCGCTTGAGCTCGTCCGCGCGGCCCTCGGCGACTACGCGGCCGTGGTCGATGACGGTGATGGAGTCGGCCAGCTGATCAGCCTCGTCGAGGTACTGCGTGGTCAGCAGCACGGTCGCCCCGTCGGCGACCAGCCGCCGCACGACAGCCCAGACTTCGTTACGCGCGTGGGGGTCCAGCCCCGTGGTCGGCTCGTCGAGGTACAGCACCTGCGGGCGGCCGACGAGACTGGCGGCGAGGTCCAGCCGTCGCCGCATCCCGCCCGAGTAAGTCTTGGCCGCGCGGCCCGCAGCCTCGGTCAGCTCGAACTGCTCCAGCAACGCGGCGGCCCGCGCCTTCGCGTCCGGCTTGGCCAGCCCGAGCAACCGCCCGAGCAGCACGAGGTTCTCGGTGCCCGAAAGATCTTCGTCCACCGACGCGTACTGGCCCGTCAGCCCGATCAGTGAGCGCACACGCACCGGGTCACGCACCACGTCATACCCGCCGACGGTCGCGTGCCCGCTGTCCGGTTGCAGCAGCGTGGCCAGGATCCGGACGGCCGTTGTCTTGCCTGCGCCGTTCGGCCCGAGCACACCCACCACCTTCCCGGTCGGCACCCGCAGATCCACCCCGTTCAGCGCGACCGTTTCCCCGAAACGTTTGACCAGGCCTTCCGCCTGGATCGCCAGCGACATCTCATCCTCCTTGGTCGTCGCACGGGATCAAGATGCCGGGACCGGCTGGCAGGCGGCGCACAGCGCGCTGGCAGCTGCTGACAGCGGGCTGACAAGTTTCGCGTACAACAGACTGTGTGCACACCGCAGAGGCTCCGGCCCCACCGCGAGCGAGTTCGTCCTACCGCCGGAACCTCGGGATGATCGCGCTTCTCGTGCTCGCCTTGGCGTTCCTGGAGATCGCCGCGATGCGGGTGATCGGCGTGGACGGCAACCGGCTGACCGCGGCGCTGCTCGCGCTCACCCCGTACTGGGCGGTGGGCGGGCTGATGCTCGGCGGGGTGTCACTGGGGCTGCGACACTGGTGGATCGGCGGGATCGTGCTCGCGGTCGCGCTCGCGCTGGTCGCGATGCAGGTGCCGCGCGCGATCGCGGCCACCCAGCCGCCGGCGCACGGCGCTGCCCTGCGTGTGATGTCGTCGAACCAGTACCTCGGCCACGCGGATGTCGACACCATCGTGCGGCTGGTCCGCGAAAACCAGATCGATGTGCTGAACCTGCTGGAACTGACGCCACGCGAGGTGCGCGAGTTCGAGCGCGCCGGGCTGTTCGAGACGCTGCCGTACCGGGTGCTCAAACCGCAGTACGGCGGTGCGGGTTCGGGCATCGTGTCGCGTTACCCGCTGACGGAATTGTCGCTGGCCGGCCCGTCGCGGATGGAACAGCCGAGTGCCCGGGTCGACCTCGGCGGCACCTCGATCGAGATCGTCGCGGTGCATCCGATCCCGCCGACGACGGACGCGGCGGAGTGGAAGAAGGAGGTGGCCGGGCTGCCTGGGCCGGACAGTCATGGCCCGGTGCGGATTCTCGCCGGGGACTTCAACGCCACGGTCGATCACGCGACGTTCCGCGATCTGCTCGGCGCCGGGTATACCGACGCGGCGCTCAGCCGGGGCGAGGCGTTCACCTCCACCTGGCCATCCCGGTTCTTCCCACCGCCGGTCACGATCGACCACGTGCTCGTGGACCCGCGGGTCGCGGTCGAGCACTATCGGGTGCTGGACGTCCCCGGTTCCGACCACAAGGCGGTGCTGGCCGAGCTCACCCTGCCGTGAGCAGTGCGTCGAGGGTGGTGAGCGTGTCCAAGGCGCCGCCCGCCAAGGAAATCCCGCGATTGTGCCGGATCTGTGGCTCGCGCGGGTTGATCCGGATCAGCGCGCCGGTGCCGGCGCTGGCGAGCTCGGCGTAGCGCCGCACTGTGGGCACCGCCGTACCGGCACCGAGCTCTATGACGACGAGGTTCGGATACCGGCGGCGCCACTCGTGCACCGCACGCCGCTGATCGTCGCTGCGCGTGGAGACCCAGTCGAAATCGCCGAACATCAGGATGTTCGGTCGCGCCAGGCGCCCGCAGGCCGGGCATTGCGGCAGTGGCCCGGTGGCCCGCATCGAGTCCTCGTCGATCCGGGGTGCGAAATCCGTGGCAGGCCAGATGCCGGTGCCGCACGGATGGCTGCACTGCAGGTGATGGATCGAGCCGTGTATCTCGGCGACGAGCGGGAAACCGGCCTGCTGGAACTGACCGTCCACATTGGACGTGAAAACCACGACACCGCCCGGCTTCGCCTCGCTCCATTTGCGAAGGAGCGCGAAACCCTGATGTGGCACGGTTTCCCGGTACAGCTGGAGGCGGTGACCGTAGAAACCCCAAGCCAGCGCCGGATCTTCGGCGAAATGCCGTGGATCGGCCAGTTCCACGAACTGCAGCCCGAGCCGCGCATAGGGCGGGTAGGCCCGCCAGAACCCTTCGTCACCACGGAAATCGGGCAGCCCGGAATCGACACCCATCCCGGCGCCGGCGCAGACGAGCAGTGCGTCCGCACCGGCGATCAGCCGGGCCGCCCGGCCCAGCTCCTCGTTAGTCGGCATCCAGGGAAACGACCTCGAACTCCAGCAGGTTCGCGCCGGTGGACACCGGCCGGGCGCGCTCGCCGCCGTGCGCCTCGCGCGCCGGGCCCTCGGCCCATGCCTTATACGCCTGCTCGGACTCCCACTTCGTGTACACGAAGTAGCGGTTCTCGCCGGCGACCGGGCGCAGCAGCTCGAAGCCGAGGAAACCGGGCTGGTTGTCCACCGCGTGCTTGCGGTTCGCGAAGCGCTTCTCCAGCTCGGGGCCGGCGCCCTCGGGAACCTCGATTGCGTTGATCTTGACGACTGCCATGGGATCCACCCTACCTAGACTGTCGGGATGAGCGTTGTGGACTTCGGCGGCCAAGGGCAGCCGATCGTGCTGCTGCACGGGTTGATGGGACGCGCGCGAACGTGGTGGCCGGCCGCGCAGTGGCTGACTCGCTACGGGCGCGTTGTCGGTCTCGACGCGCGCGGGCACGGGCGGGCGCCGAAGACCGGACCGTGGACGACGGAACAGTTCGTCGAGGATGTGGCCGCGGTCTTGCGGACGTTCGACGAGCCGGCGGTGCTGATCGGGCATTCGATGGGCGGCCTGCACGCGTGGGCGACGGCGGCGACGTATCCGGGGATGGTGCGCGCGGTGGTCGTGGAGGAGATGGCGCCGGACCAGCGCGGGCGGACAGTCGACGATTGGCGGGCGTACTTGGATTCCTGGCCGGTGCCGTTCCAGTCGCTCGCGCATGTGCGGGAATTCTTCGGCAGCACGGGAAACTACTACACCGAATGCGTCGAGGAGCGCGCGGACGGCTACCACTTGATCGCGGAGCTGGACACCATGTACGAGATCGCGGCCGAATGGGGCCGGCGGGACTACTGGTCGTTCGTGGCCGGCGTGAAGTGTCCGCTGCTGGCGATCGAGGCGCAGCACACGGCGATGCCTCCCGGTCAACTGGCGGAACTGGCGGCGCGGGTACCGGACGGCCGGCACCTCGTGGTGGAGGGCGCCGGGCATTTCGTCCACGGCGACGCGCCCGACGAGTACCGCGGCGCGGTGGAGGCGTTCTTATCCGCGGTGCTCTCCCGGTAGCGCGAAGCGGCCGTCCGGAATCTGTTCCACCAAGCCATCCGTGAGCAGCGACGCCAGGCACCGATCCCGCCGCCCGGCGTCTTCCGGCCACACGACATCCAGCCGGTCCTTCCACACCGGCTCGGGCGTGGCGCGCAGGACATCCAGGAGTTTCCCGCGGATCTGCCGGTCGGTACCCGCGAACTTCTGCACCGGTTTCGCCGGCCCGGCGTATTCGGGCCGGCCGGCGCGCTGCCAGGCGCACCTGTCGTAGATCGGGCAGTCGGCACATTTCGGCGAACGCGCGGTGCACACCAAGGCGCCGAGTTCCATCAGTGCGGCGGAAAACCGGGCCGCTGGCGCGTCGGCTGCGGGCAGCAGCGCTTCGACGTCCGCCATGTCACGGGTGTTCGACGCCGGGCCCGCGTCACCGGCACCGTGCACCGCCCGCGCGACGACCCGCCGCACGTTGGTGTCCACCACCGGCGCCCGCTTACCGTAGGCGAAAGCCGCGACCGCCCGCGCCGTGTACGCGCCGATACCCGGCAACGCCAGCAGAGTGTCCACATCGGACGGTACGACGTCACCGTGCTCGCCCGCGATGACCGAAGCCGCCTCGTGCAGGCGCAGCGCGCGGCGCGGGTAGCCGAGTTTGCCCCACGCGCGCAGCACCTCGCCCTGGCTCTCGGCCGCGAGCGCGGACGGGACCGGCCAGCGCGCCAGCCACTCCTCCCAGATCGGCTGCACTCGTACGACCGGCGTCTGCTGCAGCATGATCTCGCTGACCAGCACACCCCAGCCGGTGCATTCCGGCTTACGCCACGGCAGATCCCGCGCCGTACGGTCGAACCAGTCGATCAGGGTTTCGGCTTGGATGGGCACACGGCCAGACTAGCTACTGGACCTCGGTCAGCTCACCGGTGTGCACGTCGTAGACGAATCCGCGCACATTGTCCTTGTACGGCAGGAAATCGCTGCGCCGCGCGCGCTGGACCGACGTCCGCACGCTGTCCTTCACCTCGCGGAATGCCTCGACGGCCCACGTCGGCCGCAGCCCGGTGTCGTGTTCCAGCTCGTCCTTGAACTCGTCGTCGGTCACCATCGACAGCCCGCAGCTGGTGTGCTGAACGATGATCACCTCGCGCGTCCCGAGCTTGCGCTGCGACAACGCGAGCGAACGGATCACGTCGTCGGTCACGACCCCGCCGGCGTTGCGCAGAATATGCGCCTCACCCTGGATCAGCCCGAACAACTCGAACACCCGGATCCGGGCGTCCATGCAGGTCAGGATCGCGATGTGCAGGGATGGTTCGGGGGTCGATCGGTCACCCCGCAGCCGGTCTTCGAGTTGTTCGTTGCGACTGAGCAGCTCGTCGATCGCGGTCATCTGGCTCCTCCTGGCGTCGGTCAACCTACTTTAAGGGCCGAACCAGTGCTCTTCCATCGTTCGTGGCGGAGCTGACGTCGTCCCGATGCGCAGGTCGGTGTCGAGCGTGATGATCTGCGGATTGACGTGGTCGGCCGCCGACAGCAGCAGCTTGCCCGCGGCACGGCCCTTCTCCAGCACCGGCTGGTGGACGGTCGTCAACCCGGCGCGCTCGGCCTCGGCGATACCGTCGAACCCGGTGACCGTGAGATCCGCCGGCACCCGCAGTCCTCGCCGTTCCGCTTCGGCCAGCGCGCCGAGGGCGAGTATGTCCGAGGTGCAGATCAGTGCGGTGACCTGCGGGTAGGCGTTCAGCAGCTGGCGGGCGGCGGAGGCGCCTTCGTCGACGGTGTGGTCGAACCGCTCGACGACGGGCACGGTCGCCCAGTCGACCCCGGCCTTCGTGAACGCCGTCGCGAGCGCTTCGAGCCTGGTCCTCTGCACGTGGAAATGTGCGGTGCGCTGGCGTTCCAGCGGGACGAAGTCGTCGTTGCGGTCACGGCCAAGGCGCATGCACAGAACGCCGACCTGGCGGTGACCGAGGCCGACGAGATGCTCGCCGAGCTGGGCGATCGCGGTCGCGTCGTCCGGGCCGACCCGGTCGATCCCGTCGATGCGCGGCTGGTCGATGATCACGGTGGGCACCGGCCGGGCCAGCACGGCGGCAAGGTGCGGATCGTCGTCCGGCACCGAGTAGACGACGAACCCGTCGACGCCGGCGCGGTGCACGGCGGCCACGTCCTCGCGACCGGGGCTGGCCGGCACGAGATGCAGCCCGACGCCCGCGTCCTCGCAGGCGAGCGCGAGCCCCTCGAGGACGCCGATCGCCGCGGGGTCACGGAACGCGTACGAAAGGTTCTCGGTGAGGAGGAGCCCGACGGCTCCCGCCTTGCGGGTGCGCAGTGAACGCGCCACGGGATCCGGACCGGGATAGCCGAGGCGGCGCGCGGTCTCCAGCACCCGGCGGCGAAGCTCGGGTGAGAGCTGGTCGGGCCGGTTGTAGGCGTTGGACACCGTGGTCCTGGACACGCCGAGTTCCGCCGCGAGCGACGCCAGCGTGGCCTGTCGCCTCATGCGCATAGGACGGCCCATGAAAGGAAACCGTAACGGTTCAGATCGGATTCCAGAAGTCGGAGCACGGCTGCCTGGCGGCCCCGTCGGCGCCATGCCACGTTCAGCCGCCCTTAACCCGCGAAACCAAGATCATCACTCGATGGCGTAAAGTGAACTCGAAAACCGTTTCCAATAACTACTGACGGTGCCCCTACCTGCCACTTTCGGGAGTACACGTGTTTCGTGACAGCCGTTCGCCACGCCTGCTCGGCCTGGTTTCCGCCGCCTCCGCACTGGCATTCGTGCTCGCGGGATGTGGCGGGGGTAACACCGCCGGTGGCAGTGGCACCGGCGGGAAGCTCGATGTGGTCGCCTCGACCGACGTGTGGGGCAGCGTGCTCGCCGCGGTCGGCGGTGACCAGGTCCAGGTCACTTCGATCATCCACGACCCCGGCGCGGACCCGCACTCCTACGAGACCACCCCGCAGGACGCGCTCGCCGCGCAGAAAGCCGCGCTGACCTTGGGTAACGGTGGCGGCTACGACGACTTCTTCACGAAGCTCGCCGACCAGGCGTCGAACGCGAAGAAGCTGGTGGCCTGTGATACTGCAGCCATCGGTTCCTCAGCTCGCTGTGACGAGAACGAGCACGTCTGGTACAGCTTCGCGACCGTCGAGAAGGTCGCCGACCAGGTCGCGACGGAGCTGGGCCGGCTGCGCCCCGCCAACGCGCAGACTTTCACTGCCAACGCCACCGCGTTCAAAGCCAAGGTCGCGGACCTGCAGACCAAGACCGAGCAGGCCGGTGCCGCGAAACCGGGCACGAAGGTCATCGCCACCGAACCGGTCGCGCACTATCTGCTGGAGACCGCGAAGGTCACCGACGCGACCCCACGGGAGTTCTCCGAGGCCGTCGAGGAGGAGAGCGATGTGCCGGCCGCGGCACTCGCCGAAGTGAACAGCCTGATCGAGGGCAAGCAGGTCACCGCCGTCGTGAACAATGCGCAGACGGTGACGCCCGTGACGCGGCAGGTGGTGGACAACGCCAAGAAGGCCGGCTTGCCGGTCGTGGACGTGACCGAGACGCTGCCCGCCGGAACCACGGACTACATTTCGTGGATGACCAGCGAAGTCAACGCTTTGTCGGGAGCACTGAACTCTTGAGTCCCGCAGTCGAGATCTCCGGCGCGAGCCTGGCGTTCGCCGGGCGCACGTTGTGGTCCGGATTGGACCTGAACGTCGAGCCCGGTGAGTTCCTCGCGATCCTCGGCCCGAACGGGTCGGGAAAGACGAGCCTGCTGAAGGTGCTGCTGGGGTTGCAGCCGTTGTCGGCGGGCTCGTGGCGGATCGCCGGTGACCGGCCGGTCGGCTATGTGCCACAGCAGCGCGCGATGCACGAGGCGCTGACGTTGCGGGGAGTGGACCTTGTCGGGTTCGGTCTCGACGGGCACCGCTGGGGTCTTGGCCTGCGTGGGATGACGGCGCGGCGCCGCCGGGTCGCGGCCGCGATCGAGTCGGTCGGGGCACAGTCCTACGCGAAGTCGCCGGTCGGCCTGCTTTCCGGGGGTGAACAGCAGCGGCTGCGGGTCGCGCAGGCGCTCGTCGGTGACCCGGACGTGCTGCTGTGCGACGAGCCGTTGCTGTCGCTGGATCTCGGGCACCAGCGTGCGGTGAGTGCGCTGATCGACAAGCGGCGCCGGGACGCGAATACCGCGGTGTTGTTCGTGACCCACGAGCTCAACCCGATCTTGTCCTATGTGGACAGAGTGCTGTACTTGGTGGACGGCCGGTTCCGGATCGGCACGCCGGACGAGGTGATGAACTCGAAGACGCTTTCCGAGCTGTACCGGACGAAGGTCGAGGTGATCCGCGTCGGCGGGCAGATCCACGTGGCCGGCACCCAGAGCGCGGTGTGTGAGGAAGAACCACACCACCTCGGCACGGAAGAGCGGGTGTCCTGAGTGGACAAGCTGTTCGATTTCGGGTTGACCGGGCAGTTGCTCGCGCAGCCGTTCGTGCAGACGGCGCTGCTGGCCGCGGCGGTGCTCGGGCTGGTCGCCGGGGTGCTCGGTCCGCTGATCGTGACGCGGCGGATGTCGTTCGCGGTGCACGGCACGGCGGAACTCGCGTTCACCGGCGCGGCGGGGGCGCTGCTGCTGGGCATCGGCGTCGAATACGGCGCACTCATCGGCTCGGTGTTCGCGGCATTGTTGCTGGGACTGCTCGGTGCGCGGGAGTCCGATCGCGACTCGGTGATCGGCGTGATCCTCTCCTTCGGGCTCGGCGTCGGCGTGCTGTTGCTGACGTTCTATCCGGGACGTGCGTCGAACAAGTTCGGCATCCTCATCGGACAGATCGTTTCGATCGACACGACGAACGTCGTCGTGCTCATCATCGCGGCGGCCGTGGTGCTGCTGGTGCTCGCGGCGATCTACCGGCCGTTGCTGTTCGCGAGCGTGGACCCGCATGTGGCCGCTGCCCGTGGGGTGCCGGCCCGGCTGCTCTCGCTGGTGTTCGCGGTACTCGTCGGTGTCGCGACGGCGCTCGGCGTGCAGATCGTCGGCTCACTGCTGGTGGTGGCGCTGATGGTGACACCTGCCGCCGCCGCGGTCCGGATCACCGCCAGCCCGTGGCGTGCGACGCTGCTGGCGGTGCTGTTCGCGGAGACCGCCGCGCTGGGCGGCATCATCCTGTCGCTCGCCCCCGGTGTCCCGGTAAGCGCTTTCGTCACGGCGATCTCGTTCCTCATCTACCTGGTGTGCCGGGCGATCGCGTACCGCCGTGGCCGCGCGAGCCGGGTCAACGTCCCCGATGTGGTGGCCGTGCCGTCCGTCTAGTGCAGCATCAGCACGACCTGCAGCTCGCCGACGACGAAACCGATCACGCCGCCGACGACGATGAGCTTCCATTCCTCCTGGCGAAAGGCCGGGCGCAGCAGGCCTTCGTACTGCACCGGGGTCAGCGCGAGCATCCGCTGTTCCACCATGTGCGCCACGTCCATCGCCTCGGTGAGATAGCCCTCGGCGTGCTGGATGGTTTCCGGCAACCGCGCCAGCGCACGGTCCGCCGCGGCCTCCTTCAGTTCCTGGAGCCGCTGCGCGCCGATGGTCACCGACACCAACCGCCCGGCCTGTTCGTCCACCGCCTTCGCGACGGTTCGCCGCACCATCGCGACCAGCTGGTCGGCCCGCGGGCCACGCAGGACCGCGTTGAGCAGGTTCGGGGTGGTGAGCACTTCCTGTGCGATCACTTCGCCGTAGTCGCGCGCGACCTGGCGCTGGCGCCGGTGGAACTTCCCCTGCACGATCAGCCCCGGCAGCAGCCGAATCGGCCGGCGGGGACGGAAAATCAGTTTGATGGCGAGCCAGTCGGTGAACAGCCCGATGCACCCGCCGAAGACCGGCAGCACCCACGGATTCTTCGTGAGCGCCCAGGTGACCGCCTGCACGAGACCGAGTGCGAACCCGAAATAGATCCCACAGCGGGCGATGAACGCCATTTCCGGCCGGGCCGTCTCGCGGATGAGCCGGACCAGCAATGCTTTGTCCCGCGTGAGCAGCTGCACGGTCATGTGCTTGACGTCGAGAACCTCGTCGAGGTTGTCCCGCAGATCGGCCAGCAGCTCCCGTACGAATCGCGGTGAGCCGGCCTGGACCTGTTTGACGATCAGTTCCCGTGCCATCGAGGGAAGCGCTTCCCACAGCCGTGGCTGGTACTCGGCGAGAACATCCCTGGTGATGTCGTCGACCGCGCGCAGCAGCGGCTGCTCCATCGTGGCCGTCAGCCGTGCCGGGTCGATCCTGGCGAAGATCTCCTTGAGGTCCAACAGGTTCGAGGTCAGCAGGTCGGTGGCGATCGCCGCCATCCGGCCGCCGTGTTTCGGCACCACACCCTGCCAGCCGAGCAGCGGCGGAATGCCGCGGAACTCCAGCGGGCGGAACATCATTTCGATCGCGACACGTTTGGTGACGTAGCCGATCAGCGCGGCGATGAACGGGATCGCGGTGTAGAGCGGCCAGTGTGCGGCGAAATCCTGTGCCACCCCCGGGCCTCCCTCCCTCGGTTACCGGAAGGGTAGTAGAGCTGTGAACATGCGGCTCACCAGCCATGACCAAGTTGGACAGTCCTGCGGCGCAGGTCGGCGGCATGTGAACCCGCGATGGACCGAGAGTAAAGCGTTCCAATGGCGGTATGGAATCCGAACTGCGGACCTACTAAGGTCGCCGCATGCCCCCAGCGCAGTCCCCAATCCAGTCAACTGAACCATCTCTCGGTGCCCCGCATTTCCCGCTGGTCTTCCGCGGCTATGACCGGGTGCCCGTCGACGAGCGGCTGAACCAGGTCGCGGCGGAACTCAAGGAGCTCTCGCAAGCCCGTGACGAGGCGATGTCCTCGGTCGCGGAGCTGACGAAGGCGCTGAGCTACGCGCAGCAGGAGCTCGCCGAGACCAAGACCGCCCTTTCGCGGATGGCCAGCGACCCCAACAGCGCGGCCACCATGACCGAGCGCGTGCGCTCGATGATGCAACTGGCCGAAGAGGAAATCGCGGAGCTGCGGCAGCAAGCCGACGAGCAGGCCGCCCAGATCCGCGCGGAGGCCGAGAAGTACGACCTCGACACCCGCAAGGCCACCGACAAGTGGGTTTCCGAGCGTGAGGCCGACATCGCCGAGCGGCGCAACGAGCTCGAGGCCGAGTACCAGGCGCTGACCGCCCGCCTCAAGGACGAGCACGACGAGCTGATGAACACCGCTCGCGGCCAGATCGAGCGGCTCAACGCCGAGGCCGAGGCCGAGCGCGCCCGCCTCGACGAGGAGTCGAACCAGCGCCGGGCTGAGGCCGAGAAGAAGGCCGACGACGAGCTGGCCGTCAAGATCTCCGAAGCCGAGGAAGCGCTGGCCACCAAGGTTTCGACCACCGAGAAAGCGCTTGCGGAAAAGGTCTCGACCACCGAGGGGGCACTGGCCACCAAGGTCAGGGAGACCGAGGACTCGCTGGCCACCAAGGTGCGCGAGACGGAGGACTCGCTGGCGCGCAAGGTGTCCGAGACGGAGAACCGGCTTTCCCGGCAGACGCTGGAGGCCGAGGAGCGGGCAGCCGTGCTCGTGTCCGACGCCGAGCGTCAGCTGGCCGAGGCCGAGGAGAATCGCACGCAGGCCTTCGCCTTCAAGAAAGAAGTCACCGAACGGCTCACCGCGACGCATTCCGCACTGCAGGAAGCGCTTACCCAGCTCATTCCCGCGGAGGAATCCGGCAAGGTTCCCGCGTAATTTCCCTATCCGCAGCCGCCTTTTCGTCCTGGACGAGAAGGCGGCTTTTCGTTGCCCAGAAAGTGACCTCGAGCTGGGTTTTGTCTCTTATTAACGAAGTGACTGCTCTTATCGAATGAAACTTACCTGTAACAATACCGCTGTTTCCTAGCCGTGTGAACTTCGCCATGATGGCGCGCTGTGAATGCGTTGCCGGGCCGTTTGTTACCAATCCGACGGATCGGCTGCTCGGCGCGTTGAAGGCGGCGAAGGTCGCGCCGGTCCCGCGTCGTTGCTCTCGTGGGTGCTGACCGCCGCCATCATGGCCACCCTCGGTGTTCGGGGCCGCCCGCGTGACGACGAAGCCCGCGGACCGGCTGCCGCTGGACTGGAAGGCGGTGCTGTGGATCCCGCCGTGGCTCGTCGGGCAGGTGATCATCGGCTGGCTGGGCCGCTACGGCGAGAGCGGGAACCTCAAGGTGCTGCCGGAGTGGATTCGCCTGAGCTCTGCCCCCGGCGTCCATTTCGGACGGACGCCGGGGACGCTCAGACCCGATTGAGCGCGCTCGCCTCGCGCACCAGCTCGACAAAGCCGCCGTCGTCGAGTTCGTCACCGTTGTGGATGTCGATGGCCCGCCGCGTCCCGGCGCCGAGGCTCGCGTTGAACAGCCCGCCCGGGTCGGCAAGCGAGGCCCCCTTGGCGAAGGTGATCTTCACCTTGTCCTTGTAGGTCTCCACCGTGCAAATCAGACCCGAATACGAGAAAGTGGGCACCCCATCCGGATTGGACGGCTTGCGCCACTTCGCCTCCTCGACCACCTCAGGCTCGGCCTCCACAATGAGCGCCCGCACACGATCGACGATCTCGGTTCTCCAGTCACCGGTCATGGGACAAACCTTATATACATCCCGTCATCCCGCCAGCGAAGTGAACACCGTTCCGCTGGAACTAGAACTGGTAATACAGGAACGGGCTGAACGTGCCGTTCGCCACGAGGATCGCCGCGTAGGCGAGGCCCGCCGTCATCACGCCGATCCGCAGGCTCGTGGCCGGTTTGCTGCGGGACGACTCCAGCAGCGGTCCGGTCACCGGATGTGCGGGCAGGACGACCACGAGCAACGCCAGCAGCAGCACCACCAGCCGCTGGTTGGTCAGCGCCGAGGACACCACGTCGGTCAGGCCGGTGAAGTCCGGCAGGAACATGTGCCCGATCATGGTCAGCGCGCCGGTGAGATCGGCGGAGCGGAACAGCACCCAGCCGAACACGACGAGCACGAGTGTGAGCACCCGGCGGCCGATCCGCGGCCACAGCGCCGCCGGTGTGGTGTCCCAGCCGAAGGCGCGCTCGATGATCAGCAGCGCCCCGTGGTAGCAACCCCACACCAAGAACGTCCAGTTCGCCCCGTGCCAGAGTCCGGTCAGTACGAACACGACGCACAAGTTCCGGTACGTCTTCGCCGCGCCGTGCCGGTTGCCGCCGAGGGGAATGTAGAGGTAGTCGCGGAACCACCGGGACAACGACATGTGCCAGCGCCGCCAGAACTCCGTCACCGTCACCGACGAATACGGCCGCGCGAAGTTCTCCGGCAACCGGAAACCGAGCATTCGGCCCAACCCGATCGCCATATCGGAATAACCCGAGAAATCGAAGAACAACTGCAAGGTGTACCCGACCGCACCGAGCCACGCGACACCGAACGTCATGTCCTGCGGCGGTGTGCGGAAACATGCCTCGACCATCGGGCTGAGCGAGTCGGCGATGATGGTTTTCTTGCACAGCCCCAAAGCGAACCGCGGGAAGCCCGCCGCGATGTCGTCCAGCCGGTGTGAGCGCACCTGCGGCAACTGGTCCGCGATCTCCCGGTACCGCACGATCGGCCCGGCAACCAGCTGCGGGAACATCGCGATGTAGGTCACGAACGAAACCGGGTTCCGCAGCGCCCGCCGCTCTCCGCGATAGATATCGACCACGTACGAGATGTGGTGGAACGTGAAGAACGATATCCCGATCGGCAACGCCAGATGCACGATCGGGAAGTCCCCGCCGAAAACCCGCGCCAGGTAGTCGAACTGCTGCGTCGCGAACCCGGCGTACTTCCAGATGACCAGTACCGCGACGTCGAAACAGATCACGCCGACGAGCAAGCGTCTTCGCCGCGCGGACGGCTGCCCCCACTCGTCGGGTTCGAGCGCGGTGCCGACCAGGAAGTTGACCACCATGCATGCCAGTAGCAGCAACAAGAACGCGCCCGCGCCGCTGGCGTAGAAGATCAGGCTCGCCACCGCGATGATCCCGTTCCGCCACGTCCGCGGCAGCACCAGCACGGCGACGAGCAACGCCGGCATGAAGTACCACAGGAACAGCGGCGAGACGAACGACATCGGTGCGCGGGCCCCCCATCAGGATCAGCCTGCTGACCTTAACCGACCGTCAGCCGGGCCCGCGGGAGAAGTGACGCGCCGCTACACGCGGCCCGCGATCCGCCGCCGCCGCGCCACTTCCGCCAGCAACACCCCCGCTGCCACCGACGCGTTCAGCGACTCGACACCGGCGGCCATCGGGATCGACACCGTCACGTCGCACGTCTCCCGCACGAGCCGCGAAATACCGCGCCCTTCCGAGCCCAGCACGATGACCAGCGGGTCGGCGGCCAGGTCCAGCCCGTCGATGTCGACGGTGCCGTCGGCGTCCAGACCCGCGATCATCAGTCCCTCGTTCGCCCAGGCCTTCAACTGCCGGGTGAGGTTCGTGGCCACCCCGATCGGCATCCGCGCCGCCGTTCCCGCGCTCGTCCGCCACGCGACGGCCGTCATGCCCGCGCTGCGCCGCCCTGGCAGCAGCACGCCGTGCGCACCGAACGCGGCGGCCGAGCGCACCACAGCGCCAAGATTCCGCGGGTCGGTGACCCCGTCGAGCGCGACCAGCAGCGGTGGCTCACCGGAGTTACGCGCGGCGGCGAGCAGGTCGTCGGGGTGGACATACTCGAACGGCGGGACCTGCAGGCCCAAGCCCTGGTGCACCGCCCGGTTGGTCTTGCGGTCCAGCTCGTCGCGGGGCACCTCGAGCACCGAAATACCCTTGGTCGCGGCCAGTTGTACGGCCTCGTTGACCCGGTCGTCGGCGTCGATGTTCAACGCCACGTACAGGGTTGTGCCCGGCACGCCCGCGCGCAGCGCCTCGACCACGGGGTTGCGCCCGGCGATGATCTCCGGGCCCTCGGCCCTCTTTTCCCGCGCCCGCTCGGCCTTCGCCGCCGCCGTCGCGCGCCGTTGCGCCGGATGACCCGGCCGCATCTCCGCGCGCGGCGTCGGGCCCTTGCCCTCCAGTGACTTGCGGCGCTGCCCGCCCGTGCCCTTGACGGCACCCTTCTTGGTACCGGGATTGCGCATCGCACCCCGGCGCTTCGAGTTCCCTGGCATTTTTCCTAAGCGTCCTTAACGGTCCACAGTGGACCATCCGGGGTGTCTTCGACCGTGATTCCGGCCTTGAGCAACCGATCCCGCACCGCGTCCGCACGCGCGAAGTCGCGCTCCGTGCGGGCCCGCTGGCGCTCACCAAGCAAATCGTCGACGAGATCCGAAAGCGCCTGCCGCCCCGGCGTTTCCGCGCCCGCCACCTCGGCCCATCGCGGGTCCAGCGGGTCGAGGCCCAGCACGCCCATCATGGCGCGAACCGAACCGGCGATCGTGCGAGCCGCCTCGTCCTGATGCGCGTCCAGCGCCGTGTTGCCTTCGCGGACGGCGTTGTGCACCACCGCGATCGCCGCCGGGGTCGCGAGATCGTCGTCCATCGCCGCGGCGAACCCGGGCGCGATCTCACCCGGCGCGACGGACCCGGCCCGGCGTAGGAACTGTTCGATCCGCCGGTACCCGGCCGCGGCTTCGGACAGCGCGCCGTCGGAGTATTCGATGGTCGAGCGGTAATGCGGCTGGACCAGGTAGTACCGCAGCTCCACGGCGCGGTAGTTCTTGAGCATCGCCTCGATGGACACCGTGTTGCCCAGCGATTTCGACATCTTCTCGCCCGACAGCGTCACCCACGCGTTGTGCAACCAGAACCGCGCGAACGGGTCACCGGCCGCGTTCGACTGGGCCCGCTCGTTCTCGTGATGCGGGAACACCAGATCCACGCCGCCGCCGTGGATGTCGAACTCCGCGCCGAGGTAGTTCGTCGCCATGGCCGAGCACTCGAGATGCCAGCCGGGACGGCCCGGACCCCACGGCGTCGGCCACGACGGCTCGCCGGGCTTGGCGCGCTTCCACAACGTGAAGTCACGCGGATCGCGCTTGCCCTCGCCGAGCGACTCGCCCTGCTGAACCTCGTCGAGCTTCTGCCGCGACAGCGCGCCGTACTCGGGAAAGGTGCTCACCGCGAAATAGACGTCACCGCCGGCCGTGTAGGCGTGGCCGCTGTCGATGAGCCGCTGCATGAGCTCGACCATCTGCGGCATGTGCCCGGTGGCTCGCGGCGCGATCGACGGCGGGAGGCAGCCGAGGGTTTCGTAGGCGTCCTCGAACGCACGCTCATGCGTGAACGCCCATTCCCACCACGGTCGCCCGGCATCGGCGGCCTTCGTGAGGATCTTGTCGTCGATGTCGGTGACGTTCCGCACGAACAGCACATCGAGTCCATTGTGGACGAGCCAACGGCGGAGAACGTCATAGTTCAATGCGCCGCGGACGTGTCCGATATGCGGAATGCCCTGCACGGTCGCCCCACACACGTAGATGGACGCCGTCCCACTACGAGCGGGATGGAATTCCCGCACGCTCCTGGTCGCGGTGTCGAATAGGTGTAGGGCCACTCCGAAATGGTACGGGGCCTGCCAGGGCGAGCGGTTAGAGCACCCCGTGCGTGCGCAGCGCGACGAGCAGCGCGTCCGGCCGGTCGGTCGTGGGCAGCGGGTCGACCAGGGCGAACGGGCAGCCCAGTGCCGCCGCCCCGCCGTCGGCTTCCGCGCTGTCGCCGACCATCAGGGTCTCTTCCGGAGCATGTCCGAGCCGGTCGAGCAGGAGCCGGAAAACGGCCGGGTCCGGCTTGATCACGCCTTCCTCGAACGACAGCAGGAACGCGTCCACATACTGGTCGAGCCCGCGATCGGCGAACGCCGGCCGGATATCGAAGGCGATATTGCTCAGCACACCGACTTTCAGGCCCTTGCCGGCGCAGCTTTTGAGCACGGCTTCGGTGTCCGGGTAGGGCGTCCACTCGTCGGGATCGATGAGCCGGCCGTAAAGGGCTTCGGCCTGTTCGAGCTTCGGGACGCCGGAGCGGCGCAGCACCTCGAGGTAGATCTTCCGGTGCAGTGCCGGGTCCAGGTCGCGGTTCTCCCAGGCGTACTGGTACTCGTCGGACAGCTCCACGACCTTGCCGGTCGGCGCCGTCATCCGGCGCATCAGCTCGGCCTGGGCCTCGACGTCCAGCGGCTCGCCGCCGGCGTCCGTCAGGTGAGCCAGCCAGCTCTCGTGCTGCTCCAGCCGGAACAACGTGCCGGAGAAATCGAACATCACCGCCCGAATGGTCACGGCGCCCAGGCTAATCAAGTCACGCGAAGCGTGTCCGTTGAGGGGAGCGACTGCGGCGCGCAGCGCCTCCGCTCGGGGTGGTGGC